>JBBRML010000014.1:0-55467 GCA_038230855.1 Fimbriimonadales bacterium | reverse complement strand
GCGGAGGCAATATCTCCCGCCATAAGATGTTGACTAGACAAGAATCTCTTCCTCGCCTGAGCGGCCGATTGTTACTTCGCCTGACTCCTCTAGCTTGCGAATTACGGCAACGACCTTCTGTTGCGCTTCTTCTACTACTCGCATCCTGACCGGCCCCATGAATTCCATGTCTTCCTTCAGCATCGCTACTGCACGCTCGGACATGTTTCGATAGATCTTCTGTTGAACTTCTCCACTGACGCCCTTGAGCGCGGTTGAGAGTTCCTTGACGTCGACTTCCTTCAGGATGAGCTGGATCGCTCGATCATCGAGCTGGACAATATCTTCGAAGACGAACATCATATTCTTGACGGTATCCGCGAGCTCTGGATTTGAGTCGGTAAGAGACTCCATAATCAGCCGCTCGGTTGAGCGGTCCACGCGATTCAGCAGGTCGACAAGGGCCTTCGGGCCGCCCGCTTGGGTCAATTCTTGATTGAGAATGCTGGCGACTTTCTTCTCCAAGACTTGCTCGACGCGTCGGATGACTTCGGGGGGAGTTTGCTCCATCATCGCGATGCGCGCGGCAACATCTACCCGCAGTTCCCCGGGTAGCTTGCTGAGAATCATCGCTGCGTTGTTGACCGGCATATAGGCCAGGATCAGAGCGATCGTCTGTGGATGCTCGTCCTGAATGAAGGAAAGAACCTGGGAAGGGTCTGCCTTTTTTAGAAACTCGAACGGCAACACCTGCATCGAGGCAAGAGTGCGTTTTACGAGCTCGTCCGCACGCTCTCCACCAAAGGCTGCCTCCAGCAAGGTTCGAGCCTGGGCAACGCCCCCTTCCGAAATGAACTCCTGGGCCATTGCCCCTTGGTGAAAGTCGTGAATTACCTGATCGCGTTGCTCTGGCGAAATCTTGTCAAGGCGGGCGAGTTCGAGGGTGAGCGATTCGATGTGCTCTTCGTCGAGATGGCGAATTACATCCGCGCTCAGCATCGGACCAAGCAACATCAGGATGATTGCCGCTTTCTGGCGTACGGAGAGTTCTTCTAGCTTCTTCTTCATGAGTGCCTCCGACGCTTAGCGTCGATCCTCCAGCAGCATGCTCTTGATGAGGGTGGCGACCGCTTCTGGTCGCTCCTTTGCCATCTTCTTGATCTGTTCGAGCGGGACACTCACCTTGTCAGGGATTGGGTCCACAACGATGTCGGTAAGCGCGTAGGCTTGATTCTGTTGAAGGGCCGACAGCGCGGGGCTTTGCTCAGGATGCTCATGTAAGGCACCTGTCGCATCGTTCGCTCCCCCTCCCTCTTCGGTGCTCGGATCGCTCATCGACACAAGCGCATAGTCCGAGATCATGCTGTCCTTCTTCGCCTTGCCCATCTTGGAAACTTGCTTGGTTACAACGAGGGCGACGAGGACGAGAGCAAATATTGGCAGCATCGAGATGATTTGCTGTACCCGTTGAGTCGATGCGGCCGCCTTCTCGGCATCCACGATCTTCGCCTTAGCGCTCGTGTCAAAAGTCACGAACGTGACGGTCGGATCAGGAAATGAGACTTTGTCTCGCGCCTGGTATGCAGCGACGTCTCCTTTGAGAATGTCTTTCAATTTCTGCTGACCCTCGGGAGTGGATAGGACGTTATTCCCCTCCTTTACAGAGTCGTTTGCGACTACGTTGATGGCCATCGCTTTGAGACCACCCGACGCGTGATCGACGTTCGTGTCGGAATTCTTCATGGGCTGCACGAGCGACTTCGTCTCGCTCGTGTACTTTGCCCCGGGATCGTTAGCACCAGTTCCACCGGTCGGGGCTCCAGTGTTTCCGGGTGCTCCCGCTAGTCCGGACGCGCCTTTGCTTCCGAGAGGCATGTTTTCCGAGGTTTGATCTTTGACAATTGGCTTGGAGGTGCTCGGAGTTTCTTCCGTCGTATGGGATCGAATCTTGTCAAGGTCGAGTTCTTCGCGCACGGTAACGACAGTCATGCCTGGCCCGAACACACGGTCAAGAGTTGCCTGAATGTCGGTTTGCCTCTCGGATGCGGCCTTTGACTCCAAAGATTGGCGGTTCGCGGCGATCATGTTGTTGTCAGATGCCTCCGTACCGTTGTAAATGGTTTGGAGCGCCTGGTTTAGCACCACAACGCCGTTCATGTCCATGCCGGGGCACCCGTTCGCGATCAAGGAAGCAATCGCACGGCCTTGAGACGGGGTAAGACCCTTTCCTGGCGTTTCCATGACCGTCACGGCAGCGGTGGCCGCGCGCTTGTTCTCAACAAATGGGCTCGAGTCGGGCAATGTGATGTGCACTCGCACCGACTGGACACCTTCGAGAGACTCAATACTCTTAGCGAGTTCTCCTTCGAGAGAACTCTTCAGACGCTCGCGCTCGACGGCAGGAGTCGTCATTAAGCTGATCTTGTCGAGGTTTTCGATGCCGTTGTAGCTGGAGGCCTTCGGAAGTTTGTTGACCCCAGCCAAGTGCATACGCACTTCTTGAATTCTGTTTTCGGGGACTTCGACTACGCCTGCTTGCTCGTACTTAACGGGCACGCCCATAGCCTGAATCTCGGTTACAACGGTGTTCTTGTCGATATCACCGATGCCGCTATAGATGATCGAATACTTGGGTGCCGCCGCATATAGGAAGATGCCCGCGAGCATCAAAATGAGGAACGCGGCACCACCAAGGGTGACGGCCTTCTGAACTTTCTCGGCTGTGTCCCACCAAGATCTTAATTTCAACAGTAAAGCTGACATGATCGCCCAATCGCGATCCGATCAAATATTCTCGTCATCAAACCTGCATGCGATTGATCTCTTGAAATGCTTCCAAGAGTTTGTTTCGGACGGCCATTGTTAGTTGCATGGCAGTTCCGGCTTTTTCAACCGCAATCATGACGTCGTGATATTCCACCGGTCGTCGATTCGTGATGAGGTCCTCTTGCATCTGCTTAGCGTTAAGCTGAGATTTATTGACTTCCTTCAGCACGTCCATCAACATCGAGCCGAATTCTTCGCCTCGTGCTTCCTGCGGCTTCGCAATCGGCGAGCCTAGCTTTCCGCTTTGAATTGCGGATGCTATTGCAGGGTTGGTGGGGTAGCTCATGGTCTTCGGTTAATTAAGCTTTGCCGATATTCAAGGCGTTCTTGATCATCGACTTTGCCGTGTTGAAAGCCGCGACATTGGCCTCGTAGGCCTTGCTCGCGGTCATCATGTTCACCATTTCGAGAATGGGTTCAACGTTGGATCCTTTGACGTTGCCGTCTTTGTCTTGAAGGGGGTTGCCAGGCTGGTGAACCGTTTTAAACGGAGTGTTCATATCGTCCTGAACTCGTAAAACCTTCGGACCTTCGGCGGTGCCCTCAATTAGAACTTCTTGCCGGCGATAGGGTTGCGACTCGCGGGTCTCGGTTGAGCTCGCGTTTGCAATGTTGGCGGAAATGACATCCATGCGGAAGCGCTCGGTAGTGAGCGCGGATGCGGATGAACGGAGTGCGGAATTAAGACTCATGGTTACCTATTACTTGCCCTCCCGGATAACTGACTTGAGGCCTTGAAAGTACCCAGCCGTAAGGTCAGTTACCGCTTGATAGAACATCTCAGTTTCGGTGACGGATGCGACCTCCCTTTCCAAGTCGACGTTGTTGCCGTCAAGACGAATGCTTGTTTGGTCGGACCTGCGTTGGGCCGCGTCGTCAATCGCCATTTGTTTCACTTGCGTCGAGTGCTTCGCGCTCTCGAGCATGGTGTGAAAATCGATGTCTTTGCGCTTGTAGCCAGGCACATTGACGTTGGCGAGGTTGTTCATCAACATCGACTGTCGATGGGTGGCCCTTCCCAACGCGGATTGAAGTTCCGCGATGCCAGGTGAGATTAGATTGTCCAGAATTTGCAAGTCGATAACTCCGATTTGGCTCGGGCCTACTTAGCCACATCAGTGTTATCGGATCGATCCTGGTAATTCTTAGGGGGAAAACGGCTTGATTTGGACCATCCACCCGGTGACCCAATCTATCAGTCGAAGCGATGTTGCATCAGATTGGCGATAGTGAGTGTCTCTGAATAGGACCAAAGGGCCAGACAGAACAAGGAAGGAGGATCCGTCGTCAGAAATATTGACGCATATCCTCCTTCCCTCGAAACGGGGAGAGCGAGGTGAAAACCTCGCTCCCGTCAACCGCCCTCGCGACCGCGAATCCGGGGGCGGCTCCCCGAAACTAACTTGCCAGCAAAACGCTTATCCCCCGGTGTTCGTGGAAAGGTTCCAGAAGTTGGTTTGAGTAAGTGAACCTGCGGTGTGCGAGTAAGTGATCTTTGAGAAGCTTAGTCGCATGTCCTCTGCAGGCCTGCCGTCGCCGCTCTGGGCGAACGCCATCACACCTACGTTCTCAAGCGTAAATTTATCGACGAGTACGGGTGCGCCGGTGCCGCCCGGAACAACGATAGAAATCACGACGCTTCCGAGGTTAGAAGCTTTGGCGCAAGCAAGCATCAATTGGGTCGAGCCAACCGTGGAGTTCTTCATGACGTCAAAGTAGCTAAACGTAGGCTTTGACGCAGTCGGAGATTCGCGACTTACGCCCCACTGCATGCTTCCAAGTTCGAAAGACTTTTCATAGCCTTTGGCGGTGACGTCTCCGTCGATTCCGACGATTTTCATGTAAATTGGCATATTGATTCCTTGTTCTTCAGGCGGGGATAATGGTCGAAAGCGAGTCAATTCGCAAGACTTCGCTAGCACCGAGCATGGACTGAGCACTTCCGCCGAGCACGATTACAGTGTTGCCGTCGGAAACGGCACTGTGATCATATCGGGGCTGAAGTAGGGGCTGGGCACTCTGCCAGCGGTCAGTTCGCGGGTCGTAAATCTCGACAGAGGATAACGCGGCGCGGCCGAAACCACCGATAACGAGCACTCGACCATCGCTCATAACGACAGCGGCATGTCGCGCGCGCGGCGTACGCATCGGAGCGACAGAGTAGGAGTCTCCGGTATTCGGGTCGAGAATCAAAGACGAACTCAGCGGTCGAGGAGGGTTCGAATCAGTCCACTTTCGGTCGTATCCTCCGGTGACCAGGATGCGACCACCTGGAAGCAGCACTGATGCCGCCATGTACCGACGCAAGGATGCGTTGTCGGCGAGGGATGACGGTGGCAGTGGTGCACCAAGTCCGGCCTTCGCGCCTTCTGCGATGGCCACACCCGGTACGCCAGCGGCAATTGTCGCGGCAATGGATCCGATGATAACGTCTCGCCGGCTCATTCCGGGAGATCGTGGATTGGGTCTAGCGCTTTGCGAGTGTTTCGGCGGCATTCGCAAACTGTAACAGAAACGTGAAGCTTTCGCAACTGTTAATTATTGCAATAGGTCAAAGGATTCAGGCCCTGCGAGACAGGTTCACTTTCGTAGCGCTTCTGGTACTCAAGCCGCTACCGGTAACGACAGCGGTTCGTCGACCCTTATGCGCACACTACAGAACCGCTCAGATCCTTCGCGACCAACAACCCACCCGAAAGTCGGTTTGCTCTCCCAAGGCAAGATCAACTTAACCCGATCCCCCGGCTTGACGCGCTGGTCTGAAACTACGCAGACTCCGTTTTGCGAGACGTTGAGGATGCTTGCGGCAGCGCCTTCAAGTTCCCCAGCCATGCCGGCCAGATCGTAGCGACGTTCATCCACGCGGCGGTCCGCCCGAAAAACTTGAGTCGGTGTTTGCATCGTGAAGACGTGTTCCGTCGCGTCCCGCTCCACGACGACGGTGCGAAATCGTAGCAGGCCCGTTTCGTCGGCGATTTCGATGGTCAGGTCCTCTCCGACCCGGAACGGAACGTAGTGGTCGCGACAAATCGGCGCGCTGAACCTCCAGCCCGATGCGGACACCCCAAGGAAGCGCGATCGATACACCCCGCTCGTTGCTCGCACTCGTGCCCTGCCATTCAGAATTGGAACGGGCTGGCGCCTTGCCTTCCGAATCACAACTGCGACTAAATAGCTCGCGCAAATCGCGATCAAGAACAGGGCCGAGACCGGAAATACCACTTCAATAATTTCTCGCATTGTCGCCTCTAAGAAGAGCTTCGACTGCGTGATTCGCTTAGCATCCGGACCGACTCGTTGAGGTTGATGCGAGCATCACTCAATGAATCATCTGCCGCATTGGCGGCGAAATCGCGTAGGTCGACAACGCATTGCTGGAGCAGTTTGTGTGCCAGCAATAATCGCTCTGAGATATCCCGTGAAGATACCGGCGTCGTCGTGCCTTCCATGAACGAGATACGGCTGGTGAGGGTTCGGGTGGCGGTATCGAGGCCTTCCTTGACAGCCTCGTCCTTCGGCCGAACGGCCACTCGCTGCATCAGCGACTTCATGCTCGAAATCGAGTCATCGAGCGCGACGTCTAGAGCCCGTAGATAGGTCGCGGATTGGTCGACACTTACTGGCTCTTTGCAAGCGGCGATATCCGATTTTACGCCGTCGTTACCCCCAAGCATCGCCCGAACTAGCGCGCGCATACGCCGGGTCACGGAGTTATCAGACTGCTTGACCGCTTTATCAATATGCTCCAGCGCGGTAATGAAGTCAAGTTTTCCTAATGCGATTTCCGTCAAGGCTAGGCGAACTGCCACGCTGGACGGGTCGCGAGCGACGGCTTCGTTAAGATCGGCCTGCGCTTGCGCTTGGTCCTTCAGTTTTAGCCAAGCTTGCGCTGACATGACGCGAAGCTCGACTGCCTCCGGCATCACCTGAGCAGCTCGACGAGCTTCGCTCGCCGCGAGTTTGGGGTCGAGCGGAAGAATTGCTTCGAACAGGAGTTTTCGTCGTGCGATATCGAGTGGCTCAGCGTCGACAGCGTCGCGAAATAGCGCAATTACGGCCTGCTCGCCCGCTCGCTTAAGGTCATCAACGATCGGCGCGACGTCCACCTCCCGCGACTGCGTCCGTTGGATGCGGTCAATTTCTCGTGCGGTTGCGGCACGAAGTGCGCGTGCGGAATTTACGAGCGCAGTGTTGTCGACGGCTGGGACCGCGACCGCCTCGACCGGTGCAACAAGCGCTGGGGCCATCTCTGGCGCTTTGATTCGGGGAGCGGGAACGAGTTTCTTAAACGCTCCCTGCGAAAGTTTGTCGAGCCACGTTCGGGCGATGCTTTTCAGCGAACTGGACTCATCCAAACGGCCCGATCGATTAATGCCGATTGACGTATTGTCGTGATAAATTTCCCGCTCGCCTCTGTACAGCGAGATTTTTCCAGTTGCTCCGTTCGCCTTTAGCCCACCCGAAACAATAGCGACGTACTCTGCATGAAGTTTCACGGCGATCTCAAAAACCTGTGTCTTTGTGGGGGCATCCGGAACATTGCCTAACAGATTGCTCGCCAATGCCTCCCTGAAAATGGGATCGGTCGTACCCCAAACGATGGGAGTTACGCGTCGATCTTCATCCGCCGCAGATGCAAGGACGTCCGCCATCGGGGAACTTGAGACCGCCCCGGTTGCGGATGAAAGAACGATCAACATGCGCGGCAACTCGCCGCCAGAAATCGCAAGAGACAATAATGCGAGAATCGGTAACGGCAACGGTTAGCCTCCCAATGCCTTGATGTGCGATTTATACATGTCGGCTTTGGTGCTGAGCCGGTCCTTGTCGCCCTTTCCGCTCGCAAGGGCCTGCTGACACGCCTGCAATCCCTTTTCGTACGCGGACAGAGCGGCACTCTTTCGGCCCATGTGCTCGTAGCACTGCCCCAATCGCTCATAGAGAGCGGAGCTGTCTCCGCCGATGGAAATCGCCTTCTCGTAGTTCTTAGAGGCCGGTTCAAACCTTTGTGCAGAGAACAACTGAGTTGCGGTTTTCTGAATCGCTTTGAGGTCGTTTCCGTCGGGCGCATCTGCAATCGGTGGACTGGACGAACCTGCGCCGCGAACCTGGATATCCATGGAACCAACGGGCTTAGTGTCACTACGTCCGGTGCCGGACGAGTCAATCTTGATGTCTGGATCAGGCTCCGGGCTCGTGCCGTTACCTGTGCCGCCGGTGTTCGTCCGCGCTGTCTCCGTATTTTTTGTTGGCGGCGTGCTTGATCCGGTTCCTATAGGCCCAGGCTCAATTGGCTTGATCGTGTATCCGGGCCCGGTGCTAGGCAGCATTTCGTCATTCCTCAGCGGCGGCCGGGTCAAGTCCGGAGTCGCGGCGGCGGCGTCCTGAATGACGTGGCCGCCCGGATTCGGCTGGCCGGAAGTTGTCGGATTCGTCGGCGTAGTCTGATTGACTTGTGCAACAGAAGTGATCGGCGAGTTCTTTTCTAAGGACGCTTCTAGCTTAGGACTCGCGTTGGTCGTCGAGTCGTTCTTCCTCTTGACCATGATCCCCGCGTAAGACCCAAGAGCCATGACCAGAATAATTGTGGAAATGCCACTTATCCAGGCAACTCGTCGATTTGGCGTCATCGGTTCTCGCGCCGCGAACTCTAGGTTTCGCCTAAGTTGATTTCGCTTGATCTTGTCAAGTTCGGAATCCGGATTAAGCTCAACAATTCGCTCTGCACACTCAAGCGCATCCGAAATTCGGTCGCGTCGCTCCAAACAGTTCATCTTAAGTGCGAGTGCGGTGACGTTGATCGGGTCAGATGCAAGGGCGGTCTCTGAAATCTCAAATGCCTCGTCTATTCGACCGACATTGTAGGCCGAGCTACCATCTTCGAGCAGTTGAGCTACTTTTGCCCGGCCGGCATCAATGTCGGTTTCGGACAGCGCATCGCCGCATTTGCGGCAATATGTGCTGTCTAGGCTATTCGTTGTTGCACATTGTCTACAAGAAACCATCTCAATCCTTTTACTTAGCGGTATTTGACGAGACCTTAATCCCTCAATAGATTCTACCGGAGCCTCGGCACTTTCACCAATCGATCGCCATCGATGAAGTTGTTGCGATACATTCATGGACGGATCAGACGCCTCGTTCGTCCGATTCCAGCACGAAAACTGCAAGATGAATGCCGACACAGCCGTGACTGGCGTCAGGCTCGTTACTACGTGCAGGAGTGCGCCGGTAAAATCTGATCTAAGTCCCGCGGCATCGCCGAGCAAAAATGAGTAAGTATTTGGTCATCGGCGGATCGGGGATGTTAGGCAGCGACCTCGTCCGAGAACTTGAGCGTAGAGGTGAGGACTGGATTGCGCCATCCAGAGCGGATTTCAATATCACGGACGCTATGTCAATCGCCGAACTCGCTACGGGCCGCTTCGACGGAGTTACGTGGTGCGTAAATTGTGCCGCCTACACGGCTGTCGACCAAGCGGAGACCGAGGCCGGCCAAGCGACCGACCTAAACCAACTTTCTCCGGCCATGCTCGCAAAGGCTTGCCGACAGGCCGGAATCCGTCTCATGCATCTCAGTACCGACTTCGTGTTCGACGGAGAAGCGAGTCAGCCCTACCTAGAGACGGACAAAACAAATCCGATCGGAACGTACGGGCGAACCAAACGCGACGGCGAAGAATCCGTGTTGGACGCTAATTCGGACTCAATTGTCGTTAGAACTTCTTGGCTTTTTGGGCAACAAGGCAAATCCTTCCCTAAATCAATTATCACGGCGTATCAAGCGGGCCGGAAATTGCGCGTCGTTGACGACCAGGTTGGCAGTCCAACTTACACGGCTGATCTAGTCAGTGTCTTGCTCGCGCTTTGCGAAATGGCTGCCGAAGGCGGTATCTACCAGGCGACGGGGCCCGATTCGATGAGCTGGTACGAGTTCGCGCGCCACATTATCATGGCTTGGGCTCCCGGCAAGGAACTCGAGATTGAGCCGATATCGACGGCCGAATATCCGACTGCAGCCAAGCGACCGAAATACAGCGTCCTGTCGAATGACAAGATTCAAAGCCTCGGGATCTCGTCGATGCCGAGCATCGGCGATGCCATTCGGCGCTACATCGAACTGATCCGACTCGCAAATGCAGTCTGAATTCTGACGTACAATAATAAAGGCAGATCATCCGCAGGGGGAGCCATTGGGCTGAGAGTTCGTCGATTGACGGAGACCCCTAGAACCTGATTCAGTTAAGACTGACGGAGGGAATGTGGAAGTGGCGTTCGAGTTTTCCTTTGGGGAAGAACGTGCTTCGCAAGCGAAGCATGGTCTTTGGCCAGGAGAAAATAATGTTCAAACGCGCTTTCACCCTCATTGAGCTTCTCGTCGTGATCGCGATCATCGCGATCCTCGCCGCGATTTTGTTCCCGGTTTTCGCCCGGGCAAAAGAGGCGGCCAAACAAACCGCTTGCCTCTCAAACGCCAAACAGATCGGGACAGCACTGACGATGTACGTTTCGGACAGCGACGGCACTATGCCGATTCACTACGCCTACAATAGCCAGCCTTCGGCGGGAAAACTCGGGCACAAAGGGGTCGAAGTTGAGATCGCGCCTTACGTTCAGCATTCAGGCTCGAATCCGACTCCACTGATGCAAATTTTTCGCTGTCCGCTCGACAGCGGAGGACCCTACACTAGCGATGATGTTCCAGGTTCGACCGCTTACTGGGATGCATATGGCAGCAGCTATCGGTTCACAAAGTGTATGTTTTCAGTGGTCGCTGGCGAGTCTTCGTCCAACAACGAGCTTCGAGCCTCGACGAGCGTCGTCAATGAGAGCATGTTGGGTGACTCTGCGAGTTCCCGCGTGATGCGCGACGAGATGATGGCGGTTTTTGATTCAACGCAAACTATTGGCGCGTGCGATAGATACGGCTATGACTGTCCGTCGCCGAACAACTATTTTCGCAAGTGGCATTCAAACGGTGGAACTCTCATATTTGCGGACGGACACGCAAAGTTCACGGTGGGCACACTTGGATTTGATAGCGCGATCGTAGACCCACTCGGCCATCGGGGGAGCGACCCGCATCCTACGGATGGAACTTACTACTGGGCCTGCGACTGAGTCGCTGGTGCCGGCGCTGGCGCTGGCGCTTCGGCGGTAGTCGGCTTTTCCGCTGGTGGCGGAGTTACCGCTGATTTGTCCCCGTCTGTGCTCGCCGGAGTGGCATCGCTGGCCGCCGAGTCTGCTGGTTTGCTTTCGACCGCCTTAGTAGCCGGCGTAGCTACTGAATCGTTGATGTAGAATCCGCTACCTTTGAACGCTATGCCTACAGGTTGAATGACTCGTTTTAGGGTGCCGAGTGACCCGCAGCGGCAGTCGGTTAGCGAATTCTCGATGATACGTTGCTCGACTTCATATGTTTCTTTGCAGCTGGAGCACTCGTACACGTAGGTTGGCATCAGCCTATTTTGGCATGCCGGCCGGGGCGAACGGAGGAGAAACCGCGATTGGCGGTCAGCCTCCGACTTTGGGAGTCGTCGCGGGTTTAGGAAAGATTGGTACTTGCAGGAGACCTCCGCCCGACTCGCCCATCAAGATTGATTTGCCGTCGAGCGCGAAGGAGAGGCTGAGAACCTGGTTTTCCGTGGAGTACGTATAGACCTGCTTTTGCGTTAAGACCTCGAAGACGTAAGCACGCTTAGACGTGCCGAAGGCGACGTACTTTCCGTTCGCACTAACTGCCGATGACAGAACGGCCTTCGTGACGCCTGCAAACTTCAGAGTCGGCTTTCTAGTTTCGCAGTCGAAAATCATCGGCGAGTCGCAGTTCTTGTCGGGATCGTCGTCCGGCGCAGCAAAGGTGACGAGAAGCTGCTTTCCATCAGGCATCGAGAGGAGAGGCCCAGCGGTATTGGATTTCTCTTCGGGAACGAATTCGAAAGCACCCTTCTGCTCCCCGTGGGCGGCATCGTAGAAGTGGAGTCCTATTGAGTTGATCGTTGCGATTTGTGCCCCGCCCGCCACCGCACACGCGAAGTCTGCGCCAGTGTCAGTTAGGTCAAGAGCGATCTCCTTCGTATCAACGTTGAACAGCCGAACGTGACCGTCTTTTGTAACCGCGCCAACGTTGATGCTGTCAGGCATCCAAAAAGTGCTCATAACTGCGGTTTCGTGCGAGGCGATGGCGGTCAGAATGCGACCATCCAACATTCTGACGACCTGGAGATCACCGTCCATCGTCGCTACCGCGACCGTCTTGCCATCGGGGGCGAGGCATGTGCTCCCAGCGTCGGCATCGTGAGGTCTCGTGGCGCTCAACTTTGGACCTTGATCCCACCACCGATAACTAAAATCTGCGCCCGCGGCAAACACCTGATTGGTTTTCGTTAAGAACGTGCAGAACAGTACATCGCCCTCACACCCGACGTAAATTATGCGACCGTCATTTACTTTCGGCACAGGCTTAACCGGCTTCTGCACGCCCGGTTTAGGCTTTTGCCGAGCTGACTTTCGTTTCTGCGTCGTTTGAGCGACCGAACATGCGGTTAACGCCACGACGGTAGCAATACATGCAACTCGGAAGGCATGGTTCACAGAACTGACATTACCACGCGATTCTAGACGACCGTGCACAAGTTCATTCTGAGGCGGTCAAGACTTTGGGAATTTTGATCGAAGTGCCAACGGTGATACCGGCCTTTGCAGCTTCGCCTTGCTTCAATTCAACGACATACCGATATGGCTTTTTCGGCGGCAGGGGAGATTCGTCCAAGACCTTGCCTGCCGCGATCTCTATAACTTTTGATGCTTGATCGATGTAGATAATGTCCAACGGAATGAGCGTGTTCTGCATCCAAAATCCGTTCGTGCCGGGCTCGTCGGCCCGGAAGACAAAGAGCATCCCTTCATCAGGTTTGACCTCTCTGTCCTCAAGGAACATCATTCCTTCTTGTCGCTTGCTGCTGTCGTCCATGATCCAGCAATGTAGAACGTGAACTCCAACGCTGACATCAACCTTCTTCAGATCGGCTAATTGGTGAATGCGATTGGGATTGTGGCCGGAAGGGGTCACGACTGTCTTCGGCTGTTCGGGCGCAGAGGCAGGTTTTGTAAGCTCGGCGGAAGGCTTTGGGTTGCCGGTCGACTCTGGTGCCGAGCCGCAACCGGCGCCACTCAAGCCGATGACCAATACCGATGCAAATAACAAGCAGGACCTTCTCACCATGACCTGCATGATACAGCGAACGAGACGCGAGATTGAAGTCTTGGTTTCCTAGTTGTCCGCGAACGCGGTTAGCCTGCCCGGTATCATGAATGGGTCGTGTTTACGTGGATGTCGCAACCCAGCGCGTGGATCGGGTTGCTGACGCTGACCGTGCTAGAGATCGTCCTCGGCGTGGACAACATCGTATTCATCTCGATCCTAGCCGGGCAGCTACCGGTCGAAACAAGGGACAGAGCCAGGCGACTCGGCCTGATTGTTGCTCTCGTAAGTCGAATGCTGTTGCTCGTATCCATCAATTGGGTCAAGCACCTGACGACGACTGTCTTCGTGCTACCGTTCATCCATGCCGAGGCGGACGTCAAGGAAATCTCCTGGAAGGACGTAATTCTGATCGCCGGCGGGCTCTTCCTGATCTACAAGTCCGTCCGAGAGATTCATGACAAGCTCGGAGGAGAGGCCTCGTTAGATCGACAACCAGCCGCACCGTCGCTAGTGTCGGTACTTGCGCAAATATTTTTTCTTGATGTCATCTTCTCGCTAGATACAGTCGTGACGGCCGTCGGGATGTCTGATCACCTACCCGTCATGATTCTTGCGATCATCGTTGCGGTCGGCTTCATGCTGTTTTATAGCGGGCACATCGCAAGGTTTATTGACGACAATCCGACGATCAAGATGCTCGCGCTCATGTTTCTCGTTTTAATTGGCGCGAACCTGATCGGCGAGGGGTGTGGCCAGCACATCGAAAAGGGGTACACGTACTTCGCGATGGCATTCGCGGTAATCGTCGAGGTTTTGAACCTCAAGTCGCGCAGAAAGCCTGTCGCGTAGCCTAAAATCAGGCCATGTTCTCGGTTTTCGTCGCCGCTTTAGCGTTTCCAATTTCTGCTAGTCAGGGTCCAGCGGTACATGAACACTCGTTGTTCGACGACGGCTGGAAATTCACCCTCGGGAATGCGAGCGATCCGAAGCTTGATCTTGGATTTGGACTCGGCCAGCCTTTCGCCAAGGCCGGTACCGCGAGTTTCAGCGGCGCGGTGTGGCGAAACGTAACCCTTCCCCACGACTGGATGGTGGAGATGCCGTTCGTAGAATCGTCGAATGGTAACGTCATCGCCCACGGCTCGAAGCCGATTGGCCGGGCCTATCCTGACACAAGCGTGGGCTGGTACCAGAAGCGATTCAAACTCACACCGGGCGATGAGAGGCGGCGGATCACGCTTACGTTCGACGGAGTGCATCGAGACTGCTACGTCTTCGTGAACGGCCACACCGTAAAAAGAAACGAAAGCGGCTACATTGGATTCTCCGTCGATATCACGGACGTGGTGAATTGGACCGGAGACAACACGGTCACAGTTCGGGCTGACGCTAGCCATTACGAAGGCTGGTTTTACGAAGGAGCCGGGATTTATCGACACGTCTGGCTCGACAAGAGTGACCCGGTTCACTTCGTCGACGGGGAGACCTTCGCGAAACCGGTGCTGAAGGCGGGCCATGCGACGTTGTTTTATCGTGCGGCGATTGCTAATCAGACCTCGACGGCGAGCAAGGTCGAGTTGCAGGCCGACGTGATCGGTCCGGACGGTAAGCGTGTCTTTTCCCAAGTCGTCGCAACCAGCACCGTTGAGCCGGGGGCGACGCTGCATCTGGGCAGTAAAACGGAGGTCTCGAAACCCGTTCTATGGAGCCTCGAGCACCCAAACCTATACCGATTAAAATTGAGCTTGCGTTCGAATTCGCGCTCACTAGATGAAACTCAGACCCGATTTGGCATTCGTTCGATCCGGTTTGACAAAGACAAAGGATTTTTCCTCAACGACAAACCCGTCAAGATCAACGGCTTTTGCAACCACCAAGACCATGCTGGAGTGGGATCAGCGCTACCGGACCGAATTCAATACTATCGAATTGAGCGACTGAAGTCGATGGGAACGAACGCCTATCGATGTTCACACCACCCGCCTACTCCGGAGTTGTTGGACGCCTGCGACGAACTCGGCATGCTCGTCATGGACGAAAATCGCTTATTAGAATCGTCTCCTGAAGTCCTCGACCAACTGACGAGGATGGTCAAGCGTGACCGGAACCATCCGAGCATCATTTTGTGGTCTATCGGAAACGAGGAACCCGAGCAGGGATCAGACCGCGGCCGTCGAATCGGTGAAACGATGGTGAAGACGGTTAAGGCGCTGGACGATAGTCGGCCGACCTCGTACGCATGCAACGGCGGAAATCTATTCAAAGGAGTCAACGAAGCAGTGGATGTCCGTGGGTTCAACTACATTTTGAACGGCAACTCGGACGCCTACCATCGCGACCATCCGAACACGCCCTTGATGGGAAGTGAGGAGGCCTCCACCCTCTCAACGCGCGGCGAATACGTCGAGGATAAGGCGAAGGGGTACCTGACGGCGTATGACATATATCGACCGAGTTGGGGAACTCTAGCCCAGACGTGGATGAAGTACTACATGGCGCGGCCCTATCTGGCGGGCGCATTCATTTGGACCGGATTTGACTACCGAGGTGAGCCCACGCCGTACGGATGGCCTTGCATCAGCTCTCACTTCGGCATTCTGGATACGTGCGGTTTCCCGAAAGATCTCTATTACTATTACAAGGCGAGTTGGACCGCTGAGCCATTGGTGCACCTGCTTCCTCACTGGAATTGGGCTGGCAAGGAGGGCCAAATCATCGACGTTTGGGCGTTCACGAACGCGGATACAGTTCGATTGCTGCTGAACGGAGTCGAGATCGGCTCACGAAAAGTCGAGATGTACGGACATGCGGAGTGGAAGGTCCCGTATCAGCCCGGAAAACTCGAGGCGATCGCTTCACGACAAGGAAAAGTCGTAGCTCGCGATGTCGTTGAGACCACGGCCGAGGCTGCGACGATCCATTTGGCACCCGATCGATCTACCATTCACGCCGATGGCAAGGATGTGTCGATGGTTACGGTTTGCGTACGCGATGCCAACGGACGCGTCGTGCCGACGGCGTCCGACCTTATTTCGTTTGAACTTGAAGGTCCGGGCAGAATTATTGGGGTTGGAAATGGCGACCCAAGTTGTCATGAGCCAGACCGGTTCTTAGATACCGACCTATCCTCCACCGTCGATAACTGGCAAATGCGAATGATCGACGCGAAGTCGATGCCGAAGTCAATTGCCGAGGCGGAAGGCACTGAAAGCCGCTCCATCAACATCTCCGGTGATCGATATTCCATGCGGCAGCCGAATACTCGCGCTGTATATTGGGCGAAGATGACGACTCCGGCCGGGAAGCAGAGTCTCCAGATCGGCCAAATCGATGACGAAGGGTGGGTTTATGTCGACGGGAAGCTGGTGTTACACACCACACAATGGGACGAGTCTTACTCGGTTGACTTGGCTGGTATAAGCGCAGGCGAGCACGAGATTGTGATCGTTGTTCAAAACCTCGGTGGGCAAGGCGGGCTCGCAAAAGGCGTTTCCGTCAGTGGAGGAGTGATCCGAGCGAATTGGTTTCGGTCACTGTTCAACGGATACGCACAAGTAATCGTGCAGTCCGACGGACGTGCAGGAAAAATCACTTTGCGGGCAAAGTGCAAGGGTTTGCGCGCAGGCGAATCAGTGATCCGAGGAGACTAACATCTCTCCGATTGAATTGCCTTACAATAGGTCAATGCCGAAGAATATCGTCTTGTGCTTTGACGGCACGGGTGACTGGGCGGGCGTGGACTCGACGAACGTGCTGCGCACATTTGAGCTGTTGGACAAGTCCGTTCCCGCTGAACAGGTCGTCTTTTACGACGGCGGAGTCGGAACGCAAATCGATGGCAGCGTCAAGTCAAGTCTTGGCCAAAAGCTCGCCAACTTCAAGGATCTTGCGTTTGCGACGAGCCTGAACGACAAGGTTTTGGCGGGGTATCAGTTCCTAGTCGACCACTACGAGCGCGGCGATCGCATTTACATGTTCGGGTTTAGCCGCGGCGCGCTCACCGCTCGCGTGCTTTCGGGCTTCGTCCGCTGTTTCGGAATCCTTCACGCTCGCCACCGTAACCTCGGCCCGTACCTTTGGCAGATCTTCAGCGACATCCCGGATGGCCGACTCAATGCGTTCAAGACCATCGCGGCGAAACTGCGCCGCGATTTCTGCTCGGATCGACATCCGCGAATTGAATACGTAGGGGTTTGGGACACGGTCAATTCGGTTGGAATATTGGAACGCTTCAAAACGTTCCCGTACACCGACTTCAATCCATCAATCAAAAACATCAGGCATGCGGTCTCAATCGATGAGACCCGGAACGTGTTTCCAGAAGCTCTGTTCAACCCACGCACTCCAGGACTGACAGAGGTGTGGTTTCCCGGAGTACATCGCGACGTAGGCGGTGGTGGAGACCGCCAGTCACAAAAGCTGTCGGACGTGACCCTCAAATGGGTTTTAGAGGGGGCAGCTAGGCTTGCGTTTTTAGGCACTGTTAACACAGAAGATGTTAAGCCCGCCTTCCGGGGCAACGTGGATCCGTACGCACTGCTCGGCTGCTATCCCATGAGAATGTGGAACGACGCTGTACACGGTTTCAGGACGATTTGGCCAAACGTGTTTCACCGTCGACCAATTCCGTTGAACGCCCTAGTGCATCGCTCAGCGGTCGGGGCGGAGCAATACAACCCGATCAACCTGCCAAAACATCCGCGTTTACTTGGAGAGAATGCGCAGCCGCTCGCCTACTTACCAGAGTCGTATTTGTGGACGCGCGAAAAGCTGGTCGAACATCTCATCGACTTCATCGGAACCGTGCTCGGAACGGTGCTGGTTATGTCGCTGTGCATCGGTATATCCGGAGTTTTTCCATGGGAGTTTCCGACTGAGCTGACGCACGTATTTTGGAAAGCCTTTCTCGCGTACGTACTGATCCTGAGCTTCGCCCCGAAATTGGACGCGTACCTGAGCCGCTTCAAGCACGGACTTCGATCTAATTCCCTCGCCGGAATCGTCGTTCTGACGGTGCTCGCGATGTGCCCACTTATTCTCGGCGCCAGTGTACATGTGCGGTGGCAACTCGCTGATGTCGGAATTCTGGGGGCCGGATTGTGGGCATTCGGTCAGTTGCCCGCCGGCCGAGATCTGAAATTGCCGAGCCTCAGAGCAGACTTCATATTGGGTTGCATCGGCTTTCAGTGGTTCTTGGTCGCCGTTGCCTCAAGAGTCCTTTGCTCGGCTACCGACTGGTATTCCAATGGTCCGTTTCGGTACGGGTGGATCGAAAAATTCGCTGAAGGGGCAGCTCTGCTCAGTCCGAGTTTGGGAACCGGCGCTTTCGTGGCAATTACTTTGTACGGCGTAGCCCAACTAATTGCCGATCGAATGCGAATTCGCGCAACTGTTGAGCGAGCAACGGATCTTGCTCGATCCGACCGGTTTCCAATCATTGAAATGGGCCTCTCGGCGACTACGGCCACAGGCGCGGCGATTGAGGACTTGGCTACGGGCGACTTGTTAGACCGGATGTTGGTGCTGATCGTAGTCATCGCTGTTATCGCTCTTGAGCCAACCACAGTGCTTAGGGACGAAAACGACGATCTCGCATATCCCGTCAATGGTTCAGTCTTCGAAATATTAGATTGGGCGGACGCATATCTTGCTAGCTTGGATTCGATTGAAGTTGATGATTCAAATCGAAATCGATTGCGCCTGACCTGGCTGAGTTCGAAGGGTGCGGATGAGTTCCTCGCTGCCCTAGTTGCCTCTGGCCAGGCCGTTCTTGGTGCGCACAATGCAGATGACCTCAGTCAGTTGCGACCAGAGCTTCAGCTGAAAGAGGAGTGGAAGTCGATCTTTGCGCTCGCATCGCGCCTCGAAGCAACCGTGCGCGGCGTAACCCTCAACGCGAAGTTGGACTTTGTTGAGACGCACTCGTTCAAATCAAAGCATCGGGTAGGCGCCGTCCTGACGTCGAGTGTGATAGCAGACGTCGAACAAATGCTCTAAGCTCCTCGCCGCGCCGCGCCGCGCCGCCTCGGAAATCGGTGAACGAAAAGGTACTTGCCAGCGTTCGTGCATTTGACTCGTCAAAGTACACGACGAGGTGAAAGCATGAGACCAATCGTAACAGCACTCATATCAATTTCCGTGCTCGGGGCGGCGCTAATTTGTAACGCTCAAGGCCCAACGCACGGCGCGCAAGGGGGACCAGGAGCAGTTCGCGGCCCAGGTGGCCCGGGTGGCGGCGGACGTCGAATGTCGCCCGAAGACCGAGTCAAGAATTTGAAGAAAGAGATTCCCAGCCTTTCTGCAGATCAAGAGAAGAAGCTTCTGGCGGTTTTCAAGGGCCAGTCGGCAAAGATGGAGAAAATGCGCGCCTCGATGGGCGGCGGCAAGCCCGCGGCAGGCGGTAAGCCTCCCGCAGGCGGACCTCCTCCAGGTGGCCCTGGCGGGCCTGGTGGAATGATGGGTCGGCCAAGCCCAGAGATGATGGCGGCATTTAAGAAGATGCGAGAGGACACTACGGCCGAAATGAAGAAAATCATGAAGCCCGATCAGTTTAAAAAGTATGAGGAGATTCAGGCTAAGCGACGGCAGGGCGGTCGTGGCGGACCTGGAGCAGGCGGTCCTGGTGCCCCTCCCGGAAAGCGCGGCGGCTAACGTCCACTTCGGATAAACTCAAAAGACTATGGAACCGGGCGGCCTAGCCGCCCGTTCTAATATAAGATTGAAACGCGCAGCGTTCAAGGTCAATTAGGGGCCTTCAGACTCGCCGCCCGGTTCGGGAAATAGAAAAGTAATGAAAAGATTCCTCAGCTTTGTACTCGCGGCGGTTCTCGCCACCACAACCCTTGTCGCCGTGGCCCAGCAAGGCAAGCCAGCAGGCAAAGGCAAAATGGACGGAGCAAGCAGCGTCGAGATGCTGAACACACAGGCGAAGTTAAACATGACGCCTCCCCAGAAAAAGAAGCTCGCCGTCGCCATGGAAGCTATGCAGTCGAAGTTTTCCAAGCAGATCGAAGGCCTCAAGTCGGCCGATGGTAAGCCGGACTTCTCGAAGATGGGTCCGATCTTCCAGCAGATGAAAACGGAAGGCGAAGCGATGCTCAAGAAAAACCTGACTGCCGATCAGTACAAAAAATTCTTAGCGTACGAAGCTGCCCAGAAGTCTAAGTTCTCGCAAGGCAAGAAAGGCTAACCGCCGCTACAATTCACATCTCAGTGAGCCGCTCCGGTAGCCGGAGCGGCTCACTTTCGTTTTTGACAGTACAATTCGAGGTTCCCAATGAGTGAAGATTTATCACTTCGTGATGTCCGTTTGCAAAAGCTTGCGCGAATGCGCGAGCTCGGCCATGACCCCTTTTCCGTCGAGCGCTTTTCGCGGACGGATTCCGCAACTGGTCTTTTAGACAAATTCGAGGAAGGCAAGGAGATTTCATTTGCCGGGCGCGTTGTATCGTATCGACTCATGGGAAAGGCTGGATTCGCCCATCTCTCGGATGGCGACGCGAAAATACAAATTTATTGCCGCAAGGACGATTTGAGTGAGCTCGAATGGCAGCTGTACGACCTCGTCGATCTAGGGGATCATGTTGGCGTGGAGGGCAAGCTGTTTGTCACAAAAACGGGTGAAAGGTCAATCCATGTCACGCGATTTGTGCCGCTAACAAAGGCACTTCAGGCCCTGCCCTTGGGCAAGGAAAAGGACGGGCAGGTCTTCTCTGGGCTGCACGATGTTGAGCTGCGGTATCGGCATCGCCATTTAGACCTGCTGACGCAGGCAGAAACGCGTCGCAATTTGATCAACCGGATGAAAATTGTTTCGGCGGTCAGAAGGTTCCTGGACGGAATCGGTTATCTCGAGGTCGAGACTCCGATTCTTCAAATAGAAGCAGGAGGGGCGGCCGCTCATCCGTTCATCACGCGTTTTAACGTGTACAAGATGGACGTCAAGCTGCGTATCTCGCTTGAGCTTTATCTGAAGCGGCTGATTTGCGGCGACCTTCCAAAAGTTTACGAGATTGGTCGCGTCTTTCGAAACGAAGGGGTGAGCAATCGGCACAATCCCGAGTTCAGCCTGCTCGAATTCTACGAGGCTTACAGCAACCTCGAGGACATCATGCAGGTTGTCGAAGACATGTTTCGTTACGTCGCGACTGAAGTATTTGGCACTACTCAAATCGATCACGTGGCGGAAAACGGTGAAGTGGTCACGCTCGATTTTGGAAGTGCCTGGGCGCGGATCGATTTGCTGCAAGCGATTGAGTCTAGTAGCGGAATCACCGCCGCAGAGCTAGGGAACTTGGAGTCGGCGAGGGCGGCCATGGCAAGAGTCGGCCTTCCCATTGCCAAAGAAAACAATCTCGGCGGAATTATCGAGAAGCTGCTCGAAGCGTTCGTTGAACCCAACTTGGTCCAGCCTTGCTTCGTCGTGGGATATCCAATCGAGACTTCTCCGCTGGCTAAGAAGGAGCCAGGCAATCCAAAGATGACGCGACGTTTCGAAGGGTACGTTATGCGCAGAGAGCTGTGCAACGCGTTCAGTGAGATCAACGACCCCGTGGACCAGCGAGAACGGTTCGAGCAGCAACTCGATGAGCGGGACAAGGGTGATGACGAAGCGCATCCAATGGACGAGGAGTTCATTTATGCCTTGGAGTCGGGAATGCCTCCGACGGGCGGTTGCGGCATCGGCATGGATCGAATGGCAATGTTGCTGACCGGATCGGATCACATCAAAGAAATCTTGCTTTTCCCTTTCATGAAGCCGCACTCAGAGTAGTTCGGACTGAGGCGAACGCCGGGGATGTAAGACATTAGAGCCTTAATATGATTAAGATTTAACGCCTTCTTAATCATACAGGGCGATTATCTAGAGCGGATATGAATTGCCGTAGCATCGCCTTTCTCTCGTTAACTGCGCTCGTTTGCACATCGCTGTGCCAAGCCGCTCCCGACCGGCAGTCGGATGTTCGCCAACTCAAGCGCGACGCCGCTCAAGTGTCCCGTCAGATCGGACGGCTCGCCGCCACGGGGAACTTACCCACCGATGACGAAGGAATCAAGCAACTTCGCAAGCTCGTCGACCAGCTCGCAGAGATCAACGAGCGCCTCAAAGCCTTGGAGGGCAAAACCCCGTCCGCCCCTGCTGCTCAAGTGACTAAGATCACAAGTAGCGGCTACATCCTGTCCCAGTATCAGAAGACGGATCGGCTCGGCGCAGCAAACAGCGCGTTCCGATTTCAGGATATCCGGCTAAACCTGGACTTTCAGACCGATCCTAGGGTCAACGGTCGAATCAGCTTTGACCTCGCGCAGACGACGGCGCAAAACCAAGCGCAATTGCGGGACGCGTGGTTCAACTACGTTCTGTCCCCAAAGTGGACGGCCACTTTTGGTCAGCAGGTCCTGCCACTCGGATATCAAAACGTGCAGTCGAGTTTTGATCGTTTCTTTGCTGATCGAAATCGAATCGACTCCGCCCTTTTTCCCGGTGAGCGTTCTCGAGGTGTGACGACGACGACGAATCTCTCAAAGTCAACCACGATGAAGCTCGGTCTCGTTGACGCGCTGACCAACAATGACCCAGAGCAGTTGGCTCAGTCGCCTGGCACCGCAGACAAGCTCAATGGGCTCGTCAGCATTCAACACAAACGCGGTGACGATACTCTGAGGGCGACCGTTCTCGCAGGAGAGCGAGGCAAGTACAGCTCCGTCGTAGGAGGCGTACCCACGACCTCGCCACAAACGATGCGCCAGTACCTTGTAGTGGATTGGCAGCGCTTGCATCTATTCGATCCGAAGTTGACCCTGTTCTTTGAAGGAATGGCCGGGCGTGACCGAGTCGGAAATGATGTCGCGGCGGCGACTCGAGTCGATCACCCTTTGTGGGCATTTGACGCCGTAGTCACGTATGACTTAACGACTCAGCACCAGTTCGTGGCGCGCGTTCAGGAGTTCGACCCGAACCGCGACGCCGCAGGTGACTCGTACCGCAGCATTGGAGCGGGATATATTTACCGGCTGTCTCCAATGACCAAGTTCCACTTGCTTCACGAGATCTTCGTGGATCAGTCACGGGCTGGCGTTGGACAAACGCGGTACAGCTTGACAACGTTACGATTCGCAACCAAGTTCTAGCCTAATCGGTACGTGATAACGACATCAGCCGTCTCACCGCAACGCGGTGAGACGGCTGATTAGTTTGCGAGTCGAACCTCAGGCTGGGTCGGCTTCGGGCGATGTCATTATCGCCTGATACGTGAAGGCAGCGAGGAGGCCGCCGACAATCGGGCCGCCAAAGTACAGCAGGAAGTCCGCAAAGTTGCGTCCAACGAGCGCGGGGCCGAACCACCGCGCAGGATTGAGTGCGCCACCCGTGAGCGGTCCAATGGCCAGAATTCCTAGCGTAACGGTCATGCCGATGAACCACGCTCCGACCTTAGGTCCGCGACCATCGACGGCAGTGCCAAAGATCACGAAGACTAGGAAGAACGTCGCGATCATCTCAGCGACGAATCCCATCGCCATGGTAGTACCGCTTGCTAGAGCCGGCGTACCATTCAGTACGGCTGCGGCTCCGTTGTCACCCAGAATGAACTGGGCAGCGAGCGCCGCAAGCACAGCACCTATCAGTTGCGACGCGATGTAGCAAGCACCGTTTACGGCGTCGATCCTGCGAGTCGCCATCATTGCAACGGTGACCGCCGGATTGAGATGTCCTCCAGAGATCGCTCCGGTGGCAGACGCTAAACAAGCAATGGCTAGGCCATGGCCGATCGCGACTCCTAACAAGCCCCCAGGTACACCACCGAGGTGATGACCTACCAGCACACCCACAAAGATGAGTGAAAAAGTTCCAATTAGCTCAGCTAAACATGCACGAAAATTCATATCGTAGAATCCCCTCGCACGGACCATACCACTTTTGGGGGTTTAGCGCAATTACCTGACGATAACGCATGCGGGCATACCGTTCGACCCCAATTGTTTTCTCGTCTTAACCTAACGTTAGGCAAACGTTAACCGCTCGATGACGAGCCCTTAACAGATGGGGCGGAATCATGCACATGAAGTCATGAAACGCGCTTTTACCCTCATTGAGCTGCTCGTAGTCATCGCAATCATCGCGATCCTCGCAGCAATCTTGTTCCCCGTATTCGCCCAGGCCAAGCAAGCGGCAAAGAAGACGACCAGCGTCTCCAACCTCAAGCAACTTGGTACCGCCACGATGATGTACGCGGCTGACGCCGACGACTATTACTACCCTCACCGGTTTAACTGTCGTGACTCGGGCAACGCATTTACGACCTGCTCCGGCTATCTTGATGCCAACGGTAACCGCACTGGCGATGCCATGCACCTCAGCGGCGGCGCCGAATTTCGGTATTACTGGGTCTACCTCCTCCAGCCGTACATCAAGAACTACGGCATCACCAAGAGCCCCGGCAACAGCGACGCGTTCATACCCGGCGCAGCGTCTGCCCCGGCCTGCTCGGGCCAAGGTTGCGTCGGAACAGGCTACGGTGGCGAAAATAGTTACGGCCACAACGATGCCTATCTCAGCCCAGCCGGTGCCTTTGCTGACCCTCTCGGCAACCCGCAAGCTGTGAACGGAACGTCCGTTCCGCGCGTTGCGTCGACGATCATGGTCGCAGAAGGTAGCTACTACGGGGCCGTGCCCGACATCGCCAACCAGAGTGGCTACACGCAACTTGCGAACCTTAACGGCACCGAGTTGTCATTCATCAACTCGCAGGGCGGCCAATACAAGTTCTACTGGAAGAACATCGGCGGTGCTAACTGGAGCTTCACGGGAGGCGAGTCAGGACCACTTGCTCTTGGAAACGAGGCGGCAGCGATTGCGAAAATCAAAAATCGCTTCAATGGCGTCATTCCGGTGCAGTTTGCCGACGGCCATGCTAAGGCAATGCCGTTCCAGCGAGTGATCGGCGACATCTGTCTTTGGACGACGGATGCTGACGGCGCTCACCCGAACTGCAGCTAGTTTTCAGTAGTTGGGTTCCTGATCGGGGTCGATGGGCGCAGGCTTATCGGCCCCGAGGCTATTTTGGGGCCGCTCACGCTGTCAATTTTGATCACGGCACCTGCCGGATCATTTGGCGAACTTTAACTTAGTGGCTAAACTGTGTATATGCAGAGCGCATCCCGGGTCGGACTGCTGGTCATCGTCTTCGTAGGACTGCTTTTCGGGGCGTACTCGATGCTGGGTGTGTCCTTGCTCTCGAAGCCCACTGACCAGTATTTCGCTAAATTTTCCGACGCGGCGGGCACCGCGGCAGGAACTCGAATCCTCCTCGCAGGTGTCCGCATCGGAACCGTCACTGAGGTGAAGCTTTTGAATCCGCGCCAGGCACTGGTGTCGATGAAGATCGACCGCGATGTCAAGATTCCTTCCGGCTCTTCTGCTGTGATCCCAAGTTCCTTGATTGGACTCGGCGATACTTCAATCGAATTGGTGCCCACCTCTTCTGCAGTGATCGCATTGCCGGGAACGACATTCGACGGTCGAAAGACCGACGGCCTAGGCGGAATCATGCCAAAGGCCGAAGTAACGCTTTCGGAACTCAACAAGACCTTGGTGGCCTTTCGCGCGTTACTCACGGACGCAAAACTGAAGAACGGCATCGATCAGACATTGGCAACTACGAACAAGACGCTTGCTCAGTTCGGAAACCTCGCCTCTAGGTTGGACGCAACCATCGTACAAAATCAATCCGAAATCGGAAAGACGGTCGCATCTGCCCGACGCGTCGTGGATGACGTCCATCAGGCTTCGGCGGCAATCGCACGAATGGTCAACGAAGGCAAGATCAAGAACGATACGTACGCAATCCTTGATAGCATCAAGTCAATCAGCGCTCGGGCCGATAACCTCGTTTCGAGCCTTGATCGCCTCGTGAACGATCCGAAGTTCCGTGGTCCGGCGGAAGAAATTGCAAAGAACGTCCAAAAGATGACCGAGACGGGCAACCGAGTGGCAACGAACGCCGAGAAAATTTCGGCGGACGGCACAGTAGTGAGCAAGAACGCCATCACGCTGAGCGAGCAGGCAAAAGAGATCGCTACGCACGCGATCGAAATCGAAAAGCAACTTCAGCAGGTGCTAGACAAGGTCGGTGGTTTTTTCGTGCGGCCGAAAGTCGGCCCGACACTTGGCAAGGTTTCCACTGAATACAGTTTGCTTCACGGTACGCGTCCGAGTCGCAGTCGTATCGACTTCGAAGCGAACATAGCATTGAGTGAAGGAGCCCTGAATGTTGGCGTGTGGGATGCGCTTGAGTCCAACAAGCTAACGATTCAGTATGCGAAGCCGCTCACACCGACGCTGGATTATAGGTACGGTGTGTACGCTAGCAAGCCTGGATTCGGGGTAGACTACGCCCTTACGCCAAGGGTGAACTTGCGCGGCGATGTTTGGGACATCAACTCGCCGAGGTTTGACCTGAAGGCCCGCTACGAAATCGGAAACGGTCTGATTGGTTGGATCGGCATGGAGCGCATCTTTAGCAAGACGGCGCCGATGATCGGACTGGGCATACGAAAGTAGCGTGGCGAAAGCCGACAGGAATTGATAAATGAAGGTCATTTTGAATCAGACAGTGCCGAAAGTAGGCAAGCAGTACACGATTGTAACCGTCGCCGACGGCTACGCCCGCAACTACCTTTTCCCCCGCAAACTGGCGATCCTGGCTGACAAAGTTCAGGTCAAAGCACTCGAAGTGCGCAATGCCCGAGTAGCGGTGCGCACGGCTGGCGCCAAGACAGCGGCCGAGACACTGAGAGATGACCTCAACGGCAAGTCAATTCGGATTGATGGCCAAGTTGGTCAAGGCAAGTTGTTTGGGGCAATCACTTCGCAGAACATCGCAGATGCAATCAAGAAGCAGTTGGGTTTCGACATCGATCGAAAGTCAATTGCGCTCATCGATCCGATCAAGCGATTAGGTAGTTATCAAATTGAGATTGACCTTCACCATGCAGTGGACGCAATCATCACCGTCAATGTTGTGGATCCGAGCGTCGTCGTTCAGGAAGCGGCACCGGTTGTCGAAGAAGAAGAACTAGACTAAATTTGCGCTTAAAAGCCTCCGCGCTCAGATGAGTGCGGAGGCTTTTTTGTTTTTGATTCGTTCATTGGGCGATCTACTCTTGCGCGCCGTCCTTTACCCACTTCGCCAATTTGTCGATGGTTTCCGAAGCGAGTTTTCGTCGTGGCGGCATCTGGCCGCTCCGCATAACTTTGATGAATTTGCTGTTGTCGGGATCGCCAGCAACGATCGTATTGCTGTCGATCATTGACTGGTACGTGTTCAGACTGATGCCGGCTTTGGGACTGGATGCGCCGTGGCAACCAGCACAGTTTTTCTGAACCAAATCGCTGATGTCCGCATACTTCAGCATTTTGTTTGGATCATCTGGCTTGACTTCGACCGCATTAGCGGGTGCGGCAAAAACGAAGCCTGAAGGGTCGAGTGGCTTGTTCGACAGAGTAAATGACTCCGATTGCACGAGCACATTCTCGCCAGCCTTGTTCTCGTAGAGTCCGCCCTTGACGAGACCAACTCCATTGTCAAGGAGCACGGTGTACGGCTTCAGATTTTCCCGCTCGCAGGTGTAGCGAACAAGCGTAGCGCCCTTGACCACGGACTGCGAACCTCGAGTGGCGGACTTGAGCGTCTTCGAAAAGTCCTTGTTGAAAAACGCCCCCCACGCCCAAACAGCGTCATCGGTCAGCAGTTTCTTGGCCCAAGTCTCTGTGTAGGGAATTTGCGAATATGTATTTTTCTGCTTGTCGAGAGTTGTGACCGTTTTGCCATCGGACACAATTAATTTCGTCGGCGTGCTCCACCGAAGAAGGTTCGGTCGCGCCAGAACGAGCTCCTGATCTTCAACGCCTGCGCCAATCGTATTCACTTTAAATTTTACGGACAACGATGAGGCGGCTTGCAACTGAGCGACATGCCGGTCGATCGGTGAATCGTGATGAAATCCAACGAGCGCAATAAAGGGCAGAGCCATCAGGGAATGAACGGGTTTCATATGACAAACGATACCTCTCACTCCGATTAGTCGTATCAGAGGGCGAGGCGTTTCCATCGTCAGTGAGCATGCTCGAAGCGCCGAAGGCCACCCTGCACGAGGAAAGCATATTTTTCGTCGAGCGATATGTAATATTTCTCTCATGAAAATCGACGCATGCCATTGGAGGCGAATTGAAGAGTTCCTCGCGAGCGACGATCGATGTGTCATTCCCCTTGGGTGTACCGAGCAGCATGCGTTTCTGAGCCTTGCGACCGATTCGATCCTGGCGGAGCGAGTGGCGGTTGAAGCCGCTGACCCTATTGGCGTACCAGTATTCCCCGTGCTTGCCTATGGGATCACTCCGAGCTTTGCGGCTTACCCCGGCACGGTAAGCCTACGCGTCGAAACCTATGGTCGAATCTTGCAGGACCTGCTCAGTACCCTTCATCGTCAGGGATTCCGGCGGCTGATGTTTGTCAACGGCCATGGCGGGAACACACCAGGACGTGCTTCCGTAATGGAGTGGATGCTCGACCATGCGGGTGCACAGATCAAATGGCACGACTGGTGGAATGCGCCACAGACGATGCAAGCAGTGACGAGCATCGATCCCGTGGCCAGCCACGCTTCATGGATGGAGAACTTCCCATGGACACGATTGGAAGGCGTCGAATCGCCTCGAGAGCAGAAACCAATGACCGATTTGAGCTTGCTTCGAACACTTGAACCCGTCAAGGTGAGAGAGGTGCTTGGCGACGGGAATTTCGGTGGGTACTATCAACGATCCGAACCTGAAATGCGTCAGATTTGGCAAGTTGCGGTCATGGAAACGAGATTTCACATCGAGAACTGGTAACAAGAAATGCCACCGTTTGTACGCATCCAAGTGCTTCTCGCGATCTCGGTTCTAACCGCAATTATTGCGCGACGGATCCGGGTTCCGCATTCTGTCGGACTCGTGATCGCCGGAGTCTGCGTACACCTCTTCCTTCCAGACGCCGAACTTGAGGTCTCCCGAAATCTGATCCTCATGATTCTGCTTCCGCCGCTTGTCTTTGAGGCGGCGTACGCGTTGCCGTGGCGCGATGTTAAGGCTCAGATGCCGGTTGTGCTTACGTTCGCTTCAGTCGGAGTCGCTATATCTGTCGCCGTAATTGCGGGGGCAATGATGTTCGCTGGCTTGCCATTTCTTAGTGCGACAGCGTTCGCGATCGCGGTATCAGCAACCGATCCCGTTTCAGTGATCTCGATCTTTCGGGATTCGGGAATCGTCGGTCGGACGCGGACGATCGTAGAAGCTGAAAGTTTGTTCAATGACGTGACAGTGGCCGTTCTTTTCGTGGCGATCGCGGCGGGTGCGATTGGCACCACGATGCCGTGGCCAGTCGCCGCATTCACCCTCGCTGCTTACATCGGAGTCGGTCTCGCCGTCGGTTTTGGCGTCGCGCAAATTGCTTTGCTGTTAGCGGGCAAGGTCGAAGATCATGTCGTGGAGATCGCGATCACAGCGCTCGCCGCATACGGCTCGTTTTGGACTGCCGAACAGTTTGGAGGTAGCGGCATTCTCGCGACGGTTACGGCGGGAATGATCGTAGGAAATCGACAGTTCCGTGGGCACTTTACCGTTCGCGGTCATGAGTCGGTGGAAACCTTTTGGGAGTTCGCCGCCTTTCTCGCAAATTCCTTGGTTTTCCTCGTGATCGGGATGGGATTGCCAAACCGCATCCCGCGACAACTGCTTCTGCTGTTCGCTGTTGGCGCAGGGGCTGCTGTATTGGGCCGTGCAGTTTGCGTGTACGGGTGCTCGGCACTTTTTCGCGGCCGTCCGCTCGAAATTCCGAAAAACGATCAGCACATCTTGTTCTGGGGTGGATTGCGCGGCGCGCTTGCGATTGCTTTGGTGCTTTCGTTGCCAGACGGCTTCCCCAATCGCGAAACGATCCTGACGATCACGTACGCAACGGTCAGTCTTTCAGTGCTTTTCCAAGGAGTGACGATCCTCCCACTCATCTCAAGGTTGCATGTGCCAAAAACAACCGAACACCGCAAACGACGCAAAAGGCGTCACACAAAAACTGAAGAATCTGAAGCGGATTCGCTTTCGACTTAGCGATCTAAGATATCCGCTTTGTGATTGAGAAACCGGGCGGATCGTAGGGTAATATTCATGGTTCTGGGGGTACGCCTCCGCAACGTCGCGCGCGTGCTCAGCCCAGAACCCCACCCAATATGCCAGACGTCAGCCTCTTCGACAAGATCCGTATTGGCATCGCCAGCGGCGAAGACATCATTTCCTGGTCTCACGGCGAAGTCAAGAAACCAGAAACGATTAACTATCGAACCTTCAAGCCCGAGCGCGATGGCCTTTTTTGCGAAAAGATTTTCGGTCCCTCAAAGGACTGGGAGTGTTCTTGCGGCCGTTACAAGAAAATTAAGTACAAGGGCATCGTTTGCGAACGATGCGGCGTGGAAGTCACGCGAAGCAAAGTCCGACGTGAGCGAATGGGCCACGTTGAGCTTGCGGCGCCGGTCTGCCACATTTGGTACCTAAAGGGTGTTCCGTCGCCCCTCGCGCTGTTGCTCGATATTTCACCGAGACTGCTCGAAAAGGTTATTTATTTCGCCAGCTTTATCATCATCGACATCGCAAACGAGGCGATCGCCGAAGTTCTCCCAATGGTGCGGGAGGAAGTTGAGAAGGAAAAGGCGACGCTACAGCTTCAGATGCGCGAATTGGAAGAGGAATCTTTCACCCGTTTTGCGGACGACCTCAATGGCAACGTTGACGAGTACGACGAGGCTTATTGCCGCGAGCGCGCAAAGGCGGTCAACGATCGTATCAAGGCCGAATACCGAGACGCCGACGATCGCTTGAAGGACCTCGATATAGCTGTGGACATTCTCGGCAAGCTCGAGAAGAACCAGCTGATCGACGAAGACAAGTATCGCGCTGTCTCCAAGCTTCTCGATAGCATCGGAAGCCGAATCGGAAAAGATTTGCGGTCGCTAGTCCGCGCAAATATTGGCGCCGACGCCGTGAAGGAGCTGTTGCTCAAAGTAGAGCTCGAAAAGCTTGCCCGTGGACTGCGTCAGGAAATCATCATGACGACCAGTCAGCGCCGCGCTCGTGCGATCAAGCGACTGGAAGTTACCGAAGCCCTGATCTCCTCGCGAAGCCGTCCAGAGTGGATGATCTTGGACATCGTTCCTGTCATCTCGCCGGAGCTCAGACCGATGGTCCAGCTCGATGGCGGTCGCTTTGCGACATCGGACCTCAACGATCTCTATCGACGAATCATCAACCGAAACAACCGGTTGAAGAAAATTATCGAGATTCACGCTCCGGAATCGATCATCAACCACGAGAAGCGCTTGCTGCAGGAAGCAGTCGACGCTCTCATCGACAATGGCCGCCGTGCGCGACCGGTGGTGGGTTCCAACTCACGACCGCTGAAGTCGCTCAGTGACATGTTGAAGGGTAAGGAAGGCCGATTTAGAAAGAACCTGCTCGGAAAGCGCGTTGACTACTCCGGTCGATCCGTTATCGTCGTGGGCCCGCACCTTAAGCTCCACCAAGCTGGTCTGCCGAAAGAGATGGCCCTTGAGCTCTTCAAGCCGTTTGTCATGAAGACACTCGTAGAGCGTCGGATCACGCAGAACATCAAGACGGCCAAGCGCATGATTGATAGGATGCACCCGGCGGTTTGGGATGGCCTCGAGGAAGTGATCAAGGAGCACCCGATTCTTCTGAACCGTGCCCCTACCCTTCACCGATTGGGAATTCAGGCTTTCGAGCCGATCCTAGTTGATGGAAAGGCGATTCAGGTTCACCCGCTTGTATGTAACGCGTACAACGCAGACTTTGACGGCGACCAGATGGCGGTTCACATTCCGCTCAGTACGCAGGCTCAGGCCGAAGCGAGAGTTCTCATGCTCTCGACACAAAACCTGTTCTCGCCAGCGGATGGACGACCGACCTGCGCGCCAGTTCAGGACATCATCCTCGGAAACTACGCGCTTACATTTGTCAGCGTCGCGGGTAGAGACGCGCTTGCCGAGCAGGAGCGACTATTCGCAGAGGATCCGGATAAGAATCCTGCGCCTCGTCTTTACGCCAATCCGGCGGAAGTTATCTTCCACCTGGAGACTCCGATTGACGAGCAGAGAATCGCGATCAACGTTCCGATCAAGGTTTGCATCAAGCGACCACTCTTCCGGCCCGACGGGGAAATTAGTTTCCGCGACCCGAATACCGGCATTGAGTACAACAAGATTGTATCGAAGAACGAGGACGGCGAAGATTTCGACGAGCTAATACCGCTCCCACAAGAATTCGAGACCATCGTTCGCGCGGTGACGCCAGGCCAGCTAGTCCTAAACGGCGTGTTGCCTTACCCACTGCGACACTCTGACGACTACCTGACCGTTCAGCTCGACAAGAAGCAACTGTCGCTAATCATCCTTGCGCTCCACCAGCGCTCAGGTATTGCCGCGACGATCAAGTTCCTTGATGATATGAAGGACATGGGCTTCAAGTGGGCTACTAAGTACGGCTTGTCAGTTGCCATCACGGACATGGACCCTCCTGCCCGACGTGAAGAGATGATCAAGGAAGCGGACGACCGCTCCACCAAGATCACTCAGCAGTTCCGACGCGGAATGCTCACGTTTAACGAGATGACGCAAAACCTCATCAAGTTGTGGACGGACACGTATGACGAAATCGGAAAAGAGATCGTCAACGGTTTGACCCAGTTCAATCCGCTTTCAATCGTTACCGTTTCCGGTGCTCGTGGTTCCGTTAAGCAGCTTGCCCAGCTTGCAGGTATGCGCGGCCTCATGTTTAACCAGTTCAACGAGGTTATCTATGAGTTGCCGGTCAAGAGTTCGTTCCACAAGGGATTGAACATGCTTGAGTACTTCGTGACAACTCACGGAGCACGTAAGGGACTTGCGGACACCGCACTTCGAACGGCAGACGCTGGCTACTTGACGCGTCGCCTTTGCGACGTCGCTCAGGATGTCATCGTAAAATCTCGTGACTGCGGAACAACGGACGGAATTCTCGCTCACCGCATTCTTGACCAAGGCGAGGTCATCGAGCATATTTCCGAACGCATACAAGGTCGCTTCGCGCTGAGCGTGATTACGGACCCCGAAACGGGCGAGTTGCTTACTCAGTTCCAAGAACTGATCTCACGAGAGTCAGCAAATCGAATCAAGGTCATCGAGAATAAGTTCGCAGCTGAGTACTCGGCCGCCGAAAACGATGACGAGAAAAACGAAATTGTTGGACGCTATCGAGCTTACGGCTTCGACGCAGAGGATCATGGTCTTCTGAGCGTCAATATGCGATCGCCGCTAACGTGCGAACTCGTACAAGGCATCTGCGCTTCGTGCTACGGCACGGACCTCTCGACCAGCAAGGTCGTAGAGATTGGCCTCTCGGTTGGCATCATCGCCGCCCAGTCGATCGGTGAACCCGGAACGCAGCTCACGATGCGAACGTTCCACACCGGTGGAGTTGCCGGTGCAAAGACGATCGCCGCGACGAACCAGTACAAGACCGGTAAGTTCATTCGACAGTTCATGGAGGACTTCGCGACGGCCACTGAGACCGACCTGAAGACCTTTGACCCAACGAAGCTTCTTGAGAGCCAAGAGTTTGCGGTCAAGCAATTCTTCCAAAAGAAGGACGAAACCCCGCTCACAATCAATGCGGTCGAAGAAAGCGAAGACCCGAAGGTCAAGCGCAAGGTAGAACGCGAAACGAAGAAAGCCCAAAAGCTTTCGGATAAGGCTGATAGCGACTCGAAGAAGCTGTGGGAGAAGTCGAGAAAGACCTTCTTCTACTCTTGGACGGGTGAATCCAGCGGTATCGTCCGTGTCGAAGAAATCTTCGAAGCACGACGCCAGCCGCGTGGTAAGGCAATCATCTGTCCGGTTTCCGGAATCGTACGAGATGTTCAAGGATCGAGCTTCGGCCGATGGGTTATCGTCGAAGCGACGGTCGCGGTTGCGAGCCCAATCAAGGACGCGTACGTTGGTGATCTCCAGCTGACGTGGCCAACGAACGACAACGGCGAGTACGACAACGGTCTGCACAAGACGATTGGACAGAAGTTGAGCACGGCGATGCTGAGCATCCTGCGAAAGGCGGAGGTCGACAAGGTCACCATCTTCTATCCGATCCTCGTACCGCCTCTTGGTAAATTGCCCATATCTAAGGGAAGCAAAGTTATCAAGGGCGATCCGCTTACCGAGGGTCCTCGCGATCCCCACGAAGTTCTTGAACTTGCTGGAGCCAATGCGGTTTACGACTACTTTGTCGAGAACCTGCAGGCTGTCTATAAGAGCCAAGGCGTTGACCTCAACGACAAGCACATCGAGGTTATCATTCGACAGATGCTGCGAAAGCGACAGATCAAGGAGCCTGGCGACACGCCGTTCCTCCCGGGTCAAGTCGTCGATCGATTCACCTACATCAAGGCAAACGACCAAGTTCGTGGAGCCCTTGAGTCAGGAAAGAAGATCAAGTATGTAGACCCGATCAGCATGGAACCGGTCGAGCGAGACCCCAAGGAAGCCTCTGCGACCTGGATTTTGCTCGGAATCACCGAGGCATCGCTTGCTACGGACTCGTTCCTATCGGCCGCGTCGTTCCAAAAGACGACACGCGTTCTGACGGAAGCCGCGGTTCGTGGAAAGAAGGATTACCTGATCGGTCTGAAAGAGAACGTAATTATCGGTCGCTTGATCCCGTCTGGTACGGGTGTGAAGCAGTATCGAGACGTTGCGGTTGACGTTCAGCGTGGACCAAGTTGGGCGGATCAGTCCCTCACTGCGCTCGTGGAAGCCGACGATGCGGACATCAGCGAAAGCCTTGCCGCACTGAACTTCCCGTCGCTTGCTGACATGGCGGCGGACGAACTCGAAAAACTAGACTAAGCGCTTCAAGCGCGGTCAGCTGGGGCCTTTCTCCTTACGGGGACAGGCCCCTTTTTTTGGCCGTGAACGCTGCCCGAAAGCGGGCCAACTGAGTCCGGTTTTCCGCATCCAGAAAGTTTTGCGCTAGAATGCTAGGATGCCCGATCCGGAACTAAGGACCATGCTTTTGCGTGAGTTGATGGTCGCGCACGAAGAGGGCCGAGCGGTTGCCGTCCACAACAATCGCAGCGACCCCAGTCAGTACGAAGTCGCCTTTGTGCAGGACGTCCATGAACTTCAAGTCACGCTGCAATGTCTGACTCCGCGTGGGGAGTCAGATGGGGTTACGGTTATGCGCATGGACGACATATTCCGGGTCGATATCGACACGGCGTACTGCCGCAAAATCGAGTTGTTGAGCCAATACACAGAATCCGTATTTGAAAAGTCGACTCAAGTCCCCAACGGTGAGATGAATGAGGTTTTGAAGGCGGCGAAGTCGGCAAACCAAATCGTCCATCTCTTGGATTACAGCGAGTTTGGACCGACTGGATTTGTTGAAGATGTTGGCCGAGACTTTGTCACAATTCGACGAATCTCACAAAATGGAGAGCCAGATGGAATGGCGACGATTGGTCTTGACTGCATCGCGTCTGTTCACGTTGGGCGGCGGTCCGAGCAGATTATCGACTTCCTTTACCGCTACAACGTCGATTTGCGAAAACTTCTGGAGTCTTAGTCACTCTCAATCCATTCCGTAGAACGTACGGAACCCTTTGGTCAACGACCTCCATGCAAGTCGCGGCGTACCATCTTGCTTTCGGAACCCGAGGGTGCTGAGATAGGCACGAAACTTCGGATCGGAAATGCCGTAGTACATCTGAAACACATCGACGAGCGCCGTCGGAAAGTCGTGTTGTGCAAAGAAGCTCGCAAAGGCGACGTTTGCCTTGTGCTGCGAAAGCTGTGCGAATACGCGCTCTACGAACTCTGCCTGATTCGATTCGCTACTGCCAAGCTCTTCTGACGCTGGCATTCCAGCTTCACAAAGGGCGAACTTGCGCGGCGACGAAAACGCATCCATTGCCTCGAAGTCCTTCGCAATATCCGTGAGTGGGCGAGGCTTGTATTGGTCGGTTAGTGGATAGTAAGTCAAGAAGACGACATCGTCCTCTCGATGCAAGTCGGCCATCATTTGACGATTGCGCTGGAGGCCTGCAAATGTCGTCGTAACTCCCATCTGCACTCCTGGCAGCATCGTTCGGAGGACGCCTTTCCCGCCGGCGAGCATGCGCATGTACGGCGCAATTGCATCCGGATGCCCCAACAGGTAACCATCAACTTCATTGCCTAGACTTACATATTTCGCCATTCCCTTGAAGGCAGGCGCGATTTGCGACAGGAACGATGTAAATCGAGTCATAACCGCGGTGTCGTCGAAAGACTTACCCAAGAGGTCTTCGGGGAGTTGTAGTTGGCCGGTGTCGATGGTCTTAATCGAGACAACTAATTCGGCGCCGAGCAGTTTGACAAGGCCGACCGCGTCATCGATTGGCTTGGTCGCAATTGTGCCGTTCTTGTCAAGATCGCGCCAATTTACGCTCACAACGAACGCATGTACGCCGAGACGAATCTGTTGGCGAACCGTCTCGATCATGTTCTCCTCCTTACCCTCTCCAAACGGCATTAGCTGCACGCCGATGGGCGGCAGTTTTGTCTGGCCAGAAGCGGCACAACAGAAAGCAACTATCGACCCGAGCATGATCGTCCTTGCCTAATTAGCTCCGCTGGAGCGCGTAGGTGGTGCCAAAGGTCTCGCGGATTCAGATGGCGCGACCGGGGCCACGGTGCTTACGTCGACATTGCGAACATTGTTTGCACGCTCGCTCGCGCTGATCGATTGATGCACGATTGAATTCGCGAGGAGCGCGAGCACCAGCACGATGGCGAAGGCGAAGATCAGATATGTTCGGATCTCGGATTCTTGTCGCCTCGGCTTCAGGACGAGCGCGCGCTTCGGAGTTTTCTCGGACGAAGAATTGCGAATGTCAGCGAGCATTTCCCGCACCAACTCTGGTGCCACGCCGAGGGCCTCGGCGACGTCCGGAACTTGAGCAGAACTTTTGGAAGTGGTGAGTCGATGCACGAGTTCGCGCATCTCGTCCTCGGTCACGATCGCCTCTCCGATCGAATCCATTCGGTTTTCGCTGTATTGCTGCATCAAATAGGATTATATGGGGAATCGGGGCCTTGAGTTGCACCAAAATACACTCGATGCGAGCGATCGTGCAGAGAGTCGCAATGGCGAGCGTACGGGTGGACGGCCGAGAGACCGGCCGATGCGGTCCGGGCTTACTTTTACTTGTCGGCGTGCATCGCGACGACCAAGCGGCGAACGCAGTCAAGCTCGCCGAAAAGTTGGCAAACCTTCGTATCTTCAATGACGAGGCGGGCAAGATGAACTTGTCGATGCTTGACTTCCCTGCTCCTCATGGATTCGAAATGGCGGTCCTCGCTGTCTCGAATTTTACGGTTTACGGCGACACATCCAAGAGCCGACGTCCGAGCTTCGGGGCCTCGGCAGGATATGACCTGGGGCAAGAACTATTCGAGACCTTCGTCTCGCGCCTGCGTGAAACGGGTTTGGAGGTTCAAACGGGCATTTTTGGTGCGAATATGCAGGTGTCGATCGTGAATGACGGCCCGGTAACGCTGACGGTTGACGCTTAGGAAGCTGTTGACGAACTCCTCATCCAGCTTCGTTCGTCTTGGCAAATCGCCAATTTGCGTGGAAATCAGCGATTTGAACGCTACGCTTCGGTTCAAAGAACCGAGCTACGCGACTTGGGCATCCTTGCCCAAGCGGAGGCTGTTGAGTTGATCAACAGCCTCTTAGCTTCCGGATGCGCCGCGATGCCGCAACGGGATGATTGGCAGTTTGATGATTTGTCCTGTCCCGGAAGTAACTCTTATCAGGCGGTCAAGCACAATCTTCACGGCACCGGCCAGGGGATAGGCGATGATCATGCCAACAACCCCAAAGAGCGCGCCGCCGCTAAAGCTAACAAAGATGCTGACGATCGGGTCTAGCCCCACCGCCGACCCTACTACTCTAGGGAAAACCGTCGAATCATAGATATAGTGGACGATCAGGTACGAAGCGAGTACGATTCCGGCAAAGACCCATGAGGATTGCAGATGCAGGAATTGGTGGCCGGTCTGTCCGCTCAGGCCCGTCGCGAGGATCAGTGTGCTCGCACTGATGGCAACGCAAAGGTATGGAATGAGATAGACCGCTCCGACGAGAATGCCCAACAAAATGCCGTATGGAGCGCCGAGAATCGAAAAGACAACGGACATCAGCGCCATGTAGCATAGGACCGCGATCGTGACCCCGCGAAGGTAGTTCGTAAAGACTTCTCCGATGTCGTTCATCATCGAAATCGCACTGTCCCGGATTGAGGGCGGAATCCAGAGCGCGCTCCGTTGCTTGATTCTGTCCATGTTCATGAGCATCATGGGCGTCAGAATCAAGACAAAAACGAGCATCAGGCCCTGCACGAGCAAACCGGTCGCTACCCCGAAGAATCCTCGAATAAAGGTTTGGAAGTATCCGCTGATCTGCGCGCGCTGCGGCTCCACATATTGCGACATGATCATTTGCTTGGTCGTGGGCAAACCTACGCGCTCGAGCAATACGGAGTTGGAATCGAACCATTTCTCAATGGGATCATTCGCGGCAGCGCGAACGGCGATGACTGGATTCCATCGCACGAAGAAATTCGCGTTGTCATCCGCCTTGGTTACCGACGTCGTTACTTCTTCGATCCGGTTCTTGAGGCCGGTGACCTGTCCAGTAACAGCGGGTATGAGCCAGATGCTGAGGGCAACCAGGCCAAGAATGAAAATACCGAAGATTGAGCCAACGGCTAACCACTTCGGCCATCCTCGCATTCGCAAGCGCCGCACGGTCGGCTCCAGCAGCACACTTACTACGAACGCGATGATGAAAGGAAGGAGGATTCCACGGACAAGCCACAAGAAGCCGAGCACGCCGATACACAGCAGCACCCACAGAAGAATCCTCCAGCCTTGCATTTCGGGTTCGGCTTAAACGCCGAGTTGTTCGGCGGCTTCAGTCGCCTTAGTGGATGCACGCTTCGCTTTCTGCTCAGATATCCATTCGTCTGTCTTGCCTTTCAGTTCATTCAGCCTTGAGCCGATGTCCTCGCGCAGTTCAGCGCCTGGCTTAGGTGCGAGTAGCATCCCAGCCGCAACACCGATGATGGCACCAAGGCCAACGCCTGCGAGCATGTAGAGAAGGGCATTGCTTTCGTTTTCGTTGCTCATTGTCATTTCCTCCGAATTAGCTTCCATTTTACGCTCCAACAGGCTCTACGCGTGCGACGGTCCCGGCGTTCTGTGCATTTTTCAGGCCTCCACGCGAATTGACGACGCCACTCGACGGACCGAAGGCAGGGATTCGATTACATGAAGGGCCCGCATATAGTCTGCTTCCCGGCATGGGTGAGTCAGGAAAACAATCTCACCTTCGCCGTCCGCGAGAGCGCGCATCTCCATCGCAGACAGTGAGACCTCGTCATTTCCAAGCGCGGTCGAAATTTGTCCGAGAACCTTCGGGCGATCGTCAACGCGCAGGCGGAAGTAATATGCCGTGCGCAGATTTTCCATCGAGGCGGTTTGGGCCTCAGCACCATACGGGATCGCGCTACCGGGTCCGGATGCTGATATGTTCCTCGCAACGTCGATGAGGTCGCCGACCACGGCAGACGCGGTCGGATCAGATCCAGCCCCCCGACCAGAGAACATGAGATCGCCGACAAAGTCTCCGTGCAGCCATAAGGCGTTGTAGACATCGTCGACCTGCGCAAGGGGGTGAGTCTTGAGGATCAGCGTTGGGTGTACGCGCACGCGCAGCTCTTCCGGGTCCGCCGCATCCACTATTCCAAGCAGCTTAATCCGGTAGCCCAACAAATCGGCGTACGCCATGTCTTCTCTCGAAACTCCGGAAATGCCCTCCCGATAGACGGCGTCGATTGGCACTTGGCGTCCAAACGCGATGCTCGCAAGAATCGAAATTTTGTACATCGTGTCGAAACCATCGATGTCATTTGTAGGATCGGCTTCGGCGTAGCCGTGAGCTTGGGCTGCGCTCAGCGCATCGGCGAAATCAGCGCCCTGTTGATGCATTTGGGTGAGAACGTAATTTGTGGTGCCGTTCAGGATTCCCATCATCTTCAGCACGTCGTTGCCTGCGAGCTGATGTTTGAGAGGCTGAACAATTGGAATCCCACCGCCGACGGCTGCTTCGTAATGAAGGTCTAGGCCGTGCGACTTTGCGAGAGTAACAAGGCGCGATCCCTCTTTGGCGATCAGTTCTTTGTTCGCGGTGATGACGTTCTTTCCGTTTCGCAGGGCGGTTTCCACGAGACGCGCCGCAGGTTCCACGCCGCCCATGAGCTCGATCACAATATCGACGTCAGGGTCGTTGACTATCGAGTCGAGGTCTGTCGTAAAGATGTTGGCGTCGAGAATTCGTTCTTTGCTCGCGTCCTTGATACCAACACGCACAACCTCGAAGGCTGCTTCGGATTTGCGCTCAATAGACGCCTGATTGTCTCGAAGCATCCGGTACACGCCCGAACCGACCGTACCAAAGCCCAAAATCGCGATGCGTAAAGCTCGGTGCCCAGACACTTGGACAATTATGTCATTTTGTGACGCTGGGCGGCCCTAAGGCGAGGCGCTGATTTTGGTAGTCCAGCACAATCCGATATTTGTCCAGGAGGCCCATACCGATATTGCCGGTAAAGAACGGATTGGCGAACACGCCAACCTTTGTGGACTGAAAGACGACCGATGGCTTTTCGAAGCGCCGTCCCCCAAGTTCAAACCAGCCTAGGGTTCCGCGTTTGCTCGCCGTACTTCCGCCCGCGCCGCCCGTTTGCCACGCCGTCGTGGTTCGGTTCTCCAATAATTTGAGCTGCTCGACCGCGGGAGAGCAGAAATCGACGAGGGAATCGGAGCCGGTATCCAAATTGAACGCGCCCGAACGGTCGCCTTCGAACTTGCACTGAACGCACGGCACGTTGGAGTCAAAGCGGAATGCTGTCCATTTCATGCCGGCGGGAAGCGCGATCTGGCCGGGTTCTAGGATGGTGAGCACTTTCGTGGCGGGGTCGATCTCGAGGGACGTTCGAGCGATGAAATCGTAGCCGCAGATTCCGACAACCGGGAATCCAAAGGCCTTTGCAATATCGCTGAGGTCGAGTTCGATGTACGACGGCGCGTTCATCGTGATTGGGCCGAGTTCGAACTTGATCCCTTTGCAATACCCCGTTTCGACGGTGCCGACTACACCCGCCGTGCAGTCTTGGCCGATAGTTGGTCGACCGTGCTTTCTGGCCACGGCAGGATCAATAACCATCACATCGGCGCCGGTATCGAGGAAGAACCAGCCCTCGTCTTTGCCGTCCAGCAACGGATGCACGAAAAGATGGCCAAATGAACGCTTCAGCTCCACTCGCGCAGACTTTGTGCGATCGTAGGTGGAATCGCCTCGAGTAGCCGCGCTCATTGCAAAGTCCTGAGAAGTTGGATGTTGAGAACTCGCGATGTCAATCGAAAGCTGCATCGTCACGTCTCCACCGGTCAGCGTCACTTTTGTCGGCAGCGTTGTCCCATCGTAATTCCGATAATCCTCAAACTTCCACGTGTCCGTGCCCTTAGAGCCCCAATAGGAAAGCGCTTTTGCGAGGTGAGTTTTAGCATCAAGCAGGAGCGTTGCCGGCACGATTCCACTTTGGAGCTGAACAGCAAGACTGATCTGCTCGGGAGTGCCGGCCGTAACTTTGAAGCGGAGCGGAGCCGTGGCGTTCGTCCAAAACCCGGAGATGATCCAGGATGCGAGTCGAGTCGTCTCCTGCTGCAGCAACGCGGTCGGGTGAGGGACGCCTGACGGCCCGCAGGTCCAATCCGCTTTGCCATCGTACGCGTCGACTTGTGGCAAGTCGCCAGCAATGGTGGCCTTGTATCTACCGCGGGCGTCAAAGTCAAATCGAAACTTTTGCGGCAAGGCGTGCAACGTTGCTGTGCCTTCCAGTGCGGTTCGCGGCTGAATCGTGCCTATAGCACTGGCACTTGCCTTTCGAACGTCATCAGCCGTGGGCAGTTGGGCGCGGCTAGGCGGCGCGACGCATAAGATCAGGAGCGCGGTTGCGATTCTCATAGCGGTCAAGCGTTTTACGAGCGGCGTACACCGTTCGTTACGATCCGCGACTGATTATAACGGTTGGTCACTAAGCGCGTCGAAATTCTTCGATAGCCCGGCGTCGCGCGCGAAGCTGGAAAAATCGGGCGATAGGTAAACCAAGCCAGAAAAGCGCGGAATTCGGCGAGGTCGTTGATTTGACCGTGAGTTGGAGTCTGTCGCCCACACGGTCTAGGTCTGCCCTCCAAGTGCCGCGGCCGTGATGGCGTGCTGTTGTAACATATCCGATCGAACAGCGGGTGGCTGTCCGCTCGGCGAAAAAGATCTCGACCCCTGACCAGACAGAAACGGGCCCGATCGGAGCGCGCTGCAACACGCGATCACCGACGCGGAGATCTCTTGCCTCGTCTCGGAAGCGTCCGAATAACACCACCGCGTCTTTGGGATAGTAGTTCCCAGCAAGGATCCGGTTGGCGATTAGATTGAAGCGCTCCCCCGTCGGATCGGCACCAATATCCGCCACTTTTTCATCGTCCCAGCAGATCCATCCACGTCGTCCGCCTTTGATCGGGTCCCACGTCAAGGGCGCAGCCTTGACGGCCCTGAGTCGTTGTTTCATTTCCACTTCTATTGCAGCTTGCCCTTCGTGTACAATGATGACACAAGTTTCAGAATAAAATGAAAGTTATAATTCCTGGAGGATCGGGGCATGTTGGTGCGGCACTAATACGTCATTTCGTGAAGAGGAAGGATGAGGTAGTTTTGCTATCTCGACGAGCGGAGCGCATCACCGGCGTCCGGGCGGTCGCTTGGGACGGAGCTACTCTTGGCGACTGGAGCTCGGAAATTGATGGCGCTGACGTGATTGTCAATCTAGCGGGACGGTCGGTAAATTGCCGTTACTCGGCGACGAATCTGGACGACATGATGACCAGTCGAGTGAATTCGACTCGCGTCATTGGTGAGGCTATCGCGCAAGCGAAGCGCCCTCCCGCGTTGTGGCTGCAGGCATCGACGGCGACGATCTATCCGCACCGATACGATGCCGCGAACGACGAGACTTCCCCGCTTGCGACTCGGGATTTGCCTGGAGAGCCGCGCACGTGGCAAGTGAGCGTTGACATCGCCCTCGCGTGGGAGGAGACTTTGGATCGAGCGACAACACCACTTACACGCAAGGTCGCGCTGCGCAGCTCGATGACGATGTCGCCAGACCGCGGTAGTGTGTTCGCGGTCATGGCTTCGCTGGCGAAGAAGGGACTGTTCGGTCGGATCGGCGATGGCAATCAGTTTGTGTCTTGGATCCACGAAGTCGACTATTGCCGCGCCCTCGATTTCCTGATCGAGCATGATGACATGAGCGGGCCGGTCAACATATGTTCGCCGAACCCTCTGGCCCAAGCTGAATTCGCTCAAGTTTTGCGCGAGGCCGTGGGAGCGAGGTTTGGGCTGCCGACCCCGAAGCCGCTTCTCGAGATCGGAACTTTCTTGATGAAGACGGAGAGCGAGCTGGTGCTGAAGAGCCGCCGAGTCGTACCTGCGCGGCTGATGAACGCCGGGTTTGAGTTCCAGTTCCCAACCTGGTCGTCTGCGGCGCGGGACTTGGTGGCGCGAAGCATTCGCAGCCGTTAAGCTAGGTCGAAGCGCCTCGTCATCGGAAGCAAGCACTGGTGATCTGAACATGCTTGGAAATCGACGATGAGTTCTGATGGCATAGGTTGGCTCGGCACGCGGAATGGGATCGTGACTGTGCCTATCAATTCGAATTGTTTCGGAATTTCTGCGTCCACCTCGCCGACCTCCGCGCTTAGCGTGAGGCCAAAATCGCCCGTTGTCGCGACGGTCCATCCTTCCGGAATCGTGAGCATTAGCACCCCTCGGCGTTCGGAGCTGTTCCAATCCACAGACAATTCGACATCGCCGACACTCGGCAGCATCGTCTGCGTGACGACAGTCTCGACCTCAGGTTCGCTCGACACGTACGTGAGCGCTACGCTAAAGAGGGCCTCCGTCGCGTTCGGAACTCGATGCATCCACCCCATCAGCGCGGACAATCCTCGGCGCGCGAAATCATCGCGACCGAGGAGGCTCAGGCACTCTAGGGCGATTGCGTTCGCGCTCGGCAACGGGCTGTCGAAGACGGGTTTTTGGCGACCGAGCAAAGTTTCATGGTGTGAGCCAGTCGACCAAAATCCACCTCCAAGCTCATCCCAGAATTGATCCACCATTTCGTCGGCATATTTTGCGGCCCGAGTATCTCCAAGCTCCAGCAGACCCCGGATGAGATAAGCATAGTCCTCGAGAAACGCCCGACCGAACGCCTGACCGTCTACGATCATGCGGGGCAAAGGATCGTAGGACAGGAGAGCGTCGGCGGCGATCCGGGCGCGGTCCGTCTCGCCTGCGGCGGCAAGCGCCCAAATCGCCAATCCGTTCCAGCCGACGAGAGCTTTGCGGTCTGTCGCGGGAGGAACCCGCTCTGCTCGCAGCGCAACAAAAGGCGTAAAGTCACCATCGAAGCCGGGCTTGAACGCGAGGAGATTGCGGCCAATAGGTCGTCGAGACGCTTCCTCCTCGAAGTTGCCCTCCAGGGTCGCGCCAGCGGGGCGTATGAGCGCGGGAGCGGCCGCTTGCAGCTCTGCCAAGGTCCATGTGTAAAAACTTCCCTCGCCTTCGCCTTCCGTGTCGGCGTCGATGGCCGCGTATAGAAGCCCGTCCTCGCCGCTCATCTCCGACTTGAGCCACCTCACGACGTCGGCGCACGGTTGCCCGGCGGCGTGAAGATTGAGAAGCATCATCGCGTTGTCGTACAGGTTTTTTTCAAAGTGCGGAAGCCGCCATTGAGAATCGGTGGAGTAACGGTGGTAGCCGCCGCCGACGTGATCGTGGATCCCTCCCGCGCGCATCGCGGTCAAGGTTGTCGCAACCATCGACTGCGCTTTGATGCGCATAACATCGCTCCCAAAGCTACTCTTGGAGAACTGAGTCAAGAAGCGTAGCGCGGAGTGCGGCGGAAACTTAGGTGCCCCTCCAAATCCACCGTGCTCATCGTCGAATTCGGCAAGTTGCGCACGAAAAGCATCCTCGATATCGAGCGCACTTAGCGCATCAAACTCCGGCTCAACGGAGGAGCTTAGCGCCGACGAAACAGACTGAGCGAACTCGTTGGCAGAACCCTCGACGTCGTGTTGTTGGTCCTTCCAGACCGAAGCGATTTGCCGGCAAATCGTGAGGAAACCAGCTTGTCCGTTACGGTCTTCACGGGGAATGTAGGTTCCAGCAAAAAACGGCGCCCGGTCGGCAGTTAGAAACAGGGACATCGGCCATCCGCCGCGACCGGTCGAGAGTTGGACGGCCGTCATGTAGGTGTCATCTACGTCAGGCCGTTCCTCTCGATCTACTTTGATGGCGACAAAGCTCTCATTGAGGATCGCCGCCACGTCGGCTGATTCGAAGCACTCGTGGGCCATGACGTGGCACCAGTGACAGGAGGAGTAGCCAATGCTGAGGAAAATCGGTTTCCCTTCGGTGCGAGCCCGATCAAAGGCCTCGCTTCCCCACTCCATCCAGTCGATTGGATTCGTTGCGTGTTGTCGGAGATACAGAGATGGGGCGGTCGCCAAGCGATTGGGCACACCCCAATGATATTCGGTCGGTGGCGGTGCCCGCGATGATGAACCAAACCCTTCTTCGAAGAACCATGCTGAGGCGTTCGTTTGCTGGCTTCGATCGTTAAGCGACCGCCGGAATTACGGGTGGCGCGGACGGCCCAGAAGTCGCCGCTGCAACTGCGTCAGCGCGGCAAGCACTTCCGGTGACCAGTATTTGTCAAACTCGGCCTGCGGGAACCACTTCCCCAGCGTCGAGTGCGCGTAATGGACCTGAATCATGTATCGCCGGCGTTCGCTCGTGTTCATCGCCGCCGCGTGCCAAAGGTCGCTCCGAAACAAGCAGACGTCGCCCGCCTTTAGCATCGCCGCGTGTGGCACAACGCCCCGGTACGAAGTCTCATTCTCGGGTGCACGACCCGCCCGGTGCGAGCCGGGGATCACGGTCGTCGGACCAAGCTCCAATGTGAGATCGTCCAAATAGTAGTGCGCGGTCGCCATAAAAATCGGGATCGTCACGCGCGGATCGTTCGCGATGTCCTCCGGGAGCGGGAAAGGCAAGAAGTCGATGTGTATTCCCATCTGGCGGCCACGACCGGTCACCCACATGCTGCCGCCGACCACCTGAAAAAACTCGCCCATGCACCCTTCAAGCACGCCGATCGCTTCTGGTTTGTCGGTCAGGTGAACCATGTCCAAGTCATTCATGTAGTCGGATTGAAGCTGTTTGTTGAAGCACCAGTTTTCGACTTCATATTGCTGGTCAGGACCGCCCGAAGCGTCGATCTTGTTCCGGAAATGCTTAACGCCGTCGGCATCGAGCACTCGCGGAATGATGCAATACCCGTCCCGATGCATCGCGGCGATGGCCGCGGCGAGGTCGAACTCCGCCGGAACCGGCAAGTTGGGAATTTCACCGCGGTAGATCGTGTCGCCGATGGAGCGAACGGTGTTGTGTCCGGTCGGGTGCATTTGTGAAACCTACCCGTTTATTGTGCCGAGGCCTAGCCACCGGCGCCGCGCGACCAAATTCGAAGGCGTTTCGCTACAGACGGGAACAATTGGGCCGATATTTTTACTAGGTACGCATGAATTCTCCAATCCCCACCCTTCCTTACACTGGCGAGCGCATGGTGCCCTTTGCCTGCGATGCCGCCGTCGAGACGATTCATTGGCAGCCCTATCTCTTCTTCCGGCCGTTTTATGCGGGAAAGAACATCATCGACGCCGGATTCGGGGAAGGATATGGAACGGCGTACGCATCCAACTTTGCGATCGCCACTTTGGGCGTGGAATCGTCCCAAGAATGCGTCCAGTACGCGGCGGAACGCTATCCCGACACACGATTCGCACAGGGTGATGTCTGTGACGTCGACTACTCGGAAGCAGACCTCGTGCTCTGCTTTGCGACGCTGGAGCACCTAGCCAACCCGGAAGCATTTTTGGATGCGGCGAAGTACTGCGCGGGAACGGTCGTCGTTTCCGCTTTCAATCGCCTCATTCACTCGCCCAATAATTCTTTGCAACACCGACCGATCAACGAATTCCGACGGCGCGAGTGGTCGCCATTCGAATTCGTCGAGCTCATAAAGGCGAAGTTTGCGGGCCGACGCATTCAGTTTCTCTCCCAAGAGCCGCAATGGCCGGGGCGCATTGTCGAGGGCGTCGACGAGGCAGCGATGAGCACGATTGCGGTGATCGGCGATGTAGAACTGCCCCACTGGCCTGCAATCGGACTTGCAATGCCGACGGTCAACGAGGCCGCGCGCGCAGTTGACGCGATTGCCGGCATCGGTCGAACGTATCCAGGTCGCGTCGAGGTTTGTCTCATCGCGAACGGTTCGTCTCCAGACTCACTTCAAAAGCTGCGCGAATTCCAACGGGCGGCCAGTCACGTTTGCCATCTCGTCGAGCTCGATCAAAACGTCGGCTACGGGCGCGGCGCAAACCGCGGACTCGAATTCTTGCTCAAGCGTGGGACGTACGATTTGGTGGGCGTGACGAATGACGATGTCATTCCGGCCGTGGACTGCATTTCACAGCAAGTAACCGCCTACGCCGAACTGCAACGTGCGGGCCAAAACCCCGGGATGGTCGCTCCGGTCAGCAACGCGGTCGCGGGCCTGCAAATGGTCGACATCGGCCGGTACACCGACTACATTGCGATGATGAATTTCGCGGAGAGCTGGCACCGAGCTCACCATTCTTCGGCGACCCCTGCCATTCAGATCCGTGGACTCTTCTTTCTTTGCGATCCCCATTGCATCCAAACGATCGGAGGCTTCGATCCGCGGTTCGGTCTCGGCAATTTTGAAGACGATGACTTTAACGTGCGTATGCGGCTTGCGGGATACACGATGTGGATCGTCGACGGCGCGTATCTGCACCACGAAGGGTCGTCGACCTTCAAGGCGCTAAACATCGCCTACGACGAAAATCTGTGCCGCAATGAGAAGCTGTTCCTAGAGAAGTGGAGGGCGGCCGACGTGCATTCTGCTTTAACCCTGGACTCGGTCCCGGAAGGGGTTCATCTATTTAGTCCGCTGGACCAGGTAGCTGAGCGCTCCGGGATCACGGTTGACATCAACGGGTCGGAGATCGATCTCGTTCACGAAGCGACAGACGCGGAACTCGCGCTTTGGCTCGCTCAGCAGATTTCGACCCACCCTCGCGAGGCCCGGTACGCTATTGTTGACGCGGTCCGGAAGCTAGCGGCGTAAGCACAATTTGGCAATAACGCGGTATCGTTATTGCCACCGATGCCCGCGCCGCTGAACCCGCAAACCATTGACTGCGGCCTCCTCGCAAAAGCCGTTGCCGAGCGCCAAACCACCTTAACTGAACTCGACGCCAAGCGACGATTTTGGGAAAAAGATGCCACTTTATGGGGTGATGGCCTTGCGGCTGCGGTTGCACCGTGGATGGGCTGGATCGACCTCGTCGCGACGATGCGCAGCCGCGTGGCTGAGCTAGAAGGATTCGCCGCCGAGATAAAGGACGCCGGTTTCAAACGTGTCGTTTTGTGCGGGATGGGCGGGTCGTCGCTCGCGCCTCTCGTTCTGGCTTCATGTGTCGCAACGTCGCCGGCCATTCGGCTAACCGTCCTCGACCTAACGCATCCGGCATCCGTGTTGGCGATCACGGCCACCGACATTAGCAAGACCCTTTTCATCATCGCAAGCAAGTCCGGGACTACGGCGGAACCGGGCGCGTTTGACGATTACCTCTGGTCGAATGCTCCCAACGGCGCGCAATTTGTGGCGATCACCGATCCGGGAAGCGAGCTTGGCAAATCGGCGCGCGAGCGGGGCTTTCGACGCGTGTTCGAGAACTTTGCGGACATCGGGGGAAGGTATTCGGCCCTCAGCTACTTTGGGCTCGTGCCCGCCGCGCTGATGGGACTCGACATCAACCTACTGTTGGATGCGGCACAGGCAATCATCGACGACTCGGCGCCCGCGATTGAATTAGGCGCGGCCCTGGGTGAATTTGCGAAGCAAGGCAGAAATAAGTTGTCGTTTGCCGTCTCTGAGGAGCTGTACCCGCTCGGCCTATGGCTGGAACAGCTGATTGCGGAGAGTACGGGCAAGTTGGGTCGGGGCGTGCTTCCTGTCGCCGGAGAGACCCTGTCCGACCCTAAAAATTACGGCCACGACCGGGTCTTCGCTTCCATTCGATTTCAGGATGACGAAAGCCACGCGCCCGCGCTCGCAAAATTGCGGGCAGCAAACCATCCCGTAATCGACATCGTGCTCGCGGATCGGTACTCCATCGCCCAGGAATTTATGCGATGGGAGATCGCGACCGCCCTCGTCGGGGTCGTGCTCGAAATCAACCCCTTTGATCAGCCCAATGTGCAAGAGAGCAAAGATATTACGAAGGAGTACATCCGGAAATACCGCGAGACCGGAAAGCTTCCAGGCTCGTCCACGGGCGTTCGGAACGGCGCGTTGACGTGGTATGCGGACTCGAATGCACTGGAATCCGAAAAGATCCTGCGCGCATTCTTCCGGCAATTTGGCCCAAACGATTTCGTGGCGCTCATGGCATTTCTGCCCGATCGCCCTGAGATCGTTGATCGGCTGCGTGCCCTCCAAAATAAGTTCAAGGATGGGCTATGCGGAGCAACGACCATGGGGTTGGGTCCACGGTTCTTGCACAGTACCGGGCAGTTTCACAAAGGCGGTCCAAACAATGGCTACTTCATCCAGATCACCGGGGATCATAAGCAAGACGCGTCGATTGCAGAGGGCCAACTCACTTGGGGTGAATTCATCAACGCGCAGGCCGCCGGAGACTTAGCCGCGCTGCGCAATAAAGGACGCCACACTCTCCGCATTCACATCAATGGCGATCTCATCGCCGGACTGGAAGAGCTCAGCAAAGTCGCCGAAGCTTGGTTGCATTAGAGACAATTATAAATGAGTAAAGTTGCACAATTCGACCTTGGCCTGATGGGTCTCGGCACAATGGGGATGAACCTTCTCCTCAACATGGCGGACCACGGAAACGCGGTGGCGGGCTATAGCCGTGACGAAGCGAAGGTGGCCAAGTTGCTGGAGAATCCGCTGGCGAACCTCGGTGGCTTTGGCGATCTTCAGGAGTTTGTTTTGGCGCTTCGCAAGCCACGGGTGGTCATGCTGCTCGTCCCGGCGGGCAAAGCGGTCGACGGCGTGATTAAGGATTTGTTGCCTTTCCTTGAGCAGGGCGACTTCATCGTGGACGGTGGAAATAGCTTTTACAAAGACACGACGCGACGCGTGGAAGAGCTGAAAGCAAAGGGCCTTGGATTCATCGGAATGGGAGTTTCGGGGGGCGAGAGCGGAGCGAGGCGTGGACCGAGCATGATGCCGGGTGGCTCGGCGGCGGACTATGAGCGCATTCGCGGCCTGCTCGAAAGTGCGTCGGCGAAGTACAACGGTGAGCCGTGTGTCGCGCTGATGGGCAATGGAGCGGCTGGGCACTACGTAAAAATGGTGCACAACGGCATCGAGTACGGCCTGATGCAAATGCTCGCCGAAGTCTACGACCTGATGAAGCGGCGGCTCGGCCTCTCCAACGCGCAGATGGCGGATGCATTTGAGAAATGGAACGCGGGCCGACTCCAGAGCTTCTTGATCGATATCACGGTACACATTCTGCGAACCAAAGATCCGCTCGGGCCGGGAGACTTGGTTGACATCGTCTCGGACAAGGCACGCGCCAAAGGAACCGGAAAGTGGACATCGCAAGACGCCATGGACCTTGGACTTCCGATTCCTACTATCGACGCAGCAGTGACGGCACGCGAGTTATCGGAATACAAGGACCAACGAACCGCGGCCGCCGCGATGTATCCATCGCCTTCGGCCGAAGTTACTTTGACGCTGGACGCGCTAGAGCAGGCGTACTTCGCAGCGAGCTATATCTCGTACGCGCAAGGCCTCGCGCAAATTCAGGTTGCCTCGCGAGACTACGGCTTCGAGACGGATCTGCCAACCGTCGCTCAAGTCTGGAGGGCGGGATGCATTATCCGCGCGGCGATGCTGGAACCGATGCGGGCGGCTTATGCGGGCAATCCGACGTTACAAAACTTGCTACTCGACCCTGCCGTTGCGAAAGACGTGCAAGGCAGCATCGGTGGGCTCCGCATCGTGGTGGGCGACGCGGCAAGCGCGGGAGTTGCGGTGCCGTCCTTGGCGGCCTCGCTGGCCTACTTCGAAGGTTTCCGCACGGCCCGATTGCCGGCAAACCTGATTCAATCGCAACGCGATCTGTTCGGCGCCCATACGTACGAGCGGCTTGATCGTGAAGGCTCGTTCCACACTCAATGGGTGGCGGAGTGACGGTGAAGCTGCCGCCAGTCGTAGTAGCGATTTTCGGAGCAACCGGAGATCTGACGAAGCGCAAGCTCGTGCCTGCGCTTTACAACCTCTTTGTTGACAAGCAGATGCCCGCGAACTTCGTCATCGTTGGCGTGGCCCGCCGCGGTGACCAAGAAATATTTCGCGCCGAGGTCGAAGAAGCGATGGCGAAGTATTCGCGTCGAGGCACCCCTGACGCGGCGTTGTGGAAAGAGTTCGCGAGTCGTATTGAATACATTTGTGGCGGGTTTGACGACTCGGCGACCTACACCGCGCTATCCAAGCGAGTCGCCAAGGCAACCGAGGAGTTTGGCGAAAAGCCATCCTGCGTTTACTACCTCTCGACTCCGCCCGAAATTTTTGGGTTGATCGCCGGTCAGTTGGGGGCAGCAGGACTCTCGAGCGATACCGAACGCGATCGAATCGTGATCGAGAAGCCGTTTGGCCGCGACTTGGCGTCGGCCGAGTCGCTCAATACGCAACTGCTTTCCGCCTTTCGCGAGAACCAGATTTACCGAATTGACCACTATCTGGGCAAGGAGACGGTTCAGAACATCCTTGCTCTCCGCTTTGCAAATGCCCTTTACGAGCCGATCTGGAATCGACGCTACGTCGACCATGTTCAGATTACGGTTGCGGAAGATGATGGCGTCGGCTCGCGCGGCGGATATTACGAGACATCCGGAGCGCTGCGCGATATGGTGCAGAACCACTTGCTGCAGCTGCTCTGCTTGGTGGCAATGGAGCCGTTGGTGTGCTACGAGGCCGAAGAGCTCCGAAATCGGAAGGTAGACGTCTTGAAAGCGGTGCGGCAAATGCCGATCGCAGACCCGCATTCGTTTTCGATCCGGGGCCAATATGCCGCGGGCAGCATCGAAGGCAAGATCGTTCCTGGTTATCGCCAGGAGACCGGGGTCGACCCGCAATCTTCGACGGAAACCTACGCGGCTCTGAAGTTACATATCGATAACTGGCGTTGGCAGGATGTGCCGTTTTACCTGCGCACGGGCAAGCGTCTTCCCCGCAAGCTTTCACAGATCGTCGTGGTGTTCCGCCCGGTTCCGCACCGCATGTTTCCGCCGCAGGCGACGGACAACTTCGAGCCGAATCGGTTGATTATCAATATTCAGCCAGAAGAGGAGATCGTGCTCCGGTTTCAGGCAAAGGAGCCCGGCTCTGGCATGCGGTTACGCGCAGTCAGCATGGATTTCAATTACGGCGAAGCCTTTCATGCGCAGTCGCGCGAGGCATACGAGACGCTGCTTCAGGAAGTCATCGAAGGGGACACGACCTTGTTCATGCGGTCTGACCAAGAGCATGCGGCGTGGGAGATCATCGATCCCATTCTGCAGTTGTGGGAAGGTCATTCGTCGTCATCATTCCCGAACTACTCGGCGGGAACATGGGGGCCGGAAGTGGCAGATATGTTGCTCGCGCGTGACGGTCGTAGCTGGCATAACCCAATGCCGAAACTATGAAGGTCCTTAGGTTCCCTTCCGCGGTGATCGTCGCGGCAGAGGCGGTCGATGCATTCATTAGGTTAGCTAATGAATGCATCAATGCTCGAAATGTGTTTCGGGTTGCACTCGCCGGTGGTTCGACGCCGAAACGCATGTACGAAATGCTGCGGGAAGCGACCGTTCCTTGGAACAAGGTCGAATTCTATTTTAGCGACGAGCGCTTTGTTCTGCCGACCGATGAGCAGAGCAACGAGCGGGCGGCGCGGCTGGCCCTGCTCGATCACATCAGTGCCAAAGCGATCTATGGGATGGTGACGACGGATACGCCGGAGACCAGTGCGGCGGCGTATGCGGCGATTCTTCCGGCGGCGGCTGACATGGATCTGGTGATGTTGGGCCTTGGCACGGACGGGCATACGGCTTCGCTGTTTCCGGGTGAGCCGTGCGTCTTTGAGGAGAGTTTGTCGGTTGTCGCGTCTCGGGCGCCGGTAAATGCTCCAGACCGCATTACGTTGACCCCGATGTACATGAATGCGGCGGCTCACGTTTGGTTTCTGGTCACGGGTGCCGACAAGGCGGAGGCTCTGGGTCGCGTTTTGGCGGGAGAGGAAGACTGGTCGGTGACTCCAGCGCAGGCCGTCGCGCGCCATGGGCGAGACGTGACCATCTTTACGGATCAGTGACAAGAACCGTCTTTTCAGAACGTATCTTTATGAGCACAAAACTCGGATCATCAAGATGACCATCCCTGACGGAGAAGTGAGGACGGATTCTTATTGGGTAGATGCCCTCCGAAGTTCACGTCAAGCGTTACGCATACATGTCGGAACATGCATCTGGGACGGAACCGACTACTTGGGGCAGCTCTAAGATCGCGATGAGAAACAAACTACTCGAAGAGCTCGTTAAGCTCAACTGCCATGTCGAGTATGAAATGATTCAATACACTCAGAAAAATTCCACTTGCAGTTGGTTTTGCCGTCCAACCCGATATCAGATGAATTTGCACAGATCATTTTCGATTATGCGACTTCACAATATGATCCGAAGGAAAACATAGCGTCTTCAATGGCCTCAATACTGATCAAGGTGTCGTATTGGCGAAGTTCGTACAGTCAACTTATCAAGGTTGCTGAACGTCTTGTTCCACACGTTACCGTTGCACCGGAACGTTAGTCAATGGTGGTACTAGCTCAGGAGTTGCGTTCGGCGCTGTTCTGGGCATACATCGTCACCGATCACGCGGACCAACTTATGCTGGTGACGTCTGCTAAGTTACTGGGTGCAATCACTGGTGGCGACCCAGTTGAAATTCGGAAAGCAGACGCGGCACTTTCGCAAGGAGTGAATTACCTACGGCAGGGCCCGTTGCCTAAACGATGACCAGCCACGCCAAAGCAGCCCGAATGCAATCACGATTTGCGCTCGGCATGGTAACGGTGAATCTGGCTGGGGCCATCGTGCAAAAGGCACGGCCCAAGTCTCTCGTGTGCTTTGGCAATATGTACTGGACGGGGCGAGCGACAACATCTCGACGGAATGGACCATCATTCAAGAAATGACTCACTTTTGCAGCAAGTCGTTTTTTGATGATCAAGGCAATAATTTGGCCGACTGCATCTCATCGAAGGGACTATGACTGAACCCAAACCAACAAAGACACTGCTTTGGCTAAGCATCTGTTGCGGCCTGTGGAGTGCGTATCGGCTAATCGTGTGGGACATCCCAATGGCCACCGGTTGGCTCATCCTTGATAATAAGGACCCAGCGCATCCAGGTCGCATGTACGCAGAACAGGGAGCGCCACTGAGAGTGGCGATCCTGTTGCCGATTTGCGCGGCCAGCATTTTCGTTATTTTTCGCTTAGGACGGAAACAACCTGACGAGTGAGTAGGCATGAATGCTTTTGACGATGATTTGGCTGGAGCGGATAGCTCGTTCCTCGGATCGATACACCGGAGACCGACTGGTCGTGTGCCAAACTTCAGTGGACTTGCGACCGTTCGCTTACTCAAAATGCATGAAAACCCCGGAAGGTAGTTTGAATTGACTGCGCTATGCGGTCCGTGTCTTTTGCTTTGCCTTGGCTGGTCCCCATTTCTAGTCCAGGCTAGAGTGTTAGTGTTTCCGCCTCCTGTATTGTGTTTGAAGTCCGCTCTTTGAAGTTTGCAGGGGCGAGCCCCTGCAAACTTCGGTGCGGCCTCTTCTGGTTGTAAAACTCCAGGTGCGTGTCGAGACTTGCCTGTAACTCGGCGCCACTTGAATAGATCTCGCGGTTCAAGAGCTCATCGCGCAGCTTGTCAAAGAAGCTCTCTACATATCCGTTCTGCCAAGGAGAGCCAGGCTCAAT
>JBBRML010000013.1:0-57303 GCA_038230855.1 Fimbriimonadales bacterium | reverse complement strand
GTGGACACGGCTTACTTTGCGATGTCGGATGGGAAGGGTCACTTTACGATTCCGAACGTAACCCCGGGAACCTACACGGTGTGCGTATGGCACGAATCTGGTCGCAAAGTCCGTGAGCGCGTCAGCGTTTCGTCATTTGCACCCCTTGAACTCAAGCTACGTCGATGAAGAGACACGCCAAGCGAAGTATTCGAACCCGCATCCTCGCGCACATGTGCGTGACTTTTGCCGTCATCATTTGCACCGCAATTTTTATGGTTCACGCCATCATGCGTCACCAATTGGGTGTCGCGACTGCGGAAGCTACGAACCGCTCCATAGCGGCGGCATCGACCAACATCGAGCATGAGATGTCCGTTCTCAAGTTCGAATCAGAGTATCTGTCGACCCACCCCGGCATCCGCAGCATTGCCGGGAACGAAGCCGTGAACTCCGTTTCTATCGCGGACGTCTTGAAGTCATTAAAGCGCTCGCAGTTTTGCGACTGGTACTCGCTGACGGATAGCCGGGGCTCCGTACGGGGAAGCAGCACATCTCGCCTGATAGCCGGCGCTGACCTCTCGGGTTGTTCGACCATCTCTTCTGCGAAGGTTGGCATCGGCAGAGCGGGCATTGAGTTCATTGGCGGCCGTCCTGCGGTGGTATCTGCGTCTCCGATTCGGCTTGGTGACTACGTACTGGCGACGGTGGAAACCGGTAAGTGGGTAGACCACAGCTTCGTTGACAATGTCGCCAAGAGTGCTGGTGCGGTGATCGCATTTACGGAAGGTCGACATGTCATCGCGGCTTCCGACACGCGCCTCACTAGCGCACCTGGCCAACAAAGTTTCGACAGTCTCGACCTCGGAGATCGTTCTTACGTTGGCTCCAAGTTTGAACTGCCGCAAACTTACTCCTCCTTCCCCATTGAAGGAATCGCCCTAATTCCAAGTGATGACGTCTCTCGACCGTTCATGGTACTTACCCGCGGGCTAATCGTGCTCCTGGTTTCGAGTTTGATTGTGCTCGTCCTTAGCAGCTCCGCAATCGCTTACTCGTTGGCCCACCCTTTGCAGCGGCTAGCAGAAGCAGCGCACGAGATGGCGCACGGACGTTGGCCTGAGCGGCAACTCATTGTTAGCGACGATGAGATTGGATTCCTGCAACGGTCATTTGACGAAATGGCGCTGAGTATCCGCGAAGGCAACGAGCGGCTTCTTACGATGCTGCATGTCGACCCCCTGACCGAATTGCAGAATCACCGGACATTTAGGGAGTCTTTGGCGCTCGTCGTTCAGGAGTCTTTGGCCGAAGAACGAGGCATGGCCCTGGTGCTGATTGATCTAGACGGATTCGAAAAGTTCAATCAACGAAGTGGACCCGACATGGCGGACGGGGTCCTGAAGGACATCGCGCGAATCGTGCGCCGGTATGTGACGGATGGCCAGCGTTGCGGTCGCTACGGTGGAAATGAGTTTGCTCTCATCGTCGACTCGGCAGAGGGCGAGGACATCGCCGAGCGCGTGCGCGAACAGATACATGTTGAGACGCCCGTGACGGCCAGTGTGGGCGTCGCCTTGCTAAACGAGCAGACCAAGCGGCTCGATTTGCTGGTGCTCGCGGCTGAGATCGCAGTCTCTCAAGCAAAGGAGGGTGGCCGCAACCGTGTGCGAGTTTTCGAATCATTCGACTTCACGGGCGATGAAGTCGAATTGCAGCGGTTTGTTCATCACAGCAGCTACTCGGCGGTCAAAGCGCTTGCCGAAGCTGTCGATGCCAAGGATGAGTACACGCGTGGTCACAGTCGGCGGGTCGCCGAATACGCCGCGAGCCTCGCCAAAGCCCTGGACTACGACGACGGCTTTGTCAACCTGGTTTACACGTCCGGGACGCTCCACGACGTCGGCAAAATCGGTGTTCCCGATGTCGTGCTCAAGAAGACCGGTCGATTAACAGAGCAGGAGTTCGAGTTGATCAGAAAGCACCCGGAACTCGGGGAAAAGATTGTTGCTCAGATTCCGCAATTACGCGATACGTTGCCGGGAATCCGTCATCACCACGAACGATGGGATGGCAAAGGTTATCCGGACTGTATCGCAGGCGAGGCAATACCACTTGTCGCGAGAATCCTCGCGGTCGCCGACTCGTACGATGCGATGACGAGCGATCGCTCATACCGAAAGGGCATGGGCCACGACGTCGCTATTGAGCAGATCATAAAGGGAGCGGGCCACCAATTCGACCCGGAACTCGCCCTGAAATTTGTAGAAGTTCTCAACCAGGAGCAGCAGCCGGACGTGCCCCGAGCCGCCTAAGCAGGGGATAAATCGCGACGACAAGGGCCGCCGCTACGATCGGGATCACGATCGATTTCGCGCCTTCGGCGCGATATTGACTCACTACCGCAAAGCCGACCAACGCGGTTGGCAACACTGTAAGTGGTGCCAAAACTGCCCAGCCGCCAGGAATGCGAAACGGACGAGGCGCCTCTGGCTCCCGGATTCGGAGTATTACGAGAGCCGCAAACTCAAGCACCAGAGCCGCCGAGTACATCACGACATCGGCGGTGGTTAGCGTGTCGAAACGCCCAAAGCTGAACAAGGTGTAGAAGGCCGCGCTGACCAAAATTGCGCGCGCCGGTGTTCCGAATCTCGGATGCAATCCGTGTAGCCACCTCGGAAGGAAGTCATCGTCCGCGAGGACGAATGGAATTCGCGAACTCGCGAGCAATGACGAGGCGAACAGCCCCGCCGCACTCAGAAGTCCCGCCGTAGCGACGGCAATTCCGAGCGCGCGACCGCCAATGAGCTCTGCGATATGTGACCAACTTCCCTCCTTCCAATCGGCGGGATTTGGCATGACCGCAAGGCCTACCAGTGCAGGCAGCATGTACGTCAGCGTCACGAGTCCAACTCCAAGGAGCAGTGCTCTTGGGTAGTTCACGGACGGTTGCTCGACCTCTTCGGCGATAGTCGACATGGAATCCCACCCGAGGTAGTTCCACATGACCGCGAAGAGTCCGATGCTGAAAGAGTTCTGTGCGGCGGCGCTATCGGCACTAAGGGGCGTGAGAGCGGCGGCGGGGTGAGCGACAAAAGCAGGAATTCCCCACGCAACCATCGCGACAAAAGGTAGCACGAGGACCGCGAACATGATCATTGAACTCGCGCCGACCTTCTTAGTGCCCCGGATGTTGAGCCAAGTGAACGGGACGATCACCAGAAGCCCGATCAGCCATCGCTGAAACTCGTTGTCACCGATGGAGTTCTCGCGTCCCAACATGGCGAGCAGGTTCGAGAAGTTCTTGGCGAACAGTCCAGGATAGATGGCTACATCGATCCACGCGTATAGCCAAGTCCACATTCCGCAGAGATAGCCCGCGAAGGGTCCCATGGCGCGCTTGACCCAGACGTAATAACCACCTTCGCTAGGGAAAGCCGCCGTGAGTTCTGCGCTCATGAGCGCAGCAGGCAGGGCCCAGATGATAGGCGTGATGAGGATGAGTAGCAGTCCAATGCCTTTACCCGCCTGAAAAACGGGTTCAAGCCCATACGGACCGCCGCATACGCAGAAATAGATCGTGGCAAGGAGGGGCCAGAACCTCAGCGAGCGACGCATGGGGTCATTGTGCACCTAAGGGCTCGATCGCAATGTTCCACGTGGAACAATTGTCGCCGTGTACTCGGTCACCGCCTCTGGTGATGTTAGTCGCACAAGTTTTGCCCCGTGAGGTTCAAGGTCGAGGAGAAGTTTGGGTCGAATCTCTGTATGGACCAGCCACAGGGCCTCGCACATCTCCTTGTCCACGAGCCGAAGGTCGCAATCGGGCGGTCCGCCAACTCGCTGCGCGCCGAGATGTGCGTCAATCTGGCGTTTCATCGCCCACCAATAGTGCACCCAAAGCGGCATGTCTACAAAGATGATTTGATCCGCTCGGTCGAAGCGATGTTGAATCGTGTCGGGCGGCCCGAATCCATCGAGAATCCACTCGGGCTCGTCTATGATCGCATCTATTTCCGAGCGCACACGAGTTTCAGGCACTCGCGACCAGTTAGGTCCAAATTGGATGCAGTCGACCTCATGCAATGGCAAGTGTCGCGCTTGATGAAGGGCCAGGGCGATGCCGGTCTTGCCGCCCCCGCCATTGCCGATGATTGCGATTCGCCTCGGGTTGGTCACGCGCCGGCTCGTTTGATTTCGTCACGTACCGCGGTTCGGGCGGCTTCGATCATGAGGCTCGCCGAGGTTGCGTCCAAGTGCGGAGTGGAGGGAAGCTGCGGCTGTTTTGCGTCGGGCCCGACTATGCGGAAATAGAAAACGATCGACGTGAGAACGGCTCCTCGCTCGTCCTGGTGATTCCCGTCCCCGGCCCAAAGCGGACCTTTGAGGCCGCGCTTAATCGCCCGATCCCATGCTCTGCCAACGGGCACAATCTTTCCCGTGCCGCGAGTGGCTATGTCGCGGTAGACATCTTCGATGTAGCCTGTCTCGTCCACGCCCTGCATCGGAAACTCGCTGTACAAATACACCTGCGCGCCTGCGGCCCTTGCTCGCTTGGCAAGAGCGATCGCCGCGTCGCGGGAGTAGTTCCGCGTGTGTGACATGCTGATACGCTGCGCCTGAAGGACGACGATGTTGGGCTTGGTCTCAAAGCGCATTTCGGCAACTCCGTCAAGCCACGAGCACGGCCGATATTCGAACTTTGCCGTGATGTTTGCCGAGCTAAGGAGTCGTGCAACCATCGTGGGAATATCGTGCATCCCTGTGTGGCTATTTCCCACGAATACTCCGGTCAGTGGTCCCGCGTAGCTCGAGGCTGTCGCCGCAAGCGCGGAGAGCACAATCACGAATCGCATGTTGGTTTGACGCCGCCTTTGGCGATTTCGTCCCACGTGAGTACGCTCTTCGGATCGGAGAGAGTCGGCTCTTGCCCGCCAGGATGGGGGTAACAGCGCTCAACGCTGTCTTCATTCCTGCAAGCCTGGGGGGTTGTAGATAGTTAGCTAGGAAGAGTCCAACGCCGAGGACAGTCGCGTTTGCCCGAATTCGCAATTCTGACCCCCATCCTGGGCGGGACAGAACCCGCCTTGCTCCCCCCTGAAGGATATGGTGAAGGATCTCGGTGCTGCGTCAAGCCTGGAGGTTTTGTAGAGAATCAAGCAGCAAAAGTCCATCTTTACGATGCAATGAAACGACAAGCACGAGCGGAAACCTCCCGCCCGTATGCTATCTTTTTCACCGATGGCCACGATGTATCTGCTGTGCGGACTACCGGGCTCCGGTAAGACCACCCTCGCCAAACAACTGGAACGAGAGCACTCCGCTATCCGATTCTCGCCAGACGAATGGATTCAGACGATCTACGGTACGGATATTCTAGAAGCCACGCTGGACGCCGCGCGCGATCCCGTCGAAACGGTTCAGTGGCAGACCGCACGGCGAGCCCTGGAACTAGGAATCAACGTCGTACTCGACTTTGGTGTGTGGTCGCGCCGTGAACGCGACGACTTTCGCGCGAGGGCAGCAGAAGTCCGTGCCGATACCAAACTCTGCTACCTTGATGTTCCGATCGAGGTCCTTCTCGATCGCATCGAATGCAGAAACGCTGAACTTCCCGCTGGCTGCTTCCATGTCACCGCCGAAAGAATGCGGCAGTGGGACGCGGTCTTCGAGCGGCCTGAGGCCGATGAACTGTGATCGCCTCCGCCGGAAAACCGTAGCTCATTGGGAAGGAGCTTGGGGCCGACCCACCGCTTTGGTTCGAATTTACGCGGCGCGAGGCTGGACAAGCCGTCGCACGGTGTGCAGACCTTCCATGTACGCCCGGAAGCCCTCGCTGAGCTCAAGGAGCGTCCGTGATTGCTCGGTGTATGGCGGGTGGTCAAAACTGCTCGCAACGTAATAGCTAAAACTGCCTTGGCGTAACGGGTCGATCACTCGACTGGCAATGCCGTCAATCGGGCGCTCCGGAAACATTCCCGTCCAGAACAGCAGGAAATCACCGATGTGCTGATTGACTTCGCGTTCTCGTTCAAAAGACTCGGCGCGGAGGCGAATGTCGCCCTCAGCGATCATTTCAGCTAGAGACTCTATGCGGCGGCCGTGGGCATCTCTCAGCTTGTAGACATCGTCCTCGTGCATGAATCGCACGAGGAGATCCGTCACGTAATTCTTTACGTCTTCGCGCTCCGTATGCGGCGCGAATGCCTCTTCAACGATCTCGGCAAAGACGACTCTGAGCGGATGGTTGCCATTGATATTTTGTGCCACTTATTGCCTCCGTTACTTCTGTATTGGATGGACGAGTGGCGGAACTAGAGGGTTCCTATGCAAAAGCCTTCATTGGGCCGTTTCGGCAGCTCGCAAGGTCCTGATTTTCTCAGTCCCACAAGAAACCTTTCGGGCAAGCGGACTCTTAGGGTCAATCGCACGCCAGAACGGTGTCACTTCCTGGGTAGGCATGCCCGCTTCGAGCTGCTCTAGGGCGCATTCGGTCACGATTCGAAGGAAGATGCCGGTGGTTAAGGGGCAGGTTGCATCGGCCTCGTGCCTAGTCGCCAACGCATCTCGAATGTGCTTGGTGTTAACAAACTTTCCCGGGGGCAATTCGCGAACAAAGGCATCGATCTCTGCAGGCGAAGAGATGAGGAGCTTCGATCCTGCCGGGACCTCACTCATGGGCTTCTCCAACGTGACGATCTTCGGTTCTCGGCCATTCTCAAATTTCTCCGACCAAGATTTCTTCATGGCCTAAATGTACCGCGTTTGAATCTGCGAGGTGCGTCACAATACGGTAATGAGCGTCGCGGAAATCTTTCGCACGATGGCCTACGGTCCCGCACCGGAGACCGCTGATCTCGTAAATCAGTGGCTGGATGCGCGCGGCCGAAATTTTGGTCCGTATATCGACGGCAAGTTCGATAAAGCAGGCGCGACGTTTGAAGTTTTCAATCCGGCGACGGGCAAGGTGATTGCCAATGTCGCTCAGTGCGGCAGGGCCGATATCGACCGCGCGGTCGCTGCCGCAAAGAAGGCCCAAGGCCAGTGGGCGCGGCAATCGGGTTTCGAACGGGCAAAGCTTTTGTACGCGCTGGCCAGGCTGCTCCAACGCCACAGTCGCCTGTTCGCGGTTTTGGAGACCATTGACAACGGCAAGCCGATTCGCGAGTCGCGGGACCTGGACATTCCGCTCGCCGCGCGACACTTTTACTATCACGCAGGGTGCGCGGAGGCGATGGAATCTCTTGTTCCAGGGTGCTCGCCAGTAGGCGTTTGCGGCCAAATAATTCCTTGGAACTTCCCACTCTTGATGCTTGCTTGGAAGATCGCTCCCGCGCTCGCGATGGGCAACGCGGTTATCCTGAAACCGGCGGAGTTCACGCCGTTGACCGCGTTGCTTTTTGCCGAGATCTGCGATCAGGCCGAGGTCCCCGCTGGCCTCATCAATATCGTCACCGGGGACGGTGAAACCGGACGCTTAATCGTCGAACATCCTGAGATCGACAAGATTGCGTTCACGGGTTCGACCGAGGTCGGCCGGGCGATTCGGGTTGCCACCGCCGGTACCACGAAGCGTCTTTCTTTGGAGCTCGGCGGCAAATCTCCGTTCGTTGTATTCGCTGACTCGGATTTGGATAGCGTCGTGGAAGGCATCGTTGACGCGATTTGGCTGAATCAAGGGCAGGTGTGCTGTGCGGGATCACGGCTGTTGGTCCAAGAGAGCGTCTCGCCGAAGCTTCACCGAAAGCTGCGCGATCGGATGGCCACGTTGCGCGTTGGAAATCCTCTCGATAAATCAATCGACGTCGGGGCAATCGTCGCTCCGGTTCAACTGGAGAGAATTCGCTTGCTGGTGGAGCAGGGCTACCGTGAAGGGGCAGAGCTTTATCAAACCGAATGCATGCTGCCGGTCGACGGCTGGTACTACCCGCCGACCTCGCTTTCCGGGGTCGCACCTGCGTCTTCGGTTGCTCAGGTGGAAATATTCGGTCCTGTGTTGGTTTCAATGACTTTCCGAACACCGGCCGAGGCCGTGGCCCTCGCGAACAATACGGTTTACGGGCTCGCTGCGAGTGTCTGGACGGAGAATTTGAACGTCGCGCATGATGTCGCCGCGAAGATCAAGGCGGGAACCGTCTGGATCAACTGCACGAATCTTTTCGACGCATCATCGGGTTTTGGCGGGTACCGCGAAAGCGGTTACGGGCGAGAAGGCGGCCGCGAGGGTTTGCGTGAGTACGTTCGCCCGGCGAGCCCAGAGTCCCGGCGCTTTGGCGCCGCGCCGCCCGAGCTCGTGCCCGAGATTGATCGCACCAACAAGCTCTACGTTGGCGGCAAGCAAGTGCGCCCAGACTCAGGATACAGCTTCAAAGTCGGGTCTGTGGACTTCGCGCACGGGAATCGGAAGGACATTCGCAATGCAGTAGAGGCTGCGCGTGCCGCAGCCGGTGGCTGGTCGGCAGCGACGAGCTTCAATCGTGCGCAAATCTTGTATTTTCTTGCGGAGAACCTGGAGGCGCAGCGAGCCAGTTTTGAGTCGGCGTGTGGCTCCGCCGATGAAGTTGACGCGACAATCCGAGCGGTTTTCGCTTTGGCGGCGCGCGTCGACAAGCTTGACGGATCTGTCCACCCCGTTCCGATGCGGGTGCTTACGTACACCACTAACGAGCCGCTCGGGGTTATTGGGATCATCGCTCCCGCAGAAAACTGCCTTCTCGACCTTGCCCGACTCGTCGCGGCGGCGATTGGCGCAGGCAATGCGGTCGTCGTCGTTCCGAGTCCTACTAACCCTGCTCCAGGTGTGGAGATGTACCGGTTGATTGAAATGAGCGACGTTCCCGCAGGCGTCGTGAATATCATCACCGCGCCGCACCCCGACGTCGTTCCGACGCTGGCCCAACATGAGGACGTGGACGCCATTTGGAGCTTCGTGCCAGGATTAAGCGCGGCGGTTCGGGCTGATTCCATCTCCAACCTCAAGCAAACTTGGGTCGCCGATTTACTCGATGCAACGGCGGACGAGATGTTACGCCGAGCGGTACAGGTGAAAAACACTTGGACGCCTTACGGCGCCTGAGTTTTGATGCCCTGCGACGCAGCGAATCGACGTGCCAATCTGTGCGGTGATACCCACCACTTGGGTGGGCTGCTGGCGAGAACCAAGCTGAAACGACGGTGGTCGTAAGAGGGCAAGAAGTGGTTCGATTGGATAGATTTCAGAACAACTAGGGGAGATATTCGCAAACGGCTAGGGTTCACGTGCTCCGTCGCCGTCACCATACCGCGTCCGGGCCATAATCGGGCCATGCTGCTCGTCGCCGCGATCTTCCAGACTCTACTCGTCACGGCTAATCCCGCGGATGACACTGCAATCGTCAAGTGGCTCAAGGCGAGCGCGATTCCTCTCGTCAGCGTGCAGGCGGGTAGCGGCTTCAAGGACCTCGAACCGTTCGCCAAAAGTCTTAAGGGAGTTCGAATTGTGGGGATGGGTGAGCCGACCCACGGGACGCGAGAAGCCTTTCTGTTTAAGCACAGAATGTTCGAGTTCCTCGTCGAAACTCAGGGCTACCGAGTATTCGCGATCGAAGCGAGCTATCCCGAATGCCTGCCTATCGAGAATTACATCCAGACGGGCACAGGTGACCCCGAATCCGTCGTGCATGGTCAAGGGTTTTGGACCTGGGACAACGAGGAGCTCCTTGGCCTCGTGCAATGGATGCGGGCATACAATGTTGCGCACAAGGATCGAGTGCATTTTGTTGGTTTCGACATGCAGTCCAAAGCACCCGCCTATGACTTGGCTCAGAAATATCTTACGTCGCGACTTCAACTCAAGTCCGCATCGCCGAGCGCGTCGCTCGTGGAACTGTTCGACGACAATCGAGATGCACTCGTCAAGCAAACGGGAAAACACGACTACGAAATCGCGCGACAGTGTGCCGTCGTAGCGCGACAAGCGGCGAAGAACGAGTCTACGAACGGAACGGCGAACATTCAAGCTCTCGTCAAGGTGCTCGCCAGAGCCCAGGCTGACGCAACGGTGCTGGATAAGACTGGTTGGCAGGCGCCGGGCTTGAAGGAAGTACTGCAGCGAGTAGATGACGACATCGCCGGAGAATCGGAAGTGACGGCCGTGGTCACCCGACTGCAAAAAACGCGCGAGAGCGTGCCGAAACCGTCGTTGGTCGCCTACGACGCCGAGCTTACTGACCTGGTCGAACTCGCGAAGTGTTTGGGCATCGTCGAAGCGATGTCCGGATGGCGCGATCGGTGCATGGCGGATAACACCGCTTGGATCGTGGACAAGCTTTTTCCAGGCTCAAAAGCGATGCTCTGGGCTCACAACTATCACATCGGTTCCAGCGTCCCCGAGGATAACTTAGTGGCTACGATGGGCCACCATTTGGCGCGTCAGTTTGGTCGCACTTACTTTCCCGTGGGGTTCAGTTTCGGGCAAGGAGCTTTCCAATCGCGTCTGTTGTCTTCGGACGCCAAGATGGGGCCCCTCCAGTCGTTTCAGCTTGGGCCGCCAAAGGCTGGCAGTCTCGATGACGTTCTGAGCAAAGCGGGCTCATTGTATATCGCTGCCTTTGATCACGCACCCGCCGACGCACGAATGTGGTTGGGGCAGCCTCACGCGACCCGAACATGTGGGGCGGGGTACGACCCAACTCACCCGGAGGCCGCGTCTAGAAAGGACCGACCTGGCAAATGGTATCGGGCCATGGTATTTCTCGGTCAAACGACCCGGGCGAGGCCCTTGCGCCTAGCCCGCGAGCGTTTTGGCATCACCAAAGATTGGTGATGCCAAAACGTAAGTTTCAGCGCAGGTGCCAGGTCGAATTCTTCACGGCGCGGCGCAGATTCTCCAACGTGCCCATTAGGTGGGCGCGCGGTTGCACCGCGTAGTCCGAGATCGAATCCGCGAACACATCCTTCCACTCCCGCAGGCACCCGCTCCCGGTGACGCGGTCGAGATGGAAATGCTCTACCTCTCGTGAATCGTCTGCAGGCTGACTCATGAGTCCGGCCCACATCGCGGCTTGCGATGCGAGTGGTCCATCGCCTTCGAATTCGATATGAGTCGAGTAGCGATGGGCCATGATCATCGCGGCTTCTCGCATTTGGTGACCACCGATAAAGGCAACTGACCTGCCGAGATAGACCGGGTAGCGCATTTCGAGCGTGCCCAGTTCGCCGGTTCCAAGTACGTCCAGATAGAGATAAGCGAATCCGTCGTTATGAGACTGAATCGCGGCAGCTTTGCCTTTGTCGTTGGCGACGATGCGCACACCCTTCGACGTGCCAGCTGGCAGCACCAACACGCCGGGTGTAACAAGGCCAGGTTCCGATTCAAACGTGACCGTTCGCTTCGGACCCGTGCCATTCTCGCGATACTTCGTGTCACCCGTCTTAGGTATTCCACCGTTTAGGTCGATCGCGTCTCTTGCGGAAACGTCCTTGGGCGCGTGATCCAAGTACTCCTTTGAAAGGTCGCGCATCGTTCGCTCGGGGAGTGGCGGGTCGAGGACGAGGAAGCTTCGATCCTCTGGATCGTAGATCGTGATGTCCGTTTGCTTGACCGGCGATCCGTCTCCGATTCCACGCACATACTTATTGAAGAAGCCAACCATGCTCTCGCGCATTGGCTGATTGTAGTCATGCCCACCGGCATAGACTTGCACAAATGTATCGTCGCCCTTTCCGTACAGCGACCAAATCTGCTTGACCTTACTGTGAGTGAGGCGCATGGCATCAGGCGGAAACTCTCCGTCGTTCTGGGCACCCATGATGTAGACCGGTTTGGGCGCTTGAATCGAAAGGACATCCGATTTATCGCCGATCTGGTTCAGGCCCGGAACATGGTTGCAAAGGCAACCGTTATCGGGTGCCAATTCCATGCTCGACATATAAACTACGGGGACGGCGGCCTTGTAGCGGTCATCCGCAGCGAAGATGAACAGCGCGGCAAGTCCACCACCGGAAGCGCCCGTGATGCCAACTTGGCGCATGTTCGTGTCGTTGCGCGTGGTCATGTAGTCCAGAGCGCGCATAGCGTCCCAAACGTAGTAGCCCGTCGTGTTGGAACCGCCCTCAACAAGCTTGAAATCGTTGTGGTCGCCTTCTTCGCGCCGCTCAATAAGGCTGTTCCCTTCAAAGCTGTGGCCAGGGGTGTCGATACAGATCGTGATGTACCCATTCAGTGCGCATATCGCGTTCCTCAACTGAAGCCGATCTTCCGCCTTTTTGTGCGCCCAATGTCCGTTGACGTGAACGATAACCGGGAATCGGGTCGGGCGACGGGATTCGACGTCAGGCACGTAGACGTGCGCCGTAACGAAAAAGCCTGGTCGACTCTCGAACACAAGCTTCTCGATGCGATACCCTTGGCGTTGGACCGATCCCGTGATCTTCGCGTTAAGCGGGGTGCGAGCTGGCATCGGATCGAGCCCCAGCGATTTCATGAGGATCGACTTTCGCCGTCCGCGGTCGGCGTCAAGCTCGGCACGGGTCGTTGGGATCGCCCGAGCGGCGGCTACCTGTACCTGCTTCATCAGTACCGCGTTCGTGAGTTGCTCGCCCTTACCGTTTAGGACGTCGTCGTCATTTACCGGACCGGCAACGGTGGTGTATTCATCCATACCTTGCTCCTTTGCCACGACCTCTCCCAAAGTTAGAAATGGGATGTCGTGCGAATTCATGAGATCCGGGTGGCACGAGCTAGTGAACTCGCCCCCTTCGCTACAACTGTCAACGAGAATCGTCGGCTTCGTCCTGCCGCCCACTCCCAAGAGATCGACAAACGCTTGTGCGGCCGTCGGTGTGTGCATGTTTTGCATCAAGCGAGCGGTGGTGACCCAGATCTCACCCTTGCCGTACTTCATCGAAGCGATTGCACCATTGCCGTGCAGATCCCACCCATCGCTCTTTGCAAACCGCTGCCAGATCAGTCCCGGGGCAGTTACGCGACGCAATCCGAGCGCGCGGCCAGGCTCCAGCACGTCGCTTGCAAATGCTTCGAGGGCAAGCGGCTTGGGCATCCAATCCAGCTTGTACTTGTTGAAATCCTGCTGAAGAATGACGAGCTTCAGGCCCTTTGCTACCGGCTCCAGGAGCTTACGCTTCATCACTCGGTCGTTGCTTAGCCAGAAATTCGAGGCGCGACTACCGACCAGGATCGCTCCATAGCGCCTTACGTCGATTTTTTCCGGCTTCAAGAACCGAATCGCCTCTTCTGCGTTGTAGATTTGTGGAGTTGGACCCGGTGTTGCGGGCACTACGATGTACGGCGTGGATGACTCCACGTCGGGGAATCGAATGGACTCGTGTCCACGCTGAAGATCAACCGCGAAAACAGTTCCGCATCGCTCGCGAGGCAACTCAACAGAAAAGACATTGCCGCGCTTTTGCATCACCACGCGGTGAAAGAAAGTTGAACTGGGCAACGGCTTAACAAGGAGCCATGCATGTTCAGCCTCGCTCGTGGCGACGGCATACTCAATGTTCGAATCGACCGCGCGCCATTGCAGCTTCGCGGATAGGATCGCCCCCCTACTTCCTGCGGCTCCATTGCCACCGGCTCCGTAGCGCGTCGTCGCTGGCCCCGTTTTTCGCTTGTTCTCCGCCTCCACTTTCTTCATTTCCGAAGCCCACGTAAAGGTGTTTGTGTGCATTCGCAGTCGGTCCGTGAATGGTCGATAGAAGCTGCTTGAAGCAAGCTTGCCGTAATCGCGTGCGCCAAAGTCGACCGCTTCGTAGCGCTCCAGATCCGCAGGGGCAGTTTCAGCGTAGCGAAGCGCCGCATTCAATCTGAGCCAGTAGTAGTGACCAAGTGCGATTTCGAGGGAGGTCGAGACTTGAAGCTCTTTTTCGCGGCCCGTAAAGGAACCCGCGAGCGGCCTGATGTCGACTGCTCGGGCGAAATTGCTCGCTCTTTCCGCTGGAGCATCGCGCGAATCTTGACCCTTCGTATGTCGGTTAGCCAAATACTCGTCGACGGGTTCGTTCACAAATGAGTCGAAGCCTTGACCATGTAGAAAAGCATCCATATCGCCGCCCCACTCAAGCTCCGGAGCGTGATTGCGGTGGTCTGGCCCAAGACTGAATGCCATGTACGCCTTTGGAACGATTATCGAAGCCTGTTTCCAAATGTTGGCCTTGCCGTGCGTGAGTTCGTTCGCCCGGTCATCAAACACGGATTCTGGCGTTTCCGGGTCGTAGCCCAGGCGTCCCCAGCACATCCAGTACATCTCGTCGCGCTGATGGATCCAGTCGCAATACTTGTCTTTTGGATCGCGCAGATAGTAGTCCTGCGCTTTCGGGAAGTAGGCATCTTCCCCTTCGATCGTGTATCCGGAAACCGTGCCGAGCTTCATACCAAGGATCGATCGTCGCGTCCATTCGGGGTTGTAGAACGGGAATATGCGGTGCGTACCGTTAGCACGAACCTGCCAAACCACCTTGTAGGGTTGTGCTGGCCAGCGCTTTCCGTCGGGCGTCGGGTTCCCTTGCCACATCTTTTCGCCACCGGCGCCAGAGTCGCTGAAGTAATCCTCGAATGAGTAGCTGCTCCAGTTCGCCATGCGGCCGCCCATGACCGGGTACGGAGCGCCCCATTGTTCGCCGTTGTATTTGATCTCGACCGTGAAGTCTTTGGACGCACGCGCTAGCGGCAAAACTTTTTGCTTTCGCGTGATCCAGCTTCGGGTGACGAGCGGAATATCGCGGCCGGCCTTTTTCAGGCCTTCGTTGTAGCAGGAGAAGAACGATTCGCTGTGACCGCTCTCGCCGATGCGGAATCCGATGGCGTCCAGCTTGGGCAGGCCGCGAACCATTTTTTCGACGACTTCTGCCGTGTACCGGTAGATGTTGGCTTCGTTAGCGGCGTATCCAGGATTCGGGTTTTGCGGGATGCGGAGGTTGGCTTCGTAGCACATCAAGCTGACGCGAATGCCCCGTGCGTGAGCCATTTCGATCACGTGGTTTAGTTGCCTTAGGTTGGTCGTCTTGATATCTTCCGGTACTCCAACCTTCGGAAAGCTTGGACTCGTGACGAAGTAGGCGTACATGTTAGGCGCGCCCGTGCTGCTGATGTCCCATGAGCCATGTATGTCGAGCCAGTTGAGCCGACTTTTGGCCATGAGGTCAAAAAGCGTGTTCCAATAGTTTTCGTTGTGAAACCACCAGCGATCGGGATCGGTGAGGGCGGCAAGTTCGTAATCGGTGTCGTTCTTTTTGTAGTTCCACGGAAGGGTGAGGAACAGGTTTACTCCGCGATCGATCAGATAAGGTGTTCCCCCCGAGCGAACCTTGAGGGCATCCGGTCCACTCTTTTTGATGCGCTCTGCGAGGTCGAGTTCGCCGTACATGGCTCCGACCTCGTCGCCGGCGACGATCATGGTCGTGCCGTTCGTGTGTTCGACGCGGTAAGCCTCTTTTTTCATTCCGCGTACGACCGTGACCCGGACCGAGCGGGCGGCTTCTCCGGCGACTCTTGCGAGTTCTTCGCGGCCGAATTCGATGGGGTTAGCGGCCTGGTTGAGGTGCGCGAGGGTTAAAAGGAGGGAGGGCAAGAACATCGTCGTTATCCATGCCCATATTACTGAGTTCGAGATAAGCCCGACGGCATTCAGTCCGCCTCATGAAGCAGAGCCACAAATCAATAAGAATTTTTATGCACAAGAAACCATTTTCGTGCAAATGCGTATAAGTAATGGTGCCGACGCTTTCTCCGACTCAGATCACGACTCGCGACGCGATCCTCGACGCGACCGACCGCCTGATGGGGCGGTATGGGTTTCGTAAGATGACGATGGATGATGTGGCGCGCGAGGCGGGTATCAGCAAGCGCACGATTTACTTGTACTTCGACAGCAAGATGGCGGTTGGCCTTTCCAGTATCGGCCGCGTCGTTGAGCGCGTGCAAGATGAATTGCGCGCTATCGAAGCTACGGACCAACCGCGCCTCGAAAAGCTTGCTGCCATGCTGCGGCGGCGCGTGATGGGTCGAGTTGAGCAGGTCCAAGACTATGCCCACAGCCTCGACGAACTCTTCGAGGTGGTTCGACCGAGCTACCTCGCTGCCCGCGAGCGTTATTTTACGATCGAGCGCGACCTGCTTGTGAGCGTCCTTGGTGGCGAATCGAGCGCAATTGCTGAGGCGCTGATGCTTGCCACCAACGCGTTCTTGCCGTACAGCCTCAGCGTCCGCGAACTGGGATCGCCGGACGCCATCGCTAGCCGCCTTGAGACCATGATTGCCCTGCTGTTGAAGGGCGTAAACAGTTCAACAGAGAATCTAATATGCTAACCACCCTCACCGCAACCCTCTGCATCGGACGCCTGATGCAAGCCCCTCCATTCGACTTGACGGCAACGGTAAAAACCGAAACCATTCAGGCGCTCATTCGCGAAATGAAGGATCGTTACGTTGACGTCACCATCGCAAAGAAGCTTGAATCTAGCCTGACAGATTGGATGAAATCCGATGCTTTCACAACGGCCACGGACCCCGCCGAGTTTGCGAAGGGCCTCAACGCACTCCTGAAAAAGGACACCGTGGATGCACACTTGCGCTTCCGGTACTCCGCGTCTGTGCTGCCAAAGCGCGAACGACCAGCCGAGCCCAGTGCCGAAGAGATGAAGCGCTTCGCGGATGAGGTGAAGTTTGTGAACGCAAATTTCGACAAGGTTGAGCGCCTGCGCGGAAACATCGGTTACATCAAGTTCAACGGTTTTGCGACCCCGGAAGATATGGAGCGACCACTTGCGGGCGCGATGAAGTTTCTCGCAAACGTAGACGCGTTTGTGATCGACTTGCGAACGAACGGCGGCGGCGATCCGAACGGCGTTCGTCTTTTTTGCAGCTACTTCTTCGGACCGAAGCCAGTCCACCTGAATGACATTGAATTCCGACGCGGCGAAACGCTAACAAAGTCGGAATTCTGGACGCTGGGCAAGATTGACGGTCCGCGATTCCCAGATCACTCGGTTTACGTGCTGACGAGCAAACGAACCGGCTCCGGCGCGGAGGAGTGCGCGTACGACTTGCAACAGCTGAAGCGCGCGACGATCATTGGTGAGCCGACCTGGGGCGGCGCGAACCCTGGCGGAAACGTTCGCCTTAACGATCACTTCGCGTGCTTCATTCCCGTAGGTCGAGCGCAAAATCCCTATTCAAAGACCAACTGGGAAGGCGGAGGAGTATTGCCCGACATCAAGGCGGATCCAGCCCAATCGTTGAAGCAAACCCATTTGCTGGCGTTACGAGCGCTCATCGATAAAGCCACGGACGCCGATCACAAAGCCGACCTCGAGCAGATTTACAAAGAAGTCGAAGCGACCAACTAAATTTGCTCTAGCCCGTTGGGAGGTGGTCAAGGTCGATCGCGGGTGGACTCGCGGTCGACCTCGTCGTCATGATGGTGCCGAGTTTGGGGCTTGCCCCTTCAAATCCACCGTTTTGTAGCCGAAAGCCGTTTCGGACAGGCTTCAAGTCGTAGTCATATCGATCTTTTCCGCCTGTTGCATCGTGGGTGAAGCGGGCAGAAGACATTTGAGTCCATGGCTCTCCCGTGGCCTTGATCCATGTCGGACCGAAGATCGCTGCTCGAAGCAAATTGCCGTTGTCGCCCCAAAAATTCTCAATGAACGAGTGCGCTCCACGAAGCAGTTGGCCGTCTTTTGGTGCGCGGAACGATGCCACGAGAGTCCACTTGTTGTTTTCCGGCATGAAGTAGTAGCCGGTGTAGATCGTTCCCGTGCCGTCCTTTTGGGCATGGACTAAGAACCGCTGCACTTGATCGGTTCGCCATGGATGCACGAGGTGACTGTGACCTCCCGTACCCTCATTTCCGAAATCGCTGGCCACGACCCCGGAGCCCTTGGCAAGGAGCCTCACCCGATCATCGTTTCCGACCTTCGAGCGGTCGACGGCTTCCTTGCCGCTGTCCCAGATCGAGAAAATAATCCGTCGCTCCTTCGGGCCGTTGATTTGCATGCCGAAGTAGCCACGCCGGAATCCGCACGCCATATAGAAGGTGTGGATCGGCTCTTCCTGTGCCCGAACTTCGTTGTAAAACCACTCGACTTGTTTGTCGTTTGCCCCCGGATAGCCGATGTGCACAGAAGCGGCGTTTCGTCGCTCCTTTAGGTTGAATTTCGCGGATTGCACGGCCGGGCCGGACAATTCCAAACCTTTCACGACTCCAAAATTTGTGCCGGTGGCTAAAACGGTGAACGTGTACCAACCCGGAGTCGAAAGGTCAACCTGCGAAAATCGCAGTTCCGCTCCAGTTGTTCGATACACGCTTCCGCTTGGCCCCCGTACTTGCAATCGGAAGGTCGCTTTAGGATCCGCACCTGCGATCAAGAGCCGCGCATCTGCGCGGCCAGAAACGGTCGTGAAGCCGCCCCACATCAGGCTCGCTGGCGCACCAGCCCAACCTGCGAGCTCGCCTTGGTCGTTCAACCTCCCCTCACTAGCCCCGACCAAGTAAGCCGTGTTCGCGGGAAGCGTCAACGTCGCTTGGAGAAAGATCAACGTGGAGAGCATATTTGTTCCGCGCTCAATGCGCGACGGGTTGCCGGAAACCACGTTCGACCGCGTCGTTGGGGTCAGACGAGACGGGTCCATCGCGCCAGAGCCAGCGCATCATATCGGGCATAACGGCTCCGCCGAACTTTTGACCGTGGTTGTTCATTCCCCACGTGTAGTTCAGGTCGTAGCCTCTCTTCGTGAGGGCCTGTTGCAGCCGCACATTTTGGTAGAACCAGTCCCACCGCTGATCGTACTTGCCGCCGCGCATGCCGCGATTGTCGTTTCGGCCATCGCACAGAAAAATCCGAATCGGCTTGCGACGAGTTTTGAGAACGCGCTCAGCGTAGATATCGCCGCCGTGAATGTTCGTGAAACTGCCGACATTACTCAGCACTTTCCGAAACTCGTTTGGCCGCTCCCAAGCGACCATGAATGCGGCAATAGCGCCCGAACTCGAGCCACCGATTCCGCGCATTTCGGGGTCTTTCGAGATGTTGTAATCCTTGTTCAACGCTGGCATCAGCTCTTCGGTTATGACCCGAGCGTACTTGTCATCAGGCGTGTTGTACTCCACACCACGGTTCGTAAACCCGTCGCCCCAACCGCGCTTGGGTGAAGGCTCATCCTGTTGCGGCGTGCGGCCCGGATTGATGAACACGCCGATCATCACGGGGATTTCGCGCCGGTAAATGAGGTTGTCCATCACGTTCTGCGCTCGCATGTCCGCGTTTTCATCCTTGAACGCTTGGCCGTCCTGATAGATCATCAGTGCGGTGGGCACCTTTGGATCGTACTGGGCAGGTACGTAGACCCAGTAAGTGTGCTGGGTGCCAGGATAGACGTTGCTCTGGATTACGAAGGGTCCGCGGATATCGCCTTTTGGCACGGCTTCGTGCGGAAACGAATCCGGTCCGAGACGGTACTCCGAGTCAGGATTGGGCCGCTGGCGCGGCGCAACCTGCGTGAGAGCGGCGACGGCCGCTCCCCCGAGGACAAACGCGATGGCGATGGAGACGCCGGTCTTCATCGTTGGCTAAACACTCCATCCTGGTCGGAACTTCGGTCGAATCAACTCATCGAACTCGTGCGTTCCTTTGACCTGCATTCGCCGTGCATCCCATTCCAACTTCGGACCATTTGCCCAGATGGCAAGGTTGCCGAGGAGAACCGTTTCGGTGAGCGGGCCGGAGTAGTCCGGGAAGTTGGAGCGTGCCGGTTGACCACCCATGGCAGCGCGAGCAAACTCGGCCATGTGTCCGGGTGATTCGTCAACCTTGACGTCGGGCATAGCGGCGCCGCCAACGATCATGAACTGAGTGTTCGACTCGTCCGGACTATAAATCGTCGCCTTCTCACAGACAACGATCGATCCGTTACCACCGTAGGTGAATCCCGGAGCGAGGGCAGGATCGGGTCGTTTGCCACCATCGTGCCAATGCACGCTCAGCGGTGCTCGGCCATTGCGCTCGCCGAACTCGTAATGAACGTGGGCCCAGGCCGGGAAGCTGTCGTGGTTGTGTCCGCTTGTCTCGGCTTGAACCGAGATCGGGTCCCGAAGATCGAGTGCCATGTACGGCATGTTGAAAATGTGGCAACCCATGTCGCCGAGTGAACCGGTACCGAAATCCCACCAGCCGCGCCAAGCGAACGGATGATAACCGTCGGCGAAGGGTCTCTCCGGTCGCGGTCCGAGCCAGAGTTCGAAGTCAACCTGCTTGGGTGCTTTGCCTGGAGCCGGTCGTTCGACACCCTGCGGCCACCAGCCAGCGGCCCGGTCCGTCCAGAGGTAGACTTCCTTAACGGCGCCGAATGTTCCAGCCTTGATGAGCGCAGCGGTCTTACGCATGTTCGTGCTGGCCGTGCTCTGGTTACCCATTTGAGTCGCGACTCCACGGTCGCGAGCAATTCGCTGCAGCTGACGCGCTTCCCAAATCGTGCGGCACAGCGGTTTCTCGGTGTAGCAGTGAAGACCCTGCCGCATGGCGAGGGACGACGCAATCGCGTGGTGGTGGTCGGGGGTGCTGATGACGACGGCGTCAATCTTTCCCCTCATCGCTTCGAACATCGCCCGATAGTCGTCGAAAGATGTCGCTCGAGGATGCTCCAGCATCGCCTTGGAGCGATTTTGAGCGTCGATATCTACGAGCGCTACGATATCGCCGTGGTGAGCGGCAGCTTCCATTCCACTCCAGCCCTTTCCTCCGCAGCCGATGATGCCAAATCGCAGTCGACCGTCCGGCGCGGTTCGCGTCGGAGCGTGCACCGCCTCAGCGGCCGCCGCCGAACCCATCGCTAGGCCCGCTGCAGCGGCGGCCGATCCTCTTAGTACGTCTCTTCGTGTTAATTCTTTTGCCATGTCAATCCCTCGTTTGATCCTGTGTTGTTATGCCTGCGGTCGGTATTCGGGCAGTCTGTATCCCCTTCGATACGGTCGTCGGTAGGAGAGGCTATTTTTGCCTGCCCGACCAGAAATATCATGTCGCTTCTCGTCCCAGTGCACGGTCTCTCCACACTGAAGAGCAACGTTGCTCAAGTGGCAGACGACAGTGGTTTGGGCTACCGAGCCGATGTCGGCACGGGGTTTCGAGCGGGTCTTAACGCAGTCGACGAAGTCGCGCCAGTGGTTCGGCGGCGGCGTTGACGACTCTTTGGGCAGTTCTTTTCCGCCCGGGTCAAGGATCTTCCATCCGCCTCGCCAAACGCGCAAAGTTCGACCATCGGCGCTGACAAACTCGGTACCGTGCCCATCTTTGCCCGGATGGTCTCGGCCAATGGACCAGTGCATCGTGAACTCGGGATCCGCGAACCTGTAGATCGCTTCCATAACGTCGGGAGCAGTTCGGTCATCGTCTTTGATGGCGAGTTGCCCGCCAACGGCACTCACTGCCGTCGGCATGACGAGGTCCTGATCTTTGCTCATTCCGAGGAGGGCAATGTCCATCATGTGGACGCCCCAGTCGGTGCTCAGGCCGCCGCCAAAATTCATAAACCATCGCCAGTTCCAGTGGCATCGATTGGACTGATACGGCAAGAATGCGGCAGGTCCGACCCACATGTCATAGTCCAGGCCTTTCGGCACGTCGGAAGTTTTCTGGTGTCCGGCTCGGAAGTCGTCGGTGATCCAAGCGCGACACTGAACAATCTTCCCGAGTTTGCCGGAGCGGATGTAATCGATCGCATCCGTGAATTCGCGGGTGCTACGTTGCCACGTGCCGCACTGGACGACGCGCTTGTGTTGCTTGGCGGCCTCGGCCATATACACCGCTTCCATGATGTTGTGTGACAACGGCTTTTCGCAGTAAGAGTCTTTGCCGGCCTCGCAGGCATGGATCAGGACGAGTGCATGCCAGTGGTCGGGAGTACCGACAATGATGCCGTCGATGTCCTTTCGATCCAAGATGCTGCGGTAATCCTTGTATACATCCGGACGCTTGCCGTACTTCTTTTCGACATCGCGAATGTCGTTCGGCATGCGGCCTTCGTCAACGTCACAGACCGCAGCGATCTGCACGTCGGAGAACTCCATAAGGTTTCGCATGTTCGCCGCGCCCATGCCGCCGCAGCCGATGAGGCCAAGAACGAGCTTATCGTTGGGTGATTTTGAGGCTTTTTTCATCGAGGCCTCTTTCATCGGACCGGACTCCGCGAGTCCAAGCAGCGGCCCTGCCGCACCGATCGCGGCCACTGTGCCTGTCCGAACTAAGAACTGTCTCCGTGTCCAATCATTGATATCAAATTTTTCCATCGCTTGCGCCTATGCAATCCAGCCCGGAGGGCTTTCGATCTCAGAACCGATCTTACTAGAAACTTAGCCGCAGAGGCGAACGATCATGCGCGGTTGCCACATCGAAAGTTTATAATGAGCTAGGCGTCGATCTGCGGGGCCGATCCATGCGTGAACCATGAGCACTGAAAAAACAACCCCTCCTTCGAGACGAGAACTTCTCCAGACCACCGGCGGTTTGGCGGCGGCATCGATGCTGACCGGATTCGGATTTCCGAACGTGAACACGGAAGGCAGCGACATGATTCAGGTCGCGCTGGTCGGCTGCGGCGGACGCGGTGGCGGCGCGGCCGTGAACGCGATGTCGACAAAGAGCGGTCCGATCAAGCTTGTCGCGATGGCAGACGCCTTTCCGGATCGACTGAAGGGAACGTACGACAACTTGATGCAGGGCTACGCGAAGTCGATGGACGTGCCCGAGGATCGCAAGTTTGTCGGTTTTGATGCTTACAAGCACGCGATGGATGCCCTAAAGCCCGGAGATGTGGTCATTTTGACGACGCCACCCGCTTTCCGATGGGTGCACTTCACGTACGCGATCTCGAAGAAGCTGAACGTATTCATGGAGAAGCCGGTCACCGTCGATGGTCCGACGAGCCGACGTATGTTGAAGTTGGCCGACGAGTCTAAAGCCGCAGGCCTGAAGGTTGGCGTGGGCTTGATGTCGCGTCACCAGCGTCCAATCCAGGAACTGTACGAGCGCGTGCAGAACGGCGAGCTGGGGGACATCATGCTGATGCGTGGATACCGGATGCACGGACCGGCGTGTTACTCCGAATCGTTGCCGAAGCCGGACAATATGGGGCATCTGGAGTACCAGATTCGCCGCTTCCACAGCTTCCTTTGGGCGAGCGGAGGACTGTTCAACGACTTCTATATTCACCACATCGACCACCTGTCTTGGATGAAGAATGCATGGCCGGTGAGCGCTCAGGCGTTGGGTGGACGGCACTACAAGCACAGTGCGGAAGGGGTCGCTTTTGTGGATCAGAACTTCGACACGTACTCGGTTGAGTACACGTTCGCAGACGGCGCGAAGATGTACTTCGATGGCCGATGCGTTAACGGAACGGAGGGCATTTATTCGAGCTACGTGCACGGCACCAAGGGTGTCGCGATCGCGGCACGCGCCAACGACTGTGGCGGACCGTCTGCGATATTCAAGGGCCAGAATCCGACGGGCGAGCCGGTTTGGCAGTCGACCGATCGGTCGAATCCGTACCAGAACGAGTGGGATGAGCTCATCATGGCAATTCGGAACGACAAGCCATACAACGAAGTTGCACGCGGCGTTCACGCCAGCGTTTCATCGAGCATGGGCCGTATGGCTGCGCACACGGGTCAAGTCATCACGTTTGACGACATGTTGAACTGCGAGCACGAGTTCGCGCCGAATGTTGACAAGCTGACGATTGGCGGCGATGCGCCGCTTATGCCGGGAGTGGATGGTCGGTATCCGATTCCGATGCCGGGCGTGAATCCGAAGCGCGAGTATTGATAGGCGCGTCTTGATTGGGATCCCTGCCGGTGGCGATTTTGGAGCACCGGTAGGGAGACCGTTCACGGGTTCAAATCGGTTTGCCGGAGCATCGAGGTCCTTCCCCCTAAACGGATTATGGGGAAGGAATTTTGGGCCCCAGCCCGACCTGGGTCTGCAAAAACATCCCACCTACTTCTCGACGTGAATGAACTCGCGGGAGCCGGGGTAGAGCCGAAGCAGCCGGGCGCGGGCGCGCGGCCCAAGGAACGTTAAAGGCTTCGAGAGGGGATCAGAGGTCAACCCATCACGGGCAATGACCGTAGCCTGAACACGGCTCGATAGTGCCATCCCGGTTCGCGGATCAACGACATGCGAGTAGCGCCGGCCGCCGATAATCACGAACTGCTCCGTATCACCCGATGTCGAGATAGCGCAATTCGCGAGTCGATAATCCTTCGGGCCTTTGCCGCGATCGGCATTGGGTATTCGGATATTCCATCCTGACTGTCCAGGTGGCGGACCTGTAACAACGATGTCGCCTCCCATCTCGATCAATGCTCGTGTGATCCCGTGTCGGCGCAGTACCGCCTGCGCCTCGTCGTCCGCGTACCCTTTCGCGATGCCGCCAAGGTCGAGTTTCATGCCGGGAACCGCTAAACGCACCGATCTCGAACCTGGATCCAGTGTGAGCTTGCGCCATCCAGCGAGACGCCGAGCAGCGGCGATCTCCGCGGGCAACGGCATCTTCGCAGATTTGCGCGCCTTCCGCCAAAGCTGAACGAGAGGTCCGACGGTGATGTCAAACGTTCCGCCAGACCGGCGGGACATCTCTTGAGCCTTAACGAACACACGGAAGAGATCCGCCGAGACGATCACGGGCGGCCCGCCCGCTTTCGCGCAGAGCTGCATGAGCTCGCTGTCCTTGCGGTAATCGCTCATAATTGAGTCCAGAGCGGCGATCCGCTCGAATGCCTCGCCACACGCACTTTCGGCCGCCGCCCGATCCTTCGCATAGACTTCGATGCGCGCATCGATGCCCATGTGATATTCGGTGAAGGTGAACCGGCTTAGTGGGTCTTGAACAGACGCGCCAACCCGTGGTGCGTGCCCAAACGTCCATAACGAACACGCCATGACAATCGCCTTCGCTCTTTGCCTCACCATCGCCCCTCGCTCGTCAACTTCTGGCAGTTCTGGTCTCATCGTCAGTGGTCTCCAGCAGTTGCAGCTAGCTCCGTACGCCGAAGCACTGCCCAACTCGTTGGTCAAGGTTGAAATGGTACCAATTCCCGGAGGCTCGATTAAGATCGGTGAGAAGGTTGTAGCCGTCAAGCCATTTTGGATCGCGAAGACCGAGACACCGTGGGAGGCATTCGATGTATTCCTGAAGAGCGGACCGCCATCTCCTGCGTATGACCAAACGAAATTCCCACTAGACGCCATCGCCCGGCCCAGCAAGAGCTACATCCTGCCTGACCTAGGCTGGGGGCATCACGGATACCCGGCGATAAACCTAAGCGCGACGTCGGTCGAAATGTTCTGCCGTTGGCTTAGTTCGGTCACAAAGAAGAAGTATCGTGTGCCCACAGAAGCAGAGTGGGAGTTCGCCTGCCGCGAAGGCTCCGGCGGACCGCTCACTGTGGATAAAGACACCCTCGGTCAAAGCGCGTGGTTTGTTGGCAACAGCAGAAGCGTGACGCACCCGATCGGAAAGAAGCTCCCGAACAAACTAGGGCTTTACGACATGCTGGGAAATGCCGGTGAGTGGGCGACGGATATGGAAGGCAAGCCAGTGCTCTGCGGGGGCTCGTTCTTGGACGACGCAGCGGCACAGGGCCCGACGACCCGAAAGTATTGGACGCCGAAGTGGCAGGAAACCGACCCTCAGATTCCGAAGAGCCGATGGTGGTTAGCGGACGGGTCGTTTGTGGGTTTCCGATTGGTTTGCGATCCGGGCATCATCGGATAGCGCTAGACGCGATCGAATTTTCCGGGTAAGACTCGGAGATCATGCCTCGTACCCATCGCTTGGTCCTCGCGCTTGTCGCCGTCTTCGCCTCTGTTGGGGCTCTGGCCCAACAAAAAGTGGATCCGCTGACCGCCGAAGGCTACATTTTGCCTCCCGCCGACATCGTCAAAGCGGTGAGCGCGCCATGGTACAAGAACGTCACCGTCACGAATATCAGTCCTGACCGCACGCGATACGTCGTGCTCGAACGCGACGGAAACATTACGATTGCGAACCTCGGGCGGACTCACCTCAATCTCGGAGGATTCCAAGTCGACACAGAGGGCCAGCGCGAGCGAGCTTTGAACAGCCGCACGGGTACGGGACTGCGCATCGTCAACCTGAACGGCGGCGAGAGTGTCAACGTAAAGGTTCCGGCGGACGCAAGGGTGAGTGACGCTACGTGGTCGCCCGACGGCACAAAAGTCGCGTTCTACGTTCACCAGGGCACGGGAACATTTCTCTACCTCGCCGACGCAAAGAGCGGCGAAGCATCCTTGCTCACGAAGTCGGCGATGAAGCCGACGATGACAACGACGTTCGAGTGGGTTAACGGCGGACGTCAGATCGTAACCGTGGTGAGGCCGCTAGAACTCGGTTTGCCACCCATGGAATCCGTCGCGTCCTCGCCAAAGGTTCAGCAAACCAACCAAGTCGCGAAGCGAATTCGGGCGTTCCCCAGCTTGCTGCAATCGAGTCAGGACAAGGCGCTTCTCGAGTACTACGCGACCTCTCAGCTGGCTTCGATCGACGTAGCCACCGGGAAGGTCACGCCGATTGGAAAGGCGGCGATGATTCGAAGCTTTTCAGCAGCACCGGACGGAAAGTGGTTCCGAGTGACGGTCATGACGAAGCCGTTTACGTACTTGGTTCCCGTGTCTTCATTCGGATCCAAGGAGACGATTTGGGATGAAAATGGCGGCGAGAAAGCTACCCTAAGCACCCGAGCATTGCAGCTATCCGAGCCTGCGGCCACGCCGCCTGGGCCGACACCGACGCCAACAACCGGAGCTCCCGGCGTAGCGCGTGGTACGGGGCAGAGAGGGACCCGTGGAGCCGGTGGACCGGCCGACAAGCGCGGACTCTCATGGCGACCGGATGGAGCCGGATTGAGCTTCATTCAGACCACGACGGAAGACGCTTCGGTGGAAGGCGGCGCGCCGGTGCGAGTTGACAAGGTGATGCTCTGGACCGCGCCGTTCGGAGACAAGGACATGAAGTCCACTTACGAATATGAGGGGACGATCGACTCTGTCCGCTATTCTGATGACTCGAAAACGGCGTTCGTCAACGTAACCGCGGCGAGCAAATCTCGCATCCTAGCCGTCGATCTGGCGACGAAAAAAGGCAGCACGGTTGTTGAACTGAAAGCCGACGCGGCTGATCGCGAGGACCTGATCATGAACGTCAACCGGAACGGGACGTCCTACGTGCGACGCTCTTCGGACGGCAAGGTGGTCTACCTCACCGGAACGAAGCAGCCGGCGGACGCCTTGAAAGAGGGCCCGTCGATTAGCATCGACTCGATTGAGATCGGCAGCGGAAAGCGCGAAAATATCTTCCGCGGACGCACGGACCTCTACGAAGTGCCGACCGTACTGGACGACGACGCGACGAATCTGTTGGTTACTCGCCAGGCCGCGACAACCGTTCCAAATACTTTTCTTTACAACCCAAAGACGAAGAATGACGTGGCGTTGACCCAGAACGTCGACTACTCACCGGACCTCACGAAATTGCGACGGGAGACGATTGTCGTGACCCGCCAAGACGGCCTCAAGTTTCAAGTCAAGGTCACGTTCCCCTCGTGGGCGACTTACGGAACAAAACTGCCAGCCTTCTTCTGGTTCTATCCGAACGAGTACACCAGTCAAGAGGCTTACGACAAGTCGAAGCGAGCCGGAAACAAGAACCTGTTTCACCAAGTAACGGGCAACAACAAGGAGATTCTCGCCCGGGCGGGCTACGTCGTGGTGGAGCCAGACTGTCCGATCATCGGCCTAGCGGGGCACATGAATGACGAGTACGTGCCCCAGCTTCGAAACAACCTTCTTGCCGTGATCGACGAACTGGATCGCCGCGGATGGGCCGATCGAAATCGGCTCGGAATTGGTGGCCACAGCTATGGCGCATTCAGTACGGCTAACGCTCTTGTCAATACGCCGTTCTTCAAGGCGGGCATCGCGGGAGACGGATGTTACAACCGCACGCTGACTCCGTTTGGATTCCAGACCGAGCAACGGCAGATTTGGGACGACCGCGAACTCTATCTCGATATGTCGCCGATCCTAAAGGCCGAGCAGATGACGGGAGCGCTTTTGATGTATCACGGCATGGAAGACCAAAACGTCGGAACGGCGCCGATCAATTCGGAGCGAATGTATGCAGCAATGGAAGCACTCGGCAAGCCGGCGGCCCTGTACATGTACCCCTACGAGGATCACGGCCAGGTCGCGAAGGAGACGGTGCTGGATCAGTGGGCACGGTTTGTGGCCTGGCTCGATAAGTGGGTCAAGAATCCCCCAGCGCCGGTGTTCCCTCTACTGAAAGAACCGATGGCAGCGGCAGGAACGAGTCGGCGCGGTCGCGGACCAGAGTAGGCTTTCGTTACTTAGGAAACCGAACGGTTAGCGACCGCATCGCGGGCATACCGGAAACGTGGGTCCGTAGAATTCGTTGCAATACGGGCAGAGTCGGTCCACGTTTTCTTCGGCGGCTGGCACGTCTTCATCGTCGATCCGGCCCTCGAGCACGTACTCGCGCAAAGTGTTCAGGCTGTACGGATCTTCGCGCGACCTTCGCCACTCTTGGACACCTTGAAATCCCGCGATGATAAAACATCCAGCGCTCAGGACGAGGGCAATGTCTAAAACGTACTGGTTGCCGGTAGCCTCGACCACCTTGGAGATCATCAGGCCGATCAGGCCCAACGCCAGGTAGCGAATCCACGGTTTGGTAAAGAAGGGAATGGACATGCGTGTTGGGCCAGAACTCCGTGAAGATTATTACTCCGTTGCACACCGTAGCCGACCACAGATCGCGCTAAGATCGGAGCGTGATTCAGAACTTGCTGGCGTTTTCTCTGCTGTGGACCCAAGCAACGGATGTCCGGCAATTTGGCGCGGTTGGGGACGGCGTCACCCTTTGCACGCACTCGATCCAGCAAGCGATCGACAATGCCGCTGCACAAGGGGGCGGTGTCGTGGAGATTCCCCCAGGAAAGTTTCTCAGTGGCACGATTCACATGAAGTCGCACGTTCGCTTGAATCTTCAGAAGGGGGCGACGCTCCTCGGGAGCGCGAAGCGGCACGACTACGACCATAGCGTTTGGTATGCCCTTATTGAGGCAACGAAAGCCGAGGACTTCGCGATAACCGGCGAAGGCACCATCGACGGACAGGGCGCGGAATTGGCGAGGGACGTCTTGCATATGGTCGAGACGGGCGAAATCAAGATCCCGCCAAAAGGCTGGCGACCGTCGGAGGTCGAGCGTCCGCAGATCATTGAGTTCACTGACTGCCGGCGAGTTCGCGTTGAAGACGTATCGATCCTGAACTCCTGCTGCTGGGTGCAGACGTATCGCAACTGTGTCGGGCTGTTGATTCAGGGGATAAAAGTAGACAGCAAAACCTACTGGAACAACGACGGAATCGACCTTCTCGATTGCCGTGATGTGATGGTCGAGAACTGCGACGTTGACTGTGGTGATGATGGAATTTGCCTGAAGTCCGACCGACCTGACGCCTTCTGCGAGAACATAGCGGTCAAGAACTGCCGCATCCGCAGTAGCGCCAGCGCGATCAAGTTTGGTACGTCGAGCCACGGCGGTTTCCGGAACATTCTTGTGGATCACATCGACATTCACGACACATTTCGGTCTGCGGTCGCGCTTGAGTCTGTGGATGGCGGCACTTTAGAGGACGTCACCGTGTCCAACATTAGGGCGCGTCATACGGGCAACGCGTTCTTCGTGCGACTGGGTCATCGCAACACAAAGGTTGCACCAGGCATCGTTCGGCGGGTGCATCTGAAGAACTTTGATGTGGAGGTTCCGGCGGGGCGACCCGACTTTGGATACCCATTCAAGGGCCCGCAGTTTCTTGAGCCGCACAATCTGGAGCCGTCGTCGATCGTCGGGCACACGGAGCGTCCGATCGAAGACGTGACGTTGGAGAACATCACGATTCGGACGGCAGGTGGCGGTTTGCCGTCTGTTGCGTACTTCGCCACCGACCACCTCGCTTACGTACCGGAACGGGCGACCGACTATCCAGAATTCACAATGTTTGGCGAGTTACCGGCGTGGGCGCTCTATGTGCGGCACGTGAAGGGCCTGCGCATTGAGAATTTTCACGCCTTGTTGGGTCAGCGAGACTATCGTCCAGCCTTCGTTGCATCGGACGTGACTGACATGCGTGGCCGGAGGATTTCAGTCGATGGCCCGGGTGCCAAGAATCAGTTTCTTTTGCACAAATGCACGCGCGTTTCACTCCCGAAAAATGTTGTGACGCGGCGCGTGAATTGAGGCCCGATGCGCCAATGCACCTCTGACCCTCTCCGAGATTCGGGGAGGGTCAGAGGCCCTGTTTATGGATTGACCGTGATGATTCGCGATAGGGTGATCGCGTTATGGGTCATCGTGATCGTCACCGTCGCCTTGACGGCGACAGCGCTCGACGTGATCGTGTACACCGCCGAGGTTGCCCCTGCGGCGACGGTCACGCTTGCAGGTGCGCCCAGAGGGCTCGCCGCCGAGATCGTCCACGTGTAGCCGCTTGGAGCGGGGGAATCGAGAGACAGTGTCGCCGTGATCGAACTGCCGCCCGTTACCGACGTCGCAGATAGCAGGAACTTCGGCATCGGTGCCAACACCTTTACCGTCGCGTTTCGTGTACTCACTCCGCTCGTCGCCGTCACCGTGACCGTTGCGTCAACATCGACGGGCACGGTTGGAAGGGTGAATGCGACTGAAGTCGCGCCTGCGGGAATCGTTACGGTGGCCCCACTAACCGCCGGGTTGTTTGAAGTGATAACGATGTTCTGACCGCCAGGTGCCGCGGCGGCAACGATGGTAACGGTGCCCGAGAAGCTCGTACCACCCTTGACCGACGTCGGGACAAAGGTGAATGCGGTGATGCGCGGGGCCGTGACCTTCAGATTAGCGTTCGCCGCCGTCCCGCTCGTCGTGAGCGTGAAGTGAACGGTCGTATCCGCGGGAACGGTTCCTGCGGTGACGTTGAATGTGCCCGTCTTACCGGTGACGATCGTGACGGTTGCTGGGTACGAAACTGAGCCAGAGTCGGCTGAGATGGAAATGACGACACCGCTAGGCGGCACCGAGCCGTTAAGGGTAATCGTCGCCTTGGACGTGCCGCCACTCGCAACCGTCGCCGGTGCAAAGACGATCGAAGCGATTCTCGGAGCGAGAATCATCATCGTTCCTGTTACTGTCGTGCCATTTGATGTTCCCGTCACCGTTACCGTCTCATCCGTTCCGACGAGCTTCGTCGTCAAGGAGAAAGTGACTGAGGTGTTGCCACCCAGCACCTTGACCGTTGCGGGAATGGTCGCGTTGGCCGAGTTCTTCGCCAGAGTTACGACCATGCCTGCGGCCGCTGCTGGGCCGCTTAGAGTTACCGTTCCCGTCGAAGCAAGCCCACCGGTAACGGCGGAAGGACTAAACGTTATGGAAGCGACAACGGGGGGCAAGATGCCGAGAGTTGCGGTTTGGCTGACCGCGCCCGCAGCCGCGGTGACGGTTGCCGTTGTGTTTGCAGCGACGATCGATGTCGTCACCGTAAACGTTCCGCTCGTCGCGCCCGCCGCAACGGTGACACTCGCCGGAACTTGCGCGGACGCACTATTCGACGAGGTCGTGACCGAGAAACCACCCGCAGGAGCAGGTCCGGTGAGAGTAAGCGTGCCCGTGCTGGACGCCCCACCCGTGACTTGCGTCGGGTTCAGCGCTAGCGTGCTCAGTTTCGGAGCTTGGATTACAAGCGGTTGGCTCGCAGAACTCGCGGCCAAGCTCGCAGTAATGGACGCGGTGACATCGGCCGGAGTGGCGGTTGTCGAAACCGTGAAGGTCGCCGTCGTGGAACCGGCCGCAACGGTGACCGATGCAGGCGCGGTGGCGCTTCCATTGTTCGAGGCAAGAGTGACGCTGATTCCGCCGGTCGGAGCGTTGCCGCTAAGGGTGACGGTGCCGGTTGAACTACTGCCGCCGATTACGGTGGTCGGGCTCAGGCCAAGCGTCGTAACGGTCGGCGCGAGGACGGTGAGCGGGCCAACTGCGGAGCCGCCGTTCGCCGTTGCCGTCGCGTGAGCGGTGAGGTCAGCGGCGACTGGCGTTGTCGTTGCTATGAACGTGGCGGTTGTTTGACCGGCCAGAACGGTGACCGTCGCCGGGACGACCATGGACCCGGTGTCGCTCGCAAGCGTCACCGTTTGCCCGCCGGTTGCGGCGGGACCAGATATGGTGAGAGTTCCGGTGGAGGACGCACCCCCGATTGCGGATACAGGGCTGAAAACCACACTCGTTGGTTTCGGTGCCGTCACGGTCAGAACGGCATTCTTCGTCGTTGAGTTAAAGCTCGCAGATAAGGATGCCACGGTGTCGATGGCGACGGCTGTCGTGGTGATGGTGAACGTGCCGACGGTTTGACCGGCATCGATCGTCACGGTTGCTGGGACCGGGGCGGCGGCTCGATTGCTCACTAGATTTACCGCGATGCCGCCCGCCGGGGCAACGCTGGTCATCGTTACCGTTCCGGTTGACGTGCTTGCGCCGACTACCGACGTTGGGCTCACGGTGTAGGAGGAGACTTTCGGGGCATTGATCGTGAGCGTGGCCGTGTTTGTGCTGCCGTTGAGCGAAGCACTAAGGGTCGCGGTCACGTTTGCGGCCACCGCCGATGTCGTGATGGCGAACGTACCGGTCGTCGCGCCACCCGCAATCGTCGTCGTTGCAGGAACAGATGCCGCGGCTTGGTCGCTACTGAGGGCAATCGTTAAACCACCAGCAGGTGCTGCGCTGGTGAGATTCACGGTTCCCGTTGAACCGGCGCCTCCCGCAACCGCGGTCGGATTGACGGAGAATGAAGAGACGGTCGGAGCGGCGATTGCCAAATCTGCGGTTTTGGATACCGCGCCCGTTGTGCCCGTGATCGTCGCCGTCGTGTTCGCGCCAACGGCGATCGTCGATACATTGGCCGTTGCGGAAGTTTGTCCTGCCGCTACGGTGACGGAGGCGGGAGTCGTCGCCGAGGCGGAGTTGCTTCCGAGCGTGACGCTCTTTCCGCCGGTGGGAGCGTTACCGGTTAGCGTAACCGTGAGGACCGACGTACTACCGCCAACAACCGAAGTTGGGTTCAGCGAAATGCTCGTGATGGTCGGCGCTTTGATCGTGAGCGATGCTGTCTTGGTTACGCCATTCACGTTGCCGCTGATCGTCGCAGTCACATCTGCGCCGACCGCCGATGTCGTGACGGTAAAGGTCGCTGTCGTTGCACCCTGCGCCACGGTCACGGTTGACGGAACAGTGGCTGAAGCATTGTTGCTGGAGAGGCCAATGGTAACGGCAGATGCGGCAGCCGAAGCAAGAGTAACCGTGCCAGTCGAGCTCACGCCACCGATTACGGTGGTCGGGTTCAAGGTCACGGACTGCAGCGATACCGTCGAGATCTGCGAGTTGACAAACGCATCAAAGTTGATCGCTCCCCAACCGGTAACGGTGTCCCAACCAACGCCTGCGCTCGAAGCGCCGCCGCCGGGCAGGTTGCCGTTGGCACCGGACGTGATGTCGAACCACACCGAGGCGATTCCGTTTTGACCGTAAATCAGGTCTTGGATTCGGCCAAACCGTCGCTTACCGTTGCCGTCAGCAGGTAGTCCGCCAAGGCCGATGATTTGCGCTTCGGAAGTCGCGAGAGCGCCACAGAAGACCGGGCAAGCGAAACTAGTTCCGATGTACCCACTTGTAATCGAGCCATTCAGATAGAACTGATAGGCACCGGTGTTGACGCCGGCCGCGTGCAAGGCAACGTCTGGGCCGAGGCGGAAATTTGTCCCGGTTGGAACGCCCGTTCCGTGCTGCCACGACGGGAGTTTGTTGAAGGTTGCCGCATTGGTGCTCCAACCGCCGCCGCTACCAGACCAGCCGACTTCGGTGTTGCGCGTGTTCGAGCCGTTGAGGGTCGCAACCGTTCCGCCCACGAGCAATACTTCCGGTTCGTAATTCGGATAAGAATACGGCTCAATCGTGGTGCCGTTGTCGCCGCTGGCCGCCATGTAGGTGATGCCGAGCGCGGTCATCGAAACGTGCTGATTATGAGCCGAGACGGCAGTCGATGCGCCGAGTCCCCAACCGTAGCTTTCGCTCATCACGTCAACGATGTTGTCGTTAACAACCTTGGTGAGCAAGCCGATGTAGCCAGAGCCGGTGCCGGGTGCATCGTAGATGTAGAAGCTACTCAGCGGGGCCATTCCGAGCACCATCTGAATGTCGAGGTCACCTTCGGCGCCCGGCGTGCCCGAGCCCGCTCCGCCGCTAATCTTGACCTCTGTGATGTTGCTTCCAACTCCACCCGCAGGCGTCGGCAAACTCATCTGAGAGTAATAAAGAGGGACGTTTGTGAGCCGATATCCATCGAAATTGGCGATTGCCGTGCTGCGTCCGAGACCACTATTTCCGCCGGTGTAGGAGTTGGTGAGGGAATAAAGGGATCGGGTTTGGGTGGCGGTGAAGGCACGACCCTTTGGCTTTGTGAAATTCTCGAGGCCTTCCACGCCTTGGATGTAGGGAGCAATCTGGCTCGGAACGCTCAGGTTGTTGGAGAAGGAGAAGAACGCTTCGTTCGTGCGGACGGACGGGCCGGCGATAAAGTTATTGATCGACGTGCCGAATGCGGCCTCCGCCTGGTCAACGGTGCACGTCGCCATGATCGCCAGTCGGTTCTTGGAGACTAAATTTATATTGAAGCCGTAGTACACCAGGTAGTCGTGTACGAGTTGGACGGCTTCGTTTGGCAGTCCAAAGCGCTCTCCAATTTCTTCTGGCGTGATGAATTTGCGATAACTCGCGCTGCGTGGGTTGCTCACCGAGTCGGCGAACTTCTGCATGCCCACGGGGTCGCCGTAAGGCAGACTGACCACTACATCCAGTTTTTTAGCCGGATTGGCATGGCCTTGGAAGTTCGATGTCCGCACGACGGGCGGAACCTCGATCGCCAAATACTGGTTCTGGTTTTGCGATTGGGCCGGAGCCTGGCGACTGCCTAAGGCAATTGCGAGGGCACCCAACAGGGCGAGATAAGAGCGCATGCGGATCATATATAAACAAACTCTCCGCTCGCCCGGGCAGGCGCGGAGTTCCTACGTTCCCTATGATAAAGGAATTTTTGAGGGCAATAGGCGTTTTGGCAGCCCGATACAGCAACATTGCGGTGCGGTGACACGAAAAGTGGCCCTGGCTAACTCCTGACGAAAGCCGACGGGACAGTCTGGTCAACTCGGCGTGCCGCCGGGCTCGTGAACTCAGATCAACGGCAGGTTTGAATCCGACGTGTCGCAAATGAATTGTCAGCCCACCCGAGCAATGGTGAGCCTAGGAGGCTGTTGATCAACTCAACGGCCTCCGCTTGGGCAAGGATGCCCAAGTCGTGAAGCGCGGTTCTTGAACCATAGCGTAGCGTTCAAATCGCTGATTTCCACGCAAATCGGCGATTTGCTATGACGAACGAAGCTGGATGCGGAGTTCGAGTACTGAGTCCTATGTGGCTGTTGATCAACTCAACAGCCTCCGCTTGGGCAAGGATGCCCAAGTCGTGTAGCTCGGTTCTTTGAACCGAAGCGTAGCGTTCAAATCGCTGATTTCCACGCAAATCGGCGATTTGCTATGACGAACGAAGCTGGATGCGGAGTTCGACAACAGCGTCCGAAGAGGCTGTTGATCAACTCAACAGCTACCTAGAGCTAGCCTGACCGTCGAAGAGCGCGATGCCGCAAAACCAGAGCAACCAACGTGATCAAACCGAGAGCCCTGTCACCACGTGCGCGGGAACCATAAAGGCGTGGCGGACCGTTGTGAGTGATGTGCGATGAGAAGGCAACTGCTTTGAAGCATCTTTCCGGATTTTTGGTTCGGCTACTCTTGTTCGCCGCCCTCGTAATGGCATCCATGCCAGCGGGGGCGACGATTACCGTCTGCGTCCTCCGCAGCGGGCAAGTGGTCGTGCCGGTCGCCAAATGTAAGAAGGCGTGCTGTGCTCATGAGGTTGCCAGCGCAGCGCCAGCAAGGCGGAATTGTTGCGCCCGTAGTGCCGTCAAGCCCACGGCGGTCATTACTCTAGGCGGGGACCTCGGCAAACTCGCCGGCATGTCTTGTCGGTGTGAAATCCGGGCGACGATCAACTCGCCTCTGACCTCGACCGCGCCCAATTCAAATTCGCTGCTGTCCATTACCCATCCGGCCATATTGCCGCCGCCAACTCGGCAAGTTCCGCGCCTCGCGCTAACCGTCACCGAGCCCGGCATTCAGGGCCTTGACTCTGGCCCGCCCCGAAAACTGCCCCGATCGCCACGGCAAAGCCGTGCTCCGCCTGTCTGCTTCTTCTAAACCCATCTCGTCCGCTACGTTTTGAAGAACGACAGGAAATCAAATGAAAACTTCCATCATCGCGGGCCTCGTGCTCGCATTCGCCATGGCGACAACGGTCGCAACGGCAGCGCCAAAGTCCGATTGCTGCGACGCTTCCAAGTGCAAAACGGCCTGTTGCAAGGTCGCGTGCTGTGACGCGCCTTGCTGCGCCAGCGCGAAAAAGGCTGGCAAGCTGGCGAAGGTCAAGATCACAAAAAGTGCGACCGTCGTCACTCGTGCCGTGACCAAGAAAAAGACGGGTAGCTGCTGCGCTATGCCGTGCTGCAACGGCGGCGCTTGCTGCGGTTCCGACTGCAAGTAGGTGATACCAACATGGGGCCAGTAATGGCCCCATGGACAAGGCTAATGCTGGACTGTGCACCACGCGGTCACTCCTTCAACCGCTGTTGGGCGGTTGGATCCCAGTCGAGAAACGAACGCAAGAGGGAGCGTAAGTCGATTTCATTTCGCAATTGATCGCCGCGGCAAAAGCATGAATTGGACTCTACGACCGGAAAGCCTGAATAGAACGACCTAAGCAGACTCGTGTTCGGTAAATCTTGAACCAATTCCGGCAGGAATATTAGCCTAGCAAGGCGCGCGGTGATGCGATTTTCAGTCCAGCGGCTTGATTGATGGCATCACCTTCCCAAGCCAGCACCGCCTCGGCTTGGTCGCGGGTGATGCTGAGATAGTTGGCAAGAAAGGCGTCAAGGCCGACGCCTTCAGTTAGATTGTCCAAGAAAACCGTCAGGGGCACGCGCGTTCCCGCGAAGCACAGGTCTCCGTGCATGCTGTCGGGATGGATCGTCAAAACGCTCTCCAAGCCTTTGCGTGCGGTCGGAAGATCCATTAGAGAATGCCTACTTAACCGGCTTCAAGACGATCCTACGTAAGTTCATCACCGCGCCGTGGGGCATAGATGTCGGACTGATCGTAAGCGCGGTCCTTCCGGGATGTACCAAGGCAAGCGTCCCGACTTCTACGGTCTTGAAATCACTCCAACTCGCAGTCGCCGCGACCGTCCCCTTCAGGCTTGCCCCGTCGGATCGAACCTCAAAGGTCGCCCCGGCACTCGCGGGCTCACAGGCGTATTCGAGGAAGACCCGAAACTCCTGCGGCTGATTGAGCACGAACTCCCAATGCACGCTGTCCTTGTCATTCGACCAGAAGCCGATGGCTTTCTTGTCGGCTTCGAAGCGCGCGATCTGACCGTGGACAGCGGCGTCATCCGCGGTCAGATTCACCGATCCATCGCTCGCCTGATGAACGGCAGGCTTTTCGGCGTGAAGCGTTCCCGTGAACTCGACAACATAAACCTCATCCGCCGATGGATTCCGCAGGCCGAAATGTAGCTCAGGCTCGCCATTGACGGTTCGCAACTCGACCGGCGAGTTGTCGCTGAACATATACGCACGACCTAGTTGTCCGCGTAGACCGGATAACTCGATTGACCCCGCAACGCGATCGAACACATGCAGGAACAACCGATTTCCCTTGATCGTCGCCCTTCCCCACGGCAGCGGACGCGTGAACGGCCCCGCGTGGGTGCCGTAGACAGAGTCCCCGTTTAGCTTCGTCCATTCGCCAACCTGCTCCAAAATCTCGACGCTGGGAGCGGGGATTTCACCGAGCGAGGTCGGACCGACGTTCAGCAGGTAATTGCCACCTTTCGATGCACAGTCGACCAAGTTGTGGATGATCGTTTCCGAAGACTTCCAGTGATTGTCCTTCGACTTGAAGCCCCACGTGTCGTTCAAGGTCATGCAAGATTCCCAATCTACGCCAGGCAAACCGTTCGCAGGAATCTCTTGCTCAGGGGTGCCATAGTCGCCGGCAAAACCCTTGTCCGACATACCCGCCATTCCGCCACGACCTTTGTCCACGCGATTGTTTACGATAGTTTTTGGAGATATTTTGCGAACAAAATTATACAAATCCGCGCCGCGGTCGTGGGTCCACGTACCTTCCCACTCGCCGTCAAACCAAATGATGCCGATCGGTCCGTAGTTCGTGAGCAGCTCCTTTAGCTGACCTTTCATGTACGTGACGTAGCGGTCGAACTCTGCTTTCGACGCATCGCGAGTGTCCCACTGACGGCGGGGTAGATAGTCGGGATGATGCCAGTCCATGATGGAGTGGTAGAAGCACATCTTGAGCCCGGCCTTGCGGCACTCGGTCGCAAGTTCCTTCAGAGGATCGCGCTTGAACGGGCTGTGCCCGACATTCCATTCGCCCATCTTTGACGGCCATAAACCAAAACCGTCGTGGTGCTTGGACGTGATCACGATGTACTTCATGCCCGCGCCCTTGGCAATGTCGACCCACTTTCTGGCGTCGAAGTTGACGGGATTGAACTGACCCTGGAGCTTCTCGTAATCGGGCAGCGGAATCTTGGCCGTCGTGTAGATCCATTCGCCAATGCTCGGAATGTCCTTCCCATTCCAGACTCCAGCGGGAATCGCATAGAGACCCCAGTGGATGAACATCCCAAATCGCGCGTCTCGGAACCACGCCATCCGCTCGTCGCGCTCCGCCGACGTTTCATTGAGAGCGACGGTCTCGGGGCTGACGTGAACGCTCATCTTGATGGCTTGCGGAGTCGCAATGGCGTCGGTCACGCGCAACCACAGCTCGTTGGAACGGGTCGGGGGAACGACGAGAATGCGCTTGTTGCCGATCGTTGTCCCTTCGGCGATGCGCTTCCAATCTTTGCCCACTTTTGCGTCGACCTCAAAATGCTTCACTCGCTGCCCGCGGGCAATGTTTTCGCTCAGAACAACCCGATCGAACAATCTGACGCCGTCGAGACGATGAAATTGCGTACTCGTGGTTTCGGACTCGTTTGAAGCAGGACTCTCACCCTTGCGGGCGAAATCCACACTATAGGTCGCATCCAACTGCTTGCGCATGGCCAAGAGCGCCTTGACGTCTGCATCGGCAATGCGTCCACGGCGATCGGGGGGCACGTTTAGCAGAAAGCTCCCGTTTCGACCCACGGACTTTTCATATAGGTCGACAAGTTGCGCGCCGGTTTTGACCTTTGAGTCCTCTTCTGGGTGATAGAACCAGCCGGGACGAATGGAGACGTCGCATTCGGCGGGTACCCAATGAGTGCCGCCTTGCTTGCCCTGCCCGAGCTCGCCGGAGAGCGAGGTTCCAGGAACATAGCGGTCACGGTCGATGGTCGACCAGCTCGTCTCGGATCCGAGGCCGCTCTCATTTCCGACCCATCGAATGTCTGGCCCGGCATCGCTAAAGATGACGGCATGGGGCGCGTACTGACGCACAGTCTTGGTGAACAGCGGCCAATCGTAGACCTGCTTCTTGCCGTTTGGTCCTTCGCCGTTTGCGCCATCGAACCAGACTTCGAAGACGTCACCGTACTGCGTGAGGACCTCCTTCAGCATGCTTGCGAAGACTTGGTTGTACTCAGGCGTGCCGTATTTCGGGTGGTTTCGATCCCATGGTGAGAGGTACACCCCGAACTTGAGGCCCTCGGCCTTACAGGCGTCGCTGATCTCGCGCAGAACGTCGCCCTTGCCATCGCGCCACTTGCTTTGGCTTACGGTGTGGGTTGAAAGCTTGGAGGGCCAAAGGCAAAATCCGTCGTGATGCTTCGCGGTCACGATGATGCCCTTCATGCCCGCCATCTTGAAGGTCTTAGCCCACTGGCGCGCGTCAAAATCCGTAGGATTGAAGAGGTTCGGGTCTTCGGTGCCATGTCCCCATTCGGCATCGGTAAACGTATTTGGACCGAAATGGGTGAAGGCGTACATTTCCAGCTTTTGCCAGGCCAATTGTCGCTCGGTCGGAAGAGCGATTTTCGGCGTCTGCGGCAGATGGCGGGAAAGCATAGCGGCGAGAACTAACGGATAAATCATCATCAATCTCTCACTCGCGAGTGTGCCACAACACCGCACTTTGCGGTTACGACCAGAGGGCGGTGATCGGGACGGCAGAGATATTTGGCCGCAGTGGCCGAACCGCTTCTCCTAGGTAAAGCACCACGCCGCGCGCGAACCGGTCACCGGCAAGCTCTTGCAACCAGACAAGACCCTCGACGTCATCGGACTTGGTGGTCTGCGTCGAACGGACATTGATGCCGACGATCCGGCCATCGGGAGCTTGAAGCACGAAGTCCACTTCTTTCATTCGCACGGTCCGCAAGTGTAACAGCCAAGGCTGAGTCTCGCTCACCGTGATGTGCCGCGCCAGTTCAGTGGCGACGAAGTTTTCCAGCACAGGATCGAACTGATCGCGATTTGACTTGAGCGACTTTACGTCTGCGCTCGCGAGATGACAGAGTAACCCGGGATCGACGAGGTAGGTTTTGGGGGCTTTTACGAAGCGGGCCCCTTCTTCCATCGTCCACGCGGGCACGAGTTGGAGAAGGAAAAGTGCCTTGAGTAGGTCGATGTACCGAGTGAGAGTCGTCGGGGGAATCGAGAGGTCGCGGGCAAGGGCGGTTATGTTGAGAGTGGTGCCCGTTCGGGCGGCGAGCAGGGATAGCAACCGTGGCAGCTGGGTCAAGCCTTCGATATTCGCGAGGTCGCGCACGTCACGCTCGAGCAACGTCCGCACATACGAACGAAACCACGGGGTACGTCGCCCAGGCGCGCGTAAGGCGGGTTCTGGGAATCCGCCAGCGAGGATCCGGTCGTATATCGTGTCGTCGGTTGGGCTCGCCGCCAGTGGCGCTTCACCGAAGAGAAGGTCTATGAATCTAGGTGAGCGTTCTTCAAGTTCGCCTTGGGCGAACGGATGCAAGTCGACGATCTCCATTCGTCCGGCAAGGGAGTCGGCGAGCTTGGGGAGCATGAGGATGTTCGCCGATCCAGACAGTAGGAACGCGCCCGGAACTCGATTTCGATCGACGTGCGCCTTTATCGCGAGAAAGAGTTCTGGAGCGCGCTGGACTTCGTCAATCGTCAACGGCGTGGGGAAGGTTTTCAGAAACTCGGAAGGGTGCGATTTAGCGAGGCCCAAGGTGTCGGGGTCATCAAGCGTGACTTCGGTGCGACCGGCCGCGAAGGAATTTGCCAGCGTGCTCTTGCCGCACTGACGGGGTCCGTGCAGCAGGACGACTGGCGTATCAGCCAGGGCGGCCTGAACGGAGTGATGAGCCCAGCGCTTGATCATACATGTGTATTATCCACCATTTGGTGGGGGATAATACACGCGAGAGCGGTCTGCTATCGACGAGCCGCGACGAGAATTTTCAGCCAATTTCCGTGGCGCAGGTCGTCCGTAGCGACTCCCTTGTGACCGCTGGAGGAGTGCACGAAGAGTCCGCCGCCTGCGTACATGCCGGTGTGGCCGATTTTGCCTCGGCGCCTGTCCCAAAAGTACAGTCGGTCGCCGATCTTCAGATCTTCCAAGCGTTCGATTTTTTGGCCGACGAGAGCTTGTTCAGCGGCGGTCCGCGGGAGATTCAGGCCGAGGGTGCCGTAGAGCTGCTTGACGAATCCCGAGCAGTCGATGCCGTTATTGACATCGTTTCCGCCCCAGACGTAGGGGGTGCCGATGTAGCGCAAAGAATTGCGAACCATTTGCGTTCGGCTGCGGGAGGCGGTCGCGTTTTCCTGAGATCGCGGGGCGTCGCGAATGACTTCAAAAGGCATGATCTCGATGGCATCTCGGAGGCCGTAACCCCACAATCCGCGCTCCATCATGATCGTGCACCACTTATCGTTCAGGGGTCGAACGACCAAATACTGATTGGCGGCCGCGTGGTAGTAGGTTCGAGAATGGACGTCGGGCGAGCTGTGTATTCCCGTGGAATACATGACCTGAGCGTAGCGACCGAGCACGACTTTGGTCGCTTCTTGCGCATGGCTAAGGGTGGTCAGAGCCACAAAGGCCCCCAAAACGAAACGGCTACGCATAATCCCCAGGCTCAATTATAGGCTAGAAGCTCAAAAGCAAGAGCCCCGGCACGCTGAACCAGTTCATGGATAGACGTGCCGAGGTGGCGAAATGTTTGCCTCTACAGTAGTTTTCGGCGTTCCGCGTTCTTAGCCAGCCGGTCGTTTAGGTCGGCGAGGTTCGCGCGTTCGCGCTCAACCACCTCGGGCTTCGCGCGCTCTACAAACTGCGGATTCTCCATTCGCAACGAGAGTTTGGTGATCTCGTCCAGTAGCTTGGTCTGCTCCTTGTCGAGCCGCGCGAGTTCCTTTTCCTTATCGACGAGCCCCTCGATCGGGAGATGCAGGTCAACCCCACCCGCCGTCGCGGAGACAAACTTGCCCTCCGGCTTTCCGGCCTCAAGTCGCTCGGCCCAACCTTGAGATGTCACGATGGATGCGTTGCCACCGAGATCGCCCTCGAAGTAAACCGCGGGAACCGTCTTCATCGCGGCCAGGTCGACGCTCGCACGGAGTGCGCGCAGGGCGCGCACGACATCGAATGTGCGCTCAATTTCTGCCTCAACCGCATCTTGGGCGAACTCGGCCGGCAGTTCGGGCCACGCGTTCGACATGAGAAAAGCGGCTTTGCCCGAGATCGGCAGGAAGCTGTACAGCTCCTCGGTTAGGTGCGGCATGATCGGGCTGAGCATCGTCAGGAACGCCTCAAGCGCGGTGAGAAGCACCCACTGCGGAACCTCGCGACGGGCTTCGTCATTCAGTCGTGGCTTGCTGATTTCGATGTACCAATCGCACAGTTCTGACCAGAAGAACCGGTAGAGGGCCTGGCAAGCAGACTGAATATCGTAGCGCTCGTACGCGGTTCTGACCGCGATTTCGGTGGCATGGAGCCGGCTCAGCAGCCACTGGTCGATCTTCTCAAGGTCACTCGCGGGCGGCGCTTGCAGAGTTTCGGTTGCCGTGCAGTTCATGAGGACGAACCGCGTCGCGTTCCAGATTTTGTTGCAGAAGTTGCGAGCGTCTTCCGTCTTGCGTTCGCTGTACCTAAGCTCCTGATTTTCGCCCGTTTGCGAAAGCAGGGTCCAGCGGAGCGCATCCGCCCCGAGGGTTTCGATGATCGTCATCGGATCCACGCCTGTCCCAAGGCTCTTGCTCATGCGGCGTCCGTCCTCGCGCATCACGGTGGCATAGATCACGACATCGCTGAACGGCTTTTGGCCGGTGAGGTCGTAGCCCATGAACAACATGCGGGCAACCCAGAGCTTGATGATGTTCCGATCGGTTACGAGCGTGCTCGTGGGATAAAAGCGGTCCAGGTCCGCAGACTTTTCTGGCCAGCCGAGAGTGGCAAACGGCCAGAGGCCCGAGCTGAACCAGGTGTCGAGCACGTCTTCGTCCTGCGAAACGATGCCTTCGCCCGCCTTCGTCTCTGCCTCTTGCCAACTGTGGGCGGCAACGGTCTTGCCGGACACGGTTGTGTACACGGGGATGCGGTGACCCCACCAAAGCTGCCGGCTAAGGCACCATTCAGGCGCACTCTCTGCACCCTCCAGGAAGATCTCCTTGTATCGGGCCGGGTGGAATCGAACCTCGTCGTTGCGTACTGCTTCGATGACGGGGCCAAACAACTTCGGCTGATCGCAGAACCACTGCTCGCTGAGCAACGGCTCGATGATATCCTTGCTGCGATCGCTGATGATGATCGGGATATCGTGATCCTCGATCTTCACCAGATAGCCGCCGTCTTCGAGGTCCTTCACAACCGCGTTGCGCGCTTCGTTGCGGCTGAGGTTGTTATACGACTCGAGTCGTTTTCGGCCCTCAGCGTCCGCGAAATCGATCACTTCGTCGATCTTGATGTACGCCTCGGAGTCCAGAATCACAGGCATAGGCAAGCTGTGCCGTACGCCTACTTGGTAGTCGTTGGCATCGTGGGCCGGCGTGATTTTCACCGCGCCGGTGCCGAACTCAGGATCCGGATAGAGGTCGGCGATGAGTGGAATTTCGCGTCCAATCAGGGGCAGGCGAATGGTCTTTCCGACCAGGCCATCGTATCGTTTATCTGACGGGTGAACGGCAACGGCAACGTCCGCAAGCATGGTTTCGGGACGCGTTGTCGCGATCACGACTTCGCCGCTGCCATCCGTAAACGGATAACGCAGATGGTAAAGCTTGCCCTTGATGGTTTGGCGCTCGGTCTCGATGTCGGAGACACTCGTCTTGAGTTTGGGGTCCCAGTTCACGACCCGTTTGCCTTTGAAGATGAGGCCGCGGTCGAACCAATCGATGAACACCTTTAGAACGGCGCGTACGTACTCGTCGTCGAATGTGAACCGCGAGCGCGACCAGTCGAACGCGCACCCGAGGGCGCGAAATTGGTTGAGGATGGTGTCGCCGCTTTCTTTGCGCCATTCCCACACACGCTCTGTGAACTTTTCTCGCCCGAGCACGGCGGCGCTTGTGCCTTCCTTGCGGAGTTGCTTATCGACAACGGATTGGGTCGCGATTCCGGCGTGGTCTTGTCCGGGCAGGATGAGAACGCTTTTGCCTTGCAGGCGCTGATAGCGGCCAATCATGTCCTGGAGTGGATAGCACAGGGCATGGCCCATGTGGAGCGATCCGGTGATGTTCGGGGGCGGGATTGTGATGACGTACTTTGGCTTGGTTGGGTCATCGGATGGTTGGAAGAGTCCCGCGTCTTCCCATGCCGTGTACCACTTAGTTTCCGTCGATGACGCGTCGTAGCGCGTCGGCATCGCTTCTATATTCATGCTGTATTCCTTGCTTCCATGTCTTGGAAGCAGGTTCATTGTATCTCAGGAAATGCAGTTTGGGTGGGTTCAGGAGTGTGGTACGGGTTCAGCATTCCGATCGCCTCGGGACAAATCGCTTGCACACGAGTTCCTCGCAGGCGGTATCCCGAACTCAGGATTACGACGCGTTCGGTATGGCGGTGTCTTCGACCGGCATCAAGAACCCACTCGGCTTCGCCGGTGACTACGGATACCAAGAAGATGCCGAGACAGGGCTGAAGCTGCTCGGGCATCGGCTCTACGATCCGTCGATAGGCCGGTTCTTGGAGCGCGATCCGATTGGATTTGGGATGAACTGGTATGGGTATTGTAAGAACAATCCGCTGAAGTCAGTCGACCCGCTGGGCAAAGAGATCCGCGAACTGACAGCCAAAGAGCGAGAAGACGTCCAACGAGGAATAGACGATCTCAAAGCCCACGGCGAAACCAAGGCTGCTTCGGACCTGCAAGACATGCTGAACCGGGGCCGCATAAAGGTGGACACGGAAATCACCGGTGCGGAGATGGAGACAGACCCAGACGGCAATACAATCTATATTCACGCCGATGCGTTCGATACGTTTTGCGCTCCCGCTCGACTGAAGTCGAAGCGAGATCCGTCAGCTGAAAGTAAGGCATCGCGTCGTGCGGATCAGCTCTACTTTGCATCACTCTTGCTACACGAATGGGTGCACACAAAACAAGGGCGAGCCTGGAAGGGCTTCCATCCACATGTACGGGAGGAAAATGCTTGGCTACGCCAGATGCATTTCCTGATCATGCTAATGGCAATGCAGCCAGCAAATCCAAACGCTTATCAATTAGCGCTGTATGAACAACTTTAGGAGTACTATTTGAGATGTCAGAAATTTATGCGCGAAGCTTAGGTTCATTTCGTCGAAGGCTATGGGTTGCAGTTGCAATATTTGTCAGCGTCTGTGCGACTGCGTTGATAGTCGAAGAAGTGAACAATCATCGAAGTTTTAGCATCCGGTTCGAATCCGAAGACTATGTAGATTGTATGCGGCTGGCCCTGGAGAAAAAAATCCCACAGGGGAGATGGATCGACAGAGACGAACTTAAGGAAGTCTCACAAAGTACGGTTAGTGCGAAAGATCATGTCTGGCTCCAGTATATGATAATGCGAACAAGGCGGGTTCGTATTAGTTTCCATGCCGGAACTTGCAGAGTAGAGATCGAAGACGTCAAGGGTAAACAAACTCATCGAACGGTATCTCTGCTTTCACGCTGAGTCCTCGACGCTTAACACAAAGTGGTTTGCCTTGGTCTGACTCCCAGGAAACGAAGACGCGGCTAAAGTAGATTTCCGTTAGGAAGTTATGAATCGATCAGGGTTTACCGGCGCCCAGATCTTCCGAATTCTCGGCGAAACTGAAGCGGGTTGAAAGACCAACGGGGAGCTTTGCCGCAAGCACGGTGTGAGTCCGAACACGTTCTATACTTGCAACGGCCTTGACGCGCGTGTGTCCAAGCCGACGACTTCGGGCACACGGGTGTTCAAGCGAGCGGGAGCGCATGTCACCGCTCCACTGCTTTCGGACGGGAGGAACACCTTCAACCCCGGCATGTCGATGAAGAACTCGTCGGGGACGCAGGTCCAGCATGCGGACCGGCTCGGAACGAACCGCTTGCATACGAATTCGTCGCAAGCGATATCCGGAACACAGGATTACGACGCTTTTGGGATGGCGGTGTCTTCGACCGGCATCAAGAATCCCCTCGGCTTCGCTGGTGACTATGGTTACCAGGAGGACGCGGAAACCGGGCTGAAGTTGCTCGGGCATCGGCTCTACGACCCGTCGATAGGTCGGTTCCTCGAGCGAGACCCGGTTGGGTCGGGGATGAACTGGTATGGGTATGGCGAGAATAATCCGCTGAGTCGAATTGATGAGGGAGGCTTCATGTCGACAGCACTGGCCGCCCCGGTGCCCTCACCGCCGGTGAAGCGCCGGAACTAGTCGCGGGGGCGGCGCGAGCAGTTAAGGCCGCCGAGAGCCTTCAAGATATTTGGAACCTCGCGGGTCTCCTCGATCGGATCAGCCAGCGACTTTTCGGTAAACCGGGCACTGAGGCAGCTGCAATACGGAAACCACGAAATCCTTGGGGTAGAAAAGAGAGCCCAGCTCATCAACAGAAAACGAAGGACGAGGCAGCGAACTTAACGGACCAGGGTCACGTTGTTGAAGCTGGCGGAGGTGGCGGAGAAAGGCGTACTCCCACACCAAACGGCAAAAAGAAATATCGATACGCGGACATCATTAGTAGCACAGATGATGGCAAAAAGGTGGCAACTCAAATCGGAAAAATCCTGAAAGATGGAATGGCGGTAAAGCGCGAACAAGAGGCAATGCAAGACCTGCAGGACTCTGGTGAATTTGATGGCGGGGTAAGATTTGTTCCCTTCAAAAATAGGATTCCGATCATCAAGAGGTCGTTGTAGTTGAGCATTTCCATCACTGCTTTTATCGCGCCGTTAGAGCTATGCCCAATCATAGATCAATGCATTCACAAACATAAGTGCCGCTTGATGACTACAATAAAGTCGTCCCATCGAACGACATCACAGAGCGCTCAGGAAATATTTGAAACTCCAGACCTTCTGTATTTATCTCTCGGATTCGCTCCGCTTCCAGACATGGAATACCCTCATAACCATCCTTTGAATTTCGGTTATGTGTCGATTTCAAATCCTCTATATCGTTGGCCTGTACTTTATGATGTCCATATTTGTTATCGAAATCCAAAAGACACTGTCGACCAGGACCAGGTCCTCCACGAACGCGCGCTAGTGGTCTTCAATGAGTTGCGATCTACTGTTCGAAAATTGTCAATGAGAGGCGTATATGAGCGACGATCAGGGGTCGAACTTAGCTGGATTCGTTACACCGAAGGCGCCAAACTTCTATTCGAAGAAGGACACGAACTTGGGACATTGGCGTCAGGTCAGAATTTCGAGATCCGATAGTGGCGAATGTGAGCGCTGAGTTCGTTTGGACAGTACTTCCAAAATTCGGTGTAGCTTTTCGTGGCTCAGATCAGGTCAAGATCTAGATTCAGATAGCAGTCGAGAAGTACATACAGACGATAAGGATGTGATCACGCGCCAGAACCAGAAGACGCGGCAAGAGTAGTTCTCCACTAACGAGAGTCGTGCCTGACCCGTCCGTCGTCGAAGGGCCGACGCGGCCCTTTTATCCAATTGGAAAGCCAGGTCGACTTCCTGGCCACACAGGTGCAACCGCACCAGAACCATCCGCCGATGACTTGGCGGATGGTCGCCCGCACGGACGCCTATGTACTACCACTTCCCGCCGAGCCGGGGAGTATCGTCAGGTGGTCTGCCCCCATTCGTGAAGACATCTTAAGAGTAGTCGACGCACAGAGCAGAAGCCCTGGGAGAGCGGAATTACCTCGCAAACGGTTTCCGGAACACAGGATTACGACGCCTTCGGTACGGCGGTGTCTTCGACGGGCATCAAGAATCCACCCGGCTTTGCTTTGGTCCCTGCCTCAGTCACCAGGGCAGCCGCCTCCGGGCGGCAACTCTTCGCTGGAATCTACAAACCCGCCGGGTTTGCTGGAACTAGCACGGTGTTTCCGCTTCGCAACCCCCATCTAGCGGGCGACTAGTAGAAGGGAGCGTCTGGGTGGCGCGGGTTCAGGGTGGCACGCGGAGTTGTATATCTCAAAACACGGGATGCGACCTCGAGAGGCTTCGGTCTGTCCCGTGTCACCCGTTGTGCGTGCGAAGCATCGTGGGTACCCTTTTTCCCTCGTGAAGATTGCGATTGCAACCTGCTCCGTCCTCCCCGAAATCGATCCAGATGAAGACCTGACCCGCGCGGCATTCGTCGATCGCGGCCACGACGTTGATTGGGTTCCCTGGGACGGACCAACCGTTTCCTTCAGCGACTACGACGCCGTCATCATTCGATCGACTTGGAATTACCCGTACGATCCGGAGAGATTTTCTGAATGGGTGCATACCGTTTCCGCGCAGACGCGGCTGCTCAATCCAGCAGAAGTCGTGCTGGGCAACATTCACAAGTCGTATCTGCTGAACCTGGCATCCAAGGGCGTGCCGATCGTCCCAACTCGAATATTCAGTGCGGGGGAGTTTACGGGCGCACTCCTCAGCGAACGCAGCGTGATCAAACCAGCGATCGGCGCGGCTAGTTGGGATGCCCGGTCATTCACAGAGTCCGAGGGAGACGAAGCGGCAGACTGGCTGGCCACGATGCCCGCGACACGCGAGTTCCTGATTCAACCGTACTTCGATTCGGTCCACACCGTCGGCGAGCAGTCGATCATGATCATCGGCGGTGAGCCCACCCACCAAGTAACAAAGCGCCCCCGATTCGAGGGCCAGCACGAAAGTGTTGAAGGACCGTTAGAAGTTTGTCGTGAGTTCGCCGAGCTTGCCGCGCAGTGCCTCGAACCTTACGGCGACGAATTGCTATATGCACGACTGGACCTGATGCAGAGTCCTGCCGGTGAGTGGTGCGTATCCGAGCTAGAGCTGATCGAACCCTCGCTCTTCTTTACGCAGTTTCCTCCGGCCGCGACCCGGATGGCCGAAGCTGCTGAGCGGCTGCTCGCCTGACCTAATTCAGGCGATGCAAGGCGATCTTGGGGAACGAAATGGAGCTCGTCGTAGCACGGCCCATTTCCAAATATGTGGCCTTTCGGACGTCAAAGTCAGTGCCAAGCAAAGCAAACGACGGTGAGTTCGACTCGCCCGCGCCAGAGAGGATGTTGCTTTTGATCATTCGCGCGACAAATCGTAATTCAGCGCCATCCGAGCCGATTAGCGGCTTCCGGTCTTTACCGATGAGTCGCACGCAAACGGCGTCACTAGGGGCCCAGCCCACACCGGACAAATCGAGGCGATAGGGCCGCTCGGTCTGTAGTCGGACCCATCCCCACATCTGGTACGCGAGCGCCGGTTCGTTGGACGGATCTGGGCCGTAACCCTCCACCTTAAGCGTGCGGCCGTCCAACTCGGCAGTCGCGTTTAGCTTCAGCGGAATCGTCGTCGTCGCTCCCGTCGGCTCCGCGTACTCAAAATGCGTAGAGCCGAACAGGGCATCTCGAGGGAAGGTTTCGGTGCTCAGCTCGACAATCGTTTTGCTTGGGATCTGACCAAACCAAGGCGAGTTGTCGAAGCAGAAAAAGGGCACACCGTGCGGGACGTTTACTTCGAGTCCGAACAAGCGGTTCGTCGACCGAAACTTGAAATTTTTGAATTGGCCGACCGCGCTTGCGGCAAACCGCGCGCGTAATGACGGATCTGGCCTACCGTTTCCGTCCGTACAGTCATCGATGTCGCCAGCAAATGAACAGGATCCAAGAACACGCACGGTTTCTCCGTGGGAGCCGGTCCAGACTTCATGGGCGACTGCAGGAGCGCCTTGCGGGCTAGCAATGGCAAAAGTCGTTAGAAGGGCGAGCATGATTTCAAGCCTTAGAACCGATAGCGATGACGCCGATCATGGCGCGGCATCAAGCAGGATGTCGCGGAAGATCACCTTCGTGCTCGCGTTAGCGTTGACTCTGAGGAAACCAATCTTCGAAGGCGGAACTTGGGACAGCACTTCATAGTGATCTGGCTTGGCGTTGATCGTAAAGTTTGGATAGAACCGACCCGGCCGTTGCGGCATGTAGGACTGAGTGTTCGGGTCGATGGCGATTAAATTGCCTTTGTCATCAATCAACGAGATCGGCAGGTGTTTGAGGTCGAACCCGGAGAAGTAGATGGTCAGATCATCCGCTAGGCCCTTTTTTGCAATATCGATCTTCCATTTGTACTGCGGCTGAGCATTCATGCCGAAGCCGTTGGTGACAAACCCGTTCTGAGGCGGCGGCATCTTGTAGTCGGAGATTGCGGTGATTTTGAGTTCTCCGTCACCGACGGCGGTGGTGCTCCCGACCTTTAGTTCGAGGTCCTTTACGGAGTCGATGGCGGTCGTCGTCTGAAGTTGGATAGAGACCTTTGTGGTTCCCTGATCGGTCGGCACGTGATACCAGGTGTACGTGGGGCCTCCGTTTCGATAAAGGCTGCCGCACTGGTTGAGGTAACCGCCGTTTAGCGTTGAGAACTGTCCATTGTTTCCGCCTCGATTCATTTCTTTCGAAGTCATCTTTGTGACGATGTAGCGGTTCTTCATGCCGAGGCGGATCGGCAAAGTCTGGTCGTTAACCAGGTAGTAGGCCTTGACTAGCTCGGACAGTTTCTCGTCGTGCTTGCCCGTCAGCGTCCAACAATCGACAGCCTCAGAGGTAACCGAGCAGGCGCCAGCGACTTCAGAAATGCTCTGCGCGTTTTCCCATCGACCGTTCTGGGCCTCAACCGTTTTTGATCCTTGGGCCACCAAGATGATCGCGCCGACAGCGGCAGACACAACAAAGCCTCGCATAGTTATAGGGACGCATCACCCGGACTTTGGTTTCATACGGAAAGTTGTGCCATGCTCACCGCATGCTTGCCTTGTTGTTCTCGTCGGCGCTGATGGTTTCTGTGCAAGATATCGTGGTCCCTCGGCCCGCGATGGTGGAGTACCCGATCAGCCGGAATCCGGGGAAACAGTTCGTGTGGATTACGAAGGCGGACACCGTCTTTGTTCCTAATGACTTACGGTCGATGGGCCTGAGTGACGCCCTAGTGAAAACTTCTGGGCCCAGCCATAACGTGATCACGCACGTGCAATTCGCGGGCAACGTTGGCCGTCGCCAAATCCGACTCAAGCGGGCGACGGGGATGGAACCTGAAGGCTACCGACTGATTGTCGATGAATCAGGCGCGACTATATCCGCTTCGGCACGGGCAGGATTTCAATACGGAGTCGCGACTCTCGAGCAGTGGCTAGAGCAGAGTCATTTCTTGCCGCAGATGGACGTAACGGACGCGCCGAGATTCAAATGGCGCGGGATGCACCTCGACTGTTCCCGCCACTTTTTCACGGTGACTGAGGTGAAGCAGTACATCGATGACCTTGCCCGGTACAAGTTCAACACTTTCCACTGGCATCTGATCGATGAGGGTGGATGGCGCATGGAGTCGAAGAAATATCCACGCCTGACGTCGATTGGCGCGTGGCGAACCGACCATCCCGGAGTCTTTTACGGTTACCACCTCGACTTTCCCGGTCCCGACAGCAAGCCGCTTTATGGCGGTTTTTACACCCAAGCCGAGATTCGCGACGTCGTTCGATATGCGGCATCGAAGTCCATCACAACCATTCCGGAGATCGAGATGCCGGGCCACAGCCTTCCCGCGCTCGTGGCTTATCCACAGCTAACTTGCACGTTTGACGGCACGAAAGAGCGCGGCTACAAGACGACTTGCTACTGTGCAGGCAAGGAGGAAACCTTTAAGTTTTTAGAAGGAATCCTTGACGAAACGATGCAGCTTTTCCCCAGCAAGATCATTCACATCGGGGGAGACGAAGTTGATCAATACTTCTGGGAACGGTGCGACGATTGCAAGAAGCGCATGGCAGACCAGGGCCTCAAGAACACAGGTGAGCTACAGAGCTACTTCGTCAAGCGGATTGAGAAGTATCTGAATTCGAAAGGTCGAACGCTCATGGGTTGGGATGAGATTCTCGAAGGTGGGCTCGCGCCGAACGCGATGGTGATGAGCTGGCGCGGAATTGCGGGCGGAATCGCCGCCGCGAAGTCTGGCCACCCCGTCGTAATGTCGCCGACGTCGCACTGCTATTTCGACTTCAGCTACGATACGACCTCGACGAAACATGTGTACGGATACGAGCCAGTGCCGGCGGAACTTACCGGAGACCGAGCAAAGCTGGTGCTCGGCGCGCAGGCTAACATCTGGACGGAGTGGATGCCGAACTATGCGCGTGTGCAATACATGGTTTTCCCCCGCATGATGGCGATGAGCGAGGTGCTTTGGTCGCCGAAATCTCGACGCGATTACGCCGATTTTGACCGGCGAATGCCAGGGATTTACTCTTGGCTCGCCCGAGAGGATCGGTCCTTCTACGTCGATCCACCTTCCGCAAAAACGAATCTGGTGTACGACAATAAGCCGGTGCTGGTCGCGTTCAACTTTCCGTCCGTTCCGGGATACGAGTTGCGATACACGACGGATGGCTCTGCTCCGAAGGTAACTTCTGCGCGCTACGCCGGTCCGATGCGCATTGCGGGACCCGCGAAGGTCGTGGCGAACGGCTTCATGCACGGCAAGGCGCTTGTTGGCAGTGCGATGGTTGAGGTTCGAAACGCTCCGCAAAACACGCCGCCGCATCCGCTTTCATTCCGGGCGATTCACAAAGTAGTCGATCGTATACCGAGTTTTTCGGGTGAGGTAACCGAGATGGGCTTGGCGGCCGACTTCGACATCTCGCAATGGGCGAGTTTGCCCGCGGTCGCGGTCGAGTGGTCCGGTGTGCTCGTCATTCCGAAGAGCGGCGACTATACGTTTACTGTTGGCAGCGACGACGGCAGCGGCCTCTGGATCGACGGGGTTTACGTGGTGAACAACGACGGCCAACACCCGATGGTGGAGCGAACGGCGAAGGCGCACTTGCTGGCCGGGCGATATCCGTTCGCTTTGCGGTTCTTTGATTCGGGCGGCGCGCGGGGCTTCCACGCGACGTACACCGGACCGGGCGGCTCGGGTCGGTTGGATAAATTGGTCGAGAGATAGGGGGTTCGCGCAGAGCGATCCGCGGGGTTATTGCGTTCGCGTGCCCGTCGTTCGTGAGAAGCGACGGGGAACAGCCCCCCTCGGCTACACGCCGGAGAATGCACCGGCGTAACCCGTGGTTAGAGCCCTCTTTCCACGGGTAACGGGTGCGGATCGTGATTGTCTTTCCCAATGGACGAGGGTGGCACGGGTGCAGACCGTGATTCTCGGTCGTAACCCGTGAATCGAAAATCTCGCCCAACCCGGATCGCCCCGAGCAGACCGCGATTCTCTTTACCTCTGGACGAGGGGTGGCACGGGTGCAGACCGAATTCTCGGTCGTAACCCGTGTATCGTAAATCTCGCCCAACCAGGATCGCCCTGTGCAGACCGCGATTCTCTTTACCTCTGGACGAGGGGTGGCACGGGTGCAGACCGTTATTCTCGGTCGTAACCCGTGTTTCGTAAATCTCCACCAACCCGGATCACACCCGTGCTACCCTTCCGAGTAACTTTTTAGAGCATAAAATGCAGGATCGGACCCAACCAGCGTGATCGTAGATTCCGACGCGTAGCGTGTAGCCGAGGATGCACCAGCGTAACCCGTGATTAGAGTCCTCTTTCCACGGGTTACGGGCAAATACATCCCTGCACCCGTGCCACCCACGCACGTAAGAAAACAGCCCGCTCGGCTACTTGCCTTTGCCGAGCTCTGCCGCGTACCGCTTGCTCGCGCCGACGTTTGCCTTCACGAGGGTGGTGGCGGCGCGGCCCATCTCAGACCGCAATGCAGGATTCGAAATCAACGACTCAACCGCGGCGGCAAGGGCCGCATCGTCGGCACATTCAATAGCGGCACCCGCAGCCAGAGACATCACCGAGACGTCGCGAAAGTTCTGCATATTGCGCCCAAAGAGAACAGGCTTGCCATGAGCAAGCGGCTGAATAATGTTCTGCCCGCCCAAGCGATCGAACCCGCCGCCGACGATCACGATGTCCGCGACGGAGTAGACGCTTGCGAGTTCGCCGTAGGTGTCGAGCACAATATGCGGACCCTTAGCGCCCGCAGATCGAAGTCCAAAAGTGTCGCCCAGCTCGCTGACTACGGCGGCGGCACGCTCAATATGCCGGGGGGCGTAAACGACGTTCAGGCGATCCAAGCCGACTTTGCGCAGGGCACGTGCAACAAATGCTTCTTCGAACTCGCCTCGGGTCGAGCCGACCACCACGGTAAGCCGCGAGGCATCGAGTCCCAACTCGGATCGCCAAGCGGCAGGATCAGCGTCGAGACCCTCGATCGCCTGATCGAACTTGCAGTTGCCCATCACTTCCGCCGACGGCGCGCCAAGGTCGAGAATGCGCGTGCGGTCCAGCTCCGATTGCATCAGGCACCGATCCACCTGCTTCAGCAGCACTCGATAGAACGCTCGAAACGTGCGCATGCGGGGAAAACTTCGGTCGGAAATGCGTCCATTGACGACAATCGTCTTTGCTCGCATCACTTTCGCCGCCCAGAGGAAATCCATCCAGAGCTCGGTTTCCATCACCATCACGAACTTTGGTCGCACCCGCTGCATCGCCTTCAGGGTCGCCTTCGGAATGTCGAGCGGGAAGTACACCAAATAATCAAAGAGGTCGGCGGCCTTCTCGCGAGCGGTCTGATGTCCACTGCTCGTGGTGACGCTAAGAACGATCTCCAGCTTGGGATGCTGTGCCCGAATCTGTTTCAAAATTGCGGTCGCGGCCAGGACCTCGCCCACCGAGACGGCGTGAAACCAAAGGCGAGTTCGATCCGACTTGGCAGGAATGGAAGCATAGTCGCCGAAGCGCTCACCCCAGTTGGGCTGCTCTTTACGTTTACGCGCCTTCAGCCACGCCACTGGCAGCCAAATTGGCATGAGCAGCGTCATCAACAGGTTGTATAGGAGGAACAATCGCGGATTCGCCTTACGTCAGCTGATTTGGGCCAGAACGTCTTTCAGTGATTGAGCGGACTTGAGTAGACCTTCGCGCTCGGACTCACTGACCACGGGCTCGAAGACTCTCTGAACACCGCCGCGCCCGACGCTCGTCGGCAGGGAAAGGGAGATGTCGCTGATTCCCATCGTGCCGTGCTGCCAAGAACTGACGGGCAACAGCTTTTCGGAGTTCAGGGCAATGGCCTCGACGACTTCCTTGATGGATACCCCCACCGCTCGACCCGCCCCGCCCTTTAGGCGAATGACCTCTGCGCCTGATTTGCGCGTGTATTCGAACACTTCGGCGATCTCGGCATCGTAGTTCGGGATCGTGCTGAGCGGCACTCCGCCGATTGTCGCCGAAGAAAGGATTGGCACCATTGAGTCGCCGTGTTCCCCGAGAATAAGCGCCTTGACGTCGGTCGCGTTGACGTTGAAGTGATCGGCGAGCAGAGACCGGAATCGGCAGGTGTCGAGCACCGTTCCGAGACCGAGAACTTGGGTCTGGGGCACTATTTCCGCCTGCGCTGCGAGGTGCGTGAGGATGTCTACTGGGTTCGATACGACGACAATCGTCGCTCCCTCATTTAACTTTACGCCCTTTAGGTTTTCTAATATGCCTCGGAAAAGGCTGACGTTTCGGTTGACAAGCTCGAGCCTCGTTTCGTCCGGCTTTCGTCGCAGCCCAGCGGTGACGACGACGCAGTCGCTGCCGTTCACGATGGAATAGTCGCTTCCGCTAATGAACTTTTGGTTGCAAGTCAGGGCCGCGCCATGGCGCAGGTCAAGGGCCTCACCGGCCGCCATTTCGGCATTCATGTCGACAAGGGCGAGTTCTCGCACTACGCCGCCAAACTGCAGAGCGTATGCGGCATCCGAACCAACGCGACCGCCGCCGCCGATTATGCTGACCTTCATGTTTACAGATTATGGCAGGGACGGCGTCCGCAATCAGGCAGACGTGGGTGACTCTGCCTGCGGGGCTCGGCGCGTGACCATCACGAAGGTCAAAGCGAGAATCTGGCAGAAGACGACGATACCCACCACTTGGGGCTGAAGCCAGATGCGAAGGGGAGCGGCGCGAACAGCGGATACGATTCCCGCCGGAGACCCAAAAAGGTCGGCGACGCACCACGTGATTGTCGCGTGAACCGCAGGGACGGTCAGGTTCATCGGGAAAACCACGCGACGCCCAGCCGACAATTTCCCGTCAAAGCATAGGAGCAAGAAGATGGAGACCAAGCCCACACATGGCGGGATCAGGGCAAGGCCGACCGTTGACGTCGTCCCTTGGCCAAAGGCGTACAGACAGACGCAGAAGCTGAAAACCGGAACGCCGAGAAGCAAGCATGCCTCGAGCGCCACCTGCAGTCGGTCGCGCATTTAGCTCGGGATATCTTCGGGGTCGACTTCCGAGGATTCCTTGTTCACAGTTTGAATCTGCTCGTAAATCTCTTTTCGGTGCACGGTAACGGTTTTGGGGGCGCGAACGCCAACACGAACTTGTTCACCGCGAACCTCAAGGATGACGACTTCAATTTCGTCACCAATTACGATGCTCTGTCCAACTTTTCTGGTTAGAACCAGCAT
>JBBRML010000012.1:0-58662 GCA_038230855.1 Fimbriimonadales bacterium | reverse complement strand
GAGGACCAGATCATCAAGGTCCTCAAAGAGATCGAGTCGGGCGCCCCCATTGCCAGTGTTGCTCTCACTCATGGGATCACGGATCAGACGCTGTACCGGTGGCGAGAGCGGTACGGCGGAATGTCCAAGTCGGAACTGGCCGAGCTCAAGGCTCTTCAAGAGGAGAACCGCCGGCTTCGCCATGTGGTTGCCGAACTGAGTTTGGACAACGCGGCCTTGAAGGAACTTCAGAAGGGAAAATGGTAAGCCCCGCCGCACGCCGCCGGGTCTGCGACCTCCTTCTGAATGCGGGGTACTCCAGAGTTCGCTCATGCTTCCAGAACGAGAAGTTCCTGTTTCGATATTTGGCCCTGATATTGATCATACGTGTTCTGGGCTTAAGACGATGGTAGAGTGGCTGAACGAGCACTAAAGATTGCGCCAGAAGTATTTTGAGCCGATGACATTTCCAGTCCGATCAATCAACAGGCGACAATTGATTGTCAGCGTCAGCGTGACCCTTGTGGTTGCCGCTACAATTTGCTTTGGCTTCAGGAACGGCAATGTTCGTAACGCGACGTATGGCGACCTCCGGGTCTCTAATTACGGTGTGCTTTGGGGAACGGGCGTTATGCACGCCGACTCTCGAACCGAGTGCCGAACGATCTACGATGGCCTGACCTACATCGACATTTCGGACAAAGATGGCAGTCGCCGAGTCTTCAGGACACATCTAACAAAAGCATATTATCAAATAAACGGCGTGAATTACATTCGTTTCACCAACAAGGTGAATTGCAATGCAATGCTCGCGCTCTTCGCATCTTTGCGATGGTTCGGATAACTATGAGACAACCGACGAAGCCTTCATCGACATGGACCCTACGCCTGCTTCATCGAATCTATTGTTGCCTGTTTCTTGTTATTCTAATAGCCACCTGCTTCGGCCAGGCAGGTCAGACTGGGAACCATAAATCCTCCAGATCCAGCAAGGTGTCGGTGAGTGATGAATTTTCCTTTTCAGAAGCTGTCGCAGTATTCCACGGCCATTTCGGTGTGATAGACAATGCGATAGCTAAGTGCTTTTCACGTTACAAAATTGGAAGTGGTGGGTCCCAATCAGCAGGTACCCACGCGATTTTAACGTCGAAAGGAAATGCACCGCGTGCTAGATCAATCTTGAAGCTGGAGATTGGAAAATATGTTTCTGTGGATATTCTTAAGGATAGTGGTTGGCAAATCGTAGAAGCGAAGCCCACAAAGGGCAAATAGCGCGGATGATCCTCCCGGTGTGTGTCTGAAATTGAAACTTTGCAGCGGCTTAAGAACCGACCTGGTCGCGGTGAAGCCGAAACTCGTCGTGGAAGGTGCGGCTCAGGTTGGCATTCGCACGAAAGTTTGTGAACGCGGCCCCGAAAGTTCCTCTATAATGCGGTGAGGGCGCGATTCAGAACGGAGTTCGTCGGGATGGCCCTGCCGCCAACGAATCTTCGGGTTAAGCGCCGAATTTGTCGCGGTGGTGTCCCGGCTCCTCGCCGTGAACCACCACCAAATCAAGCCGAAAGCCACGGTCGCTCCGGCGCGCAACGTCCAGCCCCACTGGATCGGGCCCAGATCCTGACTGGAGTGTCGGCCGGCGGTTTTCGAAATTCAACAGAGGAGCCGCTAGAAGAACCGAAGGACTCATCTGATGCCCTCCTGAAATAGCGGAAGCAAACCGTTTAAGCAATGAGCCGTTACAGCTAGTCATCCTTGACCCTCTGCCATTCCGTAGCGAAGAAGCCAAACAGGTAGTGATTTTGAATCTCGATGGAGTTGCCGTTCTTCTGGATCCTACTCTCGGAATTCTTCGATGAGTCAATCGAGTACACCGCTATCCGAATCTCGTCTTCAGAACATTGCGATACCGTCAGCCGACGACCTTTCAGAGCTTTAGCTTTCTCCACCGACGAGCATAGAAAGCCGTCTCCGCTGGGCTCAACGATGAGGTAGTGACCGTCGGTATCATTGAGCTTCCAAATGCCACAGACAGCAGATGATGGCGTGTGCGAAAAGAGGCAAGCAAATCTCCTAAGTGTTCCAACCACCAAGACACATAGCGACAAGAGCAGCGCGATCCCGAAGACACGCCGGTTCACACCCATAACACCTGCGACAAGCCGTTCATTTCAAATTTCGATTCCAGTTCATCAAAATAGCCACCCTATCATAGGTCATGGGGATGCAGAAAACAACCGAATGAGCAGAAATCAAATGACCAATCCTCTGACGTACGTAGGTCGCGTCCCGCCCAGGCGACGCGCCAATGGACCATGCAGAAGTATCTATAGCCGTGCATAATTCGACGTCGCACCAATGAGCATGAAGCGACCTTTTGGAGAAACAACTCCTCTTAAACATCGAATCCCAAATTGAAATTTGAAATGCACTGCCTCTGTTCGACACTCGGGCCCTTACCTGTCCTTCACACTAAGGTAACTCCGCCATCATATAGTCCTAAGTTTGATGTAATACCGTTCAATTAGCTAGCTGCCGTAAAGGTCGAACCAAAACATGATACGGAAATCAGTGTTGTCACCGCCTATTAACGACGAGACGACGAACTCTTAAGTCATTCTATATCACATTTCGCTTCAAAGCACTTATCCAATCTGCCTAGTGAATCGGAAATTGCGTCGCTCCGATTTTTCCAACCCATGCAACGCACTACTCGGCACAATAACATTTACCGCGAATAGGGGAATGTTGAACCGCATTTGCGAACCCGATGGGGCTGTGTTCAGTCGGCCCAACCCCATGCACTAATGCTCACTTTATAACGAAGACTCTGCCATCAAAACTGGTTGCGACGATAGAGCCACTTGCTGACACCGCAACCGAAAGTCCAGTCATAAGCTTCAATCTCCAAACTTCTTCACCTTTGTTATTCAAGAGCACTAATTCAGAGTCCTTTTGCACCAATACATATCCGTCCGCGCCGATGATGATACCTTGAGCATCGTCGATATCCTTTTCCCATAGTACTCGGGAGGTGGAGCAGCTATACTTGATCACCTTATGCGCTGAACAAGCAATCAAGATTCCACTGGAGCTCAATTCGGTACGCGTCACTTCATCCTTCATCTCTAAACTAGAAATTACGTTGCCGCTCTTTCTATCAAAAATGAACACCTTTTTCGGGGCTTGAGGTACCGCTACTAAGTCTGCAGCTACGACTGGCAAAGAGAACCCCTCGCCTTTCGAAGCCCAGATCGTATCTAGACTATGGACATTGACAGCCTGAACACCCTCTCGAGTCGTTAGATACATTATTGGTTCGTCGAGCGCACCTGCGGGAGCAAAATTATCTACCGGTTTAGACGTTGCATGCACAATGTGCCCGTCGGTGACATTTATGAGCTGGACGTCGACACTGCTTTTGCCAATCTGAGAAGCAATCACTAGTAAGTCTCCAATAATGTTGCACGGCCCAACCACGCTTCCGTTAATTCGGAATTTTCGCTCGACAGATCCGTCTAAGTGGAGGCAATAGACATCAGAACCAGCTTCGCCCCCGTATACCGCCAGAAAGAGATGTGAATTATAATATGTAAGTGGAGAAAATAGTGTGAAATCTCCGACAGTTTTTTTGCTTAGTACCTTCCCAGCACTTAAAGAAACGGTAAAGATACTCGTTGCAGGTGTGCTACTGCCACGCTCCTTCTTAATCCATTTCTGAGTAGTTATTGGAAACACAATTGTGTCTCCCAACGGCAAGCAGCCCGTAATCGTCCCTTCGAACCACTTTTCCCAGACGACCTTCCCGGCGAGACGAGAAAAGTCATATTGGGCGTTACTAGAGTATCCGTAGTTGCCTAAGTAGTGATTCCAACTAGTCCCTTTGTTCATCTTATGTTGATCGTGCGAAAAGCTGGTAACGAACCACAACGAGATTGCTAAACTCCAAGCCATGATTGCCCTCGCGTCGCGAATTTCATTAGTTGCAATGATACGCAACTCACGCTGCGCCCATGCCGAAGAGTGCTTCAGAACCGAACGGAGTTCGTCGGGATGGCCCTGCCGCCACCGAATCTTCGACTTAAAATCCGAACAGGTCGCGATGATGCCGCAGCTCGTCGCCGTGAACCGCCACCAAATCGAGACGAAAGCCGCGGTCCCGATCGCCGATCTCCGCGAGGTACGCGTGGGCGGTGCTGGCGATTGCCGCCATTTTCTGTTTGGTCATCGCCGTCTCAGGCCGAGCTAAAGGGTGCCTGCGCGCCTTGACCTCAACAAACACAAGCTGCTCACCTTCGTGCGCAACGATGTCGATTTCGCCCCGACCCGCCTTGTAGCGCAGCGCGATAACAACAAAGCCGTTGCGACTCAGATAGTCAACAACGCGCCGCTCCGCTTGTTTGCCGAATTCGTACGCCGTAAGCATCCGGTACCAAAACCCTGTCCCCGCCGACAAAGCCGGCGGGGACAGGTGAGCGTTTAGCCGCCTGCCTTAGGTCCGCAACCCATTGGGTCGGCATCGTTATCGATTCCAAACGCTCCGCCCGCCGCCGCATCTGCGGCTACCGGTTGGACGTACTTGCCTTCCATGATTTGCCCGATCACACGTCGCGACTCCCGCAGGTGGCGCGCCGTCGCCTCATCGGCGACATGCGGCAGTGCCTTGTCGATCGAGTGAGCCAGGGTCCGCAGGTTCTCACGGGCAATGCCGTTGAGGTCCGACTTCGTCGCCGTCGTGCCGTTGATCCGCTGATCGATGGTCGCGAGGTAGCTCATCTGAAGCACGCGACGATATACATCGACGCTGGCGTGAGGTGCCGTCAACTCACTCCACACACCGTTCTGGACGTCGGACGCGAGCTCCGAGACGGTGTACGCATTCCGTCCTGCTTGAGCCTCGAAATCCAACAAGCGCTGGACGCGTTGCTCGGAGAGCAGTGAGGCCACGAGTCCGGTCTGCCGTCCGACCACCCGAGACATATCACCGGAGGCGAAGATCTTGTGGGTGATCGACGGTTCCATCAAGGCTACTGAAGGATGCATCCCATACTTCACGAGGAACTGCACGGCTGCCTTCTGGTCCGCCTTTGGCACCGGCGTGAAGACGATGCCACCATGGCCGGTGTGCCAGTTCTTCTCAACCGTGCCGCCCACGAAGCGCGCAACGCGGTTGATCTCGGTCGATCGCTGACCGGAGAGGGTGTTGTAGTAGTCGCGCAACCGGTCGTAGTTGTCTCCCAGGCGGAAGGTCGAACTGGCAAGGTAAGTCGCCACGCGTTCGATGTTTTGAAGGCCTAGTTCGCTCGATCGGACAGGGTCGCTGCCGATGCACTCACTCTGCGTCGTCGGGTCTTCCTGGTGGGCATAGTTGCCGAATTGAAGCTCAGGATGATCGATTTGCTGCAAAGCCCAAGCATCCAGCACCGACTTCTCCTCGTCCGCAGAATGCACGCCAGGAATCGGGGTGTATCCCCACTTGATAGCAAATACGTCATAGGCGCCGATGCGTCCCATCAGGTCCTCACGCGGCAAGTTGTCGCTCGGTTGAGCGACGTAGTTGAACCGCGAGTAACTCATGATCGACGACGCAACACCGTGCGTCGAGACAAAGCCTTTCGTCCGCAATTGTTCGACCGACCAAGCCGTGCTCGCTTTGAAGTTATGCTCCAAGCCAAGCGTGTGACCGACTTCATGACAGACCACGTACTCGACCAGCCGGGTCATAAGGTCGTCGGCAAACGGGATGTGTCGCGCGCCTGCGTCTAGTTGTGACGCCTGTGAGAAGTACCACTGCTGAACCAAATTCAACACGTTGTGCCAAACGATGATATGCGCAGAGATCGTCTCGCCGCTGCGAGGGTCGGCAACGTGAGGGCCCATCGCGTTCGCCGTCGTGGACGGAGCCCAGCGAATGACCGAATAACGTGCGTCTTCAGAGTCCCAAGTTGGGTCTTCGGCTGCGCTCGGCGCGTTCTTGCAGATGATCGCGTTCTTGAAGCCGGCCTTTTCAAATACGGCGGCCCAGTTCTCGACGCCCCTTTTGAGCGCTGGCCGATACTTATCCGGCACCTCGCGAGCAAGATAAAACACGATCGGTTTCACCGGCTCCGACATGTCGGCGGATGGGTCTTTCTTTTCCAGTCGGAATCGATCGATGTACGTCTGATCGACCGCCTTTTCGTCCGGGCGACCGTACACCGTAAAGTTCGTTCCGAAGAATCCGACTCGGTCATCGCGATACCTTGGCATCATCGGCTTATCCGGTAGCTCGCACAGGCTGTAATGCACAAGTGCGGTTTTCGCGGCAGGGGCACCAAACGTCAGCCAAGAGCGCGTTTCGATATTGATCGGGAATGCGCTGACCTTTTCGACAAACGATCGCGACAGATCCACCCCCGACGAACCGACCGAGCCCGCCACCGAGAACGGGGCCTGATCCGTCGTGAACAGTCGCGTTACATCGATGACGGCCGACTTGTCTTTGCCCTCAGCTTCCATTGCAAATGAGGAGAGGATGGGAGCGATGCTCGCCATATTCACACCGAGATCTAGCCCGTCCTTCGCCTCGCTGCGCATCGAAAAGTTCTTTTCGCGCATGTAAATCGAGTTGTCGTGTCGCTCAAAGTAAAGCAAGTGCGAACCGGCAGAAACGCCCGGATACCCGGTTCCGGTCGGAACCTGAGCGACCTCGGTCTGCCAAAGGAACATTCGACCCAGCTTGTCGGCGGGAATCTCCCAGAGGACTTTGGTTCCGACACGGTGCACGCCAAACACGCCGACTTGGGACTTGGCCTCTTTCGTGACGACGTCCGCATAAGGTTTGAGGGTCACTTGTTGCATCGAGCCCATCGGGACCGCGTTTGGCGCGCCGCCCGCTGCAGGGGTACCTGCACCCCGACCGGGTCCCCGCCTCGGCGGAGTTTGTGATATCGAAGGGAGCGATGCGGTGACGGCAAAGGTCAGCGCAAGGCCTAATGTTAATTTGGATTGCATGAAAATAAGAACTCCCCGCTTGGGGATGGATTCCACCCCGTTGCTACTCTTAGAGGCAGTTTAACCCTGCGCATCAACTTTCGGCTAGGTGGCGGTAACGGCATCGGTGTCGCGCTCGAGCCGTCGCCAATTCACCAGCCCTACAACGGCAAGCACGATGAACAGAAAATACAAGATCGCCGTCGCCTCGAAGTGCCTAGAAACATACAGAGGAACGTAAGCGGCGTCGATCAGAATCCACATAATCCAGTTGTCAAAAACCTTTCGATTTAGCAGGATCTGGGCGACGATACTTGCCGACGTCAGCAGCGAATCGACGAACGGCGCGCTTCCCTTGTAGTGGGCCACGAGGGGGGTGTAGATTGCCGTCCCGACGACGACTGCCACTACGGCCAACCCCCACTGTTTCGGGGTAAGGCGCGATATCTTAAGCTCGGTCTCTTTCGCTCCGCCGTGCATCCAAGACCACCAGCCGTGAATACACAACGCAAAGTAAAAGAACTGCAGCGTCATGTCCGCGTAGAGCCGGCCCGTGTAAAAAACCCAGGCATAGATCAGCACGTTTACGATGCTGATCGGCCACAAGAGCAGGTGCTCAACTGCGGCCAGATAGACCCCGATCACTCCGGTGATAAACGCGCTTACTTCGAACCAATCAGAACCGTATTGACGGCGGCAGAAGCCCGCGACCAACACGGCGGCGATGGTCACAAGCGCGAGCCTCGGCCAGTTCAGGTTTTTCAGCACAAGCTTGTTTAGAGCAGGATCACGCTGCGAATGACGTCGCCGGTCTCCATCTCGTGAAACGCCGCCTCGACGTCGTTCAGTCCAATCGTCCGGGTCACCATTCGGTCCAGCTGCAACTGGCCCTTGAGATATAGGTCGGCGAGCATCGGGAAGTCTTGCGATGGCAGCGTGTCGCCGCAGTGGCAAACCCGTAACGCAGCTTTGTTCCAATAGACTCCGGTCGCCATGTCGCCAAGATTTAGGTTCACCGAGTCGGTCGCCGCGGGAAAACCGATCGTTGTTGCCGTCCCCGCGTACGACAGCATCTTAATCGCTTGCTCGGTACACATGGGGATGCCCGTGGCCTCAAAGGCGAACTCTACGCCGCCGTCCCATCCATCCTCGGTCAGACGGCGAACCTCCGCCACCGCGTCCGTCTCGCGAGCATTTACGACGTGGGTCGCGCCGAAGTCCTTAGCCCACTGAAGCTTCGTGGGATTCACATCGACCCCGATAATCATCTTCGCGCCCGCCAGCCGCGCGCCTTGAATGACGCTCAGCCCGACTCCACCGCAACCGATAACCGCAACCCGTGAGCCACGCGTGACTGGAGTCGTATTCAGCGTCGCCCCGACGCCCGTAATGACTCCGCAGGCGAGCAAGCATGCCTTGTCAAGCGGCATTTCTTTCGGCATTTTGATCGCCGCCTTCGCGTGCACGACGGTGTGGGTGGCGAACGTTCCGCACCGTAGCACCTGGGAACACGGCGCGCCATCGCTCGTGCGGGTAATTCTTGGTCCGGGACGCAGCGCCATATAGCAGCGCCTTGGGTCACCGCGGAGGCAAGCGGGACATTGTTCGCACGGCGCTCGATACGCGATGACGACGGGGTCGCCGACGGTCAAATGGGTAACTCCCGGGCCGACTTCTTCAACGATTCCCGCTCCCTCATGCCCGAGGACGATGGGGAATTTCATCCCATTGCCCTTGAGCACCTTTACGGTCAGGTCGGTGTGGCAAACGCCGCTCGCGACGAGCCGGATCAGGACTTCGTTAGGTCCGGGAGAGTCAATGGTGATGTCGCGAACTACCGAATCTGCGCCGGGTTCTTCGAGGAGGCAGGCCTTGCCAGAAGTAGCCATATTAGAGTCAATGATAGATCAAATAGCGGACGAGATTCTTTCCACGAGTGCGGCCGTTAATGCCGCCAGATTGGCCATCGCTCCCGCGTGCATGATCTCGTAGCCGTGAGTGTTCTCCATCGCCAAGCCCAACGTGATAGGTCGCGCGCAGAGGCCGTGACTCGCCGCGCACGAGGCATCGCTCCCTCCCCGCGAAAGATGTTGAAATTGCAAACCCATGCCGATCGAGTCAGCTACTTCGCGGACCAACTCGCCGTCGGCGTCTTGCATGGTCGCGTAGGCGTCACTCGTCCAGACTGTGGGCACATCCGTGAGGTCAACTTCGGCGTCCGGCGTCTTCGGCCCGAGTTCAAGCGCGATGCAGTAATCCGGCCGATGCTCGTGCAGATAGTAGAGGGCCCCCTCTCCGCCGACTTCTTCGGCCACCGTCGCGACAAATGTGGCGTTTACGTTTCGGTTCTTGAGGTCGTTCAGCGCGAGCAACCAGCTGACAACGTCCGCTCGGTCGTCGAGGAAATAACCTGCGACCAACGGACCGATGGTGGTTAGAGTACGTCGGCTGGGAGCGACCACGACCCGGGTTCCGGGTCTGACTCCTAGGCCTTCAAGCGCTTCGCGAGACAGACCGGTGACGACGTTCATCATGTCCCACGTCAGCGTTGAAACCTTGGCCTGAGTGACCGGGCTGAGGACGCTGTCGGTATGGATCGATCCGACGGACAGAACACCTTCGATGTCCCCATTTGGAGCAAGGATCGAAACGGGCCCTTCTCCGAGCTTCCAAGGAAGTAGTCCTCCAAGGGATCCGACTCGCAGTCGTCCATCGGGTCGAATCGTGCGGACGATCATCGCGATTTCGTCAAGGTGCGCGGTGACCACCACGTTGGACTTAGCTGGGTCACCGAGAGTGACAATCAAGTTTCCCTTCTTATCGGTGTGATGCGGAAGGCCAAGTCGATCAAGGTGCGCGGCCACCGCCGCACGAACGCGCTCTTCTTTGCCGGGCGGACCGGCGATCGAGACGAACTCCTGCAGCAACTCCATCGGGTTCATGGCGCGAGCTTATCTGATGCGGAGCCCGGAGTTTGACTCGACCATAATTAGCCCATGGCCGAAAAACTCTCGCAGCCCAATCCTGCTCGATCGGGTTGGCCATGGATCTCCCTGGCCGCGATGCTGTGGGCATCCGACCAAATGCTTCGACCGAAGGCTCAAGCGGCGGGTCTTACTTCGCTCCAGATTGTCCTGTTTGAGCACCTTGCGCTTGCCGCGATCTTTGTTCCGTTCCTCATCAAGGGTAGAGCTGAGTGGCGAGGATTAGGTTGGAAGAGTTGGGCTGGCCTTGCGTTTTTGGCCGTCTTTGGGTCGGCGATCGCGACTCTGATGCTAACCGAGGCGTACCGCCTTGGTTCACCCTTGATCACCGCGTTGCTGCAGAAGACACAGCCTATCTTCACCGTAACCCTTGCCGGATTTGCCCTCTCCGAACGCAGGAAGCCAATTTTTTGGGTCTGCTTCGCGGGTGCCCTCGTCGCCACGTACTTGCTTGCCTTCGGCTTCACTGGCGTGAGTGGTACATCGGCATCGCTCGCTGTCTGCCTTGCCCTTGGTGCGGCCGCGATTTGGGGAATCTGCACGGTCGTTGGCCGCGAAGCAACGTTCCAGTTGAGTCCCTCGATCGTCGCGGGTTGGCGGTTCCTGCTGGCGCTGCCCGTGCTTCTCGCGATGAATCTCGGCTCATCCTCCGGGCCGATCGGAGCCCACGTCAATTGGCAATCCATCTGGCCTGTCGCCATCATCGTTCTTCTGCCGGACGCGATCGGAATGTTCATTTACTACGTGGGATTGAAGCGGACTCCCGCATCGCTCGCTACGTTGGCTGAACTCGCCTTCCCCGCGACCGCGTTAGTCATCGGTTTGGTGTTCCGACACGAGGCCCTCAATCTGGGCCAGTGGCTCGGACTCGCCCTCCTCCTGGTCTGCTTGCACGTTATCCAGATGACGAAAAGCATCAGCACGCAACCCATCGCAGCGTAGGGGATTATCCGAGGGTTCTTGCAATAGGTGGCACGGTGATTCTCTTGCCCTTTGGACGAGGGGTGGCACGGGTGCAGGCCGTGATTCTCGGTCGTAACCCGTGTATCGTAAATCTGCTCCAACCCGGATCGCAGCCGTGCTGATCGCTGGCAAAGGCGGTTTTCGGGAGGGCATCTATCCACGGGTTACGGGCAAAAGCATCCATGCACCCGTGCCACCCTTCCGAGTAACTTTTTAGAGCATAAAGTGCGGGGTCGGGCCCAAGCAGGGTGATGCAGACCGTGATTCTCGGTCGTAACCCGTGTTTCGTAAATCTCGCCCAACCCGGATCGCAGCCGTGCAGACCGCGAGCGAAGCCGGTGTTCGGGAGGGCATTTATCCACGGGTTACGGGCAAAAGCATCCCTGCACCCGTGCCACCCTTCCGAGGAACTATTTAGAGCATAAAATGCGGGGTCGGGCCCAAGCAGGGTGATGCAGACCGCGATTCTCTTTGCCTCTGGACGAGGGGTGGCACGGGTGCAGACCGTGATTCTCGGTCGTAACCTGTGTTTCGTAAATCTCCTCCAACCCGTATCGCACCCGCGCAGACCGCGGGCAAAGCCGGTGTTCGGGAGGGCATCTATCCACGGGTTACGGGCAAAAGTATCCCTGCACCCGTGCCACCCATCCGAGGAACTATGTAGAGCATAAAAAGCGGGGTCGGGCCCAAGCAGGGTGATGCAGACCGCGGTTCTCTTTGCCTCTGGACGAGGGGTGGCACGGGTGCAGACCGTGATTCTCGGTCGTAACCCGTGTTTCGTAAATCTCGCCCAACCAGGATCCCAGCCGTGCAGATCGCGGGCAAAGCCGGTTTTTGGGAGGGCATCTATCCACGGGTCATGGGAAAAACCACCCGTGCAACCCTTGCGCATAAATAATTAGAAGGTCCATGCACCCCGTGCCACCCCGAAAGGACCCCGCCAAAAACGAAGGACAAACGCACAGGCGTACTACAACAAGCTCATCTCTTTGACCTTGAAGTAGTAATTAACCAAATCCCCCGCGAGCGACTCCGGCTCCGAGTCCATCGTCCGTAGTCCGCGACTCATGATCACCTTCGAGGCGGTGCGGCGGTCTTCCATCAGCATATTTCCCGCCGCCACTTCAAACATCTCGTTCACGTTCGTGATGCGCTGCGACACGATTGAATTCATTCGAGGGTCCAAGACGCGGCAGATCAACGAGACGTGCCGACGCGCCATCGGCGCGAGGGCGACCGCCAACTCCTCGGCCCGATCCGGGTCCTCGTAGTCGGTAAACGTCACGACCAACGAACGCCGCTTCCACCGACTCGCCAGGTAGGCAAAGGCGCCAATCGGATCCGACTCAACCGGCTCGGCCTCCAGATCGTGGATCGCTTCCAGGATGATGCCAACCTGCGCCCGACCCTTTCGCGGCGGAATATACCGACGCACGCTCTCGGCGTAGACCAGCAGCCCGATCATATCTCCCGCCATCGCCGCCGCGTTCGTGAGCATCAGCAACGCGTCGAGAACGTGGTCTAGCTTCGGCACTCCGTTTGCCTCCGCCATCATGTGCCGGCCAACATCGATCACGATAATGACCGCCTGATTCTTCTCTTGCTCGAACTGACGAACGACCAATTTGCCGCGTCGTGCCGACGCCTTCCAGTCTAGCTTCCGATAGTCGTCGCCCTGCGCGTACTCGCGCAGCGACTCAAAATCCATCCCGAGACCGCGCCGACGCGACCGTCGAATTCCCAGGTCCCGCAACCGCCCTTGCTGGCTTAGAACATCAAATTCGCGGAGGGCCAAGAGATTTGGATACACCCGAATCCGCTCCTCGGTCTCTAGGAACACCTGTCGCAGGGCCAACCCAAGAGGACACGATATGCGCAAGAAGGTGCCTCGAAACTTTACGCTTCCCCGAAGCGGCGGCGTAACCTTGTACCGAAGTTCCGTGATCCGACCCGGCTCGAGCATGATTTCAAACTCGCGGCTCGTCGACTCAAACGACGGCGGAGTTTCGTCGCGCAACCAAGCGTGGATCGGCTCGTCCCCGTCGTTTTCGACGTGCAGAACGATCTGGTTCTCGGCCCGAACAGAAAGAACGTGATCGTGCGAACGCCTGATGCGTAGCGTCGGCGCAGGGGCCATGCGAACCGTAACGAAGGCCGTCACCACAAGGATGAGGTCGTAGATGATGAAAAGTGAAGCGAAATGGGCAACCGAGCCGATCGCTGCGACCGGAATCCCGATGAACGCAAGGAGCCAAAAGCGTTTCGTCGGTACCATCGTTTCGTGCCTGCGGTAGCATCCAGACTTGGATCAGGACTTCGCGATCCTCACCCCCGAGAAGACTATCATAACCTACCGGCTTGCCGGTTTGGGCAATCGCGTCTTGGCTCACGTTCTTGACCTGCTCGCGGTCGGCGTCCTCTATGGGCTCGTCACCGTCACAATCGTCTTCACAATCGGCCGTTTTGACGAGAATATCAGCACGGGACTCATCTCCTTCCTCGCGCTATTTATCGTCTTCGGGTACTTCATCATTCTTGAAGGCTTTTGGAACGGCCAGACATTAGGCAAGAAAGCCGCGGGCGTCCGTGTCCGAATGGCCGACGGCACCCCCATAACGTTTGCCGCCGCCGCGGGCAGAAATTTTCTCCGGCCCGCCGATATGCTTCCCGGTTTGTACATGGTCGGCCTTGTTGCCATGTTTACAAATCCACGGTCTCAACGCCTAGGAGACCTCGTCGCGAACACCATTGTCGTGGTAGAGGAGACCGCGCCGACCGTTCAGATTGGTGCCCCCCACGCCGCCGGTATTCATCCGCTGGAGATTCACCTCGACGACCTTCGAGGCATGACGATCAGCGAATACAACGCCCTTCGGCGCTATTGCGACCGCTTTCCGGAGCTTAGTCCGGAGACGCAGGTCAAGCTGACCGAAACCGTCTGGCTGCCCGTCGCTACGCGGCTCCAAATTCCGGCCATTGAGGGCATTCATCCTATCTATCTCGCCGAGGCGGCCGTCATGAAATTCGGTCGTCAACACGGGATCCTGTAAGAGTTGTGGACAGAGAGTGGAAAACAAATTCTTATAAAACGGTGTGGGAAACGCGAGGTTGAAACTTGTACAAACCAGAAGTTTCCCACGTAGTTTTCCACATGGGCCGTTAGCCTCAACGAGAGCTTTTTAGGTTGCAAATGTTAAAGTTCGATACCGTTTGCTATGCACACCAAAATAGTTATCCACAGTTTCGATTCCCATAATAACAACAATAAGATTCATAAATGACTGAGCCTCTTTATAAGAAAAGTGTGGAAATCGCGACGCGACGCGTCACCTTGACCGGTTTTCGAAACTTTGCTCAGCTCGACCTGGAACTACAGCCCGGCTTCAATGTGATGAGCGGGCACAACGCGCAGGGAAAGACTAATTTGCTGGAGGCAATCTACCTCGTCTCCACCACGCGACTGCTACGCGGACACAAGGACACGGAGGCGATTCGCGACCTAGAGCATCGGGCGCTTGTGCAACTGGAACTCGACCCCCACGGCACTCTCCTCGGCGTAGTGCTCGAACGCGGCGTGCGCAAAAGAGCGACCCTCAATACAATGAATTTGCCGCGGGCCAGCGACATCATCGGTCGACTGCCGTGCGTCTGCATCAGCTCACTGGACCTCGAAATCGTTCGCGGCGACGCGTCCCACCGCCGGTTGTTCTTGGACATCGAACTGAGCCTTCTCTCGCCGTCATATCTGAAGCACTTCACGATGTACAAACGAGCATTGGATCAGAGGAACGCCCTTCTCAAGAGTTCGAGAGAGTGGATGCAGTCAAACGAAGTATTCGAAGTGTGGGACCTCCACCTTGCAGAGCATGGGACGGCGCTAAGAAAGGCTCGCCTTGAATTCCTGAGCGAGCTACACGAACCGGCCCGCCGTGCTCACGAACGGATCGGCGATGGAGAAACACTAGACGTCAGCTATCTGACGAAAGACGAAGCAATGGAGCGGGACGAGTTTCTGGAACTTCTCAATCAAACCAGACACGCCGATGTTGCGCGCGGTTCAACTTCCATCGGTCCTCACCGAGACGATGTCGGAATCGAGGTCGCTAACCGCGAAGCCAGGCTTTTCGCATCGCAAGGCCAGCAGCGAACGAGCGTCATCGCCCTCAAACTCGCAACGATGGAGGTTTCCACCAACCGCTTGGGATCCATTCCGCTCCTGCTGCTCGATGACATGCTTTCCGATCTCGACCAAGATCGTCGCGCCCTCCTCGTGGACGTCATTCTAGATCAGGCCGGTCAAGCCGTCCTGACATGCACAGAGGCCGAGTCTGCGGGCCAGCGAGTATTGGAGCGCGCGGCGATCTACGACGTCTGTGAGGGCACGGTGACGCCAAGATGAGAAAACTTCAGTCGATCTTGCCCGACACTTTTGACGCCCAGGAAGTGGTGCGCACCGCCCGAGCCCAAAGAGTGCTTCGCGAGTGGCCCGAGATTGTCGGCAAACACCTTGCCGCACGCTCACGGCCCGAACGGGTCGACCGCGGCGTAGTTTGGATCGCCGTTGAAGGTTCCGCGTGGGCGCAAGAGCTGCGTATGATGCGCGACGTAATCCTAGATCGCTTGCGAAGCCGCGCCGGCGATGCGAGCCTCTTCAAGGATTTGCGGTTTGGTGTGCGGCCCCTCCCCTTGCCCGAGGACGTGCCCGCCGAAGCCGATGCGAAAGTCGAGGACATTTCAGAGTTGACTATTCGAGAAATCGCGGAGCGCCGCTTGGCCCGATGGAACGAAAATGGATCCGACTCTCGTCCGGCGTGAACTCACCGGGCGACCGTTGGTCGTCCTCGCCGCCGCGCTCATCGTCGGGTTGACCGCTAGGGAATACCTTCCAAATCTGCTGCTCCTCGCGCTCCTTCTGCTTTGGGCGGAGACTCTGCGATACCGGGCTGCGATTTGCATGGTGTTCTGCTTCGGGGTCGTCCTCGCCCCTGGTCCGGCCATGGAGCTAATCCCTGGATACTTCTCTGCGGAAGGCCGCGTTGCCAGCCAGCCCACTGTCGTCAATCATCGGCGCGCCGCGGAGTTCATCTCCGACGGCTCAAAATTCAGTCTCGTCGATCCGTCGCAGCAAATCGAGTTCGGTCAACGAGTTCAGGTGGTCGGGAGGATCGCTCCCCTCCGAGTCGCTGACACCGTTGCCGCAGATCGGGGGATTAGGGGCCGGGTGACGGCGCGCAAACTCACGGTGGTCGCTGACCCGCTACTTCCTTTTCAAGTAAGCAATCGATTCCGCAGTAATTTGCGGCGCTTTTTGGATGCCGAGTTACCCGCAGAGCAAGCCGCTTTAGTCGGCGGAATGTGCTTGAGCGCAAACGACTCGCTACCAGAAGCCAATCGGGAGCAAATGCGAGCTACCGGGACCGTACATCTCGTTTCCTCAAGTGGCTTGCACGTGTTATGTCTCGCCGGAATGCTCGTCGCTTTGCTAAGTTTGCTTCCGATTCCGCGGCACTATCAAATCGCGATCGTAACCGTGCTCCTCGCAGGATATCTGGTTGCCAGCGGCCTCCATCCAGCAACGTTTCGTGCCGTCCTCATGGCGGTTGTTGGCCTCTTCGCTTACCGCGTACATCGCACGTTCGACTTGCTTTCTGCCCTCAGCCTCGCCGCTCTGCTCGACCTACTCGCTCGTCCGACCGACGTCTTCGAACTTGGCTTCCAGCTTTCGTTCATCACCGTCGCCGCGTTTGGCTTGTTCTCATCTCACGCCGACCGCAAACCGATACGCCAGATGCTTGGTGCGTCGACCCTTTCTGCTCTTGCCACGATGCCGATCATCGCGCAACGGCTCGGAGTAATTGGCTTCGGGTCCGTGTTCGCGAACGTGCTCACGATCGTGACTCTTCCGCTGGTCATCGGAGGAACGTACGCGGCATTTTTACTTTCCGCTTTCTCGCCCGGCCTGGGGCACGCGCTGCTCGTTCCCGTGGCGATCAGCGCGGGCTGGTTCGGCTCTGTCGTCGAGTTCTTCGCCGCTCCGGGCTGGATTCTGAGTGTGCCGGGCTTCAGCGGATACTGGATTGCCGCCCTGTATGGCACCCTATTGCTGATGTGGAGACCGCGAATTGTTATCGCGTAACGCCTTTCTCGTCGGGCTTGCCCTCGCCCTCAGTGGCTCCGTCGGGTACTGGGCGGGGCATCAGTCAGATAGACCTACCGTCGTAACGTTTGTCAACGTCGGACAGGGCGATTGCACCGTCGTGCAGAGCGGCGGCGACACTGTCCTAATTGACGATGGCCCCCAAACGATGGGCTACGATGCCGGCGCGCGAATTATCCTGCCGAAGTTACGCGAACTCGGCGTCGCTCATGTAAATCTCATTCTACTGACCCATCCTGACGCGGACCATGTAGGCGGCACCGGCGCAATTCTGCGCGCTTTTCCCGACGCAAAGATCGGCTTCTCGCAGTGCTTTCGAGATCGAAAGGAAGTTCAGAATCGCCTCACCGAGTGGGGTGTGGCAGACGATCGGGTCTGGTGGATGGAAGAGGAGGAACGGGTTCGGATGGGTGATCTCCGGTTGCGAATCCACTGCCCACAAATCTCGGCAAGCGCCCCGACGAACGATGGCTCGATCTTTCTGCGCTTTTCCGAGGGTACGGCGGCGTTTGTGATCACCGGCGATGCTCCCCAAGCCAAAGAGGATCAAACCGCCCGCACTTCCGATTGGACAAGCGATGTGCTGCACGTCGGTCACCATGGGTCCAGGACCAGCACAAGTTTAAGCTGGTTAGCCGCCGTGCATCCTAAATTCGCCGTCATCAGTTGCGGAAAGGACAACGAATATGGACACCCTCACCGGGCCGTGTTAGATCGCCTCCGCGAAGCGAGCGCGACGGTCTTACGAACCGACGAGCGGGGCGATATTCAGTTCAGAGTGCGCGATCATCACTTTCTGCCTGAGCCATGAACTTCGGAACCGATATGTACATTGGATGGTATCTTTGCTACCTGGGATGCGGTGGGTTCTAACTCTGTTGGTGGGCTGCTTGGCCGTGCGTGCGCGGGCTGATCACATCATCCTAATCCCCCTTGATAGTCGACCTGCGGCCGGACAATTCGCGCAGATGATCGGGAAAATTGCCGCCTGCGACGTGACGATGCCGCCCTACGATGACCTGGGACGGTTCACTAGCCCAGGTAAGAGCGACCGCATCCTAGACTGGTTAGCGAGTCAAGACCTGCACCACGTGACCGCGGTGATCGCCAGTGCAGACATGGTTGCTTACGGTGGATTGATCGCATCGCGCACGCCAGAAACTGCATACGAACTCGCAATCAAACGATTGGATCGATTGGTCCGAATAGTCAAGAATTCTGGCGCAAAGCTCTACGTTTCCTCTGCGACAATGCGACTAGCGCCGACCGCCACGCGAGTGAATAGGCTATGGCGAGACAAGATGACGAAGTATCTCGCCCTGCGAAATGTCTACGATCGCACCAAGGACGCCGGCACCCGCGATGAACTCCATCGTTTGCTTTCGTACATTCCACCGAAGGATTTTGACGACTACATCCACACCCGTCGTCGCGACCACAGTGTTCAACTGCAACTCGTGAAGATGGCGGCCAATAAGCGCATCAACTACTTGGTGATCGGGCAAGACGATGCCCAACCGTTTGGCCCCCACGTTCCCGAAGGAGAAGAGCTCCGAGCGGCCGTCGCGAAGAATAATGCCCAAGTTTCGGTGTACTTCTCGGAGGGCATCGATCAGCATGCAAACCTGCTCGTAAGTCGCGCTTTGCTCCGCGCATCTGATTTCTTGCCGAGGGTCCGCGTCGTCTACTCAGACGCCCCTCTGGCTGCGGACATCGCAGATTTTGAATCGAAGCCGCTGAAGCAGAGTGTCGTTGAGCAAATTCTTGCGAGCGGAGCGCGTCCAGCTGACGCGAACTCTTCGGTCGACTACACCCTGTTCGTGAATGTTGCCAATCCGTCCAAAGCACGGTTTGAGCGATTCCGCTACGAGTTGTCTGGTTCGATCGACTCCGAGCAACCGACCGCAGTGGCCGACGTCAACCTTGCGTCTGACGGAACGGCTGACGAGCGCGTGTTCAACCTGCTTTATAACAAGAGTCGGATGCTGAAGGTACTGAGCTATGCGGGTTGGAACACGGCGGGCAATACCCTTGGAACGAGCATTCCGATGGCAAATGTCTATCTGCTTGCCAGAAAGTTTAATGTCGATCCCGTGGCGCGCGAGGTCGCGCACAAAGAGTTCTTGTTGCACCGCTTCGTGGACGATTACGCCTATCACAAGTTCGTGCGGCCCGAAGCGTACAAGATTCTAGTTGAGCGCACGGGCGTCAAAGAAGAGGCCTACGGACGGGGTTACGACGAGGCCACTCAAGTCGTGAGGCGTGATCTCGCTCAATATCTGATGACGTATTTTCGCGATCAGTTTTCGGGCCGGCAGGTGGACGCAGTGACGTTTACTGGCCTATCGGACGTGCGGGTGTGGCTGCCTTGGCCGCGCGCCTACGAAGTGCGTTTGGAGTTCCGCCTATCCGGCGAGGCAACCCCGCGAGCCTATTCTGCGACGCGCCACTAGGCGCAAAGACTGAGCCGACTGAACGTCAACGAATCCGATCTGCGATCGCTCGACGAACAAGGCCGTCCACAATCTCCTCGGCAGACGGGTTGAATTCGCCTGATTCGATCCGTGCCCGGATCGAATCGACCATGTCCTCTCGGTCTGGCATCGCCAAAACTTCTTGGGTGATGCTTCGCGCCATTTCACGATCTTCCTCGCGTTGATGGGCGATCTGGGCGGCCTCGAGATCCGAGATCTCTTCGACGATGGTCGGGTTTCCTTCTAATATTTTCTTTACTTCGGCGTCTGAAATGCGCATGTTATTCCTCACAGCATATCAGACAGGTAACCCGGCTGTCTCAGAAACTCCAAGACCCTAGGCTTTGCGTGGTAGGGGTCGCCCCCATCGTGCCGTTTTCTGTCAAAGCTAATAGCTCATCAATGGTATCGGCGAGTCGTTTCCGCATCTTTAGGGCACCCCAGAAATATTTTCAGGTTTTTTTTAACGGTCCGCACTTTTCGATTCCAAGTTATAGTTAACACGAGACCAATTCATGCTCGCGATTCTCGCCGCCACTCTCATTTTCCCTCAAGTCCAAGGTACCGCCGCGATCACCTACGTCAGTCCGGGAGCGCGGCTCGCGATTCTGCTTCCCGAGTTGGGCCGAGCCATGAACCGAGAGATTCAGGTTGATAACGACTTGCGGAACGAAGTCGCGGTTCTTCGAATTCAAGGCCTTCCGGCTACCGAAGTGCTGAAGAGAATCTCCGATGAGTTCGACGTCGCTTTCGTCCCGGTCAAATCCGGATTAGTCGCCCGGCGCACATCTGAGATGAAAAAGCGCCGTGCTGATCGAGATCACCTTTTGCGACTCGAGGCGTTCGAATCGTATCGGGAGCAATTGGCAAAGGAAATCATCCCCCCCAAGCCCGACACCGAGGCGACGATACGCGAGGCGCTGATACCCGTGTTCAAGAATCTCGCCACGATGAAATCCGAGGAGTCGAAGACCAGCAACGCTGATATTTCGATCTCGAGCTCTTCGAAATTCGTCATGCAAAAGCTCGCAATCGTGAACGCTTTCGACTCCAATTTTGTCGCTTCGATGTACACGGGCCAGCGGATCGTGTTTTCGACCAACCCAACGGCGGTGCAAAGACCGATGAAGCCCGCGATGCGCGCGGCCGTATCAAAAATGATCGCTGGTGACCCGATGTGGCAACGCTTGATTGCCGAACGATTACTTGCTACACCGCTCAGTGCTTATGCCCGCACTCGCCTTGACCTTGAGGCCGACGACAAAGGCATCTTTCCGATACGAAACGTCGCCAAAGTTGATATAGCGATTGTTCAGTCGAATCCCGGTGGGTTCGACATCTCAGGTCTCTACGTCGCATCGGATGGCTCGACGATTTCGGGATTTGGAATGGATTCACCAGGTCACGAAATTGCGTTCGCTAAAGTTCGGAAACCTAATATTTGGAACTCGGCAGATTTGATCGAGCCGCCTCCGTTCTGCTTAACCAGCGCACCTAGGCTTCGCGGTCCACACCGGGGCGACCCACCATCGGAGGCGGACCTAAATCTGTTGTTACACCCCGATCGTTACGAGCCGCTCGGCCTCACCATCGGGCCGATGCTTGTTCGATACGCGGAACTCAGCGGGCGCAACCTCATCGCCAGTCCCTCCGAATATGACTTCAGCATGTGGGTGCGAACGAGCGCGGCGATGACAGTCAAGGCGTTCGAAACGCGCCTCAAAGGCGAAGACAATGAGGTGCGCGATGATGGATTGTGGATATCCGTATTTCCACACTATCAAAGGTTTGAAGGGCAACTAAGGGCCGACCGGCAGGGCCTTGCCGCGCATGCGCAGCTTGTCAACAGCGACCGGGTCTCAAGCCTCGATGAGCAGGCTCGATACTACGTCGATGCGCTCGGCGCACCTATGTTGCCCCTTGCGACGATACTCGAAGTCCTTTCGTGCGGAGGCTTCCCGTACATCGAAACGGACGGAGACGGCTCGACCGTGGATGATGTGGCTTTGTACCGAAGTTTTACGGATTACCAACGCGATCAACTTGCTACTGGAATTCGATATCGGTTGCTTGACCCCGCCCAGCGCAGCATGATCCATCGCCTTGTCTTTGACAAACACATCCAGTTTTGGGACCTATCTAAGAGCACCGAGAGCTCGTTCGAGGGCCTGGTGACGAGCGAAATAACCGAATTGCTCGGTTCGGGCATACCCGAGGATGCGATTATTTCGATGACACAAGATCTGACGACCGCCGCTCGCGCGGTCAGGATCGTTCCCGCGAAGAATCCGCGAGTTCGCGGGACAGGACTCGGTGCGGAGCAATTTGCGCAACAGTTCTTACAGAACGACCGAGCGAAGTTCGCGGGTACTACCGCCCCATTTCGGACCGATCGCGCGATCATCTATCGGAAACAAAGTGCCGTCGTTCAGATTGCGGCCGGACCAAATTTGCTCACCAAATTCTCACTCAGTTACTGCGACTCGCGCGATGGCAAAGAGGTTGCCTGGGCAGACCTTCCTGCAGAGTTCCGAAAAGCGGTCGAAGCGAGTCTGGTAGAAAAACGCAAGGCGTTGGCCGAGGAACGTCTTAAGGCCACTCCGCCCCCCAAATGAGAATTCGAAACCGTTTGCTTGCCCTTTCCGTTTCCCCCTCTAAGCGCCATGATCCTTGCCCTCGTTCTCGTCATGCACCGTGCGACCATCTCGTATGTCGAGCCTGCTAAGCGTATTTCGCTGGCCCTGCCTGAGTTCGGCAAAGCAATTGGTCGAAACCTGGAAGCGGGTGCCTACATTAAGGACGAAATCATCACGCTTAGGCTCAAGGATGCCGACGTCGAAACGACCCTCGCAAAGATCGCCGATACGTTCGACGCGACCTGGAAAAGCGAGGGAAATACGATGGTGCTCACGCGGACGAACTCACAAATCCGCGACGAAGAGCATCGTGAACGCGATCACATTGCCGAATCGATGGCTTACGGACTCGCCGCCGTAAAGAAACAAATCGCGGAAGCGGCGCAGTGGAACGAAGATTCTGCTAACGAGTTGGCTCGCGACGTCGCCAACTACCTCAAATCGTTCGACCCAAATCATCAGGATCAAAACACGTGGAAGCGGCGCGAGGCGTTAGAAGCGCGGGGCCCGTTTGGCTCAGCGGCGATGAGAATAGTCTCCGAGCTAGACCCGAAGGAGCTCGCGCTCGTCACTCCAGGTCATCGGGTTGTTTGGTCCTCGGCGCCGACGAGCATGCAACGAGCGTTCCCTCCGCGCATTCAACCGTTCTTGAACCAACTGGGCACGCGCATCATGACTTGGCATCAAGCGTCCGTGAAATACGACATAGGTCCGCGAAATACTGGGCCCACTAGTTATAGCCTCGGCGGAATTTTTACTGGCTACCGCGGGGACACGAACCCCAAAGTCGAAAGCCTTGTCCCAAGCACGGTATTGCTCACGGCGCTATCGCAAGGGTTCGGCTCAGGCCTCAACTTGCAGCTGAAATTATTCGACGCAAAAGGCCGTAGCATCGGTGACGCGTCTCGAAATTTGGCGGCTCCGATTGATGACTTCGCAAGCGAACCGGCCGTCGGCAAAGGGGAGCCGAACGACACAAAGATAGACCCACCAGAAGAGCTCATGCCACTGAAGGAGATATTCGGAGGCCCTGAGCCAACGAACAAAAAGCTCCCGCCACTGCTGGTCGATCGAATCATGAATCCCGACCGCGTTGAGCCGCTATCCATCATTGGAACTCCCGTATTGATGAAGTACGCCGAAGCGACAAATCAAAACCTAATCGGGAACATGCCGGACACGATGATCGCTTCGTTGATCTCGGTAATGGTTCCGATGCGCGTGAGCAATTTCCGCAAGTCAGTGCTGAAGGGGCTTGAGACCGACGTGGCAGAAAACGATGGCTGGATGATCGCCAAGCCACTTTTCCCTATTCGCGCTCGAAGAAGTCGATGCGATCGCAGAACTTTGAAGGACTACCTGGCGCTGATGGCATCTGGTGTTTCGGCCGATCTTGACAAGCGCGCCTTTTTTGCTCTCAAGATGCCTGATCCAACAGAGTCGATCCTGCCGATGATGATCGGGATGTTCGTAAGTGGAAATCGCCAATTCAACATTTCGGACGGCGAGACTGACATGCTGCGGTTCTATGGGTCACTCGACGCGGGTCAACGAAGCGCGATTACGGCAGGCATTCCGCTGGCGCGTTTGACCGGGCAGCAAATCGAGATCGTCCTCAAACTTGTTTACTCCAACGAAAACTCGCTTGGCTATTCCGCTCCACCAAGCGCGACCGGTAAGCCAATCTCGCGTCTCGCGGCTGATGCCTTCCTCAGCGGCATCCTTCGCGAGCCTACCGAAGCCTTGCCGAATGGACTTCCGCCAGACGGCTACGTGAAGCTGGTTGAGCGACGTGAAGGAGTTGTTGTGCCGCAGACCGCAGGTGGTAACGGTCCGCTTGGAGGCTCAAACAAGGGGATGAATGCGCAGGAAGTGGCATGGACGATGCTTGTGCAATCGCGTCCAGACCTGTACCCCGACATGAACCCGCTGCCCAAGAACAGCTTCGAACGAGTTGATTATGCGACGCGGCGATCACTCGCGTTTGAGTTCCAGTTCACAGACTCGTTGTCCCTTTCAAGGTCGCTGAATGACTTGAACATTACGGGTCAGAAGACTGCATGGAAGGATATTCCCGATTCGTTCCGCAATACGGTTGAGACGGCCCTCGCGACTTACCGCAAATCGCTTGCGAACGCGAAGCCTGGACAACGGCCGCCTGGCGCCGTCGTTCCTCCGTTATAAGCGCACTCACCCCTCGGGCCGTTACGACGACCAATCTTAGCATTGCTCAGTGCGCTCGTCGCGGAGCGCATAGAAAGCCAAAAATCGCTGCCGCCGGCGCCGTATTTTGGTGAATCGTGAACTCGCTCGTCAGGGGTGAACATCGATTCTCAAACCATCGCTCTGCCCCGGGCCAATTGTCGATGCCCGCCGGGTAGATGGTCTTGTTCGCCCAGTCCGAACTCCACGGACCCTCCCCCTGGTCCTTGCCCTTGCGCCACGGCCCATAAGGAATGATGCCCGGATGCACGGTGGGCTTGCCGTTGTACCAGGCATCCATATGAAAGACCTGATGCGGACTGCGAGCGCCGAGCCCGGTAACCCATGTCATGTTTAATGGGTTACTGCCAAGAAAATAATCGCAGGTTGTATAAATCGCGGACAAATATTGCTTCGCCCGCGGTTTATCTGAGGTGACGGTCAGGGTGTATCCGATCGCCGCCGCCATGATTTCGGGGGTCGTCTGCTGTCCCACGAGCATCGGAAAACCGAAGTCTCCACCCCAACGCAACGCCCGTTTGGATGGCGTCCGAATGCCGATCTCATCTGACGTATTCAGGACCGCGTCGCGTACCCGATCCACCAGATCGGGCGATCGACTAACCGTCGACAGGGCATAGAGTGCAGGTCCGTACATCGCCTCGCCATATAGCAGAGACTTTGCATTGAGGTCGCTTGTCTCCTCTCGAAAAACCTGCTCGTAAGCCCGATCGCCGGTGAGTTGTAACAAGGCCGCGGCGGCATAAATCTTGTGTGCCTTGTCCCCGGAGTGCTCATTTGCGCGGGCGTTTTTCTGCGCCCATGCAAACGACTCCGTTGCTTCCTGCCGCCAATCTATCCCTTGCGGATCCTTGACTCCAGCAATTTTGAGTGCGGATGCCAAATGAGCGGCGACTCCCGCGTACCGATACGTCGATTGAGCATCCTCGCCTGACGCGTACCAGTCCCGACCGACGTCCTGGTACGAAGCCTTTCCCTCGCCGTCGTCACCAAAGGCATCGCCTGCGACCCTCAAGCCGATCCCTCCGGTGCCCCATTTCTTATTCAAAAGTTCGTGGCGCAGACGGTAGCAAAAGCGCGGCAACCACGCCGCCTCATCGAGAATATCGGGCACGCCGTTGCCGCTCTCCGGAATATTCAGATCCCGATCCGCAAAGTTCTCCGGGGCCATTTGGTAAGCAAACAGCAGCTCTTGGGCAACGCGCAGGTGAGTTACGTAGCTGTCCCAATCTCCAGCGTCTTGGTACCACCCGCACGTGTCGAGTTCGCCCTTGTAACCGGGCACGATCGTCGCCTTCGATCCTCCTTCGCTTCCCCAGTCCTGCATGCGCACAGATGTGTACTTCAGCCGCCCGGCAAAACCTGGAGTGAGCTTGGGGTTGTGTGGCGCAGGACGCTCGAACTCCGTGAACGGCTTCTTGAGGGCAATGCCGCTGCGGTTGTGGTACAAGCCGCGTGCAACCGTCGTGAACGCGGAACGGTACACGTCTGCGTCGATTAAGAACGGAAATGAAGCGCCGACTCCGTCAACTGCAACGCGATACTTTCCTGGCGTGACAAAAGGCGAGAAGTCACATTCGTAGACGTCGGCACCGAGGAAGTTGGCGTGTGGCGTATCTTGCTGAACGTAAGTTTCAGGGTTGTTCTTGTCCTTTCGAAACGCGACCTTGCCCTGAAAAACGGACTTTCCAGTAGCTAAATCGACAAGCCGAAATCGCTGCCCTACCAAATACCCGAAGTCGATCGAACCTTGATCTCCCGCCCAGTGATAGACGTAGGCAAACTTTGCCGGCGCTCGCGGGGCATATCCGAGGAGGTTTACGTGTACTGCTTCCGAGCGCGACGATGTCGCCTCATATTTGAAAGTCCACTCCCGCCCATTCGAGATCTTAGGCGCGCTGACCGTATACGTGGCCCCTGATTTCAGCTTCGCATTGAGACGCAGATAAAGCCAATGCTCTTTCGTGTGGTCAGGTCGGTTGTTGACCGCGGCACCGTTCACCCACGAGTCGACAAACCAGGCGAAGTCCGTGCCCTTCGATTTGCGTCCTACCTTCAGGGGAGTCAGCCCGCCGTGAAACGCCGCGTCGTTCGGACTTGTAATTCGATAACTTGACGGGTCGGACGCCGCCGCGATGTCGAGAGGGGCAATGATGACCTTCTCATCTGACCGTTTTTGGCCGAGCCCGTGATGGACGACGTGCCCTTCGTTTAGGTGCACGAGAATGATCTGATCCGTAATCGGGCCGATGTCAACCAACTCGGGTCCATTGTCGACCGCCGGCGACCAGCAAGCGATCAGCAAACTCGAGATGAAGACGTTCATATCAGGCGAATGTTAGCACCCTTCACCCGATCGCGTGTATGCTCCAAACCCCCGCCATGACTCCCATCAAACAGAGCGTCTGCTATCCGATATTCCAGAGTGAACTGCCGCTTACCGACCTGTTCGCTCGCATCGCTGACATTGGCTTTGACGCCGTCGAACTCTGGAGTTTTGATGAGCGCCTCCCGGAAATCGTCGCCACCGCCGCTCGCCACGGACTGCGCGTAGCGAGCGTGACCGGCCATGGTTCCATTGACGACGGCCTCAACAATCCGGCCCATCACGCTAGGATCGAAGGAGAGTTGACGCGCACGATCGAAGTTTGCGCCGATCTCGGCATTCCCGGCGCGATCTGTTTTTCCGGCGCGCGATATCGAGGAGTGTCGGACATCGAGGGCATGACGATCGCCGCCCGCTGCTTATCGCGGCTCGCAGCGCAAGCGGAAAACCGGGGCGTAAACCTAAATCTCGAACTCCTGAACAGCCGTGTAGACCACTTCAACTACATGGGTGATTCCACGGAGTGGTGCGTTGCCCTCTGCCAAATGGTCGCCTCGCCGAGGGTTAAGATTCTCTACGACGTCTATCACGCGCAGATCATGGAAGGGGATCTGATCCGGAATTTGACGAAGTGCTTGCCGTATCTAGGGCATGTTCACACTGGCGGCAATCCGGGCCGAGCGGAGATCGACGAGTCCCAAGAGATCAACTACGCGGCGATCATGAATGTTCTGGCCCAGGCCGACTACGCCGGATACGTTGGGCACGAGTTTTTCCCGAAGAATCCAGACAAACTCGCTTCGCTGAGACGTGCGTATGAGATATGCCACGGCCACCGAGCGGGCTAAACTTCGAGACATGGACTGGCCGATCATCCGCCGTTACACGGGCCCGCAACTCAATGAAATCTCGATGCCGGTCGGTGGTATCGGAACGGGGTTCTTTAGCCTCGGCGGACGCGGTGACCTGCGCGACTTCCAATTGATGAGTCGCCCAAACCGAGGTTGGAGGCCGATGTACGCGCACTTGCTCCTATGGACCGAGAACGCGGCCGGTCGCAAGATGCGCGTTATCGAGCGAGCCCTTCCGGGCGGTTTTGCCGGTGATTCCGGCAATCCGGAGGTGTTTGCCGCATTTCCGCGCTTTGAGCACGCCGAATTTGATGCGAGTTACCCCTTCGGGCGGGTGCGCTTGGCAGATTCGGACACTCCCGTCGACGTGACCTTGGAGGCATTTAACCCTCTCATACCGCACCATACCGACGAGTCATCCTTGCCGGTTGGAATTCTGCGCATCACCCTCCACAACAAGGCCGATACCGCGTTGAAGACCTCCGTTTCCTTCCTTGGCAGCAACATTATTGGCTGTGACGGGATCGACTATGACCTGAAGGACAACGTGACGGAAATCGCTCATTTTGAGGGGTGGAAGGGCATGGCATGGTCGAAGACGCGTGCCGAAAAGGACCCGCGATTTGGAACGATGACGATTCTGTCAGACGCCCGTGATGTGCGGGTTGCGCGGCGATGGAAGTTTCGCGACCGTCCCTGGGAAGGGGAGAAGCTCGGAATCCTCGATGAGATTTTGGAGAAGGGGTACATCGCGGACGATGAACCAGACAAGCCGTGTCCGCCGAGCCCGAGCGACACTTGGGATTCTTCGATTCACGCGATGGTCGAACTCGGTCCGCATGAGTCCAAGACGATTCAGTTCCTCATCACCTGGCACTTTCCTTGGCGGCGCGTCGATCTCGGGTGGAACTTCTCGGGGGGTGTCGCGGACCGGATCCGAGGCAATTATTACGCGAAGCCGTTTCATGACGCGCTGGATGTCGCCGCCCGGGTTATTCCGCGCATTGACGATCTCCGGAAAGCAACTTCGGCTTTCGTGGCTTCAGTTGCGGAGCGTCGCGCGCCAGCCGCATTGAAAGAGGCGGCACTTTTCAACCTTGCCGTACTGAATACTCACACCTGCTTCCGCCTCGAAGATGGCTCATTCTTTGGATTTGAGGGCTGCTCCGGGACCAGCGGGTGCTGCGCAGGATCGTGCACACATGTGTGGAACTACGAAGAGGCGACCGTCAACCTCTTCCCGGACCTTCATGAGTCGATGGTCTCGAACCACCTCAAGTTCGGCGTGACGACGACGGGCGCGGAGCGATTTCGACAGTCGCTTCCAATCACGAATCCCACGTGGGGCATCGCGGCCGCCGACGGACAGATGGGCCTCATCATTCGCGCGCTGCAGACTTTTCGTCCGTCAGCCCGCTCGTCTAAGGACAGGGCCGAGTGGCTTCGCGAGCACTACCCGCACGTGAAGAAAATGATTGAGTTTGCGTGGGTGCCGAACGGCTGGGACGCCGACAAGGACGGGGTTATGGAGGGCTCGCAGCACAACACGTATGACGTTGAATTTTTTGGGCCGAACCCTATGTGCACCGTCTACTACATCGCTGCGCTACGGGCCGTTGCCATCATGGCCGAGCATGTTGGCGACCTTGAGTTCGGTAAAGAATGCGCCGAACTGGCAACGAAAGGTTCGAAGTGGGTGGATTCGCACCTGTACAACGGCAACTTCTATGTCCAGCGAGCCGACCCGAGCAAAGGTGGATGGGCACCATTCACGGGCGGGATGGGCGCGAACGAACACCCTCCTTTCCAGATCGGTCCGGGGTGCCTTATAGACCAACTCGTCGGTCAGTACAAAGCGAACCGAGCTCACCTCGGCGACCTGCTGGATACATTTCACATCAAGACCGCGCTCAAAAACATTCACAAGAACAATTACAGACCCAACTTTCGCGACCACTATCACAACATGCGCACGTTTGTCGCGCAAGACGATGCGGGCACCCTGATCTGCTCATATCCGGACGGAGGTCGTCCTGCGGTGCCGTTCCCGTATTGGGGCGAGTGCATGACGGGGTTCGAGTATCAACTTGCCGTGCTGCTACTGGATTACGGGATGAAACGCGAGGGGCTAGAAGTTGCGAAAGCCGTCCGCGACCGGCATGACGGTAGCAGGCGTAACCCGTTCAATGAACCGGAGTGCGGGTCGTTCTACGCCCGGTCGATGGCGTCTTGGGCCCTCCTCGACGCCTGGGACAAATCCTGACACGAGGCCCAGGGCCGCTATTCGGAGCGCCCGATTGCTTCATCCAGGCCGCAACCATCCTCAAAGCCTGTTCGGCGCGCTTCGGGCGAGCGTTGGCCCTGGCTCGTGATCGTAGCCGTTGAAATCTGCGTTTTCGCCGCGATTCCGCTTTTGATGCGCCCGAACCCCTGCTTGGGTGCCTTCGATTGGTGATGGTCCCTCTGAGGAGCGGCACTGGATACACTCACCCTGATCAATGGTTCGACTCTCCAATCGTCGCCTACTCATCGATGGGAAGCCTACGCTCATCCTCTCGGGCGAGGTGCACTACTTCCGGCTGAGCCGAGGGGATTGGGCTGACCGAATCAAAAAGACGAAAGACGCGGGCTGCAACGCGCTCGCGTCCTACATTCCTTGGATTATCCACGAGGAAGTTGAAGGGCACATCGATGTCAGCGGGCAGCGCCGTCCCGAACACGACATCGGCGCGTTCATCGACATGGTTCACGACGCTGGCCTCTGGTTCATTGCGCGCCCCGGCCCATTTGTCATGGGCGAGATGAAGAACGAGGGCATCCCATTTTGGGTTTACGAAAAGTGTCCGAATGCGATCCCGACGACATGGGAATCCAAGCGCGCGACTAGCAAAAACCTCAGCTATCTCGACGCCGACTTTCTCCGTTACGTGAAGCGTTGGTACGACGCAATCATGCCCGTGCTAGCGTCGCGAATGCAGGCAATGCGTGGACCGATAATCGCGGTTCAACTTGACAACGAGATCGGCATGCTCCAATGCTGGACAGGGGAAACCGACTTGAGCGAGGCACTCTTGTGCGACCTCGTCGCCTGGATCCAAATGAACTATTCGACCGATGCGGTCAGGGCCAGGTATCCCTTCGACCTGAACGATCCCATCGAACGGACTCGCGCAATGCGTGACCCAAAATCAGCGTGGGCTGCCGCCTTTCGCGTCGACTACAACACCTTCCTGCGAATCAATTTCGCGAAGTACGTCGCAATCCTGCGCGGCTACGCAGAGGACGCCGGGGTCAAAAATATCCCGTTCCTCATCAACATTCACGGCAGCGGCGGTGGGCGGGCAACGACCTTCCCGATCGGCATTAGTCAGACTCTACAGAGCTACACGCAGGCAGAAGGGTACTGGGGCTCGTCCGACCACTACTTGGGCGAACTCACGCGCCAAAACGCGGGCGACCTGTACTTCCTAAACGCATTCATGGCGGCAACGAACCGACCGGAACAGCCGCTGAGTTCGGTCGAATTCGAAGCTGGGTCGGGCGATTACGGCGTAAACGGCGCCATTCGATACTCCGGCTCAGCGACCGACTTCAAAGCTCGGCTCAGCGTCATCCAGGGCAACCGACTACTGAACCACTATCTGCTAGCGGGCGGCCATAATCCGATGCTCGAGGTGCCGCGAGAAGACGGCAATGGGCGCGTTGCCACGACGGGTGCTCGGCACGGATTCGCGGCACCAATCGATCCAGAGGGCCGCCTGGACCCGACATACCATTCCCTCAAAGTGACCAACCAGACGTTGTCTGCCGTCGCTGACAAGCTAGCTGACATGGATGAGGAGGATGACGGAATTGCCCTCGGGTTCATTCCCGATTACTATGCGACCGACGTCAAGCGCGATGGCGTGATTGCCGATATCGTCCGAAAGCTGGAGGAAGCCCGTGGCCCGCTCGAGGGCCTAGTCCGCTCAATGCTGGAGGTCGGGCTTAGCTTCCCTGCCGTCAATTTGCAGGCGGAGATTGGTGAGAATGTGCGGTCGGTTGCCTTCGCGTGTTCGACCTGCCTGGGGATTGAGGAACAGCGACGATTGCTTCGTTTCGTCGAAAAAGGCGGCCGGCTTCTGCTCTATGGTCGGATTCCTACGACCGAATGGGAGGGTAAGGCGTGTACCGTGCTTGCCGATGGCCTTGGAATCAAAGTTCGGCCCGTGGTGCAGGGCTCGAGCAACTACGTCCCGACCTTGCGGGGACAGGGCTGGGCGCGTGATGAACCCGACCAAAGCATTTGGCAGGCTCAACCATTCGATCTCGTTCGTGGTGAAGTTTTCGGCTCGCTCGCGGGCGCACCAGGCACCATCGCGGCAACGGTTCCCCACGGCTCGGGTCGGGCGATAGTCGTTACAACGGAGATTCCGCTCCGTTTAGATTTCTGGCGCAAGCTCCTTGCCCTGCTGGACGCCGTCCCTGCGTTGCGGCACGACCACCCGCTAGGCGGCTTACTCCTGAATCGCGTTTCGAATGTAAGTCGTGAGCGGTTCATCAGCCTGATCAACCTCGACTCCCACGACAAAAAGGTCAACTTGACCGCGCATGACGGAAAACGGATCGCCGAGTCCGTTTCGGTGCCGGGTCGAACCGCCAAGCTTCTTCCGTTTAACGTCCGCATCGGCGACGTGGTGATTCGAAGTGCGACAACGGAGATCTTGCACGTGCGGCGCAGTGAAATTGTATTCCGAGGCGGTTCGACAGCGGAGTCGGTTGAAATTGAAACGACGCGGACCATCACCGCCTCCGGGGCAACGACCACCCGCGATCGAAACCTGCATTCCATCGTGATCCCCGCTGGACAACCGTCAGCGACGGTTCATGTGCGCTGACCGATGCGAGAAGCACCAGCGACCAAACGGGGGTGCCACGGGTGCAGGGCAACGCCCGTAACCCGTGTATCGTAGATCTCACCCAACGACGGGAGATTAGAAAGTGACGTGCGACGGCGGAAAAACACCGCCGACCAAACGGGGGGGTGCCACGGGTGCAGGGCAACGCCCGTAACCCGTGTATCGTAAATCTCACCCAACAAAGGGAGATTGGAAAGGCACCTCACCCCGGCGGGAAAACACCGCCGACCCTCTCCAGGACCCGCCTGTAGAGGGTTCCCGGACCCTTCCTCACCACGATCCATGTGAACCGAAAGGCAGCTCACCCCGGCGGAGCGCAGGTCACCGATCCTGGAAGGATCGCGGAACTTAGCCCCGGGTCGAGCCGAAGGCGAATACCCGGGGATAGGGTGCTCCCTAATGAACGCCCCTGGAGGGGGCGCGTCGTATTCCACCTGAAATAGCATGCGGCATCCGGCTCACGTCAACGAATGCAAACCGGGCCAAGACGTCGCTGCCCGGGATTCCAAGCGTGCTGTCCTAAACGAAACTTGGAAACTTCATACACAACCCGCTCCGGGGTTGGATTTTTGGGGCGACCCCTACCCCGGGTATTCGCCTGCGGCTCGACCCGGGGCTAAAGGAATAGATCCCTGCGGGATCTCCGGACGGTTGGTTGAAGGCGGGCGACCCCTACCCCGGGTATTCGCCTGCGGCTCGACCCGGGGCTAAAGGAATAGATCCCTGCGGGATCTCCGGACGGTTGGTTGAAGGCGGGCGATTGCTCCCAAGGTCTCACCCGTGTTCGATCAACTTCCACCAAATGTTGGTCGTGACCGAAAGGGCACCTCGCCCCCGCCTGCGCAAAGCTCCGGCGGCCTCACCCCGTTTCACCGACCCTCTCCAGGGCCAGCCTGGAGAGGGTTTTTGGACTCCTCAAACGAGGGGTGGCACGGGTGCAGGGCAGCGCCCGTAACCCGTGTATCGTAAATCGAAAGCGACTGGGACGGCGGAGGCACACTACTCGATTGATGCCAACCGTACCCTCGCCGTGTCGGCTTGTCATTACCCACATTTCCGAATTGATCGAGCGCGATTTGAGGGATCGGACTTTGCTTCCCGCTGATCTGCAACACCGTCCGGCGTTGATTGGTCTGGCTGGCACCGTAACCAGGGTGCGCCCCGAAAAGGCCGGGTCGTACCCTTAGCTGGAATCTTGCAAACCCTCTGGGCTTGCGGAAATGGCAATTTGCTGGTTTGCTTAAGTGCCCCACCACAAGTGACGCAGAACTGAACAGGTCAGCGTCAGGCTGAATCAGCAGGGCTCTGGATCATCTAGACCAGAGGGCTAGATATATTCCAGCGAAGCATTGGCAAGTGACGAAGTCGCGCAGCCTATGCTGGTACCTGAGCACCAAACGATCCAAAGCCAGAGGTTTTGTAGACACTCAACTCCGCAAGAGTCCGCTCTGGGATCGAAACGTCTGTTTTTCGCGGACAACCTACACCGCGATGAATTCACGAAGCCGAGCCGTTTCAGGCAGAAGTTCGCACCCCGAAAAGATGTGGGTAATGACACGCTGAGGGTACCAAAGAACCTCCTCCTCCCTGCGGGAAACCACCGCCGACGCATTCCAGAACCAGGGTGAAAAAGGGCCGTTTCACACGTCGAGAACGATGGCAACGACAAGCGGACGCAAACCTGCCTGCTTCTGAATAAATCGCTTCACTATGTCCGCCGAATCATGCCGGACCCGCGTGAGGTCCTTCAACTCGTCCTTACTCAACGACTTTAGTCCATCGAAAAGCACGTCAAAGGCCTTCTCAATCACTGACTCGTGTCCGCTAAAACCGCGTGCCTGAATAACCGGATCGGTGGCGATAGCCCCCTTCATCGTGTCGATTGCGATCGTCACCACGACAAACCCGTCATTTGCAACATTGTAACGATCCCGCAGGACTTCGTCGCTCACTCCAGCCGTGCCGCCGTTGTCGACGAGAATTCGCCCACAAGCAACCGGTTCGCCAATCTCCGCGATGGTCTCGTTGATAACGAGAGGAACGCCGGCCTTCATCGTGAACCGACGGTGCTCCGGGTAGCCCATCTCGGAAGCGATGCGGTTGTACAGCGCCTGGTGCCGAGCCTCGCCGTGGACGGGCGCAACGTAGAAGGGCTTCGTCAGATTGATCATCATCTTCAGCTCCTCTTGGTAAGCGTGGCCGCTAACGTGAACCGCCTCAGAACTCTCGTAGATGACGTGACAGCCCTGATCGATGAGGCGATTGACCGTTCGCCAGATCGCTCCCTCGTTACCTGGGATCGGACGCGCTGAGTAAATCAGCGTGTCGCCGCTCTTGATTTGAAGGCGACCATATTCGCCTTTGGACATCTGCACAAGCGCGCTCATTGGTTCGCCCTGGCTGCCGGTGGTCAGGATCGCGAGTTTGTCGTCCGGATATGCCCGCATCTCATCGAGCCGAATGCGGACGCCGTTTGGAATCTTGATGTAGCCCATCCGGGCGCACGTCTCGATGTTCTGCTCCATACGGCGTCCGACGACCGCGACTTTTCGTCCCGCTTCGGCCGCCATTTCGTAGAACTGCTGCATCCGGTGGATGTTGCTCGCAAAGGTGGTCAGTAAGACCCGGCCTTCGGCGCCAGTGACCGCTTTCCGCAAACCGGCGGAGACGCTGGATTCGCTTGGTCCCCAGCCCGGCCTCTCGACGTTCGTGCTGTCGCTCAGAAGCAGGACGACGCCTTCGTTACCCATTTCACCGAGGCGCGTCATGTCGCTTAATTTCGCGTCAACCGGGGTGAAGTCAAACTTGAAGTCGCCGGTGAAGAAGACGATCCCGTGGTGAGTGCGCACCGCGATGCCGCAGTTTTCAGGAATCGAGTGAGTGATCCGAACCGGCTCAACCGACAGACTTCCCACCTGAATGATTTGGCCAGGGGTGAAGACCTTAAAGGTCGGTTTCCGCTCAGGAACTCGCTCTTCGATGCGAGCCCGAATCAAGGCTTGCGTGAACTCGCTGCAGTACACGGGGACGTCGATTTGTCGCAGGAGATATGGAAGACCACCGACATGGTCTTCGTGCGCGTGGGTTAGGAAGATGCCACGTACGCGCTCTTTATTCTCTACGAGGTAGGTGAAGTCGGGCACGACGATGTCTACGCCGTACATTTCTTCGTTGGGGAAGCTGAGGCCACAGTCAATGACCACGATATCGTCGCCCTGCTCAACTACGGTGCAATTCTTTCCAATTTCGCCCACACCGCCGAGGGGGATGACTCGAACTTTACTCATTCACCCCTAAGGGTACCGACTTTCGCTTGATGCCAACGAGCTTGGCGCTTCCCGTACCTTCTCTTTCGTTCGACGAACGGGCACGAAAGCGGGATGGTTTTTGAGCGCCTGGACGGGCGTTACGAGAGCCTAACGGTCGGGCCACGGGCCCCTTCCGAGAGTGCGAAATTTCGCTCAGCGCATCGTCTTTGCAAGCTTGTGGGTTCTTGAAACTAGATCACCGAAGGCACCGGGTGCGTAATCAGGCCCGTCGAGGGCAAACTGGCCACGATCGCTTAGCAACAACAATCTAACGCGCCCCAAGGCAGGTAGCGGGTGTGACAGTTCGGTCTTTCTGAACATCCCAGAGTGGGCGGCGTCCGCCAGCAATGCCTTCGCCTCCGCCGCGTGTTTCCCCCGATCAGCGGTGCGCAGGCCATCGCTCTCGTAGATGCTCGCGTCGCCGCTCGCGAGGACCACGTAACTCGTCACCCCGTGCGCGGTGTGCTCTTCGACCATGAAACCCCATGGGGACGTGGCCACCGCAGTAGCGATCTCCCGGCTATTGAGGGCAAAGATCGTGAACCGCAATTGCATGTATGCCGGACTTATCTTCTTAACGGAGTCCTCCGGCAGCCTGGGCGGACGGAGAATATCCAGCATCCGCGTCGTGCCGTCGGCCTTCTTGAAGAATCTCGTTCGGGCAAAGTCGTAAGCCGTGTGACCCTTGTTGTCACGAGCCGAACGGTCTGCCCCATGCTCAATGAGTAGCTTCACGATCTCCGGAGACATCTCGTTTCGAAATGGCGATATGACGGCATGGTGAAGGGGCGTGTAGCCGTTCATGTTTGCGGCCGTGGCGCTGAGTCCATGGTCGAGGAGGTACCTCACAATCTCCAACTGACCTCTGCTTGCGGCGTCGTCGAGCAGGGAATCTCCTGACGAGGTCCGAAACTTTAGGTCGGCTCCGGCGTCGAAAAGGACTTCAATGGTGCTCAGATACCCGCCTCCACACGCGTAGATCAACGGCGTCAACCCGTTCCCGTCCACCTGATTCGGATTTGCTCCGTGCTTGATAAGCATCGCGACAATCGGCGCATGCTGCGCGGAGAGAGCGAGGGCGGAAAAGCCGCGGTAAGGGCTGGGGTCGATCGCGCTCACGTTCGCTCCATGTTTGATCGCGCGCTCCATGGCTACGGAGTCACCGCGCCCGGCCGCATCCAACAATTCAGCGTCGAGACTTGCTTGCGATCGACAGCTTGAAACGGCGAGCGCGCCTACAAGCACGAAGCCAACGAACCCCTTTCGACCCATGCCTTATTCTAAGCCAAAGTTGCTAACGGGGTACCCTTTAGGTTCAAATCTATGGAAACTACGCTCGTTCTTATCAAACCAGGCGGGGTGCAACGCAGCCTGATCGGCGAAATCACTCGGCGCATCGAGGCAAGAGGCCTTAAGGTTGTCGGACTCAAATTAATCAACGCGGAGCGCGCGACGGTTGAGGCGCATTACGCCGAGCACCGCGAGCGACCGTTCTTCGGAAGCGTGTGCGACTATCTGGTCAGCGGGCCAATCGTTGCGATCGCCGTTGAAGGCACGAACGCGGTCAAGGCCATCCGCGCCATGATGGGCGCGACCAACCCCGTTGACGCTGCTCCGGGCACCGTACGAGGCGACCTCGCCCTGTCCATCGAAGACAATCTGACCCACAGCAGCAGCGATCCTGATGCGGCTGCTGCCGAGCTCAAGCTCTGGTTCCCTGAAGGGACCGTCTAGGCCGATTCGACGTCGAGCTTTGAACGCTTAACGTACGCGTAAGCATTGTGGTCGTGAATCGATTCGTGATTCTCGACCTCAATCTCGTAGGCATCGATCCGCGGATCGGCGTCGAACGCGAGGGATACTTCCCGCACCATGTCCTCGACAAACCGAGGGTTGTTGTACGCTTGCTCCGTCACGAATTTTTCGTCGGGGCGCTTTAGCACCGGGTAGAGCGGCGCGGAGCCCGCGAGCTCGATGATGTCGATCAAATCTTCCAGCCAAATCATTTTGTTTGGAGTCACCCGAACCGTCACGTAACCTCGCTGGTTGTGCGCGCCGTAATCCGAAATCTCGCGGGAACACGGGCATAGCGTGGTGACGGGCACGGTGAGGAGGAGGTCCGTTCGGCCACTACACTCGCAGTGAAAGCCGACCTGGTATCCCATCATCCCCTTCTTGCCCGAAACCGGCGCCGCCTTCTCGCGAAACAGAGTGAACATGACTTCGAGTTGTGATTTTCCTGCCTTGAGGCGCTCCTTGAGGCGAAGGCAAACGGTCGGAATCGTCTCGGGGCTAAGGTCGTGATTGTGCTCACTAAGGACTTCAAGGAACCGGCTCATGTGCGTTCCTTTGAATTCGCGTGGGAGGTCGACGGTGAGCGAAAACGTGCCGACCGAGTTCTGGTTGCCGCCGCCGCGCTCACGCACGGTGATGGGGTACTTGACGTTCCGGACGCCGACTTTGTCGATAGGGATATTCCGCTCGTCGGGCGAGCTCTGGATATCTACGAGAGGCAGGGACATATGATTCTATGATACGCCGTGAACCGATACTCGGCTCGCGCTTGATGTACGAGTGGCAAGGGTTGGACCGGCCTTTTCGGGCCGACCCTGGTAAAGATCGCATTCAGAATGCCAGACCTGTAGGGACTGCCTCCAATGCAATTCTCCCCGCGTCAAATTCGCTCCAATTTCACCCATAACCCCCTCGACCTCCACAATAAGCCATCATAAACGCCATGGATCGGAGAAGCGCGGCCGCTCGGAAACAACTGCCGCGACTCCCCTTTCTCGAAGGCCTGCGCGGCGTCGCCGCCCTTTATGTCGCGATCGGGCATATCTGCTCGATGGCCGATCCTTCTTCCCTAGCCGGGCGGGCATCCAAAGCACCCGATTGGCTCCGACACGTGAGCGCGGTCTTTTCGTACGGCCATCTCGCCGTCGCCGCGTTCATCGTGCTTTCCGGTTTTTGTTTGGAGATCGCGGTCTTCAGCCGAGGCGACGGCAAACTGGGCCCCCTGCCTCGATTCTTCATACGACGGGCCCAGCGCATCCTCCCTGCCTACTACGGATGCCTCGCGATTTCGATTGCCGTAACCATCGGTCTTGAGCGATTCTTGCCTGGGATGCCCTTCGACATCTACCGTCCCGTAACCGCTCCCGTGATATGGTCGCATATATTTCTGTACCATAATTTTAACGAAACTTATATGTATCGTATCAACGGCGTGCTCTGGAGCATTGCCCTTGAGGCTCAGCTTTACGTCCTATTTCCGCTTTTGGTCGCGGGTCTGAGCAAGATCGGCCGGCTCTGGACCCTCCTGCTCGCCGTCGTGGTCGCCGTCGCCATCACCCCCCTCTGGCCCCACGCCCTCAAGAGTTACACATGGTTTTTGCCCCTGTTTGCGGCGGGAATGGCGGGGGCGCACCTCGCGTTTCGTCCGCACCTCCGCTTCGGAACCTCGCCCACAAGTGGAACGATCTTTGCCTTGACCTTCTTTGTGGCGACCGGCCTCGCGGTTGCAATGGCGGCCCCAGATTGGCTGACCGACAGTTTCTTCGGCTTTGGCGTCGTGTTCATCTGCTACGCCCTCGCAACGGTTGAGAAAGGAATCGGCCTTCGGCTGTTAAGCAACCGACCGATCGTCGTGCTCGGCACATTCTCGTACAGCCTGTACCTGATGCATCATCCCTTGCAACAGATCATGTTCGCGATGCGTCCGGCATCCGCGGTCGATGAGGCGTCGATCTGGATCTATTTGGTCTGCTGCTTGCCGATTATTCTTGCCGTGTCGTGGCTGTACTCGCTCGCGTTCGAACGTCCCTTCGTACATAACCGTATCGCCGCGGCCCTGCCCGAAGACCTCGTGCCGTTCAGCCTGCCGCTTCTCTCACTTGATACTTCCAATCGAGATACCCTTAACAAAGTATCGTTGAGTGAATAGGAACACGGCGAGGAGCGGGGCCATCACGATCACCGCGGCGGTCATTTGTAGTGGCCAGTTTGTGGACCCAAAGCTGTTCTTAAAAACAGACAGCCCCACTTCGAGAGTACGCATCTCCGTGCGGGAAGTCGACAGCATGGGCCAGAAGAAGTCCGTCCAGACCGCAAAGAATCCGAACGCTCCGGCGGTTGCAAACGCCGCCTTGCTGAGCGGCGCGACGATCCGGCGGTATATCAAGAACTCCGAAGCCCCGTCCATCCGGGCCGCCTCGTCTAGTTCCATCGGGATTCCGAAGAACGCCTGTCGAAACAGGAACACTGAAAATGCCGAGCTCAGTCCTGGCACAATCAGCGCGAGGTAGCTATCGAGCCAACCCGCTTGCCGCATGAGCAAATAGACGGGAAGCACGGTTGCTGGCCCAGAGAACATCATCGATCCCAAGAAGAGATAGAACAGGGTCTCGCGGCCGCGAAAATGGATTCGTGAGAACCCAAACGCGGCCAGTGAACTGACGAACAGCTGCCCGATCACCACCGCCGATGTCACAAAGAGCGAGTTCAAAAAGAAGCGAAAGACGGGCAGAACGGGCTGCTGGAAAAGCACCAAGGTGTAGTTCGACCAAGCGGGACTCTTAGGCACGATTTCGCTCAGTGGCGGAATCGGAGACCGGTTCGGATGCAACGAAACAAGCACCATCCACACGAACGGCGCAATCGTGAAGAGGGCGATTCCGACCAGGAGGATCCAAGTCGCAATCGACTTGCCAAGATGCGGGCGCTGGCTCACGTGGAGGTGTATCCCTCCATCTGATTTTTCATCATTCGGAACTGCAAGTAGCTAACCGCGATGATCGCGAGCAGAAGAATGAACGACTTCGCGCTTGCGATTCCGATCAGAAACTTGCTCCAGGCCTCCACATAGATGTGATAGCCGACGACCTCCGTCGACTCGTTTGGACCACCCTTTGTCATCACATAGACGGGCGTGAATACTTGCAATGCGCCGATCGACGAGGTCACCAGCACAAAGAATGTCGTCGGCACGAGCATCGGCAGCGTGACACTTCGAAACTGCCTCCACGCGCTTGCTCCGTCCAACGCCGCGGCTTCGTACAGCGCGGGCGGGATTCCGACGAGACCGGCAAGGAACAACACCATGCGGGGGCCGAGGCCGGTCCACATTGACATGAAGACGAGGGCCCACATTGCCGTCGATTCGTTCTTCAGAAAGTCCGTCTTGTTTTGGATGTGAAGCCAACCGAGAACGGTGTTGATGAACCCCGTCTCGGGCAGATACATGTAGATCCACAGCATGGCGAGCGCAACGCCGCTACTGATTGCCGGAACGTAGAAAATCGTTCGGAAGAGCGTAATTCCGCGAATCTTCTGATTGACGAGCAATGCGATCGCGAGGCCGAACGCCATGCCGAGCGGCACGCTCAGTGCCGCATAGCGGACAGAGTTCAGCAGCGCTTTCCAAAACGAAAGATCGTGAAGGGCGTACGCGTAGTTCGCAAGCCCAAGGAACTCACGTTGGGACGTGAGGAGATTCCACTTGAACAGGCTCATCCAAAGGCTGAAGCCAATAGGAAAAAGCGCGAAGACCAATAGGTGTATCGTTGCGGGAGCAACGAATAACCAACCGACCTTCGCGCGGCTCTTCATTGAACAGAACGCTGTTTAGATGGACTTGGCGAGAATGATCGCTTCCGCGACTTCGCGCATGGTTTTGCGGAGATTCATGGACTGCATCTGAATTCGCCGATACGCTTCGGACTCGTTCAGCTTGTGCTCATCCATCAGGATTCCCTTTGCACGGTCAACGAGCTTCCGGGCTTCGAGTTTCTCCGTAAGGTTGGAGACTTCCTTATTGAGTTGAGCGTTCTGCTCAAATCGGCTGCGAGCAACTTCGATGGCGGGCGGCAAATCGCTCGGCTTGAACGGCTTGACAAGGTAAGCAAAAACCCCAGCTTCCTTTGCCCGGTCGATCAACTCTTTGTCAGAGTAAGCGGTCAGCAGAATCGTGGGCGCGATATTCTCTTCGGTGATGATGGAGACCGCTTCGATGCCATCCATGACCGGCATTTTGACGTCCAGAATACAAATATCTGGGCGAACTTCACGGGCTCCTTCGAGGGCTTGCTTGCCATCCCCCGCTTCGAGGACGACGTCGTATCCGAGCGTCTCAAGCATTTGCTTGAGGTCGAGGCGGATGATCGGATCATCGTCGGCAATGAGAACTTTCATATTCGACATTCTTCTTCCTCGTCTAGCACGCCCGTGTGACTTCGACTTGAAGGTAGTAGGATACCCGGCATGGCCCAGTCGCATTGGTCATGCACCGAGCCGAGCGCCATGCTACAATGACAATTATGGTAGACGATAATCTACCAATCGAGTCTAAGTCGCGACGGTTGCGATACCTCTTTCTGGACCTTAATTCCTACTTTGCTTCGGTGGAACAGCAGGAGAACCCAGAGTTGCGCGACAGGCCTGTCGCCGTCGTTCCCGTCGAAGCGGACACCTCGTTCGTCATCGCTGCGAGCTACGCGGCGAAGGCATTCGGGATAAAAACGGGAACGATGATCGGAGACGCCAAGCGCATGTGCTCGGACCTCGTGATCGTCCCGGCAAGGCCGCACGTGTACGTGAAGTATCACCACGCCGTAATCGCCGCCGCGGAAACCGTCCTGCCAGTAGAGGAGGTTTGCAGTATCGACGAGATGCGATTTCGCCTTCTGGAGACGGAAAGCTCGCCCGCTGTCGCGAGGCAACTCGCCCTTCGAATCAAGGCCGCGATTCGCGAGCACGTCGGGGAGACCATGACCTGCTCGGTGGGCATCGCGCCGAATCCGTTCCTAGCAAAAATTGCGACCGAGATTGAAAAACCGGATGGCCTCGTGATCTTGGAGGAATCCGACTTGCCGCACCGCCTGCACGTACTGAAGTTGACGGATTTCACGGGCATCAACCGTCGCATGGCAGCCCGACTCAACGCGGCGGGAATCTTCACATCCGAGCAGCTTTGCGCGGCGAGCCGCGAAGAGATTCGCGCGGCTTTTGGGTCAGTGACGGGCGAGCGGTGGTGGTTCTTGCTGCGCGGTATCGATGTGCCTTCGGAGGCAACTCAGCGAAAGTCCATGAGCCATTCTCACGTCCTCGCGCCAAATTTGCGCAATGACAAGGGGTGCCGCGAAGTTTTGCTGCGTCTCATTCAGAAGCTTTCCGCGCGTTTGCGGTCGCTCGAACTTTACACCGAGCACATGACAATTTCTGTGATCGGTTTCGAAACCAGTTGGAAGGCGGAGTGCCCTATGCCACCGACCCAAGACACAATCCGCATGAACGAACTCTTCCTTGAAGCGTGGGAGAAGCGAGAGTTCTCCCGAGCGAAACAGGTCGGAGTCGTGTTCACGATGTTGAGCGACCAAGCGTCCGTGACGCCATCGTTGTTCGACGATATTGCCGACCATGGCGAACTGAACAAGGCGGTAGATAGCATCAACCAGCGCTTCGGGAAGAACAAGATTCTGTTCGCCGGAATGCAAGAAGTGCGCAACTCCGCACCGGAGCGGATCGCCTTCAATAAGACTTGGCTGTTCAGCGAAGGCAAAGGCGACCACGAGGATATCGACACGTTTCGTGGACAAAAGAAGCGCCCGGAAGAGATTTAAGGTTCATCAACCTCGCATTTCGGCCAGATTGGGAACTGATATAATAGGTCCGACCATCTAAAAAGGTGGAGGCACGGCAATGCCGCCCTGCCGACATGGACGAACAATGATGTTTCGAAAACTATATTGGGTAACCGAGCTCGTCATGCCTGACGGCACTAGCCGCGTGTTGGGCATTTTCACTTCGATCCCCGACCTCATCCGCAATGGCTTACGCCCCGATTGCTTCTTGCGTCTCACGTTAAGCAAGTTGGACTGTCAGAACGAACCCATCGGTTGTTGGTCTGGACCTGATTACGAAGGTTTAGAATCGGCCTTGGTGGAGTTCGTCGAGACCGACGAATTCTCGCGTGAGCACTGCAATGCGCTCGTCGAAGCGGTTCATCATAGCGTCGCCGCATAATTATTTTTTTTGTAGACGGTTTTCTACCTTTTTTCGTCCTGCTGTGTTAGACTTTATGCCTTGAGGGACAAGTCTAGCGTGAAAAAAGTAGCCCAGAGTCAGATAACGACCGGCGATGCCGATCGTCAGCGCGCTCTTGAATCGGCACTGAGCCAAGTCGAACGATCGTTCGGCAAGGGCGCCATTATTCGTATGGGCGATCCGTCTAGGGTTGCCATTGAAGCGATCCCAACGGGGTCCTTGAGTCTCGACATAGCGCTCGGTATAGGAGGCCTTCCGAAGGGTCGAATCACCGAGATTTACGGTCCGGAATCCGGTGGTAAATCCACGCTCGCCCTGCACGTGGTTGCCGAAGCGCAGAAAGCAGGCGGCATCGCTCTCTACATTGACGCGGAGCACGCCATGGACACCGAGTACGCCCGTGTTTTGGGCGTAGACGTCGACAAGCTCTATATCTCACAACCGAGCAACGGCGAAGAAGCGCTGGAGATTGCGGACATGATGATCCGAACTGGCTCCGTCGACCTCGTCGTAATTGACTCGGTAGCTGCCCTAGTTCCTCGTGCGGAAATTGAAGGCGAAATGGGCGACAGCTTCGTAGGCCTCCAGGCCCGCATGATGAGCCAGGCTCTGCGAAAACTCGGGGGTAGCCTCAGCAAGTCCAACACCGCCGCCATATTCATCAACCAGTTGCGCGAGAAGATCGGCGTTATGTACGGCAACCCTGAAACCACACCTGGTGGACGCGCCCTGAAGTTCTGGGCCAGTATCCGTCTAGAAGTTCGAAAAGGAGATGCCATCAAGGTCGGCACAGAGCAAATCGGTGCACGTACCAAGGTTAAGGTCGTCAAGAATAAGGTCGCACCTCCCTTCAAGACCGCTGAATTCGACATGATCTTTGGACGTGGCATCAGCCGTGCGGGCGACCTGCTCGACAATGCCGTCGTCAAGGGGATCGTCACCAAGGCGGGCACCTACTTCAACTACGGGGAGATTCGCCTGGGCCAAGGACGCGATAACGCCCGGACCTACCTTGAGGATAACAAGGAAGTGTTCGATGAAATGGACGTAAAGCTGCGTGATCTCTTCAAGGCTGAGCGTGCCAGCGCCACCCAAGGGGCGGTTAGCGCAGACGAACCGTTTGACGAGGACGAGCTGTAGATACAGAGTCCTTTACCGAGACCTACCGACAAGCGGTAGGTCTCCTTTCCCGCAGGGACTACTTCGCGAACGAGTTGCGCGCGCGGCTGAATGGCGACGAACTCGAATCCGTACTCGCTAGGCTCGTCGGCTCCGGCATCGTCAACGATCAGCGGCTTGCCGAGCGCCTGACGGCCAAGTGGGTTGAAGACGTGTACGCGCCGAACGTAGTTCGCCAGCGACTGCTAGATCGCGGAGCGGAAGAAGCATACGCCGAAGCCGCCCTCGCTACGATCGACGAAGCAACGTGGCGTCTCGCATTGGATACCGAGATTTCGGCCAAAATCAAAAAAGGCGACAGCGTGGCGAAGCTTGGTCGATTTCTGACCTCGCGAGGTTTCGAAGAATCCGAAATCGAAAGCGCATTGGCTCGCCACTTTGATTGATGCTCACCTTTCTCCTCGGCCTAGTCTCCGGTTTGTTCGTCGCGATCGGCCTTGCCGTGTATCTGTTGCAATCGCAACGTGACCGAACAGCGGCACTGGCGGCAAAGGAGGAGGCGGTTCTGCAGCGTGAAGCAGCCATCGCCGGTGAAGAAGGCCGATGGACCGAGAAGCTCGCAGATGTAGCGGCCCTCAAACCGGAAGATGCCCGACGCCTCGTACTCCAGCAGGCGGAAGTGGAGTCTCAGGAAATCCTTGAAAAGTCGTTTAGCACCGCGCACGATTTGAGCGCGTCGGAAGCCGAAGACCGAGGCCGAATGGCAATTCTGGTCGCAATGGAGCGAACAGCAACGAAGGTCGTTTCGGACGCAACCGTGGCCTTGGTGGAGCTTCCGAGCGAAGACATGAAGGGCCGGATCATCGGCCGCGAGGGTCGAAACGTACGGACGTTCGAACAGATAACGGGCGTTGAAGTAATCATCGACGACTCGCCGCAGTCCGTCACGCTGTCATGCTTCGATCCCTTTCGACGCGAAGTAGCTCGGCTGACGCTTCTGAACCTCATGCTTGACGGACGGATCCATCCGTCCCGAATCGAACAGTTCCACGCGCAAGCGACGGAAGAAATCGGAAGGATGACTCTGGAGGCCGCCCAAAAGGCCGCCGACGCTTCGAATGCCGGGCGCTTGCCCACGAAGGTGCTCGAGACGATGGGAATGCTTCGATTTCGGACGAGCTATTCACAAAACGTGCTGGATCATTCAGTTGAGACGGCGGTGCTCGCGAACCACATTGCCGCCGAACTCGGGGTTGATCCGCATTCGACTTGCCGAGCCGCCTTTCTGCACGACATTGGGAAGGGTTTAGGCGACGAGTGGCCCGGACCTCATGCCATCGCGGGAATGAATTTTCTTCGAGCCAACGGCGAAAAGGAACCGGTACTCAGCGCGGTTGGTGCACATCACCACGATATCGAGCCGACGACGGCGGAGGCTCTGATCGTCATCGTTGCCGATAGTTTATCGGCCGCGCGGCCGGGCGCGAGACGCGAAAGCCTCGAAACTTACGTCAAGAGGCTGTCCTCGCTGGAGGAAATTGCGAACACATTCAAAGGTGTCGAGCGATCGTTCGCCGTGCTTGCCGGGCGTGAGATTCGCCTGATCGTCAAACCTGACATGATTGATGACGAAGGTGCGAAGCGACTCTCGCAACAAGTCGCGCGAGTGATCGCTCAAGATCCTCAATTCACCGTTCCCGTTCGCGTAACCGTGATACGCGAGACGCGCGTCTCCACGCTTTCAAAACCGGCGTAATCGGTTGCGCAAGTAAAATTGCAAAGTGCTACCGACTGCCGCCCTGATCCTTTGCCTCGCCCACCAGTCTGTCATCCACTTAGAGGCCGAGGCGGGGTCTCTCAAGAAGGTTCAGGTCGCTTCCGCGCACCCAGGTTTTTCTGGCACCGGGTACGTGACGGGGTTCACTGGACCCGACTGCCAAGTTAGCTGGAAGCTTCGGGCACACGCCGGCTTGTATCGGGCGACGATTGGTTTCAGTACGCCAAGCGGAACAAAGGGCTACGACCTCACCATCAACGGTTCCTCGCAAGGTGGCATGTTTCCCCCGATTGGCGAAAAGTTTGGACGGCATGACGCGGGGCTAATTGAACTGAAAGAAGGCGAGAACACCGCGTCGATTCAGGGCGGTTGGAACTACTACGACATCGACTACGTCGAGTTTCGCCCCGCTCCACCCATCGCTGCGCCGAAAGCCGTCACCCCGCAGCTCGTAGACAAGCAGGCGACGCCAGAGGCGGTCGCGCTGATGCGTCGGCTTGTCCACGAATACGGGCGGCGCACGCTCATGGGTCAATACGACGCGAAAGAGTGTGACTACGTAAAGGCAAAGGTCGGTCGAACTCCGTCCATTCTCGGAGCAGATTTCATCGAGTATTCGCCGAGCCGCGTTGAGCATGGCGCGAAACCCGAAGGCACGACGGAGGCGATCATCCGAGCGGCAAAGCAGGGCCAGATCGTGTCCATGTCTTGGCATTGGAATGCTCCAACCGACCTGATCGACAAAATGGAGACGGGACCGGACGGAAAGCCTCGGGACCACAAATGGTACCGAGGCTTTTACACCGAAGCGACGACCTTTGACCTCGAGAAAACCCTTGCCGATCCGTCCGGAGCGCGGTACAAGTTGCTGCTACGTGACATCGACGTCATCGCGGTGGAGTTGAAGAAGCTTGACAAGGCAAAGATTCCCGTGCTTTGGCGACCCTTACACGAGGCAGAAGGTGGCTGGTTCTGGTGGGGCGCAAAGGGTGCCGAGCCCTGCAAAAAGCTTTGGCGACTGCTTCAGGATCGTTTGATCGTGCATCACCATTTGCACAACCTCATTTGGGTCTGGAACAGTGCGAAGTCCACTTGGTACCCGGGAGACCGCTCAGTGGACATCGTTGCCATTGACGCCTATCCGAGTGACCACTCGGATGTCCTTGTCAGCTCGTGGATGGACCTCCAGAAACGATTCGATGGGCGTAAATTGCTCGCCGTAGGAGAATATCCTGGGCCGATGGACGTCAGCCGGATGGCGCGACTTGGAGTTTGGTGGTCATACAATGTCTCTTGGACCCGTGGCGTAGGACCGAAATCCGATTCGGACGCGTTTCTGCGCGCGGCATACGGCTCCGCAGCGGCGATCAGCCTGAAGGGCTCAAAATGAGTCGATTCTGTCAGCAAGCACTTGGCCCCGGATAGTCGAGCAGCGGACCGTTCGTCTCGGGGGCCTGACTTTCGAGAGCTCCGGCCTAAATGTCAGGTTGGCTACGAAGCGTCAACGTCGGCATGTGCGCGGGAGTAGCAATGGGTACGCCGCGGCAGTTCCGGCGATGAGAGCTGCTCGGTCGCCCGACCGGTCCACGGGCACCTCCGTTATTGCTGGCAGTTTGGCTCGGTTCTTGGCGTTTCGCTCTCCGTCACTTGAAAACTTCGAGGCGTTAGTCGACTTACGACAGTAGCCAACCTGCGCGATGTCAAATCCAGTTGGCACGGAACTCTGCGGCAACAAAAATAAAACGAAGGTATCGTAACAAAGAGTCTTGGCGAATGCGTCTAAGATATATGTAGACATATATCTACGTACAAGGATACAATCGGAAACGCGGAAATGGTAAGAGGTCAGGCGAATTATAGTTACGCCGAATCTATGGCGATTGAGACCTTAGATTTGTGCAATGTGACGGAACCGCCCGTTCCCGTCGAGAAAATTGCCGGAAAGCTGGGCTATCCCGTCTTTTTGGCTACCTTTCCCGATGATGAGGTAGCTGGTTTTTTGGAAATCGGAAACCAAAAGCGAATTGTCGTAAATGCTAGTCACGCTCCAACGCGCAGAGCGTTTACGATTGCTCACGAGATCGGTCATGCCCAGTTGCACGCAAAGGAACTCGCGGATGATCCAGACATCGCGGTGCTCTACCGGCGACCAATTGGAGGTGAAACTGACCCGATCGAGCAAGAGGCAAATTATTTTGCAGCGAATCTCCTCGTGCCCGAGCACTTGCTCTCAAAGTTTTACAATTACGACGTATCGGACTCTCAAAATGCCGCCGTGTTTGGGGTGTCCTTAGAAGTGCTTACCCACCGCCTGCGCTCGACCGGACGTAGATAGGCCACAGAGCAGGAACCTGACTTATGGGCTTGCCGACGGAACCTGGTAATAAAATTGCAGATCTCCTTAGGACAATCGCGTTCAAACGCGAGGGCGATCCCGACGGCTACCTGAACCTTCTACAGTCGTCAAAACAGAATCGGGCGAACATAGAAAATCAGGGCAGGAAAGAATATTTTCGACTGCGGAGACGGTGGGCTTACTTTCTCATGGTTGCGCTCGTTGCAAGTGGGATATTTCAGGCGTTATTTGTCCGATTTGTCGGCGACGGAACGTGGAAGTTTGAGCATCATGAGGTGTTCGTAAACACTGTCGGCGCGGAACTGTTTCTTCAAATTGCAGCAATGTGCCTAATTGTGGTTCGGTGCTTGTTCCCAGCCGAGCGTGACAAACCGAGTAGCGAGAAGGTCAGATCTAAGTTCAAAAAGAAGTCAGAAGTTTCAGGAAGCGATGAGTGAATCATCGAGTGTGCTTGACTCAGAGTGAAGTCCTTCCGAAGGGCTCAAAATGAGTCGAGCCGTGCTATTCTAGGCCCGGTCAGTAGATTTCAGAATGCCGGAGTATTCGATATTATTTTGTGGTGACGTGGTCGGTAAACCGGGCCGTCAGGCTATTCAGGATGGTTTGCCCCGTCTAATCCGAGAACACAAACCGCTATTCACGATCGTGAACGGCGAGAATTCTGCGGGCGGAGTCGGGATTACGCCGGAAATTGCGGACGAAATTTATAGAGCGGGCGCAGATGCGATTACCCTCGGCAATCATGCCTTTAACAAGCGTGAAATCCTTCCGTACCTTGAAACGAACAAGCCCATCGTTCGTCCATCGAATATGCCGTCGGGCGTGCCGGGTTCTGGATTGATCTATGTCGAGAAGGATCGCATTGCGCTCGCCGTCATGAACGTTTGTGGCCGCGTGTTCATGGATAGCTACGGCGATCCGTTCGCGGAGGTCGACAGGCTTTTGGGCGAAATCGACACCCCGCACCGATTCTTGGACTTCCACGCAGAGGCGACGAGCGAAAAGATCGGAATGGGCTGGCACTGCGATGGAAGAATGACGGCGGTGGTGGGAACGCATACGCACGTGACCACCGCGGATGAAACGGTGTTGCCCGGAGGCACCGCGTACATTACGGATGTTGGGATGACCGGCCCGGTGCGGAGCGTGCTCGGCATGGATCGAAACATCATATTGCAGAGATTTCGGACAACGTTGCCTCAACGATTCGAGGTTGCGAACGAACCTGGTGTAATCTCTGCGGTAGTTATTCGCGTCAAAAGAGAAACGGGCAAGGCTGTGGGTATACAGCGTGTACGATACAGCGAGAGTCGCGAGCCTTAAATGGCCTTGGAGAAATTAATGAAAAGAGTTTGGACAGCACTAGCCGCAACGATGCTCGGCTCGTTTGCCATGGGGCAAGAATTGATGACGCTTTACACTCCGGTGCGAAGCGCAAGCGACCAGGGCATGGTCTTGAAGTCGTGGGGAAGTGGCTCCGCGTCGGAAACGGACGAGGCCTCATTCAAAGGCAACTCGTCGATTCGAATTTCGACAAAGAATTACTTCCAAGGCGGCCTGATCATGTACAAGTCTGGCGTTGACCTGTCCAAGGCGTACGCGGATCGCACGAACTTGCTTCGATTGACTTTCAAAGCAGTGGAGTCCTCGACCACGCTTGGCGGTGGCGGCGGGCTTGCGGGCGGCGGCGGTAGCGCTGGTCCATCGGCTGGCGGTGGTTTGGCCGGAAATGGCGGTGGTAAGGGTGGCGGTGTCCCTGGTGGCGGAGCTGGCAAGGGTGGCGGAGTCCCTGGTGGCGGAGCTGGTAAGGGCGGCGGCGCTCCTGGCGGCCTCGGCGGCGGCGGTCAGCGCGGTGGAGGACCTCCTGGTGGTTTCGGCGGTGGCGGTATCGTTGGTGGCGGCTTCGGCGGCGGCGGCCTCGCAGGCGGCGGTGGTGCAGCCGCATCGGCGGCTCCGTCAACTTTGCGAACGGTTCGAGTCATCGTGCACACGACCGATGGAAAGTGGAGCGAGGCCTACATCAATCTCACCACGAGCTCCGGTAGCCAAGCTTGGCGCCAAGTTGCCGTGCCACTTCAATCGATCACCGGCTTCGACCGAACCAACAAGATTATCGACCGAATGGGATTCTCAGGCGATGCGACTTCGACGTTTTATGTCGGCGATCTCAGCATCCTGAGCGATACCACACCGATTAGAGGTGACGTTAATGCGCGGACCTTGAACCTCGCGAACGGCGACGAGTTCACATTCAGCGCAAGCGGCTCGGGCGGTGCAAGCGTCCTCAAGTACTCGTGGGACTTCGATGCGAATGACGGCATCCAGGAAGATGCGACGGGTCAGGTCGTTCGACGGAAGTTCCGAAAAGCGGGTACGTATAAGATCACCCTTACTATTTCCGACGACTTCGGACTCAAGGCTCCGTACACGATCGAGATTAAGTGCGTGGTAAACGCCTAAACACGGATTAGCCGCACAACCTTTCGGTTATCACGGGACTAGACCTAGGACTAGTCCCGTTTTTTTGCGGGTTTTCTTGCACATAAATCAGCAAGAGTTCGATTTTTCGTCGGTCTCGGTCATACGCGGCTAACTTGAGCTATCCTGTGGGAGGAGTTCGGTGCACGTTGATGTGCCTAGGAGACCCATACAATTGAACAAGAACATGACAATCCGCATAGGATTATGTTGCAAAGAAGGACTATTCGGTGATGCCGTTGCCGCGCTGATTGACCAGCACAACAGCTTCGAAATTGTCGCAACGGAGCGAACGGCGAAAGGCCTAATCGCCGCCGCCAAAGCAAATCATGCTCAGATGTTCGTTGTCGATTCGCAGGGCCTTGACCGGGACGATCTTCAATTCTTGCTTGGCGCACGTGCATTTGGTGAATTCGCGATCATCCTGCTCTGCAGTGAAACGGAGTTTGAGGAGTTCGCGGAGGTGGCGGTGGACAAATTGGTGCACCGGACGGATTCGGCGAGTAAGTTCTTCGTAGCAATGGAGGAGCTGGGCTCCAAGGTCGTCGTCAATCGACCGTATATCCGCGAAACGCGACGAACGTACGGTAGTGGTAATGACCTCACGCGACGCGAGTTTGAAGTCGCGCAGTTGATTGCCAAGGGACTATCGAATCGGAGAATCTCCCAGGTCACCACTTTGCGAGAGCAGAGCGTCAAGAACTTGGTGAGCGTAATTATGAGAAAACTGCAGTGTGAAAATCGAGTGCAAGTTGCGCTCAAACTCACGAAGGGCGTTCTCATCCCCGATCGCTCAGAAGATTGAAAGCGAGAATCCTGACGGCGATGGGTTTGATCCCGGTCGTTCTCGGGATCCTCTTTTGTACGTCTCCCTATCCAATCGGATTGCTTGCCGCGCTCCTCGCGTTTCAATGCGCGCGAGAGTTGCAGCAGATGCTCAAAGGTCAGGCGACAGTTCCTGTACTTCAGAGCGTTCTCGTTGCAATTGGAGTACCGTTCCTCGTCTCCGATCTACAAGGACAGTTCGTTTGGCTCTGGATGGGTTTTGGCGCGTGGGCCCTCGGGATTTTATTTACCTACGCCACCGTAAAGAGCAATCAACGACTCCTCATGGGCGGAATCGGGTCTGCCCTCTGGGCTTCAGGCGGCTTAATCACGCTACTCGTGCTTCATCAGTATCGTTTGGCGTCCTCGCTCTGGAGCTTCAAGCAGGTTGTCCTCCTCGCGCTGGTGCCGCTTTGGGTCGGCGATAGCGCCGGCTACTTCATCGGTCGCAAGTTTGGCAAACGCCCGCTTGCCCCAAAGATTTCTCCAAAGAAGACGATCGCGGGGGGCGTAGCAAACCTGATTGGTTGCATCGCTGCCGGAGCCGCCCTCGGCATTTGGGTTCACGTAGGTTGGTCCAGAGGTCTAGCCTGTGGCCTCATAGCCGGTCTGTTTGGACAAGCGGGCGACCTGTTTGAGAGCTGGGTCAAGCGAAGCGCTGATCTCAAGGATAGCGGCGACCTCTTACCTGGCCATGGCGGGGTGATGGATCGCATCGATAGTGTCCTCTTCACCGCGCCTCTCGTCGCCGTTTTCCTGAGCTTGATGCCGAATTAGGGTTCGATTTCGGCTACTGCAGTATCATTTGGGCTCATGGCGATCATCGAGACGCGCGGACTGGGCAAAACGTATTTCGTTACAAAGAAGGCGCCAGGACTCGTCGGGTCGCTCAAGAGCCTCGTTCGTCCTGTTCGAACTCCCGTGCACGCCGTAGTAGATGTTGACCTCGACATCGAACAAGGTGAATTGATTGGATTCTTGGGTCCGAACGGGGCCGGAAAAACGACGACTCTGAAGATGCTGAGTGGCATTCTCTTTCCCACAACCGGAACCGCGAAAGTCCTTGGATTTCGTCCACAAGATCGCAACCCGGAGATGCTTCGGAACATTTCGCTCGTTATGGGCAACAAGATGCAGTTGTGGTGGGACCTCCCCGCGTGGGACGGTTTCGTTGTCCTTCGCGACCTCTATGAAGTGGAGCAGAAGGTGTTTCAGAGCCGTGTTGACGAGCTCATCGAGGCACTCCAACTCACTGGCAAGGTAAATACGCAGGTCCGACGCCTGAGTCTTGGTGAGCGGATGAAATGCGAATTGGTCGCAGCGCTGTTGCATGCGCCAAAGGTCGTCTTTCTTGACGAGCCAACGATCGGCCTAGATGTCGTGAGTCAGAAACGTATTCGCGACTTCTTGAAGAACCTGCACGCGCGGGACAACTGCACGATCCTCCTTACCAGCCACTACATGCAGGATGTTCAGGAGCTATGCAAACGAGTTGTGGTCATCGACCGGGGTGCGAAAGTATATGAGGGAACGCTGGGTGACCTAAGCGCGCGATTTAGCGATACGCGACGCATTCGACTCACCTTCGATCGCCCGATCGAGGCGGCCGACCTTGAGGGCCACGGAAAGGTCATTGGCGATGTCGGGTTAACGGCAACCATCGACATGCCAAGAGAGGCTACACCGCGTGGGGTTTCCGCGATTCTACAGGCATTCCCGGTCATCGATGTCGCGATCGAGGAAGTGGACATCGAAGAAGTGATCCGAGATCTTTTCAATAGCAATGCCTAATGTTCCACGTGGAACATTCTTAGTTTTCGACAGCAGCGGCGAACGCAGTGATTCGGGCTGCGTAATCATTGACCAAGTTCTGGGATGAAGCCTCAAGCGGCGACTCCGCGTACACGTGAAAGGTTGGCTCCAGCGCGTCTGGCAGCACCAGAACCCAGGAGTCATCAAAGATGAACTTTACGCCGTCAAGCATCTCGATGCTCGCCTCGGCCGGGTTCGCCTCGGAGAGCTTGCGCATCACCGCGCCCTTCTTGTTCCACGCGACATGCACCGTTGAGTACGCGAGCTGAAACACGGGGACCTCGCTCGCCACTTCACTCAGGGACAAGTGACTGGATTGAACGAGCGAAAGCAGCTTGGCGAAGCTAAATGCCGCATCAAACCCTCGGTGCAGCTCTGGGAAAATGAACCCACCTCGCTCGTCACCAGCGAGCATAACGCCGTCTTCGCTGGTAGCGGACATTAGCGCACGCACATCCGCCTTCGTGCGGACGATCTGGGCTCCGTAGTCTGACAGAGCCTCTTCTAGGCGACTAGGAGCCGTAATCGGAAGAGCTATTTTGACGCCGCTATTTTGCTGCGCGATGAGGCTGCCCAGCACCGCAAGTAAAGTGTTCCCCTGCAGTTGCTGCCCCCGGTCCGTAACGACCGTTAAACGCTCGCCCTCATCAGTTATCAGGCAACCCATGTCGTATCCAAGCGTGCCAACAATGCGTGCGAGGTCACGAACGTGGTGCTCGATGTCCTCTTGCGATCGCGGTGATCGCTTTGCGTCGGAGAATGCGTTCAGGCTAATCGAGTCGATACCGAGGCGATCCAGCATCGCAGGGTAGATCGCACCGTACGCCGAATAGCCATAATCGCACACAACGCGTAGCCGTTTGCCAGACGTGCGGGGGAGCAAGCGATAGAAGTCAGCCTGATATTCCTCAACGGCGCGACTGACAAAGTCGATCTGCCCCAAGTCATCCGAGTCTGTGCGCTTGAAATCCTCCCGATAGAACGCAGTTTCGACCTTTCGCTCAAGTCGCCTCGGAATGTAAACGCCCTCGGCGTCAAAAAGCTCCATGATCGTGACGCGGGCGTTTCCGGGAAGTTTTCTCACGTTTATTGCGCCGTGCGCGCCGGAGTTCTTGATGAAGTGTCGAGCGATGGGTACTGCCGCGCTTCGCATGTCAAAAACGTTGCAGCCGACGCTGAGCAGAGACGCGATTAGCGCGCGCTTGATCATGCGCGAACTGCGCGTATTGTCGCGACTGGTGACCACCCGACAGCCTGCCGGAAGACAGGACCCGTATGCGGACCCGAGGCGGCAGGCAAAGTCAGGAGTGATCTCGATGTTGCTCAGGCCAGCGACACCGAGTTCACGAAACAGGCTCCCTCGCCAATTGCTCCCCCAAACCAGGGACATCGTTACGGTTGACCCGCGTTCGACCACTTTGTCCGGCCAAATCTTGATTCGCGGTCGTATATTTGATCCGACATCAATCAACGAGCGCTCTCCGATCACTACGTCTTCGTTGAGGACACTTTCTCGCTTGATTGTCGCGCGTGAGCAGACCGTGGAAGCATGGATCCCGACATCGGGGCCAACGTAAACGCTATCCCACAGCACGGATCGTTCGATAAGTGCCCCGGCTTCGATGAACGAATTGTCGCCAATGATGGTGTGAGGACCAATTTTTGCTCCTGCTTTAATCTTGCAATTTCGGCCGATGCATACGGGAGCAATCAGGTTCGCGGCCGGATCGATGGAACAGTTCGGACCGATGTAGATTCCGGGTCGTTCCTCCGACCCGTCGATCTCGAGCCTAATCTTGCCGTCGAGAAAGTCTCGCTGCGCCTCGCGGTATTGACTTAACGACCCGACATCCGCCCAATAACCATCCATGATGTACCCGTACATGGGCAAATTGAGCTCAAGCAGCCGGGGGAAAATGTCTCCGCTCCAATCGTAAACCTGATCCCGATCCATGAAGCTCAGGACTTCCGGCTCAAGGATGTACATTCCGGTATTCACCGTGTCGCTGATGACCTCTGACCAATTTGGCTGCTCGACGAATCGAGTGATGCGCCCCGTCTCATCTGTGACCACCACGCCAAAGTCTAGCGGCGTCCTCACGTGATGAAGAATCAAGGTCGCGAGGCTGGACCGTGAACGGTGGAACTCGATCGCCTTGGTTAAGTCGCAATCAGTTAGCGCGTCGCCGGATACGATGACAAACGTGCCATCGCACAAAAACGCCTCTGCCTTCTTGACGCTCCCGGCCGTACCAAGCGGGGCCGTCTCTGCGCTGTAGTGCATCTTGACGCCGAAATCGAACCCGTCGGCAAAGTGCGAAGAGATTTCGTCCCCAAGGTAGTAAAGCGTGGAGATGATCTCGTCGCAGCCGTGTTTGGCCAGCAAAGCGACGATGTGCTCCATGATCGGTCGGTTACAGATGGGAACCATCGGCTTCGGCCGATTTGACGTCAACGGTCGCAGACGAGAGCCTTCGCCACCTGCCATCACGACCGCCTTCATAGCCTCATTCTAGCCAAAGCTGACTCCACTTATGACTCGGAGGCTGTTGATCAACTCAACAGCCTCCGCTTGGGCAAGGATGCCCAAGTCGCGTAGCGCGGTTCTTTGAACCGAAGCGTAGCGTTCAAATCGCTGATTTCCACGCAAATCGGCGATTTGCTTTGACGAACGAAGCTGGATGCGGAGTTCGTCAACAGCCTCCGCTTGGGCAAGGATGCCCAAGTCGTGAAGCGCGGTTCTTGAACCGTAGCAAAGCGTTCAAATCGCTGATTTCCACGCAAATTGGCGATTTGCTATGACGAACGAAGCTGGATGCGGAGTTCGTCAACAGCTTCCTAGGAGACGCACGCGCGGTCAGCGCCGTGCCGTTTTCGATCCCATCCGAAAGGAAAAGGGCACAACCTGCCGATATTTGTAATGGATGGTCTGCCCACGACTCTGGTCCGTCGCCGTGACTTTGTGCGCGCTCACGCAAGCGTTAAGCGCGCGTGCGCTTGTACGCGAGCAGCAAACGGCAGGAAAGATCAGCGGGGAATACGAGGACTACCTGCTCGCCTTCCGTCGGGGTACAAAATTCATCGGCCGAGAACGCGCGGCCAGGCTCAAAATTTCCTACGACTCAGGTCCCTTTGAAGTCGTCGCTTCGTACTACACCGCACCTGCGTTCCACTCTCAGTCACTCAACGAATCGTGGTTCGGATACAAGCGCAGCGCGTACACCGTTAGACTTGGACAGCTCATGTTGCCGATCGGCCAGAGCGATTGGGATGATCAATGGTACGACCCCGCGAACACATTTCCTTCAGTCGAAACTTATCCGTTTATCAAGAATACGAGTCTCAACTCCACGACTCCAAGCCTCATGGCCGTTGGCTCAAATGGCGCTGAGCAACTCGCCGTATCGGCGTTTGGCATCGCTAGTGCACCAAGTGAGTACAAAAACAATCTGGTCAGCGATGCGGTCGACGGTCTCGCAGCGCGGTATCAGCGCTACTTTGCGAACACAATCATAGGCGTAAGCACCGCGCAATCCCTCCCTGGTCGAACTCGCGATGCTGGACTTTACTGCGTAGACGGGAGATATACGATTCCCCACCTGGTGACCCGCGGCGAGTTTTTGTGGAACACTCGCCCAACCGATCGATCGCAAGGTGGCTTTATCACTTTCACCTATCGTGGCGATCACTGGTCGGATGCCAGCCTGTTTTTCCGATTCCAGATGTTGCACCAGCAGAGCGGAATTTTCGATCAACGCGAGGTGTTGGGGGCAAAGATTCGGGCACCTTATGATTTTACGGTAAACATTAATTACACCATGGGTCCGCACATGGGCGCGTTTCGGTCTGGCGCAGGCTGGTCCGTGCAGTTGTATCGGGTGTATCGATTCTAAACCTGCGTTTCCTACCGTGTAACTATGATTAACCTCCTTCCAACCCTCATTCTCAGCTTTGGCAGTGTTCAGGGCATTATCACGATCGACGGGAAAGGCGCGAAGGATGCTGTAGTGTGGCTGGAGGGCGGCCCCGCGTCGACTCCAATCACCGCAACAATGGATCAGCGAGGCAAGCGGTTCATCCCGCACGTTTTGGTCGTTACAAAGGGATCGACGGTCAGCTTTCCCAACAACGACGAGGTCTTTCACAACATTTTTGCCGAATACAAAGCGTCTCACTTTGATTTCGGAATGTATCCCAAAGGCGTCACCAAGAAACGCACCTTCGAAAGTGCCGGACTCGTTGCCCTTCTCTGCAATGTACACGCGGAGATGAGCGCGTACATTTACGTCGTGGACACGGCTTACTTTGCGATGTCGGATGGGAAGGGTCACTTTACGATTCCGAACGTTGTATTGTTCCAGAAAAGTTGTACATCTCTCAACGGGGGGTATCCCCCAAGGACACAGATGTCAAAGACTGGATCAATGAAACGGATGCATTCGCCTGAGTTGAAGGCAAAGATCGTGCTGGAGCTCGTTCGTGGCGAT
>JBBRML010000011.1:0-59976 GCA_038230855.1 Fimbriimonadales bacterium | reverse complement strand
TGGGAAGCCGCCTTGGTGACCATATAGCTAACAACCTCGCGAGTTCCGTCGGCGTAGGTGATCGTAACCCGAGACCGACCCCACTTCTGACCGCGTAGCGTCAGACCCCTCCATCCGTTTTTGCCTTGGCGGTTCGTCTCGACCACGATCGAATCTTTCGGCGCGACTTCAATCGTGCGGACGCTCGCGCCGAATCGCAGGAAGAGTTTGCCGGTCTGGTCGAGGGGCAAAACGTACCCTGGGATGCCAACTGCAACCGGACGTCGGGCCGCGATCAGCGTTCTTTCGATACCCCGGATCGACGGTGCAAGCTGAAATTGGACGCCATAAGTGCGGGATTGACCCGACGCTAGGGTCGCGGCGGTCGGCAAATTCCAAGGGTCAGCCGCTTTCCACTCGTTCTCGGCGAAAGCTTGGGTGTGGACCATCCACTCCATCATTCCTTCGAAAGTCTGATTTGGCCTCATCGGCTCGTTTGCGAGCTTCCAGGCCTCGAGCGGAGTCTGACCAACGGGCGTAACCAGCATGGTTGGACCGGTACCTGTGAGTTGAGTCACTCGCAGGTAACCGGCATCTGCTCCGATGTATGGATCGGAGAACGAGCACGTCTCGTGCGCTTGTTTCAGGCTGCGACCAGAAATGATGTTGTTGAACGGCATCGGAATCCCGAGACCGCCGATCGTAATTGTGTCTTTACCGACGTTCTTCAGGGCGAAGCAAAGCTGCAGGTGCCCACCCGTAATTCTCCAGGTTCGAACAACCTGAACGGGGCAATCAGGTGCCAAGGTCTCGGCCAGGTCGTGCGCCGCAAGCTCGGCGGTCGAAACCGCCGACACGGGGTGTCGAGTGGTGGCCGTAGAGTAATCGTTCCATGAAGCCGATCCTTCTCGCCGCACGCGAAACGTCAAGTCGCCAAGGTGGACGAAGCCGTCGGTCGCGCGAATACCAACCCGATCGAACGGAAGAAAATCAAACGCGGTACCCGTGTTTGGGGCAAGCTGAACTGCCACACCTGAATCCTTTGCAAGAACGAGTCGAAACTCTGGGGTCGCGATTTGAACGCTCCCATGCTCTATTCCAAGCGTTGAGGCAGGAGCTGGCCGCGGAGTTCGCTGCGACTCAACTGAACTAGTCAGAGAAGTGTAGGTTAGGCAAAGGTAGGCACCCGTAATCATCGTCGCATCGTGACGTTACCCGCGCGAGTCGGTGAACCCTAGTCGCGACTTCCCCACACCTCCCGGCGAGGCACGCGCTAAGATAAAAGGGAACCATGCTCACTGCCTTAGCCTTTTTGCTTTCGCCCACAGTCGGACCGTTGAATGCCGTTGCGACGCCGTTCCCCCTATCCGACATCCGCGTTCTTGGTGGACCGTGGGTAGCGAGCACGAAGGCGTGCGCCGAATACCTGCTGAAGGTTGAGCCAGATCGGCTCCTCCATTCCTTTCGAGAGCACAGTGGCCTCAAGGCAAAAGGGGCACTCTACGGCGGCTGGGAAAACTCGGGCCTTGCCGGTCACACCCTCGGCCATTACCTAACTGCCTGCGCGCAAGAGTACGAAGCAACGGCAGATGTTCGTTTCAAGCAACGCGTCGATACCATTGTCTCCGAGCTCGCGGAATGCCAAACATCGAGGCCAGACGGGTACATATCCGCGATACCAAACGGCGATAAAGCCTGGGCGGACGTGCGAGAAGGGAAGATCCGAACCGGCGGCTTCGACCTGAATGGGATGTGGTCGCCCTGGTACACCCACCATAAAGTTCTTGCAGGGTTACTGGATGCCTACTCACTGACCCACAACGCACAGGCGCTTATCGTCGCCGAAAAATTCGCGGATTGGGCCATTGAGGAAACGAAAGGACTCGACGACGCACAGTGGCAGAAAATGCTGGGCTGTGAGTACGGCGGAATGAACGAAGTTCTCGCCGAGTTGTATGTTCAGACGAAGCAAGCCAAGTATTTGGACCTTGCGCGGAAGTTCTACGACCACCGAGTGCTTGATCCGTTGGCAAAGGGCAAAGACGAACTGGCAGGTCGGCATTCGAACACGCAGATCCCGAAAATCATTGGTTTGGCGAGGCTTTACGAGGCAACGGGGAACCCTACTGATCGAGACACAGCACGCTTCTTCTGGGACGCAGTTGTCCATCACCACACGTACGTGATCGGGGGCAATAGCAACGGGGAATATCTCGGCCCGCCTGACAAGCTCCGAGATGCCCTCGGGAACACATCAGAGTCTTGCAACACCTACAACATGCTCAAGCTCACACGGCATCTCTTTAGCTGGGACCCGCAGGCCGCGACGATGGATTTCTACGAGCGTGCGTACTTCAACCACATCCTTGGCTCTGAGAACCCTAAGACGGCTGGCTTCACTTATTTCATGCCGCTTGGCAGCGGGGCGAAACGAGATTACAGCGACGCTTTCAACAACTTCACGTGTTGCCACGGCACCGGCATGGAGAACCACACGAAGCACGGCGATACCGCTTACTTCCACGACGGATCCAAAGCGCTATGGGTGAACTTGTTTATGCCGACCGAGCTCAATTGGCGCGAAGCGGGCGTCGTTCTACGCCAATCGACCGACTTTCCGAACTCTGGCCGCGTCACGTTAGATATCGTTCCTGGCAGCAGGCACGCGACTTTCGAGCTTTGGATTCGGCATCCTGGCTGGGCGCATGGCGCCGTCGATATCAGGGTCAATGGCACGATCGTCGCGCACTCTGTCCAGCCGTCAAGTTACGTTTCCGTTAAGCGAGCATGGAAGTCTGGTGATCGCGTCGAGTTTCGATTGCCCATGGAACTGCGAACGGAGTCGATGCCCGACGATCCGAAGCGCATCGCCGTGCTCTACGGACCGGTTGTACTCGCTGCCGATCTGGGGGCCGCATCGCAACCGATTCCGCGCACCCCTGTCCTGGTTGCCTCGGGCTCGCCCGTCCGTTGGTTAGAGCCCGTACAAGGCGAGCCCCTTACTTTCCACACAAACGGCGTCGGCCGGCCCGCGGAGCTGACATTCCGTGCGTTTTATCAGCTGCACGAGCGGCGCTACGCGACGTACTTCGATCGGTTCACGCAGCCAGAGTGGGCGGCTGCGGAAGCAGAGTTTCGCGCCGCGGAGGCGCGTCAAAAAGACCTCGAATCTCGGACGCTTGACTACGCGATGGTCGGCCGCATGCAGTCCGAACGCGATCACTCGCTCAAATCGTCGCGCAATGACGTTCGCGATGTGAATGGGCGCAACTTCAGAACGGCGATGGCCGGAGGTTGGTTTGAACTGTCGATGAAGGTGGATCCCGAAAGGCCATCTGAACTGGTGGTCACTTATTGGGGAAATGACCTCTCACGGCCGGACTTCAACGTGTTGGTGGATGGCAAGTCTGTCGCCGCGGAGAAGTTGGCGGGGCGTCCGAAAAACTCGTTTTTTGATGTCACGTATTCGCTGCCGGCGGAAAGTACGAAGGGCAAGTCGTCGGTCACGGTTCGGATACAACCCGTCGACGGGCGCGGCGGACCGTCGGTGGCCGGAATGCGCATGGTCAAGGCTTCCGGGGCGAAAAGTGGTTGAGCGCGATCTGCACGTTGTACTATACGAAAATGCATTTTGCCCTCTTCGTCGTCTCACCGCTCCTTATGCTCACATCAGGCCTTGACGCTGCGAAGAACCCGATCGTCAAAGTACAGACAAGCGCGGGTGCGTTCACCGTCGAAATTGATATGCTGCATGCGCCGGCCACCGCTACGAATTTCTTGAAATACGTGGACGCAGGTCGCTATACCGGAGGAGTCGTGCACCGTACGGTGACGATGCAAAACCAGCCAGATAAGAAGATCAAGATCGAAGTTATCCAATCTAGCGTCAACCCCAAATTTGCGGAGCAGGACTTCCCAGCGCTCAAACTGGAGCGCACTTCCAAGACTAAGTTGAAGCACCTTGATGGAACGATCTCAATGGCTCGGGACGGCGCGGACACCGCGACTTCGGATTTTTTCGTTTGTCTCGGCAAACAACCTGAGCTCGATTTCGGCGGAAAGCGAAATCCGGATGGACAAGGGTTTGCCGCATTCGGACACGTGCTCAAGGGAATGGAAATTGTTCGAAAGATTCAAAAGTCGCCAGCAAAAGAGCAGACCCTGACACCACCGATCTCCATCGTGTCAATCACGCGCGTTAAGAAATAATGGTTTGCCTCGCCGCGATCCTGGCCATCTCCTGCACGTCTGGAGGGCAGAACGAATGGACCGCTGTCTCGGATCACATCCTCAGCGAGCTCAGAAACACCCATCCCGAGAGCGCAGATATCTATGCGAGAGGAACGGCTGGCATATCTGTTGATCGCACAAATGGCGACTTATTCTTGCTCGCAAACAACATTGGCATTTGCCGAAGCAGCGATAAGGGGCAATCCTTTCGACTTGTCTCTGGCGACTACGTCACGGGCCGTTTTGAAACTGGCTGGGGCCTCAACATCGATCCTAACGGGCGAAGGTTAATGTGCTTTACGATCTACGGAAAGAGCGCTTTCAGCCCGGACGCCGGGAAAACTTGGAAGCCGTCGAGCCAAGGGCATCTGGACTATGGCGCGGTTGACTGGAGCGATAACGCGCGGACTTTCCTCGCGATCGGGCACGAGAGTGGCGGCAAATTATTGCGATCCAAAGATCAAGCTGCTTCGTGGACGGAGTTGGGTACAGGTTTTTGGGGCGTCGGTGCAATCAGTCGTAATGTGGTTTTTGCCACCAAAGCTAACGGCGCGGGCATCTTGCGTAGCGCGAACGGCGGTGAGACTTGGGTCCAGGTAAGCGACGAAAAGGCCGCCGCGCCCGTGATGGTCTATTTCCAACAAACGTGTTACTGGCTCGTTGATGGCGCACTGATCGTGAGCGAAGACCAAGGCAAGTCGTGGCACCGAACCGTATCCTGCCCTCAACGCGCAACCCTGGGACCGATGTTTGGCCGCGACGCCCGACAGATGGTCGTTGGCGCTCCCGACGGCCCATATCATTCTGCCGATGGCGGTCAGAACTGGACAAAAGCTTGTGACCTTGCCCCCGACATCAAGGTGCTAAAGGGTGGCCTTTACGGGACATACGGTTGGGATCCTCAGCACGGAATCTTTTACGGCTCACAGATGATGAAGCCTGCATACAGGCTCGCGAAATCTCACCGGCCCGGAATGAGCGATGTCCCAAACTCGACCAGTCGCGCCTTGCCGTACACGTCTTCGCCGAAGACATACTCCTGCCTGAGGTAGTGCGTCGCTCCGACAGCGTCGATAAACTGATGAGTGGCGAGAATTTTTAGCTGGTGTCCCCACTCCTGCGCCTGATCCACGGAGTAACCGGTCGTTTGAGTCCCTAGCACCATGTCTTCGAGCATTTTCGCGAACGAAGCTGCGGCGACGCTGTACTGATATCGACCATTTAGGAAGATCGCGATCCGATCCGAGGTCGAAAGCAATTTAGTGACCCAAGTCGGATTGCCTGAGCGGAATGCCGTGGTTAGGCGGTCGATCACGTCGTCAATGACTGCGTTTCCAGTGGTCGAATCATAGTTCACCCAGTCGGTATTGAACGCCGATCTTGTGTAGTTCGGAATGATCGTCGTGTTGCCGGCGCGAATATACGGTGGCAGGTTAGAGTAGAGATACCAGGGCGAGTAGGAAGCCTGATCCGGGTTGTATCCGTAATTCGAGTAATAGAAGAAGTTGTCAGCAAATGTCGGAACGTACTGAAAGTAGCCAACGCGCATGCCGGCGGCGTTTGATACGACCGTGCCACCGTCGAAGCTCGGAATAGGATAGGTCTGCCCGTACGACATCATGAAGTTGTGCGTGGTCGCGCTGTCGACGATCGTAATTCCTGGCCGAAAATGGTTCAGCCACGGCTGACCCTGGTAAGTTGCGACTCGCCGGACCGGTGCCGTATACCGTGTAGTGTTCGCCGTTCCCCGTGCACCTGGCGAGTAAGCGGGACCAACTACGATCATGCGACCTTTGATCGTCGGGCTCGAAAGCTTTTTCGATTGCTTGGAGATAGATTTCCGCGTCGCCTTTTTGGGCGTAGCCTTCTTATGAATGGACGCCTTCGCTTTGGCGTGAGCTTTCTTTGCCGCTGCCGACGAATTCTGCCCGGCTGCTAGGCAGCTGAAGAGCGCCATCACGACTAACGAAGTTGGGGTTACGAATTTATGCGTTGCCATGCTTAACACCGATGAGGCAAAGAGCGAAGCCGCGTCGCCGCGACTGACGGAGTGGAGGGCCTGGAAAGTGCCTCGTCGACAATTCGATTCGCACTTCGCCCAACTACGGAGATAGGGTTCGTTCGATTTCGGTTCCGCAAACAACCAGGGAATTCGGCATTCGGCCCACTTGCGTCGCGACTACGGCTAGAATGCGGCTATGCGTCTTGCAATGTTGCCGCTAGCTGCTCTGGCCATTCTTATAATTACTCCATCGAGCGGGCACCTCATCTCGCCCGTTCAACTCACCGAAACCAAACCCCAACTTGGAAGAGCAGGTACCCAGATCAGGCTCGGCGGACTGTCGATCCGTACTGCACTTCTTGCTCGCCCGAAACTTGCGACAGGTCCAGCTGGCCCTGGCGGTCGCCCTGGGAAGATGGACGACACCCCGTTTCAGGTGACATCGAGCTTGTCGTGGCGAAACGCTGCTCCGACGGTTCAATTCAAGCTACAGGGACCGGGTCCATTTCCGAAGTCTTGCACGGTTGAGATCTACGCGGCGGCGCCTGCCCTCACAAACGCAACGAGTGGATTAACACTATCTTCCACGAATCATCCAGTAACGAAGCAACCTCCTGTCATCTACAAGGCGGCGGTCGTCACGGAAGGTGACGGGACTTTCACGGTCAACTTTGGATCCTTCGCGCCTAAGGCAAAAAACTCTCGCGGGCAATTGTCCGGAAAGCCGGTCTCGCTCGCTGGAGGGGACGCCGAGACTTCCGGTGCAAACCCGATTGCTTCAAAGATCATTGCCCTCGGATATACGCGGTACTTCGCCCGGGTGATAGAAGCTTCAGGCGCGTCCTCGACGAATTCGGTTATTGAGTACGGCGAGGCCCTCCCACCAAGCGACCAGTCCAATATTCAAGCGAAAAACCCGGGCAGCGGTCAGCCGTGGGTAGCGTCTATGACCTCGACTAGCCCAGCATTTGCCATGCGCTGGTGGACTCAAGCCCCGGGCGTTGCCACCGCGGTGTTTCAAGTTTCGTCCAAGCCTTTTCCAGATGACACCCGGACGTGGCGGAACGCCGCATACGTCTCGGGAACTGGATCCTTACCGACGGGTGCTTCCAGCGGTATCAATGAATTTGGTCTTGTTCTAACGAACTATCTGGCTGGCGGCTCGCACGCAAAAGGCACTTACTATCTGCGCGCAATACCATTGCGTTCGAATGGCGACCTTGCCGCCCAGCCATCAGATTCGGTGATCCTCAAACTCGTGGAACCGCCCACTGTGCCGCTCGCCGACACCGTCTTTGAGATCAACTCCAATGCCGACATGCCGACAACAGGTGAGTTCGCGGAGAAGCCCGTATGGGGTTCCTCTGCTTATCTCTACGGGATGTCGACGTTCCGGTATCGCTGGTCAACGTCCGCAAATACGACGGCTGCAAAGATCTTGGTTCGGCGCATCGACGACTGGAGCAACGACGTTGCGTACGAGGGCAGCGTTTACCACACCGGCACGTTCGAGCTGAAGATGGGAGAGGGTCTCGTGTGGCCGAGAGTCTACGAGGTCAAGATTATCCCAGCTCCGGTCAACGAGGTGCCGGTAGCCACCGAAGCGAAAGTATTCATCACCATGTTAAACACGGCGGTTATCGGCTCATTGCCGCCGCCGAAATTTCCGCCGCACGGTTACTTCGACTTCAATGTATCGGTCGGCCATTACGAGCCACCGAAAGTTCAGATCCTGTATCACTACATCTTGGCCCGCGAGCCGCTCAACAATACACCTTATGACAAGGCGATCTACCCGTTCTTCCAGAGCCTGACCGGACACGCAAACCCACATCAAGGCGACAAGATTTATCTGCCGCCTAAGCAAAGCAATGGCGGTTCTTGGACAGATGTGTTTGGCGACGCGATCAACTTTATTGCCGGCGTTGTGAGTTGGGCAGAGGGCGCAATCACGTCAGTCAATTCCTTCATCGACACGGTGAAGGATGCGGCCGCGCAAGGAATTAGTAACGTGACCGGAATTCCACCCGGATTGATAAGGTTAGGTATGGATATCGCGCTCGAAGCCATGGGAGTGCCGAGCAATCCACTTGAGTTTCCGGGACTCAGTGCGGTCGGCTCCGATTATCTAGCCGGTCAGATCTTGGATGCGTCCGGCGTGGGCGACCTCGCTCGAGACCAGCTCGCGAGCGCGATTCAGTCCGGTGTGGTCTCGATGGCTGACGCTGGTAAGGCTCAGAACGATCCTTCCGCACCCATGCTCATCCCCGATCCCGACTATGCCGACAAAAACCCAGTGATGACGCTTAGGTTGAAATGTCACCAACTTGGAGAGATTGATAACACGTTCGGCGGCAGCGGGCCAGTCAACATCCGTGTAGAGACATGGTTCAATGACGCAGGAGCAGGAGAGGACCACGTCGTGCTTTACGAGGCTTCTGTCGTCCTACCAAAAATGCGGGAGGGTCAAGAGCTCAATGTCCCCGTAGTGCTCCGCTACTCCAAGATGCACGAGACCGAGCGGGGCCGCTGGAATAAGGCATTTAACCTAGGAAAAGACAAAGTTCGATTCACCGTAGATAGCCAGATCATCACCGGCCGAAGATGCGACATCGCTTGGCCCTAGGAGAGCTTCAGGGGCATCGACCGCAAACGCTTGCCCGTCGCGTTGAAGATGGCGTTGCCGATCGCCGGAGCTATTCCGATGATCGGCGTTTCGCCCGCGCCGGCCGACGGCAAATCCTTTCTATCAAGTAGCACGCAGTCGATCACTGGAATATCGTGGTGGCGCGGTACGCGATACTTTGCCAATCGGTCCGTTAGGACTTTGCCGTTCGCGAAATCGATCGTTTCATATAGAGCGCCGCCGATGCCCATGATTACGCCGCCGACCACTTGGTTTTTAAGGAGGTCTGGATTCAGGATCGCGCCGCAGTCATACGCCACAACAATCCGAACGAGACGGACATTTCCCTCTGCTACGGTTAGCTCAACGGCAGTGGCGACATAGCTACCTTTGTCCGTGCCACAGGCGATCCCGAATCCTCGACCAGCGGAGGCTACCTTTTGCGTCCAGTTCAATTTGGCCGCCGCCGCTTCCAGCACGGCGCGTAGCCGTGCATTGTCTAGGTTCTGAATGCGGAACGCGAGCGGGTCAACTCCAGCAAGCGCAGCCAATTCGTCCATGTGGGTCTCACGCGCAAAAGTATTGAAGCAAGCCGCAAGTGAACGATAGGATCCTTGTCTGAGGGGCGAGTTAGCGGGGTGAAACTGCGATCGCTTTGTGTCGATAGCGTACGGAGATTCGACTGACGCCGGACCGGAATTGTAATTGTCGTGAGTCCAACCTACAACTTTTCCGCGGTCGTCAACGCCGCTCGTAATCTCCGAAACTCCGGCGGGGCGGAAATACGCCCAACCTAGTTCCTCTTGCCGCGTCCACACAAGCTTGACTGGCACCCCAACGGCGTGCGCGATCCTCGCCGCTTCAATCGCCGCTTCCCCCGTATGCTTTCCGCCGTATCCGGAACCTGTGTCTGGCACGATCACGCGAACTGCGCCCGTCGCAAGCCCAACCGCGGCCGCGACATCATCGCGCACTGCGAAGGGACGTTGGGTTCCTGTGTGGATGGTCATGCGCTTCCCGTCCCACTCAGCAAGTGCGGCACGCGGCTCCAACGGAACATGAGCGATGTACTCGCACGTGTAAGTGCCGGCGAGCAATTTCGGCCCCGTCGCTGTCGTCGGCAAAGGTTCAGCTCCGCGAAGAAGCTTAAATAGCTCGCTGTGCTGAGATTGTTCAACTTCCGTCCAGTCCGCCTCGATCAGTTCAAGCGCCTTTACGGCCAGTCGTACCGAGGCTGCGGTAACGGCGACGAAGTCTCCGTCTCGAACTACTTTCACGCCAGGGAGGGCTGCCGCCTTGGAAGTGTCAACCGTTTTCAGCTTGGCCGCCATGGTCGGAGGTCGGAGCACCTTTGCATACACCATGTTCGGACGTCGCAAGTCAGAGGTGTACTGATGGGTGCCTGTCACAATCGCAGATGCACTTACTTTCGGCAGCGATGTGCCAAGCACCTTCCAATTCTGAGCAGGCGTGAGCTCGAGATCTGCAGGAATATCTAGAGCGAACATATCGCCCGCAGCGAGCGAGGCGTAGCTCGCTGAAAAGCCGGGGCCGATCACCTTGCCATCGTGCGCGTGCAAGCTTGAGCGGGCTTGGCCCGACTTCGCCGCACCAATGTCAATCAGCCTTTCGCGCGCTGCCGCCGCCGCACGTCGTATCTGCGGAATCATTCGCGGCGTGGTTAAGCTCCCAAACGTTCCCATGTCGAACGGCACGAGGTCTGTATCACCCATTACCACGCGCACGACGGAGGGCGCGACTCGAAGCTCCTCGGCCGCGGCCTGAGTAATCGATGTCCTCGCATTCTGGCCAACCTCAACCTTTCCCGTGAAGACTGTCACCACTCCGGATTCAGCAATGTGAACCCAAGCGCTCAGCTTTTGGAGGGTGGCCTGCGCGCGGCCTCGCTGATTCCGAAGCTCGGTGCCGAGCGATGCTGGTCCAACGACAAGCACAAGAATTCCTCCGCCGAGTGTTTTCAGCAGTTGGCGTCGCGAAGTCACTTTGTTGCCTCCGCTACGCGCTTGATCGCGGCAACCATGCGCGGGTATGCGCCGCATCGGCAAATGTTGCCGTTCATACGACCAATGATTTCATCGTGTGTGGGATGAGGGTTCTTGTTCAGCAATGCCCGCGCCGCCATGATCATCCCGCTAACGCAATAGCCGCACTGCATCGCCCCCTCATCGATAAAAGCCTGTTGCAAGGGGTCCAATTTGCCGGCTTTTGCGAGACTCTCGATCGTAAAAATGGGTTTTCCGACTGCGTCTTCAAGCGGAAACACACAAGAATGCATGCTCTCACCGTCGACGAGCACTGTGCACGCCCCGCACTGCGATTCTCCGCAACCATATTTGGTACCGGTGAGTCCGAGGTCATTTCGAAGTACCTCCAGCAGGCTTGTTTCTGGCTCTGCCTCGACGTCGTGCTTCTCACCATTCACGTTGAGCGTGACTTTCATTTCGTTAGAGTAACCGACAATTTCAGACCACGGAGCGATGGAACCTCTCGCAAATCACATTTTTGGTCCGTTCGCCCGCAAACGTATTGACAAGGACCACCGCGTCTTCTAATATGCAACTAGTTGGTTGCATATTATGTCCATTCCGAACACCGTTGAGCAAGAAATCATCATCCGAGCCCCGAGGACCCAGGTCTACGCGGCGATCGCCGATCCGGCAAAGGTCGTGCGGTGGTTCCCGGATTCTATGGAGGGAGACTATACCGCTGGCCACCAAGCAACATTTGATTTCGGCGAGTACGGCAAAGTCTCAATCTACGTCGAGGCCGCCCAGCCGGAGAGCTACTTCGCCTATCGATGGGTTTCCGGTTCGCACTTCGCTCCTTCCGGGTACGTCGGTGACGTGCTTACGCATCCGCACACGCTTGTCGAGTTCCATCTTGAAGAAATAGCAGAAGGCACACGCGTCAAGCTTGTGGAAAGCGGATTTGCTTCTTTGCCCGAGCTGTATCGGGCTAAGAATCACGAAGACAATACCGGTGGCTGGAGCTATATGCTGGCCCGTCTCAAGACGATGGCTGAGGCATAAGCGATTGGCAAGTGTCGCGGTGTTCCGCGCGCTAGCAGATCCCGTTCGATGGGAGTTGGTGCAGCGACTCGTTTCGCTGCACCAACCAACTATTTCGGAGATCAGTTCAGAGTTTGGAATCACTCGGCAGGGCGTCCGCAAACACCTTGAAGTTCTGGCAAAGGCCGAGATTGTGTCCTTGGAGCCGAGGGGAAGAGAAGTATTCATTCAGCTCCGGCCCGATCAACTTCGCGATGCTCACCTAGCGTTGGTCGACATTGAGCGCCAGTGGGAGCGCCGATTGAACGCTCTCAAGCTGTTCGTAGAGTCTACGGTCGCCTCGGAAGACTCCGAAGCGCATCAGTCTGCGAACGATTCAATTTCGTTGTCGAGTTCGGAGCTCGCCGAATAAACCACCGCGCCTTTCATTTTTGGTTCCACGAACGCATACAGCCGGGCTGTGGGAGTCTGAATCGTCGCGCATGCCGCGTGCCAGTCATCGATGAAAATGTCCTGTAGAGATCGCCGCATTTCCCCGCGCAATACGTACGCTTCCAGGCTGTCTGCCGACGCGTAGATCACGGTGACTTCAGCCACTCCGAGCGAACTTCCCGACATCGTCGACAGCTTTGCCGACCACTGCCTGTAGACCGCCTCTTCGTGAAAGAATCGATTTCCAAAGCCTGCTTTCTCGACTCCGAACGTCTTCAAGAATCGCTTGTGCATGTGAGTGGGCACAAATGTTTCGCGGAATTCATCAAACGCCGCTTCCGTCTCAACGTCGTCGAGCAGGCGCGGAGTAGCCCACATCTTCTTCCACCTAGTGAGGCGATCGGAAGGGGTGATGCTTTCAGTTTTTCTGGCCACAACTCAGTGTATTCTCGCGGCACGCGTTTCCGGGCGACGAGAGGGTAAGAACATCTGATGGCGAGGGATTTGACGCAAATAGTAGCGAATTGTGATCGCTTTTTGAGTGGTCACGACCGACGATCGGTGCGCGAACTGATGCACTCCGTGGCCGCGAGTCCTCTGTCGCTCGTGCGAAACGATCAGTACGGGGCGGGCGGAGTCGTGACTCAGGTGGAATCTGAGGTCGCGGAGCTCCTGGGAAAAGAGGCTGCGGTCTTCATGCCGAGCGGCACGATGGCGCAGCAGATCGCGCTGCGGATTTGGTCGGACAAACGAGGCTCACCCAAGGTTGCATTCCATCCGACTTGTCACCTGCAAATTCACGAACAGATGGCATACAGCGTTCTGCACGGACTGACCGCGACCTTGATCGGAGCATCAGATGCGGTGATTCGAGTCGCGGATGTCGAAGCCTTGCCGGAGGACATTTCGACGTTGTTACTGGAACTGCCCCAGCGGGAAATCGGTGGTCAGCTGCCACCTTGGGACGAGTTAGCAACACAGTGCTGTCTCGCCAGGTCGAAAGGCATGCGACTGCACATGGATGGCGCACGCCTATGGGAGTGCAGGCCCTATTACAACCGCAGCTACGCTGAAATAGCTTCGCCGTTCGACTCGGTGTACGTCTCCTGTTACAAAATTCTCGGCGGATTGCCAGGAGCTGTTCTTGCTGGCCCCGCGGACTTTGTGGCCGCGGCGCGCATCTGGTTGCGTCGGCACGGAGGGAATCTGCATCAGCAATCGCCGAGCGCTATCGCCGCGAAACTTGGCATGGACGAGCATTTGCCGCGTATCGAAGCGTATGTCAGGAAAGCACAAGAGATCGCGGCGGCGCTGCGGACGCTGCCGGAAGTGCGTGTTGTGCCGGAATTTCCTCCTACAAACATGTTCCACATTTATCTGACCGGCGATCCAACAAGACTGGTCAACGCCGCGCTCGATGTTGCAGAACAAGACCACGTTGGACTCTTCTTCAGCTTAGGTTCAGACGGAAAGCTCGAAGTTAGCATCGGGTCAGCGGCAAGTCGACTCGATGTCGATGAAATCCGCCGGCTGTTCGAGAAGCTCTTCCGGCTGGCGGCTTTGTCTAGTTAGGCGCTGGTTGGAGAACGGAGGCTATCAGGTCGGCCGCTAAGTTTACTGCGATGGACGAGTGAAGGCAAGCAAGATTCAATCACAATGGAACAATTGGAAAAGGTTCAGAAGTCTCACAGCCATGTCACCGTTGGAACACGTTCGTTCACGATGAGGGTCCTCACCAACCGCTGGCGGTGCTTGCCCTCCCTCCTGTGCCTGGTTTTGTCGACGCTTTCCGTGCGAGTGCTCAACGCAACGAGTTCAGCTCGCATCGTCGATCGATTTGTTGGATTTGCCCAAAATGGCGCCACGATCACGTATTTGGAAGCCGGCTCTGATAACGCAGACCTTCGCTTTCGGCAAGCCTGGGTTCGTAGCGAGAAACCCATTCTCACTGGCTCAGATGTCGATTGTGCTCAGGTTCGCGATCTCGCCATATTGAAGGACACTTCGAATCGTGCCGTACTCGAGAATGGAAGCTATGTTGCTTACTTTTTCGGTCGCCACCTTCCTTCCGGATTGATTGATACTTATCGGGCAGAATCAGCCGACCTAAAATCCTGGAAAAATTTTGAATTAGTCCTTCCCCACGGGCTCGTGAATGTTGATGAGCAATATGCTGGCGTCGGCACGGTAATTCGCTTCGGTCCCGGCGACTACCGGATGTGGTACCAAGCTTTAAGTCTTGTGACGCTGCCCAAAACCATAGCACTTGCTACTAGCGTCGACGGCAAAACGTGGTCAAAGAAGGGAAGTGTCCTCCTCGGCTCGGGCTTGCAAAACGCATACGATCTTGCCGTTCCGTGGGTGTGTCGGCTGACAAGCGGCGACTTTGTCATGTTAGTGGAAGGAAATGGGCTCAACGAGGCCGTTCGCAAATGGCGCGTCTACGGATATTCCAGTCCCGATGCCGTTCACTGGGCGCCACTCAATGGCGGATCTCCACTGTTGGACCTCGGGCAGATTGGTGCTTGGGATTCGGTGCACGTCGCAAATCCTAAGCTCGTGGAGTCTGGATCGGGCAAGTTCGTCATCGAATACAACGGCGGTTCAAAGGCGACAAGCAGTGACGCGGCCTTTCAAATTGGCTTTGCAGAAGCGACAGTCCTTGGAGGACCGTACGTTAAGGATGCGGCAAATCCATATATAGGGCGTCGGCTCAGCCCGGTGAATTATGGTGTCGAGACGAGTTGCTGGGTGCGCGATGTATCGGGAACAAAGTCGCTGCACTTCGTCCAAGACTATCCTGGAAATTCGCGAACTAGCTCAATATATCGGTGCAACCCGGTCCTAGACCGCGGAACGCTTCTGCGGTCAGACCTTGCCTCAAGCGCTGTGCTCGCAGGCCGTATTCACACCACCCAGTTTCGAGCAACTTGCCGCTCGTACATCTGTGCGGGCCGAGATGACACTACGGCAGATGCGCTATTACTTTCAATGTTCGACGCGGGTTTCGTGATCGGCGGCACATCAAAAACCCTTCAAGATTTGAAGCGTATCCAGATCCGACGAGCCGCCGCGAGCAGCGCTAACCCTGGCGATGTACTCATTGAGTACGTTGATCGCACGCTCATTTCGTGGTATTGGTCCGGCACCAGTTGGATATTAACGCCAACGTATATAGCTGCGGACCTAGAACGGCCGATTGAAGTTTCGATCGAAGACCGAGGAGTGAATTACGGCATCAACGTGTTGTATGCAGATACGAGCGAGAATATCATCGGCACCACGGTGCCAAAGGCCTCCGTGCGGCCATTTAAGATTGGTCGAGTGGCCGTCATCGGTGATCCATATACGGACGCAGGCGGCGGTCAACTCTTTGTTACTAGCGCTAAAATAATTCCAGACCCTTAGCGAGTCACTGTACGACTTCGAGAGGTTATTCATAGCTGGAGCAAGTCCCGCCAGAATTCAGCATTCTTATCGCTTCTCCCGCCAAGTACAAACTCCCAGTGATGACGATAACGTCGCCCGGTGCCGACTGCAGTGCTTCCGCGACGGACGTTCGAGACTCGCCACGGGCGGTGATCGTGGCCAATTCCTGAGGTAGGTTCGCTCGGTAGAAGTCGATCGGCACCCACTGTAGGTCGTGCATCAACGGCAAAAGTGGCTCGATAAACCCTTCCGGATCGTGCCCAGCGACCATGCCGATAATGAAACTTGCACGTTCTATGCCTTGCTGGCGCAAGGTCTCGCCTAACACACTCGCAGCCGCTCCGTTATGGGCACCGTCGACGATGACCGTTTTTCTTCCGAAGGAGAACACCTGAAACCGCCCCGGTAGTGTTGCGGACGAGATCCCTCGCTCGATAGAATCCGAGTTACTGATACCCGCAATCGTAGTCGCGACCGCGGCGAGTGCGGCGTTTTCTTGCTGCTTTGCACCGATCAAACCGGGTTGAATGTTCCATTCTTGACCTCGAAAGGTGACGGTCGCTGCGATTTGCGTGCGAACCACTTGAAAGTCACGACCCAGGACGAGCGTTTCTGAGGCTAGTTCGCCGGCCCTTCGCAAAACGACGTCCAGCGCCTCCGGCGGGATTTCGCCTACAACGACGGGAATGCCAGGCTTGATGATTCCGGCCTTTTCAAACGCAATTTCCGCGAGCGTATTCCCAAGAATATTCACGTGATCGAGGCCAATACTTACGATCACCGTGCAAGTCGGAGTAACGACGTTTGTGGCATCAATCCGTCCGCCGAGGCCGACTTCGAGCGCGATCCAGTCGCAGCCGGTTTGGTGCCAAGCCGCAAACCCAAGTGCGGTCTTAAATTCGAATTCAGACAGGCCGTGCTCACCGTCGAACTCGAAATCGGAGTCGATTCTCAGTAAGTGCTCGGTTAGTTTGGCGAACAAATCGCGCGAGATCAGTTCGCCTCGGATTTGAATTCGCTCACGGGGATCGACGACGTACGGGCTGAAAAAGGCTCCGCTCGATTTCCCGTCCGCCCGAAATATTGACTCGATGTATGCCGTGACTGAACCCTTGCCGTTTGTCCCTGCGACATGCACGAAACGCGGCTTGGCCACCGCGGCTTCAAGCTGCGCAATTCGCAAGAACGCCTCCATCCTATCGAGGCCGTTACGCCACTTTCGCCGATGCAAAGCGGCAATTGAGTTCAAAGCGTCGTCGTATGTCATCGACGCACTCCCCAGTGAGAATCACATCTGTCGAGTCCGACTACCACGAAAATGAACCCAAAACCCACCCTGTTATTATTGCCAGAAGATTGACAATCACCGTTAGAAATGCTGGGTTCCAAGTGATAATGCCAGGGAGGGAAATCTTGTGTTCAGGCAGATCAGGCATTTATTCTTAGTCATTTCAGCGCTCTTGCTCATTTCAGCGGGCTACGCGCAAAACGTGAGCAAGCTCACGATCGTTCCGAATAGCGTGGTGGGAACGGTAACTACGACCGGCACCGTTACGCTGGTGTCTCCAGCCCTATTAGGCGGGCAAGTTGTACTCTTGTCGTCCAATCATGCTTTCGCATCGGTTCCGGCATCCGTGACGGTTCCCGGTGGACAAACTAGTGCGAACTTTAGCATTGCGACCACCGACGTGGACTTCACGCAAAACACCGTAATCACGGCTAAGGTTGGGGCCTCCGAAGCGACGGCGACAATTATCGTTAACGCGCCAAAGGTCAGCGGAGTCTTTGTGAGTCCGACGGCCGTCTACGGAGGTCAGTCTTCCACCGGCACCGTACATGTCGATCTCGCCGCCGGAAATAACGGCCGCGTTGTATCGTTGTTCACCGACCAGACATTTGGCAGCGTGCCCTCGACCGTAACGATTCCCGCCGGCAAAACTTCGGTCGACTTCGAGGTCAAGACCACCTTCATAGACAAAGATCGCATCGTTAGCGTGTACGGTAGCACACCGGGAAAGACGATAAGTGCTCCCCTAAACGTAAAGACGCCGGACATCATTGGTCTCTCCGTTTCACCGAACAATATTCCGGGCGGTAATACCGGGACGGCAACGCTAACTCTCGGACATCCGGCTGGCCCTGGTGGCATCACCGTGACTCTGAGCACGAATAGCCCGTTTGCGACCGCCCCTGCCACGACATTCGTTCCCGAAGGTTCGGCTACAAAGACCTTCGCTGTGTCGACTGCGCTCACCGTCACGACTAAAACTGTTGTCCTGATTGCGGGTGCGCCTTACTCTAGTACCTCCACGACGTTCAATGTCGTACCGCTCTCCGTTTTCGCTTTGTCCTTCACGCCGAGCACGGTTTACGGCGGCACTTCCTCAACTGGAACGGTAAGTCTCAACGGAACTACGCCGAACCCTGTCTCGGTGACCCTCATGTACACCGGCGGCGGAATCTCTGTTCCGGCGACAGTAACGATTCCCGGCGGAAGTTCCTCCGCGACTTTTCTCGCCACGACTAGCCCTGTCGGAAGCAACACCTCCGATTTAGTGACAGCCACCGCCTTCGGGACATCGAAATCAGCCTCGCTGACGATCCTCGCTCCTGTACTTCTAGGCTTTAGCGTCAATCCGACGACAATTTTTGGCGGGAATTCCGCCGTAGGAACGTTAACGCTTTCTGGGCCTGCACCTGCTGGCGGAAGGGTAGTTAGCCTCCTCTCCAGTTCACCATCCGTCGTCGTGCCGAGCCAAGTCACGGTGCCTGCCGGTGCTACTTCGACTAACTTTGCAATTCAAACTTCGGCCGTTCCAAACACGACGTTCGTGTCCTTGATCGCGACTTTGGCTGGATCTTCGAAGTCAGTAACCCTTCAGCTTGACTTCAATGCCCCCAAGTCGGTAGGAACGAGCCCGGCCAGTCTGGAGGGAGGTCAAAAGACAACCCTCTCCGTCATAACAAAGGCTGTTGTCGGCCCAGGCGGAATGACGATCAACATCTCATCGAGCTCGGCCGCCGTCACCGTGCCTGCAACTCTGTTCGTACCAGAAGGCAAGACCGAAGTCACTGCTGTGTTGATGACCACGCCAGTAACTACGCAAACGATCGTTACGATCAGTGCAGAATTCGGCGGGCATACCGTAACCACTAAGCTCACCCTTAATGCGACATTCCCGACTTCGCTAGTCTTCAATCCGAAGTCGGTAGGCAACGGCGGCAGCGCCGTCGGCACGGTTACCCTCGCCAGTCCGGCTCCTCTAGGCGGACTGAAGATCAATCTTTCGTCGAACAAGGCGTTTGTCACCGTACCGGCGACGGTCATGGTTCCAGCTGGAGGGACGACCGCGACCTTCACAGCAACGGCCGTTGCCGGCAACTCCGGTGTCGCAACGATCACCGCGGCCGCCGATGGCGGTTCGGTCAAGACCGATCTTCCCGTGAACGCGGATCACGTCACGACGTTGACGCTGTCCCCGACGTCCGTGGCTGGCGGCACCAAGTCGGTCGGTACAGTTACGATCTCTAGCGCTGCTCCTTTAGGTGGCATGGTAATCAATCTGACCTCAAATCAGACGGCCGCAACCGTTCCGCTTACAGTCACCGTGCCCGCTGGAGCAACGAGCGTCCCATTCAACGTGACGACTACACCCGTCGGCACGAGTTCGACCGCCACCATTACCGCTACCGGCGGCGGCAATTCTGCCACGGCAACGCTGTCGATCACCTCCCCCAAGGCGCTACGCCTCGCTGTTAGCCCCTCAGCGGTTACCGGCGGCTCTAATTCGACGGGCACCGTGACCCTTTCGTCTCCGGCTCCTGCCGGCGGCACAATCGTCGGCCTCACCTCTGATAAGGGCTTTGCGTCGACTCCTGGAACGGTTACCGTTGCCGCGGGTGCGACAACGGCCACTTTCGCCGTAACGACCGTCCCGGTAGTTACTTCGAGCTTAGCAACGCTCACTGCCAGCGCGGGTGGTGCCTCAGCGACAGCGGCACTCACGGTTAATAGGGCGATTGTGCTGTCAATGAGCCTGAATCCAATCCTCGTTCAGGGGGGCCAGAACTCAACGGCAACGGTGACGCTTACCGGCCCGGCTCCTGCTGGCGGTATCAACGTCGCCCTGACCTCCAACCGCGTCTTCGCGATGGTTCCTGGCTCGGTTCTAATTGCGGCTGGAACCAGCTCCGCGACCTTCGTCGTTACGACAACCTCGGTCGCCACAACCTCCGCCGCTTCGCTCTCCGCAACGGCTAACGGTGCAACCGCCAACGCGACCCTCACCGTCACGGCTAGCCTGACACATCAGCTCTCGATTAACCCGACAAGCGTGGTCGGCGGCGTTAGTTCGACCGGTACGGTGACGCTCAGTGCCGCTGCTCCAGCGGGCGGAGTGACGATCAACCTCAGCTCGAATCAGGCTTTTGCAACTGTCCCTGCAAGTGTCACGGTTAACGCCGGTGCATCATCAGCGACCTTCCAAGTCATGACGACTGCAGTTCCGACCGACGCGAGTGCGACGATCTCGGCAACGATGAGCGGCGTGACGAAGACGGCCACTTTGGGCGTCACAGCACCTCGAGTGCTTAGTGTCGGCCTTAATCCGACATCAGTGAAGGGCGGCGTCGCTTCAACTGGAACCGTAACTCTTACAAGCCCGGCACCAGCGGGCGGCCTGACCGTGAATCTGAACTCCGATAAGGCGTTTGCGACGGTTTCGGCCACCGTGGTCGTCGGCGGCGGTGCAACCACCGCCTTATTTACGATCACCACGACAACGGTCGCAGTTGATGGCGTGGCAACGATTGGCGCTAACGTCAATGGCGGAGCAGCGAGCGCTCAGCTCACCGTAACGGCAAATCTGACGCATCAACTGTCGCTCAATCCGACGACCGTAGTCGGCGGCTCTAACTCGACTGGAACGGTAACGCTCAGCGCCGCCGCTCCGGCGGGCGGAGTGACAATCAGCCTGTCGTCGAACCAAGCGTTCGCAACTGTCCCGGCAAGCGTCACGGTCAACGCTGGTGCCACGTCGGCTACGTTCCAAGTAGTTACGACGGCGCTGCCGACCGACGCCAGTGCGACGATCTCGGCAACGATAAGTGGCGTAACGAAGACCGCAACTTTGAGCGTAACTGCTCCGAAGGTGCTGTCTCTGTCGGTCAATCCCGCCTCGGTCAAGGGCGGAACCTCCTCGACCGGTACTGTGACTCTAACGAGCCCGGCTCCTGCTGGCGGTCTTACCGTTACGCTTACGTCGGATAAGGCATTTGCCACCGTGCCTGCGACCATGGTTGTCGCGGCCGGCGCTTCGACAGGGACCTTTACGGTCACCACCTCTTCGGTCCCGTCTGACGGCGTCGCAAACCTTTCGGCAAGCGACAACGGCGGAACGGGCAATGCGCAACTGACCGTTACCGCAAATCTCGGCCTCCAGCTGGCATTGAACCCGACGATGGTCGTTGGGGGAACGGGTTCCACGGCGACCGTTACGCTTAGCGCCCCGGCGGGTGCTGGCGGCGTCGTAGTCGCACTCAGTTCAGACAAGACCTTCGCGACGGTGCCAGGAACGGTAACCGTTGCCGCGGGATCGACTACAGCTACGTTCACTGTCTCGACGGTAGCGGTGCCCTTCGACAGCTCGGCGAACATTTCCGCGACCTCAGGTGGTTCGACGGCGTCCATGCCCCTAACCATTACGGCGCCAACCCTTGTCAGTGTCGTCCTCTCGCCAACGTCTGTCAGCGGCGGCTCGAACTCGACGGCAACGGTGACGATCAGTTCGCCAGCGCCAATCGGCGGACTTACGGTTGCCCTGTCATCGAATCAAGCGTTCGCAACGGCGCCTGCGACGGTTGTGATTGCTGCCGGAGCAACAGTTGGAACTGCGACAATCACGACTTCGGCCGTGCTTACCGCGGCGACGGCGACCATCACCGCCACTCTCAACGGCGCTTCAGTCAGCGCGCCGCTGCAGGTCAATCCGATTGTTGGAGGTCTTGCGAACACGCCGTGGCCGAAATTCCGCGGTGACGCCGCCAACACTGGTCGGGCGAAGGCATCCTCAGGCAGTGGGACGCTCCTGTGGAAGCTCAATCTGAGCAGCTCCACGCTCGGCCGATGCGCTTCACCGGTCATCGGCGTCGATGGCACGGTATACGTAGGATCGAGCAACAACAACTTCTACGCCGTCAATCCTGACGGAACGAAGAAGTGGACGTTCGCCACTGGCGCTCCAATCTTGAGCGCCGCCGCCATCGCCTCCGACAACACGGTTCTCGTCAGCTCGACGGACGGAAAGCTTTACGCTATCAATCCTGACGGCAGCATGAAGTGGTCGTACAACGGAGGCTCGCTGCAGTTCGCAGAGCCGACGGTCGGCAGTGACGGAACGATCTACGCAGGTGCCACGAACGGCGCATTGGTGGCCATCACGCCCGCCGGTGCCCTCAAGTGGTCCTACAAGACGGGTGATGCGATTCGCGGTTGCCCGGCGATCGGATCCGACGGAACCATCTACACCGGTAGTCGCGACAAGAATCTGTATGCGATCAACCCAGATGGCACGCTCAAGTGGTCGAAGTTTGCTGGACAGTCGTTCTCTTCACCAACGATTGGTGACGACGGTACGGTGTTCCTCTCAACTTACGGGGCTGGCGTCTTCGCCTTTGGCGCGGACGGCACTCTAAAGTGGAACAATCTGGACGCCCGATTCTTCGTCGCATCACCAGCCGTAGCCAAGGATGGAACCTGCTACGTCGGCGTCTCCTCCGAGCATGGCCTCTTCGCCTACAAGCCGGATGGCACAACCCTCTTCCACTACGGTGTAAATGGGGACGGAAGCTCATTCCTCTCGGATGTGTTCTCTTCCGCAGCTATCGGCCTCGACGGCAATCTGCACTTCGGATCCCAATTCCTGGGAACGCCCGACAAGCTCTTCAGTGCGGTCTATCCGATCGGAACGATGCGATACAGCATCCTGAACGGCTTCTCGATCGACTCGTCGCCTGCGATGAACGCGGATGGTGTCCTTTACTTCCTCGGAAGTGATGGCAACCTCTACGCCGTCAAGTAGGCAACTCTCAAATGGGTCACCCGCAAAGGTGACCCATTTGATATGATGTATTCGTGATGACGCCCGAGCAAAAAATCGTCTGGACTAAGCTTCAGAGTTTTCAGTTCAACCCGGAAGGGGCAACGAAGACGTTCGAAATGCGTCTCGCCGAGGAGCAGCGCTGGAGCGCCGCTTACGCCGAGCGTGTTGTCGAGGAATACAAGCGGTTCGTATTTCTCTGCTGGGCATGTTCTCATCCATGCACGCCAAGCGAAATCATTGACGAGGCGTGGCACCAGCACCTCGTCTACTCCCGATCCTACTGGGAAGACCTTTGCGCACAGGTGCTTGGCAAGCCTCTACACCACGAGCCTGGTTTTGGGCTGCCGGGACAATCGGCTGGACACAGCACCGCCTTCGCGGACACCCTGATTTCTTACGAACAGCTCTTCGAGACGCCCCCCCCAAGTGACATCTGGCGCGCGCAGCCAGTGCAACCTGCCGCCGTTGCGACTCGCCGAGCGATTCCTCGTTCTTGGTTCGTTCTCGCGGGCCTTTCAGCCGCCGTAATCGCAGTTGCGGTCGGCTGCGCGTCATCCGAGCAAGCCGTCGGGCCAAGTCCGATGATTCCCCTCTTTTTCGTCTTAGGATTCGGGCTAATCGTCTTTATCCTCATTGCGATCGCAATTGCGAGGGCGAGGGGCTTTGGTGGGCCCGGGGGCTACTACGGAGGTAACACGTATATGTCGAACTGTAGCTCGCCGCCAATATTTATCGATCCCCTCATTGTGGTGGCGCCGATCATCATCGACGGCGTCGCCCAATGTAATGGAAACTCCCAGTGCAATGGCAACGGCAATGCCCAATGCAATGGCGGTAACTCGCCGGACAGCAATTCCTCGTGCAACAGCGGATCGTCCGACTCTGGATCAAGCTCTTCCTGCTCAAGTTCGTCGTGTTCATCCAGCAGTTGCTCTTCATGAGGTCCTGCCGGACCTGGCTCAGCGTTTTCGCCGTGCTGTGTAGCAGTCGTGCGTTCACGCAGAGCATCAAGACCGTCTCCGTCACTCCCGCTACCGTCAAGGGCGGGGCCGGATTCTCGGGGACGGTATCCCTCGATCGAGTCGCCCCAGGTGGCGGCTCCAAAGTCGCGCTGACCAGTTCGAATCCCGCAGCGTCGGTTCCGGTCTCGGTATCTATCGGCACCGGTCAAACCACCGCTTCGTTCGTCGGCTCCTCAACTGCCGTCCCAAAGGACACGGCGGCGAGCATCACCGCGAAAATCGGTACGAGCACTCGGGCCACGAACCTGACCGTCCTCGCTCCAAAGCTCCTGTCGCTCTCCGCCTCTCCGACGTCGCTTCTCGCAGGTACGGTTTGCGTCGCCACCGTGACCGTCGACGCTCCCGCGCCCGTTGGGGGAGCCGTGATCAAACTCACGTCCTCATCTCCGGCCGTCCTCGCGCCGCCGACGATCACGATTCCCGTCGGGAAACTAACCGCAAGTATCGACCTGCCCAGCATCGCCGTAAAGTCGGTCACGACGGTCACGATCAAGGCATCGCTCGGCACGATGACGAAGGCCGTCATCGTGACTGTGAATCCGATGCCGGTCAGCATCGTCGGGAATGCCAAGCGCTACCAACGTGCGGAACTGCGCATCGACGCGGTTCCACCCACTGCAAGCCCGTTCGACCCTGATCGAATCAGCGTCGATGCCACGATCACCTCACCCACAAAGAAAGTACAGATTGTTCCAGCATTCTTAATGCAGGATTACTCCAGATCTAGGGTGGCCACCAACGAGGTACTCAGTGTCTTGGGCGGGCCGCAGTGGCGTGTTCGGTTCTATCCCACTGAGCAAGGCAACTACCAAGTAGCGGTCAGCGTCAAGCTCAACAAAACGACCGCCGGTGGTGCCGGTCTCGCTAGCGTTACTGTCGGTGCCGGAACCAAACCGGCTGGGCCGGGCGGATACGTAGTCGGGAGCACCGGGTCGTTTCTGCTAAGTTCCACCGGAGAGCCCGTACCCTTGATCGGGCAGAATTTGTGTTGGTTCGATGGCCAGCATGGGACGTACGATTACGACACCTGGCTCGCGTCGATGAAATCGACGGGCGAAAACTTTGCGCGCGTCTGGATGTGCCCTTGGTCGATGGGCCTAGAGGTCGAGCCTGGATCGCTCAATAACTACCGGCTCGACCATGCATGGCAGTTGGACCAAGTGATAGACAATGCGGACCGTAGCAGCATCTACGTTCAACTCTGCCTGGACTATCACGGGATGTTTGAGACCCAACCTGACTACTGGGGTGGCAATAACTTCTGGACGATCAACCCGTACAACATGGCCAAGGGCGGTCCTTGTGCGAATCAGAGAGAGTTCTTCACTTCGGTCGTCGCAAAAGCCACATACAAGAAGCGGCTGCGATACCTAATCGCACGATACGGCTATAGCCCGCACTTGCTGGCCTGGGAGTTCTTCAACGAGATCGACGGCGTCTATCGGTATTTGGATAGCGGCGAAGTTGCCGCCTGGCACGATGAGATGTCCAAATGGATGTCCAGCCAGGACCCATTCCATCACCTGCTGACGACAAGTTATGTAGGAACCGATCACCCCGAGATTTGGAATCTGGCAAAGATTGGCATCGTCGAGATTCACCCGTACGCCTATGCGCCGACTGGAACCACAATCGCGAATCTCATCACCAAGCTCCACACTCAGTTTAACAAGCCGGTGTTGGCCGCCGAATTTGGCACGGACTGGCGCGGCTGGAATCGGTCGACGGTTGACCCATTTTTGCGTGGTTTCCGGCAGGGGATATGGGCGGCCGCGATGGCCCCGTCGGCGGGTTCGGCGATGTCTTGGTGGTGGGAAGACATTCACTCAGAAAACGATTACGTGATTTTGAAGGCGATGAAATCCTTGATCGGCGGCACCGCTTGGGGTTCTGGGCCATCGACTCCAATTTCGATAAGTGGCAGCGGCGAATTTCCTGGGATTGGCTCGCCTATCCCAGGGGCAACGCCTTTTACCGCGACGATTCCTCTCGACTCCGATTGGGGCGCGATGGTGAGTGGGCAGCTGGCGGTGACGAGCCCGGCGCAGGTCGACCGGGGAAAGACGAACCTCAACGCATTCGTGCAAGGTTCCGGACATGCCGACTTGAGGCGGCCATTCCAGATGCGTGCCTGGTTCGGCGAAGGGGCCCTGCTGACGATCCACCTCAATTCCGTTTCCGATGACTCGATCATGCAAGTGCTCGTGGACGATAAGGAGGCGTTCCGATGGGTGATCCCGAATAAGGACGGCAAGTGGGAGGTCAATCACGAGTACGACTCCGACATTAACGTCGCCATTCCAGCCGGTCTCCATACTGTCGAAATTCGCAATGCAGGTGTCGACTGGTTCTTCCTCGACTGGGTACGCCTTACCGTCGTGCGGCCGGCGACGTATTCTTCGACGCCGATTGCTATCGGGCATTCGTATGGGAACGACACGTTGGTGTACTGCTACAATCCGGCAATCGATTTCCCCAACAACGCGCTCGGCGTTGCCCCAGCGGTCAGTGGCTCGATGATCACAATTACCGTGCCCGCCGCAGGGACGTATACGGTGACTTGGTCGAAGCCTATCGACGGGAGTTTAGTCTCGACGACGTTGATGACGGCAACGACAAAACAACTCACAATTCCCGTCCCAACGTACACCGAGGACCTGTTCCTACGCGTGCTGAAGAAGTAGAGGTTAGTCTCTGAAGCATGCCGCTAACGGAACTTCGAAGAGTTCAAGCGAATTTGTGGCGCGCCCGATAGGATTCGAACCTACGGCCTCTTCCTCCGGAGGGAAGCGCTCTATCCACTGAGCTACGAGCGCGGACGTCCCTATTCTACTTCTCGAACTGCGCGTTGAGCGCAGCCCTCGTCGCGCGTATTGACGGTAAAATTCACTCACCAATGGCCGAATACAAGCTTCTGCTGGAGCACGCAGATAACCCAAACTATCGCACGCTTGCGGGTTATCGAGCCACCGGCGGCTACTCCGCGCTGGAGAAAGCCCTCGGCCTCGACCGGAGTTCAATTGTTGACTCCATCAAAGCGGCCGGGCTCCGAGGTCGCGGTGGTGCAGGCGCACCAGCGGCCCTCAAGTGGGGCGGCATGCCGAAAGAAAAGAAGGTGCCGCACTATCTGATCTGCAACGCAGACGAAGGCGAGCCCGGCACGTTCAAAGACAAGTTGCTGCTCGAAGCGTGCCCGTTTCAGCTTATCGAAGGCATGACGATCGCTGCCCACGCCGTTCAAGGCGACGCAGGCTACATCTACATCAGGGGCGAGTTCATCGACGGTGCGCGAGCGATTCGAGCCGCGATTGACGAAGCGTACGCAGCTGGTCTTCTCGGCAAGAACATTCTCGGCTCCGGGTTAGACTTCGACCTATACGTCCACATGGGGGCGGGGTCGTACGAGTGCGGCGAGGAAACCGCGCTCATGAGCTCGCTGATGGGAGAGCGCGGCATGCCACGCCTAAAGTTTCCGGCCGCGCCGTTCCCCGTCATCAAGGGCGCTTGGGATAGACCCACGCTGATCCACAACGTCGAGAGCTACTGCAATGTGCCGTACATCGTCGGCAAGGGCGCGGAGTGGTGGGCGTCCCTCGGCGCATCAACCAAAAACTCTCGCGGGACAAAAATTTTCTCAGTCTCTGGCCATGTGAATAAGCCGGGCAACTACGAAATTGAATTTGGCACGCCGCTGCGCGAGTTGATCGCGCTCGCGGGTGGACCGAAAGGGAAGATGAAGTTCTGCATCCCCGGAGGTAGTTCGATGCCCATGATCAAGCCGGAAGACGTCGAGCGCGCCATCATCGGCTACGAGGAAATGGGCGAGGTCAAAACCATGGTTGGCTCTGGCGGGTGCATGGTCATGAACGAGCACGTTTGCGTCGTCACCTGGACTTGGCGGACCGCTCTGTTCTACGCGAACGAGAGTTGCGGCAAGTGCACGCCTTGTCGCGAAGGCACGCGCTGGCTGGTGCAAATCTTAGAGCGAATCCGCAGCGGCGGCGGCCGACCTAGCGACGTTGACCTGCTCAAGACCGTGGCCTCGCAAATCGAAGGCCGATCGTTCTGCCCGCTCGGCGATGCCGCCGCTTGGCCGGTGCAGGCAGCGCTGAGGGTGTTCCCCGAAGAGTTCGAGTATTTCTGCACCCACGGTCGCTCCATGGTCGACTCTCGCGAATCGCGAGCGATGTGGCCCGAACCCCTCTTGCACGCTCGAGTCTAGGTTAATCAGGCAGGGAAGAGTTTCAGGCACTCGGACGACCCTGGGATCATCCCAACGTGCGAGAACAAAACAAGGGCCTGGTCCATGCTCTGGACGATCTGCCGATAGTCGGATGGCGTGAGCGGCGTCTGTTCATCGGAAAAAAGCGCTCCACCAAGGGTCTGGCAAAAATGCTTTGCCACGATGAACGAGGATTCAAGCGCCTGTCTGGGCGCCGCGCAGCGCGGCATATTAAAGCCAACGGTCACACCCGTGTGAGTGAGCCCGGCCTGCACCGCACCGAGACTGAAGCTGTCCGACTGACCGAAGGGAACGACACTAAACAGCGGCGTAGGGTGACCGGCCATCCGCCAATCGAAACTGCCTTCGGGAGAAAATTCCAGCCCCAACCGAGCACATTGCACCCAGATGTCGCGCTCTCGAAAGTCGTGGTGACCGACGACGGTCACGCTGAACCCAATGTCGAGCGCCTCTCGCGCGCTTTGCGCCGTGCGGACCATCTCGTCCACGGTTGCCGGCTCTGGTAGCGGCATCGGCCGTCGCCCAAGGTATTGCGTCAACCGGTCGGCGGTTAGATACAGTTGCGTCGCGCTCGCCGATGTCAGCAGGCCAGCGTCCGAGATGAGATCCCACGTCAATGCGATTGAGTCGTACGATCCGTCCGTCGCGCTCGTCAGCGGCTGCCAGCGGAGGTCCGCCGGACGCATCACCCACATCTGGGGTTGTCCCAGCGCGTGATACCAGTTGGGGGCCAAGAGCATGCACGCCTGCGCGGCGAGCACCGACCTCGGTCCAACAAATTCGATAACGTACTGCACCTTGTGCAGGGGCCCTATTTTTTGTTTGCTCGTCAAGGGAAGCTTCGGCAAGGCAACCGCGGGGTCCGCCTCAAGCCGTTCGCCGAAGATCGCCTCGACGGGATCGCTCACTCGGTGTACTCCAACTCGTGCAGTACGCGCGGATTCATGCGCCAATCCTCGCTCACCTTCACGTAGAGTTGTAGGAAGATTTGGTGTCCTAACATCTCTTCGATTTCGACGCGAGCCTTAGTTCCGATCGTCCGGAGGAATTGGCCTCCCTTTCCGATCAAGATCCCGCGCTGACTCGACTTCTCTACCAAGATCGTCGCCGAAATGTGGGTAATCGTTTCCAGATCTTCCCACTCGTCTATTCGAACGGCGACAGCGTGAGGCACTTCTTGTCGCGTCGCGATCAGGATCTTTTCCCGAACCATTTCCGCGGTCATGAATCTCGAAGATTGGTCCGTGTACTCGTCTTCGGGGTACATCGCATCGCCGACAGGCAGGCGGGCCACGATGAGCTCCATTAGCTTGTTCACGTTCATGCCCGTCGTTGCCGTCGTTAGCATGTAGTCTTGACTGTGCGTAAGTGCCTGATAGGCTTCAACGTTGCGAACAACGTCTTCCGCCTTTAGCAAATCCATCTTGTTCATCGCCAGCAAGATCGGTGCGGTCGCGTCTCCGAGGCTCTTCGCAATCTCCAGGTCAAGTTCCCCAGGGTGATGCGCCCCATCGGCGACGTAGACGATCACGTCAACGTCGTTCAGCGCAGATTTCGCCTGCTCGACCATAGATCGACCCAACTGCGTTCGCGCATCATGAATTCCGGGCGTGTCGATGAAGGCGATTTGATACGCCGAGGTCGTCACAATGCCGAGGGCGCGTCGTCGCGTCGTCTGCGGCTTGTCGCTAACGATGGAGACCTTGTGTCCAACGATCGTATTGAGCAGCGTGCTCTTGCCGACGTTTGGTTTTCCGATAAGCGTTACGTATCCGGCTCGGTGCTCCAAACTAATCCCGCTTCCTGAACATAACGTTCATGCTAATCTCTTCGTCCGCGAAGATCGGCATGCGTTCGCCGGATTGGCGGTCATCGCCCGGCCCACGACCAGTGCGTCGGCGTCGGCGTCGTTGCCCGATTCGATCAACCGATTCGACGGCTGGTTCCGGGTCTTCCAGAATCGTTGGCGCACGCAGGAACCACTCGTCCGAGACGTCTTCTGACTCGTTGCCCTCTCTCCATTCGTCCAGCTTAACAATCGGTACATCGAAGGCAAAGTTGTCGATACGAACGTTGTTGTCGCGTTCGGGATAGACCTCCATCCGAAGCAACTCAGCAGGATCGAGGCTGAGCAGATGCTCGATATCAGTTTTTGGTCCGACGGCGAAACAGTACGTTGCTCCGTCCGTGCCATAAAACTTCAAGCTTGAACCTTCCACCGGCATCCACTCCTGGGTTGCCAAGTTGTAGGCGCTGTACTTATCCGGCAGCGCGAGGGCTCGCATGCCGTTCCCCGTGCAATGCAGCGTGCAGAACGGCGCTCGAATATGCACCACATCGTCTTGGAAATTCCAGACTCGAACACCAGCCATTTGGGCCAACGCTCGAATCAAGGAGGATGTCACAACGGGTTCGCCCAGGAAGACGCTCGTCCACCGGCTAGCCGCATCGCCTTCGTTGAACTCCTTAACGACGAAGCTGGGAAGGCCCGTTTGTGTGTACTCTCCTAAAACCTGGGCGTTCTCTGGGATCGCGAAGTAGCTAGGGTCAAGTTTCGCGGACCCGCTAATCGTGAGGTCCTCAAACGACTCCGAAAGCAGATGGCGTCGGTTCAGGATTGACGTTCCTGCCTTGCTAAAGAACGGTTGTGGTTTGATCGCGATACCCGTGACTTCGCGTGCTCGCTCAAGCGACTCTCGGCCAGAGTCGAACAACCCAGCCGCGTAAAGCCAGAATAAGACCTTGCCGTCGCGCTGCAGTCGCTCCTTGATTGCGGCTCTGAGGTCGGGTCGAACATCCCATGCATTAACAAAGATGTAGAGCTTGCTGTCCGGGAAATGCTCGCGGTGCGCGAGGTCACTCAGTAGGTAGAAGGCGGCACTGACGCCTGCCCGCATGACTGATTCACGAACGTTTTGAACGAGGAGCTGGAACGCGTCAGAGTCGACGAGGTAGGCCAGCGCCCGCTCGTCAATGAATACAGCGACATCCGGGTTGGCCGGAGCGGCCCCCATGCGGGTGATGAGCGCTTTGCGCACCTTCGCGGCGCGAGCCCAAACCGATGCAGTTTTTAGCCAGCCGTTGCCCCAAAGGTCCTTCCAAATCGCTCCGCTGCCGTGGGACAAGGCGCAGCCAGCGCCTCGCCAGTGCACGCTTTCCAAGGCTTGCGGCGTGTTCATCGGCGGATTGTAATCGTCTGGTTCGTGAGTCTGAGCAAGCGAGGTCTTGAAGTCTTCTTCGCTCATATACAGTTTGCCGTTGAGGGCAAAGCTGTCGATCGGACACGGGAATGACGCGGCACCACCTGGCTCCCGATTTCGGTAACTTGGCGGCCCGGCTATGAAGTCGATCTCCGGCGTTCGGAGCAATTTTCCTAGCGAAAGGTGGCAGCTCGCTGGGTGCGACCATTCAAAGGTGTATCCATAACTGACGCCGACGAGAAAATGACCACCAGAGGCTTCCTTCGCGACGTACGCCAACTCACCGATTCGATGCACGGTCGAGTCGCTGAGAAAGAGATGGTAGTCAACAAACCGGCGCTGCTTTCGCGAAGCGCGAATGAATTTGTCAGAAGACATCGCCGCTTCCTCTTCGCTTGGAATTTGAATAGAGTCGAAGCGCGTCGATCCGTCGAACCAACTCGCATGCAACGTGACCTCGTCGCCTTGATATCGCTGGCGAGCCCACATACGGAACTTGCTTTGAGCCGCGCTTGACGTGTCAAATCCGCTGCCTTCACCCAAAAACCACTGGTCACGATCGAGGTGGACGCCCAGCACGTTCGGCCGCAAGGCATCGGTGTTGATTCCGACGACAAAAGCGCGCAAGCAATCTTCGGCAACTTTCCAAAATTCGTCATCGCACACGCTCGGCGAGGCCAACTGTCCATTCGTGTGTCGGTATGCGGCCGCGCGGTAGGCGTTATGCCAACCTGCCGAAGGCACAAAATTGAGACGCAAAAGCACTTGCGCCTCAGGGTCGGCAATTACAGATTCCGAAATGCGAGTTTTTGCAAATTCAATAGCCGCGGTGACTGTTTCGAGCGAAACCTCAAACTCGATCAGATGCTCGTGTACATGCACTCCGGCGTCCGCGGCCATTCGCATCTCGTCCGAGACGTTCTTGGAACGACGATCGTCTAGCGCACCACCAAAGAAGAACAACGGCGGATAGACGCGGTGCTCTCTAACCAGCGTCGGGACCCCATTTCTAAGGTGAATTTGTGGTGCGGCATCGGGCGTGGGGATACTTTGCTTGAGCGCTCTTTCCGCAACCGCTGGAGCGGCCACTGGGGCAGCAACCTGTTCGATCGGTCCTCCGTCCTCAGGAGCACTGGGGCGTCGCCGACGCCCGCCCCGCTCGCGTCCAGCTTGCTCACGGCTCGGCTCGGCGGATTCAGAATTCGCCGGGGCCGGACCGGTCTTGGCGCGCCACTGGGGCACGGGCAATCCGTCCTCATCTAGAATGCGCCCACCAAAATCGACGTCGTCGACTGGCAGAGCAACTTGGGTTGGCGTCGCTGCCTTCGTCGATCCGATTCGCCCGCGTTTCGCGGGTCGGAATACCGCTGCGCTTACGGCTTCATCGTCGATCGGCATCGGGGCTGCTGTCGGTGCAGGTTCCTTCGCCCGGTTGCGAGAATCGCGAGGTCGCTGCGAATTTCGCGTCGGTACGGGCCCTGCTTCTTTGGCACGAAATTGAACAACGATGTCAAGTTCGAGCGCCTCGGTAACCATGGAGTCAGGCGCGGCGTCAGCCGTGGCAACCAGTGCACCGGTTTCCATCGGGCTGTCAATTTGGTTCTTCTTAGCCTTCGCGCTAGACGGCGGAATCAGTTTGGGAACTGCCTCGGGCTTGACTGCCGGGGCATCCGCGCCTTTCTTCGTTCCGAGTGGCGCCGATTTGCCTAGCGACTTTGTTGGCTTCGCAGCCGGTGCCGCTACTAGTTCGGGTACGGCTTGAGGAATCGGAGACTCCTTTTTCGCAGCGCCGAGTTTCTTGCTCGTCGCCTTTGCGGCACTTACGGGCGCGGCTACGGGCTCTGCTGCGATCGGCTCTGGTGCCATCGGTTCAGGCGCTTTGACGGCTTTCGCTTTGGCGGCGGGGGCCTTGGCCTTCTTTGGCTCGGTTACTGCCGCGACTGGTGGAGGCGTAGCAGTGCCGAGCTTCTTGGGTTTGTTGCGAGGCGCAACAACAACGGGATCGACGTTTTCCGGCGCCGCTGTGGGCACTTCTTCCGGTTGAGTCGTGGTGACGAGGGTTTCTATCTTTTTTCGAGGCATGTCGGTCGATGAACCGCGGTGCGCGACCAGTCTAGTAGGTCAAGAGGATTTTCAAAAACTAATTCTGGTCGCTCCGCGAGGAGGTCTTGGCGCGTTCCGGCACCGTATAAAACGGCCGCCGCTGCGGCTCCCGCCGCATGCGCACATTTCAAATCGAATATCGAATCACCAATCAGAAGTGCGACGTTCGGCTGCACACCCAAAAGGCGGCAAGCAGAAATCACAGATTCCGGGTGGGGTTTCGGATGAGTCACATCGGAGGCGCAGACAACGCAATCAATTGCGTCGCTGGCCGAGAAGTGTTGTAAAAATTGTTGAGATTCGGATCGCTCTTTGCTCGTTACGAGCGCGATCTTGAGGCCGGCTGAACGAAATGTTCTGAGAGCGGCGACGGCCTCGTCGAACTCCCGATTTGCTGCTGCATAAAAGCGAAATCGCTCAAGCGCAAAGTCTACGCGAGGCTGCATCTCTGCCTGGGACAACGGCGTTGTGCAGTAGAACGACAGCTGGTCGCGCAATCCCATGCCCATACGGGCAAGCAGAATGGCAAGATCCGGAGTCACGCCGTCAAAATGAGCGTGAGTTTCCGCGAGGCCTCTGGCTATTCCATCGGAACTGTCGCTGAGAGTGCCATCGACGTCGAAGAGCACGGCTTCGAATTCGATCTCACTCATTCCTTGAGGCATCCGCAAGATTATGACAGAGGCGGAGTCATCGGGACCTATTGGAACGAAAAAACGCTATCGCTTAGGCCAGAGTTGACATGGATGCCGTCGTAGCTCGTTATGCCAGCAACAACATTGTCCGCATTTCGAACCGTCAGCCGGGTGGACATCCACACAGATCCAAATTTCTTAGGCTGTTCGAAGTTAAAGGTTGCCATGAGCTGGCCCGTCTGACCGTACCACTCACGCTTCAAGACAATGTGCTTTTCGGGATCGACCCAAATTCGGTGCCTCGAATTGTCCTTAAGCGAGGAAATGTATGTGAGATCAAAAACGGCGTCGGAGGTTGCGCGATCAACCCGCACAAACTTGGCCTGAAAGAAGTTATCGAAGAGCGCGGGTGTCAACATCCCAAAATCGAGCGCGGTCTGGCGGCGACCGGGAGCTTTGCTCAAGTCCGTTTTGCGGCTGATCTTCACGCTGCCGAGGTTGAACCACTGCATCGTGCCGTTGATTACGTAGGTCACCTTCGTGTCATCGGTGACCGACTCAACCCTGAGCTTGTTCGGCTCCTTGTACTTGATGGTGCTCGATTCGAACCGATAAACCTGTCCGAAATCTGAATTAATCTTCTTGAGCTCCGACTGAACGCCCTTCACGATCTTCGCCGTCCAAGAGATGTCGGTGAGATCCCTCTGAAGGTACGAATTGATCGAAGGAGTGGACTGCGGGGTGAGCGCGACGAAAATCAGGCTGAGTGGTGTCATATCTTGAATCCTAACCCGTGTTCAGTTTGATACACTTCAGAGTGTGACGGGCGAAAAGTCTGGTCGTTACGCGATGCGCCGCGGGATTGAGCGCTCAGCCCTCGCCTCAATGCGCCCGATGAAGTCCGGAGAACTGATTGACCGGGGCCTACGCATTTATCAGCGGAACGGAATCTTGCTCCTTCGCCAAACTAGCTTGGCCGCGCTGCTTTGCGTGAGCGCCCTCGCCGTCCTTGATAATTTTGTCCTGCCTCTCGCATTCACGTCTGCACCCGGAGCGCGGCCCGCTTCCGAGCTTGCGTCCGCCGCGATAGCTGGCGCCATCGCCGTCCTTTTGGGAGGTCCGCTTTTTGTCATCGGCTTAACTTGGATCGCCGGCTTTTCCAGTAAGGTGGCGCTGGAAACCCTCTCTGGCCGCGAGATTGACGAGGATGAGTGCCTAGAGTTCACTCGAAATAAGCTGGGGACCCTGGGGCGAGCGCTTGGTCGCACGATGGCTAAGTCCAGTGCGCTTGGCCTCGTATGTGCCGGCGTGATGCTGCTCGGCGGAGTGTTGACGCAGGTTTTGGGTAGCGAGGACGTTCTGCCAGGATTGTTAGTCGGATCTGGCATTGTCGGGTTGCTGCCTGCCGTCATCGTTTGGATTTATGTGCGAATTCAGGAGGCGCTGATCGCTCCTGTTGTTATGTTTGAACCGGTGCAATCTTCGAAATCCGCGGCGCGTCGCAGTCGGACGCTGCTCAAGTCAAACCGATATCATGCGTCGGGCACTGACTCCATCGGGAATGCCAGCGGATTGATGATCATCCTTTTCATCTTGTTCTTCGGTTCGATTAGTGCGGCCCAAGGCCTGCTCGGACTCGACGGCATCGTTGAAAGCCTGTTCGACGCGGGTCCGGTACGCACGGTCGTGAAGACAATTATTGATGTATTGCCGGTCTACTTTATGATCTGGACGATTCTGCCCGCCTGGAGCGTGGTGGCGAGTTCGGTGTACTTTGATCGCTGTATCCGGATCGAGGGCCTCGATATCGAAACTTTGGCTTCCTTCATTGAGCCGCGGGAGTCGCGAACCCTTGCTTAGGCTCTGGTTGTGCGCTCTCACCGCGCTGGCGATGGCCTCTGTCCAAGCGGGTCCGCTCTCCGATGCTGCCGCCGCCATCGGACGATTAAACGCAAAACAAACGGCGGAAGTTCGCGACGCATTACACGCCGTCAACCAAATTCCGACGGTTGCGACGAAAATTCATCAGTACCTTGCGGCGCCGCCGCCCGAACGTGATGAAGACTTCGTGGCGTTAAAACGTACGATTGAATTTTTGGCTCGCGCCGAGGGTGCCACAACTTCCGTCGCAGCGACGGCTCAGACTTCGCAGATCAAAGCCAGCAGACTCTTCCATGACTCAGGGGCTAGGGAGCAGAACTCTTGGGTCAAGAATTCTCTGGCGAGACTCGCCAAACTTCAGCCCGCCCGGGATCGTCGACAGTCTCTGGATGCGGTGCCATCAGTACTGGGTCAGATCGGCGTGTACTTCATGTGGACGGTCGTCGCCGTGGTTGTTGCGATATTGATTTTCGCAGGGTTTCGGCATGCCAACTGGCGGCGAGCACTTTCTCGCAAATCGAAAGCCATTGTGGATGACGATGAGCCTGAACGCAGTCTCGATGAATGGCTCGATCTAGCCGACGAACATGAACGCGCCGGTCGCTTTCGCGACGCCGTTCGTGCCCTCTATCTCGCTTGCCTTCTGCAATTCGACGAGGCGCGAATTGCCAGATTCGACCGTGGAGAAACAAACTGGGAGCATCTCTACCGGGTGGAAGCGAGTCCGCGGCTACCAACTGAAATCAATTTCCGAACGACAACGCAGTCGTTCGATCACATTTGGTATGGGCGAACGGCTTGCTCAGCCATTGAGGTCGCGGAATTTCGGAATCGATACCTTGAGATCAAATCAGCCGTTCAGGTGCCGACAGCGTGAACTCGAAACGCTCACTGCCGCCATTTGTGTACGGGCTTCTAGGGCTTATTTTGCTCGCTTGCGCGCTGCTGACCGTTGGTCAGTCTGATAATGCTATGTCGCCGGCCGCCGACAGCTACGAACCTGCAGGCACCCGCGCCTTCGCGGAATTGCTCGCAAAGCAAGGGTACAAGACGATTACGGACCGATCGCGGAAACCCGAAATCCGGCCCGGCGACCTCGTGATTGCCTTCCACAAGACCGAAGCGGACGGTTTAGAATTTGTGAGCAGGGGTGCCTCGAACAAGCCTCAAGAAACTCCCGAAGAGGCCGTCTACAAGAGAGTTATCGCCTCGACGAAAGGCGGCGCGAATGTGCTGGTAGCAGAGCTCCCAGTAGACTTCGGGAAGGTGTCTCAGCAAATCACGGGCTCTGAGCCCCAGCGATTTTCGAATACGCTTAGCGGCGAGGTTCTCAGCATTCTCACTGACGAAGGCACCTCACTTGAACCTGAAGTGCCGGTTTGGGTGCCGCCATCGAATTCGGCAAACGCGTTGGTTCAAGTCGATGCATCAGCGTCAGGCACGATCGCATTTGTTCGGAGTCCCGTTCCATTCACAAATCGCTTCATTGACCGAGCGGACAACGCCAGGTTTGCTCTTTCAATGGTTAAGATGTTGGCGCACCCAGGCGCTCGGATCATTTTTGCCGAGGCGTGTTGGTCGAATGCGGTCGATAAAGGTCTTTTCGCCACCATCGGCCAGTGGGCGTTACTCGGCTATTACCAAGTCCTGTTCGTGCTCGCCCTCGTAATCATCACCGCGAATATCAGATTCGGATTTCCTGACGAACTGCGCGTTGAGAAGCGGGGCACACGTGCCCTCGTGGATGCGGTTGGATTTACGCTTCGTCGTGGCCGACGAACCCAGACCGCGGTGAGCGTTGCCGCAGATCGATTGGAGAGGTCGATCCGATCAACTCTGCGTTTGCCCGCGGACGCGAGTGCCCAAGAAGTCGACCGATTTACCTCGGACGACCTCAAGGAAGCACTCAGGTCGTTGCGACTTGCTTCCGCTGAACACCGAGTAGCCTCGAGCGCGGCGCTGTCGTTGATCGTGTCCGCTCAAGAGCGGTTCGACGAGTGGGTAACGTCTCGTCAAGGCACTTAGTCCATAATTTGTGGCATGACAAAGTCTGTTGTGAGAGTCCTTGCGGGGCTCCTTCTGGTTATATCCTCGCTCACTGCATTTGCGCAAAAGAGTGCGACGCATCCTGACTCTGGCGCGACATACGCCAAGGCGGAGCAGGCTTACAAGGTGAACAAGGCCGCTTTTACGGCAAAGCCCAAAAACGAGAAGGCGAAGAAAGCCTTCGTTGCCTCCGCCCTCTTCTACGCAAATCAGTCCATGGGTAGCCCCAAGCTCTCACCGCGGGTCAAGTACACACAGGCGCTGCGGTTGTTCCGAGAGGTGCTCAAAGCCGATCCGAAAAACGTTGAGGCAAAGTCTAGCTCTGACACGATTATTGCGATCTATAAGCAAATGGGACGACCAGTTCCTAAAGACGGATCTTAGGCAAATTCATGGTTGCTGCGAAAGCGAAGAACAGTCGCACAGATTGGCTCCAACTGGCGTTTTTCGTCGTCGTAGTCGCTGCGTTGCCCTTCTTGATCGCCCTTCGAGCCACTCCCGCCGGCGGGCTTTATCTTGGAAGCACGGTAAGTACGGACGACCATCTGGTGTACGCCGCTTGGATGCACCAGGCAAAGTCTGGCCACTTTTTCTTTGACAATCGGTTCACGACAGCCACGCAACCTGCACTGACCGTGCATATCTACTTTTGGGTTTTGGGGCTCGTAGCCAAAGTAACGGGCATCCCGATTGCCTCAACGATCGGCCGACTCGTCTTCAGTTTCCTCTTCGTGTTCCAGCTTTGCCGATTCGTTGAGCGATTCGGCTGGTCTGCCAGGAAGCTACTCGTGTGTGTCGTTCTCGTAGTCCTCGGGGGCGGCTTCGGCTTTCTTGTTTGGCACAATTTTAAAGGTGAAATCACCCTAAACGTTAATGGCGCGCTGAACTCGATCCTGCTCGGAAGGCTGCCGATGGACGTAAAGCAACCGGAGGCTTTCATCTTTCCGTCGATGCTGAACAATGGCCTTTTCATGGTCAGCATGTGGCTCATTCTCGTTATTTTTGGGGCGGTTTTGGACGCGAAAGATTCATCGAGAGCCGTTGTTCCTGGCATGCTCGCGATGGCTGTTCTGATGAACATCCACAGCTACGACGTGCTTCTTGTCGCCATCATCCTGTCCGGGTTACTCGCCGCCCAGTTGTGGCTCAAAGACGTTGACCCCAAGTGGGTGATGCGCGTCGGTGCAATTGCTGCGGGCGCCATCGTACCTGCGTTGTGGTTCGTGTATGTCCTAAAGTCAGACCCCGTCTTTCAGGCCAGAGCAGCGACCGAAACCTACAGCCTCAATTTCCGTAGCGTTCTTTTCGGCCTCTTGCCGCTCGTCCTCTTGGGGCTTCGATCGCTATGGCCCGATTCAACAGAGGATCAACGGCCACGGTACGCGTTTTATGGCTTCGTCGCTGGCCTCGTTGTGTTCGTTGTCGCGGCGGCAGGTCACAGCAAGGGGTACTTTCTGGGTTGGCCAGCCTGGATTTTTGCGTTCACCGCGGGCGTTGCGATTGTAGTTTTCCTCGCCCGCCCAGGTCAAATCGTGCGAAATCTGATTGTGTCGTGGGCGGTGCTCGGTCTCATCGCAATCTATTTCCCGCAACTTTTCCAACGCAAGCTCGCCGAAGGGATCGTGATCCCGTGGGCAATCCTTGCCTTCGATGGCCTGACCCAGCTACTTAAGGGCCGCGAGCTTTCCCTCAAGCGACTCGTCTACACGGCAGCCGTGCTTGTCTGCGCGGAATCGTCGGTGCGTTGGTTCCAAGAAGACTTGGCATTGCAACGCGCGAACGTGTCGACCACGACGGTTCACGCGCCATTCATGAGTGCGGACGAGTATGCCGCGATCCAAGCTATCGACAGCCAACCCGGCCGAAAGGTCGTCGTTGCCATGCCAGGGTTGCCAGCGGCTGCGTACGACGGACCGGAGTCCGACGCGGCTGCGATTGCCGACTCGTATCTCACGCCGACGATGAATGACCTTAACCCCGTTGCAAGTGGCCTTGCCGGTGCGTATTCAATCGCTGGGCATTGGAGCGAGACGCCGAACTACTCCGACCGGCGCAAAGAGGTCTTGCGACTCTTCATTCGTCCCCTATCGAAAGTTGATACGCTGAAGGCCTTGCACGATCTGGGGGTTACTCACGTCATTGTGCGCTCTGATGGCTTTGCGCAGAAAAACGCTTCGCTGTACGACGTAGGAAAGCCGATTTACCAGGGCAAGACAATCTCAGTCATCAAGGTTGACTAGTCCCGGGTCCAGCGCCCTTAAAGAGGCGGAATGACGCCCGGCGGTGTAGAGCCCGCGGGTGGAGACGATGCTCCCGGTACCCCGGCGATAGGAATTGGCGCACCGACGGCAACGATTTTCGGCCCACCAGGATAATGGCTACGGCCGAGCGAATCCGTCCGAACGAGTTGGCCATTCTTGAATACTCGTCGATAGGTGCGGATAGAGAATGCGTCACACCCTTTATCAACCAGCACCTGTTTGCCAGGTGGGACGGTTGGATCGGGAATAGTTTTGGTTACTCGGGGCCAACTCTTGTATTCATCGGCGGTGAGCTTTATGCTTAAGCTTGGGTCCTTTGTCCCCAGAACTCGAAAAGTGAGGTGACCTGGCCGATACTCAGCCGCGATAGCAATCGGTGTTGCGTAGGTGTTTTGAATCAATAGGTCGATGCGTCCGTAATCAACGGTTGCGTCGCGACCAAGCGGAACGTAAGGCACGGGCAAAGAGTGGTTCAGTCTTTGCCGAATCGAAAGGTCCGCAAATAAGGCCGTATTGTAGAGCGTCGTGCTGACCTGGCAGATGCCGCCGCCAATACCCGTGTCGTGTCTGCCGTTCTTGTAGATTCCCGCCAGCTGAAAGCCTGCCTTCAAGGTTCTGGGACCAACGGTGTTGTTGTAACTGAAGACATCACCGGGCCCGAGGATCGTGCCATTGATCTTGCTCTGGGCGAGTTTGATATTCGCGCTACGTGGTCGGTTACTTGCGGAAAAATTCGTTCCGAATTCGGACACGACTTCTTTAATCGCGCTCAGGGATTCGTCAGAAAAGTGTTTGGGAGCCTCTGACAGCGGTAACTCGAGGGCTTGCTCGGACAAAACCGCTTTCACGACGGCATCGAAAAGTTCCGCCTGCTCCAACTGAAACCCGCTAACTTCTGGTTCGACCTCAACTTGGCCGTTGACGAACCGTGCTCGAGCGGGATGTGGGTCGCCAACTGACGCGTGGATTGTCGATTTCAGTACGGTCAGGTCAGCGGGGATAGCCTTGAATTTCGGAGCAAAATCGCGGCGAACCGGGTCGTCGCTGGTGAGCTTATCTTTCAGGGATCCAATAAATTCGGCCAGCGGCAACTGCGCAACAGTCGCAACATCATCAACCAACACGCCGAGGGCACCTGGCGTCATCGGCGCGATGGGCTTTCTGATCTTCGGATGCCGCATCTCGAGCGCGTTAATTCGCACGGCTTCCCACCAGATTCGAATTTTGCGCTGCGCCTCCGTTGGCGACAGTCCACCAACTGGAATGCCATCAACGAACACGTTTTTGGCGACAGTTGCCTCAAAACGGTACGCAGAGATAGCCATTGCCGCTGACGCAAGGGCCAACAACGATAAAAAACCCCAAAAAATACGCTTCATTTACAGGAGACAACGAGTCCGGGACTCTCTATTATGCTTCAGACGAGCCGCGAGGACCTATTGACTCCCTGGACCTAGGTCCAGAGATTGTTAGTCTCGATTCAGCTTCAAGCCCAGCCAGGACTCCAAAGCCGTCAAGAATTGCAACTTTTGCTCAGCCGACGCGCCGTGAATGGTCGCGTTGTGCCAAGCACCCTTCACTACAATTTTGAAGCTGTTCGTGCGGCCCAATAACTGCATCTGTGTCGCCGACCATGCGTCGGTCTCGCCGTAAACATACACTACGTTCTCGGCCCGATATTGGAGAGTTTCGAACACAAATGCCATCGTGGCGGGATTGTAGATTAGTGAATTTTGAGTTTCCTGCGGGCACAAAACCTTGTTCGTAGGATTCGGATTCGCCCTCAAGTAAGCCTTGAAATCGGTGATGTCGTAGTTGTAGTAGCCGATTTCGGTGAACGCTTGGTACTGGAACGCCTCGAACTGTTTGATTCCGGCATCGGAATAATAATACATGGCATTCACCGCCTTATACGCCGCCGCCAACGCACTCGCTGGTGCGTCTGGACCAGGAACGGAATCCACCTTCGTGTTTGATCCATATTGCCAAAACCCGTACGGGAATTCAAGCACACCAAACTCGTAGGCTTTCGCGACACCCATCGAGTACTTAGCTGGATCTGCCTTGAGCAACGGCAGAATCTCATCCTCACGTTTTAGTAGGGCGATTTGAAACTCCTTGATCAAAGTTCGGGTTGGCGCGTCGCCGACCGTTTCCATAAACTTGCTGATGCGCGGGTCTTCCTGGCCAAGATTGATTGGGGCGACATATGCAACCGTCGCGTCAACGTCGTGCGGGTAAAAGCACTTGTAAAAGAGTGCCGTCTGGCCGCCCTTGCTTGCCCCCGTCGCCACCCACTTACCATGGTAGAGGCGCTTGAGCGACGTCACAATCTCGTGCATGTCCGCAGCTGCGTTTCGAACGGTCAATTGCTTCCAGTCCAGAGGCGTTGGAATCGAGCGTCCGAAGTATCGATGCTCTACCGTAACCAAATTTGGTTTACCAAGCATGCGCCGCAGTTCTCCGCCGCTTCCGACTCCGCGAGCGGAATAGCCTTCCGTTCCTAAGATCACCGGCTCATCGAAACCAGAGTGACTGATGAATACGCGTTGCTCAAATTTCGCGCCGAGCGGTCGCGCGTGATCCACCGGTTGCTGGAACGTGAGTTCAAGAACACCGCTCGGGCCACGATTGCTTGTTTGGACCTTGACCCCAAGAACGTGGGGAAGAGCTCGAATTTGAATTTCCAACGGCGTCTGACCGTGTAGCAGTTCGGAAGTGCAAACGGCAAGAAAAAAAGAAACCGCTAAAGGCCAAGACGGTCTCGTGAGGCGACGCATAATGCGCCGAGTCTACTAGCTTCCCGTCGTTCGACCTGTTCGGCGAAAGCACCAACTTCGTTCGCGAGAAAGTAAACTGTCCCTATGCCAAAGCTTGTCTGGTTGAACGGTCAAACGATGCCGCTGGAATCGGCGGTTACGAGTGTCGCGGACCATGCCCATCTTTACGGAGACGGCGTTTTCGAAGGCATTCGCATCTACGATCGTAAAGTCTTCAAGCTCGACGAGCATCTCGAACGCCTTTACAACGGCTGCCGCTACCTCGACTATCAAATGAAGATTTGTGTCACCGAATTCAAGGCGCAGATTCTCAAGCTTTGCAGCGAAGCGGACATTTCCGAAGGCTATATTCGGCTAAATGTGACTCGCGGCACCGGTCTTGGGCTCGATCCAAAGAACATCGATGCGACGCCGAACATGATGATCATGGTGAGCACTCTCGCGCTGTACCCGCCCTCTGCGTACGAAGATGGCCTCGATGTCGTGACATCGGCGATTCGAGTCATCAGCCCGGATGCCCTCGATCCGCGCATCAAATGTCTCGGCAAGTACGCCTCCAACATCCTCGCGAAGGCCGAGGCGAACCGCGTCGGCGCAGGCGAAGCGCTCATGCTCAACGCGCAGGGTCAAATCGCAGAGTGCACGGGCGATAACATCTTCCTCATCCGAAAGGGAGTTGTCCTCACCCCGCACCCGGCAAGCGGAATCCTTCAAGGTATTACCCGCGACACCGTGATCGCGCTCGCTCGTCAACAAGGCATCGCTGTCGAGGAAACGTTCCTCACGACGTTCGACGTTTATTCGGCGGACGAAGCGTTCCTGACTGGGACCGCAGCCGAAGTGATCCCAATGGTGACCCTTGACCGTCGCCCAATCGGCGACGGTCGACCCGGACCGATAACCCGAAAGCTGATGAGTCTGTTCCGAGCGCACACGTCCGTTGGCACGGCTTTCTAGTCGTGCAGTGCGCACGCTGCCCGCATCCCGCGGTCCTGAAAGTCCGAATTAACGGCGGAAAGGAAGAGCACCTATGCGAAGGGTGCTCAAGTTCGATTTCGTCCGCGTCGACTATTTTGATGCGGATGATTCACCGAAAGCCGAACGCGACGGCATGCCCTTTTTGTCGAACAACCGTCGCGACGGTTCGTGCAACCGGCCTAGCCGGGTGTCCACTTTGCTACGAAGCATTACCGGACACCCTCTGGGCTACATTCGGCCTTCCTGTGTCTACTTGAAGCCAGGAAGGAACTCGGCCTCGACGTCAAAGAGACGCTTTGTGAGTTCTTTGATCTCCGCTGGGCAACACACTGCGGCCGTCAGCGGGTCTTGAGTTAGCGCCAAAAAGGCGAATTCTTTTGACCGGTGGATGGCCGCTTCAGCGGCGAGATCGAACATTCGCATGTTCGAATCGCAGATTGCCGCCATCTGTCGCGGAAGTCGCCCGAATCGCGTCGGTTGGATCCCGTTGTGGTTCACCAGGCACGCGACCTCGACGCATCCATCCTGTGGCAAGTTCTCGATACAACCGTTGTTCGCGACGTTACCGTGAATCAGAATCGGGACATTCTTCTCGATCGACTCCACGATCCATGCGCCGTACTCGAAACTCCGCTCCAACTTGATCGGGTCCTCGCCTGACAGCTGTTTCGCGCGTGCCGCATCGTTTCCTTTCCGCCAAGTTGGCCAATTGTCCGCATAGAAACTCTCCTGTCCGCGATAGCCGGTGTCCGTGTACTTGTCGAGGAGCTCTTTTCGCTTGCGATAGTAGGGAAGGTATTCGCTGAGGTGTCCGCTCGACTCCGTGATGAACGCGCCGAAGTGAAGCATCATGTCGCTTCGTACCGGTTCGTCCGTCGCGAATTTGCTCGTCCGATCTGCGGCGAGTTCCATCAGCTTCGGGTAGAGGCTGCCGTCCGGCCCGTTGAACTCCGTGAACCAAGCTAAGTGGTTGATGCCTGCGCATTTCCATTGGACTTGCTCGTACGGAACTTCTGCGACGCCAGCCAACTGCCTCGAGGTGCCTTGCACGGAGTGACAAAGACCGACAACCTGCATCGACGAAGCGCGTGCGGCGGCCAGGCACATCATGTTCATCGGGTTCGTGTAATTCAGGACGACGGCGTTCGGGCACAAACGCTCCGCGTCCTTCAGTATCTGCAGGAAAACGGGCACGGTGCGGAGGCCCTTGAACAGGCCGCCCGGACCGATCGTGTCCCCAATGTTCTGGCTGATCCCAAACTCAAGCGGAATGTCGTTGTCAAATCGCACGCACGCGACACCGCTGACTTCGATTGAATTTACGATGTAGTGCGCGCCCGCTAGCATTTCTGTCCGATCCGTGCTGGCACGAATCACCCACTTCTTGCTCGCACCGATTTCGGCGACGATCTTCTCCATGAGTCGACGGGTCAATTCTAGTCGCTCGGCGTCGATGTCCACCAAACGCAATTCGCCGCCCATGTTTCCAGGAATCAGCGCAATGTCTTTGAGAATGGAATTTGTGAAAAACGAGCCGGCGCCGATCATCGCAACGTTGATCTTGCGAGGCATCAATCCGGCAAGGCCGGTCTTTTCGTCAGGCTTGGAGTGTTCGAGGTGAGATTCCGCGGTCATCGGTGCCTAAGTTAGCAGATTTTGCGCCTGAACCGTGTGGGCAAGCCTTACCGTAGATTTGTTGCGATAAAGTTGGCATCAAACTAGCGCATGCAATCCGATAAACTCGCTGAGAATTGTTCTAAAGGGAACCGCAACGGGCGCTCTGGCCAGGTCAAAGACTAGCAAGAAGGATTGCACTTCGAGTCCGAAGCTTGGCTGTTCATCCACGCGATTGCAGGAATGAGATATGAGTACGAAAAAGATTCTATTGGTCGAGGATAACGTTGACGATGAGCGAATCACGCTTCGCGCGCTGCGTCGCATAAATGTGACGAACGAAGTTGTCGTCGCCTGCGATGGGGCGAAGGCCTTCAGCATCCTAGAGCGAGACATCGACACGACCCCCAACCTGGTAATTCTCGATCTTCATCTTCAAGACATTTCCGGATTTGACATCCTCAATTGGATCCGCGCGCACAACGTGTACGCCCACGTTCCGGTCGTCGTATTCTCGTCATCTCAGAGCCTAGAAGAGCGGAAACGCTGCTATGAACTTGGCGCTAACTCTTACGTGCGTAAGCCCGACGACCACCACGCATTCGAAGACGCCGTTCTGCAAATGTCCATGTATTGGCTTCTGCTAAATGAGGCCCATGCCCAGCCGATTCCTGCTTAACCAGGAAACTCGGGTTCATCGGGTCTCGGAACGCGTTGTGGATACGGCAAAAGACTCGGAAATTTCCGGTGCGGCTCCATCTGATACCAATAGGCCGTGCTGCTGTAATCATTCGACAGCTTGTTCGCATGGCCGTGCTCGATGCTCACCTTGATGGAGCGTTCAAACCGAATCGGATCTTCGATGTGAAATCGATACATGGAGTTCTTTCCTCTCCACGGCCAAGCTTTGTTGCCACTATTCAAGTGAATGCCGTGATACGGTGCCGAGAACTCCTCGCTGGGTCCGAAGGCCGTGCAAAAGTAATCTTCCGTGCCCGTGCCGTGCAAGCGCGGCGGCCAAGGCTCGCCGTCGATCACGATCATGTCGTCGCCCTCCCCGTACCAGTCGTTGCCCTGACGTTGGAAGCAATCGATATTCAAGTTACAGCCAACGTAAATGCCCGATCCTTCCGCCTCTAAGATCACGTAATTTTCGACGTCGCTGAGGTTGGGATTCTCTTGCCAGATGCGCCGGTGATTTTCAGCGTTGAGTTTCTCGGTGAGCCAACCCTCTGTGCAAGCTTCGCGGCGCCAAGTCGCATGGAATCGCGCCAACTCCGCCGTGGATTTGGTGTACTCCTCGTAGTCGATATAGAAGTACAGGTTGACCGGCAGCTCGCCTTCGTTTTGAATCGACATGGTCGCAGAATCGAAAGGCATCGGAAACCAACAGTTCATACCTCGGCCGTCAGCGGGAGACATCTGCAGCGGTAGCGAACAGAAGTTCTTAAACTTTCCGTGGCCGAGCCCAAAGAAATCGCCCAACGGAACCTCGATGCTTGGGTTTGGCTCGTCGTCCCAGTGTGCGGTCAGCACCAGCTTGCGTGGAAAAGCGTCATCCCCGCCAACCGTCATCCAAATGTGCTTGATGCAGCCGGCCTTTCCCTCGCGCAATAACGTGCGGGTTTCGCCAGGCTCAATCGTCCACCAGTCAAAATTTCCACCAGTGGGATCGTATGAGCTCGCTCGGCGCGACTTGTAGGCTCGGAGCGCGGGCAACGAGGCAAGTGTAGAGAACCCGATCACTTGTGTTCACGCATCTGCACATCTTCCTTTGTTACCTTGACCGACGTCAGTTTCCAAACGCCCGCCTGTCTTGACCAGAAGTCCAAAGACTGGCTCGAGTCGGTCATCAGCAAAAGCTTTCCGTCGAAGGTCACCGTTCCTTCAAATTCGCCGTCCGTAGACACCTTAAATGTGTTTCCCGAAAGGATTCCTTTGCCGAGATGGATCTGCTGTTTGGAGACGGACTGGATAGCCTTGGTTTGCGTTTTGAGGCCAGCGAGAAAGACGTCCCGCTTGAAAACAAGCTTTTGAAAGCTCGTGTAGGCAAACTCCGGAACTGTGTGCAAGAGATACCACTTGTTCAACGCGACCAGATCGTTCGACTTCGTTGCGGCGTTCAGCGTCGCGTAATAGAGGGTGATCATCGCCTGCGGCGTCATCGGCCGTCGAGCCGGTGCCTGGTGGAGCAAAATTGTCGCCGCGATCGAGATGCCGTGAATCATGAACCGATTATGGAGCGAACCATAATCAAGAGTGCAGGCGAGTTTCGTATCTGTTGCATTCGACTCGATTACCCCGACCGAGGCGTACAGACTTCTTTCGAATTTGGTAATCCCGCGGCCGATCGCCTTCGTGAGTACGGTGTCTCCGTCCGGAGTCGCCAACCTTGCGCCATTCAGCTTCATGATGCTTGCCGGAGGTAATCCGCCGAGCATCGCGTTCTCGCCGACTCTGAAACCGGACGGGACTGAGAAAGACACCTTACGCAACATCAGGGCGAACGGGGAATACGTGGTCAACCTCGTGACGGAGGAGATGGCGGCCGGCATGAACGAAACGAGTGCTGTGCTTCCGTTCGAAGAATCCGAGTGGCCTCTATCGGGCTTCACACAAATAGAATCAACCGTCGTCCGCCCGACGAGAGTGCTCGAAAGTCCAGTTCAAATCGAGTGCGTGCTTTTCGATATCGTGGAGCACGGAGAAGGGGCAGGTGCGGCGCGGTACGTGATCGGCGAGGCCAAGCTCATCCACGTTCGCGCGGATACTTTCGAAAATTTGGGCTCGTTTCAGCCGATTGCTCGCCTCGGTGGCGCCTACTACGAGAGGGCTGCTTCGGGAACAACGTTTGAGCTGCAACGACCTGCCCGCTGAGCCGTGTATTCTGGTAGGCCTAAAGTATGCGTCTCAAACGCGTCCGCATTTTTGGCTTCAAGACTTTTGCCGATCGCACCGAGTTCGAACTCGATGGCGGTGTCGTGGCGGTGGTCGGCCCGAATGGTTGTGGAAAGTCCAACCTCGTAGATGCAATTCTGTGGGGACTCGGTGAGGGCAACGCCCGCCAACTACGTGCGCAAACCACCCAAGATGTTATCTTCAGTGGTAGTGCGAACCGCAAGCCGGTCGGATTCGCCGAGGTCTCGCTCCTGTTTGACAATGAGGACGGTGCGCTTCCCGTCGACACGTCCGAAGTGACGATCTCTCGCCGGCTTACGCGCGCTGGCGAAAGCGAGTACGCGATCAATCGACAGACCTGCCGGCTGCGCGATGTGTACGAGTTGCTCGCGGACTCTGGCCTCGGCCGCTCGGGCTACGCAATTGTCGGTCAGAAGGAAATCGATTCTGCTCTGGCGGCTTCTGCTGAAGATCGGCGGGCGTGGATCGACGAAGCGGCAGGCGTTCAGCGATATCGGGCTAAGAAAGTCGAAAGCCTTCGGCGGCTAACCGCCGCGGAGGATCACCTGACGCGGGTGACCGATATCGTGCGAGAACTGGATCAGCAACTCGAGCCGCTTCGCGAAGAAGCAGAGGTCGCGAAGAAGTACAAGGTTGCGGCGAGCGCGTTGAGAGAAGTTGAGGTCGGATTGTTGGTGCGCGACTTTGCGGAATCTTCGCAGGCTGTACTCAGCTCGATTGAACGAGTGGAGGCGTCCAACACCCTGCTCACCAAAACGGCATTCGAATCGGAGCGACTTGAAACTGAGTCCGACACCGTTGCCCGTAAGGCAAGGGAGCTCGAAATCGAAATTGAGCGCCTACGAACAAAGCATCGCGAAGCAAGTGCGTCGGTGGAGCGGGCGCAGGCCGACATCCGGTTAGGGAATCAGCGGCTAGCGAGCTTCGACGAACTTGAATCGACACTGCAGGAAGACACGCAAACGACTCAAGAGCGCCTGAAGGACGCCGAGCTTGAACTGGAATTGGCAACGCTAGAGCGCGACCGAAATGCCCGTCAATTAGCAGAATTGAAGGCGTCGCTTGTTGGCTCCGACGAAGAGGCGGCAGTCCTCGCTCGCACTTTGCAGACGATTGATAGTCAGTTGACCGAGGCGCGATCAGCTCTCACGCGGCAAATGAAAGCGGACGCCGAACTGGCGCATCGCCGCGACCGCCTGCGTGCCGCAAACCGCGAACTTGCGGGAATCGATCGCACTATGCCCGACTTGCTCGCAGGAATCGCTGAAGCAGAGGCAGCGTTCAGAACCGCGATGGCGCCCCTCGAAGCCGCCGAGTTGAGGCTGGAGGAGATGGATCGTCGGCTCCGAGCGCTCCGGAAAGAAGACGATGACGACGCTCGCGCGGTCCGCGATTCGCTTGCCGAGCGTTCGTCTTTGGAGGGTCGGAGGCGAGGAATTGAGGCGACAATTGACTCACACGAGGGTCTCGCCCAAGGTTCTCGTGCCGTGCTCGCTGCCGTCGAAGCCGGTGCCCTGACTGGAGAGTACACCGCGGTCGCTCAGGCGATCCGTACTGATCGCGATCTCGCCCTCGCGATCGAAACCGCGCTCGGAAACTCGGCAAACGACCTGATTTGCAACAGCGATATCGAGGCGAAGAGTGCAATCGCCTGGCTCAAAGGCAACGAAGCTGGCCGTGCCACGTTTCAACCGATCAGCTTGATGCGACCAGCCTACGTGACTGACGAACTTCGGCGGCTGACCAAAGATGTCGGTGTCGTCGGAGTCGCGTCCGAGCTTGTCGAGTGCGAGTCACGGTTTCGGCCCGTAATCGACAGCCTCTTGAGCCGAATTTGCATCGTCGAAACCCTCGATGACGGCCTCAAACTGGCGCGGACTTCAGGCTGGTCGCGGCTCGTGTCACTCGACGGGGAAGTGGTTCATCAGGCGGGAGCGGTGTCTGGTGGGCGCAATAGCCGATCCGGATACGGATTTGTGCAGCGCCGCGCCGATCTCGACGAGATTGAACAACAGCTGGCGGCTCTGGAAAAGGTCGTCTCGGAGCACGATCGACGCGTCCGTAAGCGCACACGGGAGTCTGAAGAGATACTTTCCGATCAGGCGACTTTACGGGATAGCTTGCTTGAAATGCGCGACGACGCGCACGATTCAGAATCGCTCGTAACGACACTTCTCGCGGAGAAACGGGACGCTGAACGAAGCCGTGCGAAACTTGCAACCGAGATCGAGTCGCTGTCCAAACCCGCGGAAGGCGCCGCGGAGATCCCCGACGTTGCTACGCTCGAAGCCCATCGCGACGCGGCAGTCAAGGAATTGGCCGCTCGTACCGTCGATGCCGAGAGCGCAGAAAGCCGACTACGTGAGGCGGAGCTGCGGAACAAGGAAGCCGAAGCAAGGCACGACATCGCAGAACGGCGAGTTCAGAATTACCGCCTTGGGGACGACCAGCGAACGCGGCGGCTCTCAAATCTCGAGCCGGAAAGGGCACGCGTCCGAATCGAGATCGGTCAACTCGAGTCCGACCTTGGTCAATTCGAGAAAAAACGTGAAGAGTTCGGCACCTTACTGGACGCCGCCCACCTTTCGCGTGAATCACATATCTCCCGAAACGGCGAACTTACGGAGCTGCTGAAGTCCTTGAGGCGTGACAGTGCAGCCGTCGGCGACACCCTTCGCCAAGCGGAAATCACGCGTGCGCGGTCCGAGACCAAAAAGGCGGCCGCTGCGGAACGACTGCTCGAGCAGTATTCGATTTCAGAGCAAGAAGCCACAGCTCAGGTCGGATTGATCGAGGTTCCCGACGACGCACAAAGTGTTGTTAGCCGACTTCGAAGGGAGATTAAGGCGATGGGAGAAGTCAACATAGGCGCTATCGAAGCGTTCGACCGTGTTTCGGTTCGCTACACGGAACTGGAGGCGCAGCGAGACGACGTGCAACAAGGAATCGACACCGTGCGGGCGAGCATCAAAGAGCTCGATGACATGACCCGTGAAAAGTTTACGACGACGTTCTTTGCTGTCGCAGAAGCTTTTGGCGGACTCTTCCAGAAGCTCTTTGGCGGAGGCGAGGGAGCGCTCTCGCTGACCGATCCAAATGACATCCTCGAAAGCGGTGTCGACATCAATGTAACACTCCCCGGCAAACGTCGACAAGGCCTCAATCTCCTGAGCGGCGGCGAGCGATCACTCTGCGCGACCGCTTTCCTGTTTTCGCTTCTGCAAGTCCGGCCAGCTCCGCTCGTCGTGCTCGATGAGGTCGACGCTCCCCTCGACGGTAGAAATGTGGAGCGCTTCGCCGCCCTTTTGCAAGAGTTCGTGGACCGCATCCAGTTCATCGTGATCACTCACAATCCGGCGACAATCGAATCCGCTCCGATCTGGCTTGGGGTGACGATGCAAGAGCCTGGTGTGTCCACGCTCGTGCCCGCTCGATTACCGGGCGAAAAAGCGCGGGTGCATGTAACTGTGGAATCGACGGCCTAAAAAAAGAGGGACCGACCAAAAAGTACACGCGCGAGGTGGGCATCAGTCCAAGCGCACGCTGCTAGCAGGAACGCAGCCTTGATCAGCGAAATCAACACAGCCTCGCGATAAACCCTTGCAAAGGCGAGAGCCGTGTACGCGAAGGTGACCACGATCGCGACGTAGGTCGTTGCAACACCAATCCTGAGATGCGTGAACACGTGACCAACCGCCGGCAGCACGCAATACAGCGCGAGCAAAGCGATCATCAAGACCGCCCAGATGTGACTTGTACACACTAAGTGCTCAACGAACTTCCGTCGACGTCGAACGAACAGAACGGACTGCCCTATCGCGACCAAAACCGCAAGCATTAACAGCTCCCGCATCTTGGCGTCCCCGATCTTGGGGTCAGTTTCAAAGAAAAGCCGGTGGGCGAAGAAGGTAATCGTTTCTAGCCAAAGGAAAAGTTGGAGCGGCCCTAGATACCGCACGCGTCGACCTTCAACAAAGTCAACCGTGAGCTGCCCAGGCCGCAACAGCAAAGTTCGTATTGTTCGCCAAAGGCGCGAATCATACGAGAAGATCGAGCCGAACGCTTCGTGGCACAGGCCGAGAATCGAAGGGATGTGAGCGTCGGCGGATTGGCCGCAAGCCGAGCAAAATTGTCCGGAGATCGCCGCGCCGCAGTTTTTGCAGCTAGGCGCGGTTTCGACCGCATCGCCGCCGATGTTGGAGTCACGCTCATCCATCAGATCCACGATACCGAGGCGGGCGTCGATCCCTCAATGATTTCGTCCAAGCTGGCCCCCGGCTCGCACTCAATTTTGATCAACGGCTGCGCTGAATTTACGTGGGCGGCTGGCACGGATTTGTATCCGAGATCGGTTGCCATGAGCCAAACTTGCTCCGACGTCAGCGGTTCTCCGAGCTCCCTTGACGAGCTGAGAGCCGATCGCATTTCGGCAAACATGTCAATCGCGCCCGAGCTCGCCGCAGAATCCATTCCGAGCCCAACTACGATGCCCGCCTCCAAGAATCGGCGAACGGGTGCGAAGGGACACTTCAGGCGCACATTCGACCGTGGACAGTGGGCAATCGTAACGCCCCGCCGCGCGAGCAAGTCGATTTCGGCATCAACCACGTCGCAACAATGCACGAACTGCGCTCCGGTTCGAACGAGACCTAGCGAGTCAAGCGACTGCATGAGGCGCTCACCGGTGACGGGCACGTCAACGCCAAAGGCGCGATAGAAGTCGGCGATCGGTCCCGTTCCGTTCTCGGTCAGTTCGGACTCAAAAGTTGTTTCGGCGACATGCATGCTGAACGGTTCTTCGGACCTGGCGATCTCTCGAAGGGTTGTCGCATCGACGGTTTGAAACGCATGCGCGGCATAGTAGGTCGGTCCCGAGAACGTGATTGCCGCTGCTTCGCGCCGCTGGAGTACAGTGGCGAGCTTCGCTTCTGGAGATTCACGCTCGAAAAAGGTGATTATCTCTTGAAAGAGTACGCCACAAATATTGAACTGAAGGAGAGCCTGTGCCGAGCCCGGCCGGTCGGAATGTTCGCCTATCCACGCAACCCCCGTTCGGCGGTTTTCCGCGGCTGCTAGAAGGCAGGCTGCCGTCACGTGGTCCGCCGTCTCGCTCCCTTTAAACTGGGTCAACTCCCGGATCCAGGGCCAGTAATCGGCGGCGAAAATCTTGTCTTGCAGCCCCCGATACTCGAGGTGAGAATGGGCATTCGTGAACGCTGATGAAACAATGAATGCGTCGCTCGGCCCGGTCGCCGACCGCCTGTCGACGGCGACTCCGTCTTCAACGATTAGCTCATCGCCGAACTCAAGTATTCCGGCGCGGACGATGCCGTACGGGCGGAGAACCACGGGCTAAAGTGGCTTGGCCCAGGCCGCGTCTAACTCTCCCCGGGTGAGGCTCTTCGCATGGAAGTCGCCAAAAAGAGTGTTGTATCGGTATCCGCGAGAAAGGTTGATGTACGTTTCGAAGTTGTCATCCGGCTCAAGGCCGCGTCCTGCTCCATGCCAATGCCCAGCCCCGTCAAAGTACACGTTCGTCTCCGCAGGCAGACGAAAACTGGTATCCGAGTATTGCCGGAAGGCGATCTCCGTGCGGAACAGGTAGCTCGATCCGTAATAGGAGAACATCGTCGGCGACGTTTTGAACTCCTTCGGAAAGTTGTGATCGAGGGTGTCGGTACCTGTGTCGGACGGGCAGCGGAACACTTGCCTCGACTTCACATATTCCTGTAGCACTTCGTGCAGCATCGGCATGTTGTTGATTTTGTTCTGAAAGTCCGGAAAGGTCGCCCAAATGTCCGGCGCATATTTGTCCGACGGGTCGAGCGCACTCGGAAATATGCCGTCGCTGTCCGACATGTAAAGCGCGGTTGCCGCACCAATCTGGCGTAAATTACTGAGGCATGTGGTCTGCTTCGCGGAGGCCTTCGCTCGAGCAAAAACCGGGAAAAGAATTGCCGCTAATACGGATATGATCGCGATGACGGTCAGCAACTCGATCAACGTGAATGCGCGGCGCAACATGTGCATGCTTGTACTGATGGTACGTTAAACATTGGCTACTCCGTGGCATAACCGTGGAAAAAACCGCTCAAAAACGGTCATAATAGAACCTTGCGTCAGCCTGGCGCATGAGGAATCCCTTGGCGAAGTCCGTTTCATTTAAGCCCGAAGAAATTTCTGCGCGATCCTATGTTGATCGGCTCATCCTTGAGAAACTAACCGAGCTGGAATCGGTAGTTAAGCTGAGCGAACTCGCCGACCAACTATCAAATGACGGAATTGGTCTGGCCACGGTTCGTTCGTTGCTCGCCTCAAATCCTGAGCGATTCGCATACCACGAGCGCCGATGGATACCGGCCGCGCGGCTCTTGAGCGAAGGGAAACCGTTTGCGGAATCACTCCAACTCTTTTTGAATCGATTCGGCGGGCCAATGAGCATTTCCGCGCTCGCCTCCGAACTGTCATTCTCTCGACTCGTAAGCATTGAAGTTGCCGAGAATTCGATTCGGCGCTTTGCCTCTCGCGATCGCGGATTTGTTCTCACCGCGAACGACGAAATCGCTCTCGCCGGTTGGGGCTTCATTGGCGTTGATGAACTTGTCCCGCGAGCGCTTGGTCTGAATGGCGTCACGCAAGAGCAAGTCGACGAGGCCGCAATCAAGCTGAAAAAAGTTGATTGGAGAAGCGACAGCGCCGCCGAGGACGCACTAAAGGCCGGAGCGCCGATGAGCGCCAAAGTGATCGGAGCGGTCGCTTACGTTGCTCTCTATCCCGCAGACCCCCGAAAGCAAATAATCTTTGACTCCTACGGCTTCTTCCGCCGCCTCCTCGAAGTGCCCGGATACATTCTTAGCGCCGACGGGGCATTCTATGCCGAATCTGAAGCGAAGAAGTGGGTTTCCGCTGCGATCCGACTTGCCGAGAAGCTGATTCCTACGATCGAACTTGACGACGCTGCTCCGATTGAGGTCAAAGCCGAGGACGTCGAAAAGCTTATCGGAAAGATCTTGGCAAACCCAACATCAACGACGGCGACGAAATTGCTCGAAGAGAACTACGAGATCACGCCGAGCAACAAAACGTTCCCCGACGATTTCGCAAACATCATGGTTGCGCTCAAGGGATCCAAAGCGGTCCAGTGGGTCGGCGGCGATCGGTTCCGCAAAGCCGGCGACATTCCGGATTACATTCACGAACTTCCAGAGCCGTTCCAGTTTACGCAGTCAACCGTTAAGGACGAGGAAGGCGAATACGTCGACGTTGAGTTGACCGACGAAGGATTGTCCTCATCGCTTCGAAAACTGCTCTCGCACCCGCTGGCTACCGACGTCAACGACGAAGATATTCAGCCTCAGCCGAAGCAGATGGCCGAGACCTGCCGCCTCGTGTTGAAGTCCATCCACCGCGAGCTCGGTACGTTCCCAATGTGTCAGTTCCCAACCGGGTGGCTCGCCACGGACCCGAATATCCAGGAGTACATCCTCCAGATGTCCAGCGGTCGCGAACTCCAAGTCTGGGGAAATACGCAGGACCGACTACTATTCGGATTCATCGACTGGTGGCTTGAGCAAAACGTCGAGAGTGGTGCCGTATTTACGATCACGCGTACGGGCCGGCAAAACGTATTCGACTTTGAGTGGATGGATCAACCGGATCCCGTCGTCTATATCTCCTCGCAACGCATGGAAGAGCTTCGGCAAATTGGCGTTGAGGCGGAAGGAAAGAGCACTCTCGAGCTGCTCATCGCGACCATGGCTCATTGGCCAAAGGGTGCGGACTATCTGACGATTCTCGCCGAGATGAACGTTGTGCGCCGAACGACGCGCCGACTCGTCGCCTCCCTTCTCTCAAGCTATCAGTGCTTCTATCAGCGCTCCGGTTCTCCGGTCTGGCACTTCGATGGCAAGAAGGTCGATCAAGGGTTCGACAAGACCAAGAGGAAGTTCATCAAGAAGTAACTCGGGAAGCCGTGGTACACTGACCCAAATATCCGCATATGGCAAACACTAAATCTAGTAAGAAAGACCTTCGCAGAAGCGCGAAGAAGCACCTGGCGAACACCGCCACCAAGAGTGCGCTAAAGACGCACATTCGAAAGGTGAAGAAGGCGGCGATCGCTGGTGAATCCACGGAAGAGAAGCTCGTCACCGCAATCAGCGCGCTCGACAAAGCTGTGCAGCGTGGTGTCATCCACAAGAATCAGGCTGCCCGGCGCAAGTCGCGCGTTGCAAAGGCTGCGAACAAGGCTACAAAAGCCGCCGCTTAAGCTACTTACAATCGGCCACGCACCCAACTTTGAGTGCGTGGCCTTTTTGCGTATTAAGCTTTAGTTACGCTCAGAACGGCGACTTCGAAGATCAGAATCGAGTTTCCGGGAATCTTCCCCGGAACCTCGCGCTTACCCAATCCCGCCTCAGGTGGAATCGTGATCGTGCGTTTTTCACCCTTCTTAACCCCGATCAAACCCCTGGTCAGGCCCGGTGGCAACTGGGTGCGCCCGAGTTGAATCGTCATCGGCGTGCCGCCGTCATAGGTTGAGTCAAATTTCTTGCCGCTTGCTTTCGCGACGTATTGGAAGGTGATTGAGTCTCCAACGGCCGCCGCATCGCCCGAGCCCGCGTGAGATGTCTTAACTTTTGGAGTAAACAGGCCAGCAAGCTCGACTTCGAATACCAGCGTCGAATTCGCAGGGATGTCATCCCCCTGAGGCTGATCGCCGTAGCCAAACTTTGGGGGAATGATGAGCTTGCGCTTTCCGCCAACTCGCATTCCAGCAATCCCAACGTCCCAACCCTTGATGACGCTCTGAGTGCCGAGGACGAACTCGTACGGCTGGTTGCGCTTGCGCGACGTGTCGAATACCTTGCCGTTCGTTAACTTGCCCGTGTAGTGCACGCGTACGACGTCATAGCTTGAGGCGACAGGGCCTTTTCCGATCAGTACCTCTTTGATGACGAGCCCATCACCCGTTGCCTGCATCGCTGCTAAAGCCACGATTGCCAACTGCATGTTCATAGATTACTCGCCCTCAACAATGACGGCCGAAAGGCGAAACCGGTTCGTGCTGAAAGAAAAGTCCCCATTCGGCGGGCACGCCCGAGTAAAACCCCTACCAAATTCAGCGTTGCGGGCGTATGCTTGGAATGACGCCGCCGCGGCGTTCCACCAAAATCGAAATCGCGACGACGCCGAGTACCCAAAGGAGGATATGAGGTGAAGCAGTACACCCCAGATAAGATACGAAACGTGGCCATTGTCGGCCACGGCGGTTCCGGAAAGACGATGCTCGTCGAGCACTTGCTCTACACCGCGGGAGCAACCGACCGCGTCGGGAGCGTTGACGCGGGAAACACTCAGAGCGACTTTGACCCGCTCGAGATTCGTCGAAAAATTTCACTCAGTGCTTCCATCGTGCCCCTCGAATGGCATGGTTGCAAGATCAATCTCATTGACGTTCCCGGCTATCCCGACTTCATCGGCGATTTGCACTCCATCGCCGACGTGGTCGAATCAATGATCATCGTCGCCGAAGCGAAGCGCGACCTAGACGTTGGCTTCGAGCTCGCCTGGGAAGTTGCGGAGCAGCACGGCCTCGCAACGTGCATTTTTGTCAACAAGCTGGAGCGCGACAATGCGGACTTTGATGGCCTCATGGAGACGTTGCATGCGCGGTATGGCCGCAAAGTAGTCAACACCCAGATTCCGATCGGTCACCAAGTTGCGTTTTCCGGCGTCCTCGATCTCCTCAACATGAAGGTGTACAAAGGTAAAGATCGGGGCGTCGATATGGAGGAAACTCCGACGGGGTACGCCGCAGAAGCCGCCGAGCGCCGTGAAAAGATGATGGACGCCGCCGCAGAGGGCGATGACGATCTCGCGCTCAAATATTTGGAGGGCGAGCAACTCACCGAGGACGAGATCGAGCACGGCCTACTCGTCGGAGTAGAGACGGGGCGAGTTGTTCCCGTTCTTCTTGGCTCCGCCATGAGCGGAATTGGTGTTGCCACGTTGCTCGACCGCATCGTTGGTGAACTCCCGTCGCCCGTGGATGTGCCGAAAGTCTTCAACGACCAGCCGATGAAGCCGGACCCCGCAGGGCCCCTCGCCGGATATGTCTTCAAGACTACGGCCGACCCTTTTGTAGGCAAGATCAACTTCGTCCGCATTTTCAGTGGCACGCTGAAGTCCGATATGCATGTCCTGAATTCGTCACGAGAAAAGGAAGAGCGAGTTCACAACCTGTTCTATCCTCACGGCAAAGGCCAAGAGGCGACCAACGCCGTCATCGCCGGTGACATCTGCGCCATCGCGAAGCTTTCTGACACCCACACTGGCGATACCATCACGACGGCAAAAGACAAAATCATTTTGCCCGCCGCCACTTTGCCCGAACCTGTCTACCGTGTCGCAATCCGACCCAGCACGAAAGCAGACGAGGACAAACTCGGTAATGCAATCGCACGCCTTCTCGAAGAGGATCCGACTCTGCACCATGAGCGAGATGCCGTCACCCACCAAGATATCTTGGCGGGCATGGGCGATATTCACCTCGATACGGTAATCGAAAAGCTCAAAGCGAAATTCGGTGTCACCGTAACTACTGAGGACGCGAAGGTCCCCTACCGGGAGACCGTAAAGGGGAAGGCCAAGGCGCAAGGGCGTCACAAGCGTCAGACTGGCGGCAAGGGCCAGTTTGGAGACTGCTGGATCGAACTGGAATCGCTCGACCGGGGTGGCGGCTTTGTGTTTGAAAACAAAGTCGTCGGGGGCTCCATTCCCAAGAACTTCATTCCGGCCATCGAGAAGGGCATACGTGAAGCCATGGAGCACGGGCTGCTCGCAGGCTTTGTTGCCACCGACCTGAAGGTGAGCGTCTATGACGGCAGTTACCACGATGTCGACTCAAGCGAGGCCGCTTTCAAGATTGCGGGGGCGCTGGCGCTCCGCGCCGCGGCAGAGCAAGCGGGCGCGATAATCCTCGAACCAATCATGGACGTGGAGGTCGATGTGCCAGACGAAAACGTTGGGGATGTCGTCGGTGATCTGAACGGTCGCCGTGGCCACCTGGCAGGAATGGACCCTATCTCGCCGGGCAAGACACGCGTGAAAGCGTCGGTGCCGATGAGCACAATGATGCGGTACGCGCTAGACCTCCGCTCAATCACCAAGGGCCGCGGTCGGTTCCGGCAGAACGTCTCGCACTATGCCGAGCTACCGCATCCTGAGCAGCAAGTTCTGGTCGCCGAATACGCGAAACAGCGCGCCGCCCACGAGACAGAGCACTAGCCTGAACGCTAGCCTGAACGCTAGCCGCAAGTACGCCGCCTCCGGGAAAGTGAACTTCTGGAGGCGGTTCAAGTTGGTAATATCGGCCTGTGACGAGCAAAGCTGCCAACGCCGAAGCCTATTTGGCCGAGCTGCCTGAGGATCGCCGGGAGGCGATCTCGACAATCCGGGAAGGGCT
>JBBRML010000010.1:0-61941 GCA_038230855.1 Fimbriimonadales bacterium | reverse complement strand
ATCGCGACGCTGAAATTACGAGGTGAAGGTCTCGGATTCCTTCCCATTCATCCGATGAGGGGGAAGGATGGGGGGATGATTGTGCCCGCCAGGATGGGGGTTACGAAGCGCTACTGACAACTTGGCAACGGACCAAAATTGGTTGCCCTCATTAACAACGCGTATTGTTTAGTTGCAACTACGATTTAGTCGTTGTAACCCCCATCCCAGCCTTCCCCCTGAACAGATCATGGGGAAGGAGCTTGCGGTTGTCGCTGCATACGATTCCTTCCCATTCATCCGATGAGGGGGAAGGATGGGGGTTACGAAGCGCAAACTTGGTCTCCGCATCCGCAAACCTGGACGACTTATCTGTTCAAGCGAAGGCGTGGGGCACCCTCCTTGTCGGAGAAGGTCGGCGCTGTTTTTGCGCCGGGGTGAGGTCAGTCATTAGATTTTGTGTGCGAAAAGGGCTGGCTCTTACTCGCCAGGATAGCCGCGACGAAGACCAGATTCGCTCTCCACCGACGAGCCTTGGAAAATCAAATTCTTGATACGATTGTTACGCTTTCTCGCTTTGTTGCTATACTCGTACCGGCCTGATTATTGCCGGACCATCCTATGAAAGTATTCCGTCTTCTATTTCTCCTCATCTTGAGCGCAACTCTCTCAAGTTTTTCGTTCGCGACCGAGCTCGTTCAATCGATCACGATCGCGCCAAATATCGTGGGCGGCAGTAATGCACTCGCAACGGTGACGCTCAAGGCGCCTCAACCGACCGCGACTACCGTTTACGTTTTCTACTCTGGAGGTCCTGCTAGTGTTCCGGGTGGGTTCACGATTCCTGCCAATTCATGGACGGGAAAGTTTCTGTTCACGACGTACCCGACGCAAACAGACGTCTCTGCGGGTTTCTACGTTTATTCGGACATTGCGTCCTATTTTAGCCAGACCGCCCCAAGGGTTAGCTTCACGGAGACGGCCGCGAAGGTCTCTTCTTTCACGACCGCGACTTCAACCGTAGCAAGCGGCAAGAATTTGACCTGCACGCTTGTGTTCTCCAGCTTGGCGGCGCCGAGCATGCCCGTCACGATAACGTCTTCTTCCGACCAGGTGACGATCACTCAGCCGACGAACGCATCCGCGGTCAACCGAATTACGTTCGTTGTGCACGCGCTCAGTGTTATCAGCGCGACGCCGATCACCCTTACGGCGCATCTAAACGGGGTCGATACTGACGCTCCATCTTTCACGATTACGCCATTCACGATTTTGCGCGCAACTGCTCCTGCGACTATTGCGGGCGGAGTAAACCTTCCCGTAACCGTCGTGCTCACCGCTCCTGCTCCCGTCGGTGGCTTGATCGTCACCTACTCGAGTGCGACGGGCAAGCTAACGAATGGTGCGGTCATGATGAATGAAGGCTTGTCTTCACTGATCGTCAATGTCCCGACGACGACGACCCTCACGGACACTGCATCGTCTGTTGATTTCAGTATCGGAGGGACCGCGACTACTGTCAACACTACGGTGACCGCCCCCACCGTGAAGGCCGTTGGCCTTTCTCCAGCTAGTCTCGCTGGTGGAATAACTTCGAAGGCGACAGTTACCCTGAACTCTAAGGCTCCTGCGAACTTCAGCGTGACTCTCACCGGAGGCACAAGCTTTGCCACCGTGCCCGCAACCCTTACGTTTGCCGCTGATGCCACTTTCGCCACATTCAACGTGACGACCTCTGCGGTAACCAGTGTTCAAACGGCAACGATCGGTGCTGGCGGCAAAACCGCGACGCTGACCGTGAACCCGTCCCGGCTCTCGAAGGTAACCGTTACGTCTCCCTACGCTGGCAATCACGGCACGGGCACGGTGACTCTAACCGGTCCTGCGCCTTCCGGCGGTATCACCGTCACTCTCAGCAGCGACAACACCGGTGTCGCCACTCCTGATGCAACAGTAACTGTTCCTGCAGGTAGTTCGAGCGCGACGTTTGACATCGCGACCGTCGGCTCAACGTCAACCGCTACGGCAACGATCTCCGCAACCTACGGCGCGGATACAAAGTCGGCGCTGATGACGGTGAAGGCGTTGCAACTCCTGAGTGTCTCCGTGAATCCGACAAGCCTAGTAGGTGGCGCTTCGTCCACCGGCACGGTAACGCTCACATCCCCTGCTACCACCGGTGGCATCGTGGTCAACTTGTCAAGCGACAACGCGGCGGGAGTTGTCGACGCCACGGTAACCGTTCTAGAGGGCAATCTCTCAGCGGACTTCACGGTTACAACATCTGCGGTAACTACGGACACTCCGGTCGTCATTCGCGCTGAGTACGGTGCCTCTCACGTCAAAGCCACTTTGACGGTGACGGCTCCTACTCCTTATCTCGTTTCGATCGACGGGCCGACCGACGTGTACGATTCCCAAATCTTAACCTTCACCGTAACTTTGAATCGTGTAGCGATAGACGAAGGCGGCGGTGGGATGGGAGGTTTTCTTGATTCCTTTGGCGACGTCGATTTCGTGACTCAAGTTGGGTATTTTTTCTTCTTTGCGGGCCAGCAATCTACATTGGCCGGTGGGATAAAAATTCAACAAGGGTTCTTCGACACAGTGATTACGACTGAGGCAGTAATGGTCGATGACGCAAACAATGCCCACAGGGTCAGCTGTACTTCTCAGTACCATGCGACTCCGAGCGCGCTAGAGCCACTAGGCGATGGCTATGCCGTTATGCCGCATGAGTTCGTGAGCCTTGGGTTGGCACCTCGCCAATCTCCGGTCCGCCGCTCAAAAGCAACGGTCTAGAGCGTCTCACGTTCAAAGGCAAAACGGGTCCGCGCGAAAGCGCGGGCCCGTGTTGCTTTGTGGGAGTGCTGTGCCCACCAAGATGGGGGTTCCGGCTAGGATTCAGCCGCCGCGACGACAGCGCGTAGCGCCGCCTCTTCGGCCAATTGGCTCATAAATCGGTTCGCCGCTTGGGCCGACTTCAAGCGAATCACCCTTGCGACCGTGGGGTCGTTCGACCAACGCTCGATCCGCGCCCGTTTCGACTTAAAGGACTTGAAATGCCATACGAGGATCGATTTGCGCGAAAACATGCCGCGCCACTCTTCAACATTGCCGTTACAAATCGGTTTCCTGTCGATTGCGCGCACGATGCTACGCTTCACGAGCCGACCAAACGAGAACCACCTTGGGTAGTCGAGGGCGATGATGACTTCGACACGTTCGAGGGCAATGTCCAGCCACTTCGCGTAGGCAGAGTCGAGAATCCACTGCTCACCTGCGCATATCTCCGCGATGCGCCGGCGCTGTTCCTCGGGAGGCACTTCCACCCAACCTGGGTCCCACGTGAGGCTGTCCACTTCTTTCCACGGGAGACCGGTCAAGCGTTGAATCTCGGCCGCCATCGTCGTCTTGCCTGACCCGGTCACCCCATACACGAGAATTCGCGTTGCGCCGCCAAGATCGAAACCAGACATATGATGGATAGTGGCGAAGCTTCTGCATTTATGTCAACTACCACTCATAGGACGATGCTGGCGAACCGCGCATCCAACTTCGTTCGTCATCGCAAATCGCCGATTTGCGTGGAAATCAGCGATTTGAACGCTACGCTTCGGTTAAAAAGCCGCGCTACGCGACTTGGGCATCCATACCCAAGCGGAGTCTGTTGAGCCCGAGTCCCGTATCCGTGCCAACGCAAGGCCCGATTTCTCGATCGCATCGAATTCGTGACCTGCCATAATGGTAACGGGTAGCAGGGAAATCTGCGCCAAAAACACGCTTCTCGCCCGCCTCCGAAATTCTCGGTGGCGGGCTTTTTTGTGACCGTTATGCTTGAGATTCTCCAAACCTTTCCGCAAATCCTCGCGGCGCAAGACGCTTCGGCCGCCCTCCCGGCGGTCGGCGGAGCGAGCGCGATGGCTGTTCTCCTGGCGATCGGCAAACTCGCCCAAACCGCAAAAGATCACGACCGCCGCCATGACCAAAGCGAGCATCGCCTCGACAAACATGAGTCCGAATTCCGAGAATTGACGGAACACGTAGTGGCGACACGCACAAAGGTCGAATGGCTCGTCGATCAGGCCCGGCAATCGCGCCGCGACCGCAAAGCCTCCTAAAAGTGTTCAATTAATACGCACAATACTGCGTGAATACGCAGTATTGTGTATAATGTTAAGTGGGTTGAAGGCAAAACTGCGCCTCCCCAAACCGATCTAACCATCCGCGTTCCGCGACGAACGGAACGTGCGCCCTCAATCTGCGCCGCCGGCGCATTGACGATCAGCTCGACGAGTTGATCAGGAGCCACTCATTACTATGTCGCTGATTTCTGCCTTGATTTCACACCTAGGGGCCGAAACGCTCCTGCCCAGCATCGAGTCCCTAGCCCTAGAGGCTCTCGTCCATGAAGGAGCGGTGGCAACAGCCAGGGCAACGACCATTCCGACAGCCGCTCTGGCCTCTCTGTGTCAGCGCACCAAGCGAGACCTGCCTGCTGCCCTTGCCGCCCGCGACGCTCTGTCTGCAGCGTTTATAGCCCTGGTCGATGTGGTGGCCCCAAAGGTTTAAGACATGCCCAACACCATAGCTGGACAGACCAGGGCGTTTACGACGTCCACTTCCGCACAGGAACCGTTTGCCGCATCAGCGCTTACTCCTGACCCTTACCGGGCGGGCGTCATCTTGGAGTGCCCTTCGACCAACGCGGCAAACGTCTTCGTTTACCTGCACGATACGATCAACGACACCTACACGGTCCCGTCCTACGAGGTGGTCCCCGGCCAGACGGTGGTGATCAACAGTCAGCAGCTCTTCAAGCTCAAGGCGGCTGGTGGAACGCCTGTCGTCAACATCGCCGAGTATCGCGAGGTCGGAGTCTGATGCCTCAGTCAACCAGCCCTCCCGGCATCTCGCCCAAGCTGCTCCGCAACGGCGGCTGGAGCATCGTATCGTCTCGTCCCGCGCCTGCCTTTGGTACGGTTGATGCGGCCAACTCGAGCTGCTGGTCGCGAACGGAGATCGTCGCACCGTACGCCCTCGTCGCGGTGAAGGGCGTCTTCTTCGGCTGGCAATCGATCTCTGGCTCCGGGGAGCTTGGCCTCTACAACGACGTACGCATTCAGTGTGCATTCCGAAAGCAGGGTGCAGCGATCAATCGTGGTTACACGGACCCTGGGGTTCGTGCGCCGTTCAAGGGCGATCTCGTGGCCTGGCTGTCCAGCTCGCAGAAGCTGGAAACTGATCCAACCTATCTCAACATCGCGGCGAGCGAGCGGTTCTTCGCGGAGACCTACCTCGACGCTAACATCGGAGCGGGGCCAAGTGCCCCTACCCTTACCGCAACCACCGGTGGCAGCCTTGGCGCGGCGACCTACTACGTCTCCGTTTGCTACGTCTATCCCAACGGTGGGCGCTCGCTCATGAGTACGGTCGGAAGCTGCGTGGTCAGCGGGGGGAACAATGCAGTCAACGTCACCGCACCTGCCGCAGTCGCTGGGGCGATCGGTTACCGCGTGTACTTCAGTGCAACCTCGAGCGGTTCGATCCTCTATGAGGCATCGAACTTCGCGGTCATCCCGCTCGGGACCGACTTCAAGGTCGCTGCCGTCACAAACACGTCGAGTGGGGCACCTGCGGGCGGCAACTCGAGTCAAGCGTACGGGATCGTTCGCTCTGGGAACCAGGGCATCTTCACCAACGGCGGGGTTGGCGGTTACACGGACGCAGGTTCCAACAATAGCGGAGAGGCTTATGTCGCTGGCCGCGATTACCTGTCGGTGCCGTACAGCTCGAACGGCTCGAACGGCGTCTCTGCGGTCGCTCCCAACCTCGTGCTTGGAATGGCATCGGACGGTCAGTATCACCCGTCGGTGATCGTCATCGGCGACTCGATCGCGGCGGGGACCGGCGATAAGGGTTTCGGCTACGCCGGAACTGGTGGATTTCTGGGCCGAGCGTTGATGGGCCAGACCGGGCTTTACTACGCTCTGGGGCAGACCCCGACCGTCGGCTGGGCGACTCTGGCGTGTGGTGGCGAGACTCAGGCGCAGTTCGCTAACTTCAACACTGGGGGCAAGCGTTGGAGTGTGCTGGGCTACGCGACGAGCGTCATCGACGAGTACGGCGCGAACGACATCTACAATGCGGTGACGGGCGCGGCGGGTTGGTATGTAAACGCGCAGACGATCTACAACATCTGCGCCGGGCTGAAGGTTTGGTACTTCCGAACAACAATAATTCCTTTTGTTGCAAGCTCGGATGGATACCAGACGGTGGCGAATCAGTCGATTCCGAGTTCGGGGCACACCGTCGCCGAGGAGGCGTTGCGTAGGCAGGTGAACAACCTGATCGTGACCTCAACCGGAGCGGTCGCTGTCTCGGCAGAGACACCGTTCCGTGCGCAGTCCACAGCGACGCCTTCGACGAATTTCTTTAGCGGTGGCGATGGAACGACGACCGCGTTCTATCCTTCGTATCCGTTCTTGCAAGGCAGCGAGACTGTGGTCGTCAACGGGGCCACCCTCGTCCAGGGCGCGGGTGCGGGGAAGTACACCTACATCAACACGACGACGGTGAACGGTCAATCGTACGCCGACGGAGTTCTGTGCGGCACAGCGCCGGGCAACGCCCAGACCGTGACTATCGCGTACACGAAGTTGCCGTCCTGCCCGTCGTTTGGCGCGTATTGGGGTGGCTACTTCGATTCCGCGACGCAGATCGAGGTCAACGCTGCCGGCGCTCAGACTCGCAACGGAGGATGGCTCAAAGCAGGAACCGCTTCGAGCGACAGCGGAACCTTTTCGAGCGTTTCCAACTCCTCTCGAGTTAACGACACGACGAAAACGTGGACCCAAGACCAATGGCGCGGATACTCGATCTACATTACGGGTGGGACGGGTGCGGGGCAGAGTTCCTGCATCCAGTACAACACCGCGACCTCGATTACGTGCCTTGCGTTCACGACTTTGCCCGACGCGACCTCGACGTACATCCTGTACAAGTCGGTGAATTGCGGTGACGCGGTCCACCCTTCTTCGTACGGTCACCAACTTATGGCCCAAGGCATCGACGTTTCGGTGTTACTATGAAGTGTTGATGCGGTTTTGGCGTTGGCTCACATCGAAGTTTGTCATGCGCGGCCCCGACTCGTGGGACGAGCACCCTGACGTGCAAGCCCGTAGGGAGAGGATGGAGCTCGAACGCCTCGAGCTCGAACGCGCCGCCCACGACGAACCGAAAGCTAGCTGATCGGCCCCGATCGACGTTACCAGGCGCGCCCATTGTGCGCGAAAGCCTCCTCATCCCCATCCCCTTCTCCTCCACCAAACTGGAGGAGAAGGGGTCTAATCCGTGGAATCCCTGGTTGGGTGAGATTTACGATACACGGGTTACGCCTTCGGCTGCACCCGTGGCACCCCCCGTTTGGAAGATAGAGGTGAATTGGTCTTGGACGGGTGTCGAGAATTCGCCCTGAGCATCCTGATAGGGATGCTGTCACTTAGCCCCAGGTCGAGCCGAAGGCGAATACCTGGGGAACGGGATCACCCAAAGCATCCAACCCCGGAGTGGGTTGCGTAAGAACATAGAATCAAAGGCACGTCACATTGAAGTGCGTTGAAACTTGTGTACACCCATCAGCCCAGTTCTCCGGCTTTGACATCTGAAATTTGCAATTTGAAATAAAAAATCATGGCAATCACCCCCGTCGATCCAATCTCGGGTGGAACGACTTCAAACACCCAATCCTCCTCACGAGGCGACGACTTCAGCACGGCAACCGTCGCCGCCCTAACCTGGTCGCAATCCGATTCCGGAGTCACCCAATCGATCGTTACCGACCCGTGCACCGCCCTAAAGACTCTCACCGCGGGCGGAGCGACCGACCACAGCGATTGGTACGGACTCTTCGAGCCTGTCGTCGTCGCCGCCGATGCGATCATCGAATTCGAGGTCCGCTTCATGCTCGACGACGCCACGAATTCCGAGTTCTTGCTCGGATTGGTCGCGGGGGCGGCCCCCCGAACGCTGGTCACAGATGGCTTCTTCGTGACTTGCGCGTCCGGAACGGCCGTCCTCACCGGCAACGCCGCCGTCGCCGCCGCAACCACGGCGGACTATGTTCACGCGCCCGGCGGATCGGTCATTGACGGCCAGTGGCACACGCTGACAATCGTCATTCATACCGGACCGGACAACATTCCGACGGCCGAGTTCTGGCTCGACGGCCGCAAAACGGCCTACGTCGCCCCAACTACCGCTCCAACGGCGGCACTTCGAGTTTTCATGGGAATGAAAGGCGGCACCGCGACCGTCAAGACCCGTTACGTCGACTGGATAAGTCGCTCGGTAGGGATCGCGGAAGGATAGTTATGGCAAACAAAGAAACGAATTCTGACGTCAGCAGCGGCCCAAACTCAGGGACGCCTTACTCCTACGCGCGGACCTGGGATTGCGCGGAATACGCGAAGTTCGACCCTGAAATCCTCACTCGCACTGCGCAAGCAGCCGTGGCCGAAGCGTTCAGCCCGGAGTTCGCGGGGCGAGGCATGAACATGCTGCCGACCTTTGGCGAGACGCGCAAGATCACCGTCCGCGTGACCGTGGAGTAGGCGATGCCCCAGCTCCATGTCGCCATCACCCCGACTCCCAACATCGCCGAACGAGATGACCGCGTTGCCGCTCTAAACGAGGTCTGGCTCGCCATCCGTATATCAATCCAAGAACGCGGCGCTCGGTTCAAACAGGACGGCGCGCCCGAAAAAGAGCTTCACACCGGCTGGTTCCAGGTGCGCGAGGGGGCGGCGAACAAGAAGACCATCTTCTTCGAAAAGTCTCTCGCCGACACCCTCGTCAAGTACCAGCAAGAAGCGGCCATCGAACTCGGCCAGCGGGCCGCACCGACCGAAGTCGATGCCGGGCCTGAGTTCGCGATGAGCCCCGAAGAATACGGTGCCGTGTAGGCACAAGCGCAAATCTAATGCAGAAAAGCCGTCCGCCATTCCGGCCATATGGGGCGGCGGCGGAGCTCATGTTCGGCCCGCGGTCTCGCGACAAAGAGATCGTCCTCGTCGGACCGGCGGGCACCGGCAAGTCGCGCGGCGTCCTCGAAAAGCTTCACCTCGTCGCCCTCAAGTACCCCGGCTGCCGCATTCTCATCGTCCGCAAGACGCGCGTCAGCCTCACCGACACGATCCTTGTCACCTATGAAAACAAGGTTTTGCCCGCCGGTTCCTACCTCAAGAAGGGAGCACGGCGGCCCTCTCGCGTTGCGTACCGTTACCGCAACGGCTCGGAGATCGTGGTGGGCGGAATGGACCGACCGGAGAAGGTGCTCTCGTCCGAGTACGACATCGTCTACTTCGGCGAACTCATCGAAGGCGAGGAGGACGACTGGGAAATGCTCATGTCCCGTCTTCGCGACGGCGTCTTGCCGTACCGTCAAATCATCGGCGATACCAACCCTGGGCACCCTGCGCACTGGCTAAAACGGCGCATCGACGCCGGAGTTGTCACCCATTTGCCCTCGCTTCACCAAGACAACCCGGCGTACTTCGATCACAAAATGAAGGCATGGACTCCGGCCGGTGCGGAGTATCTCGACACCTTGAGCCGACTGACCGGTCACCGGCGCAAGCGGCTGCTATTGGGTGAATGGGCGGCTAGCGAAGGCGCACGATTCCCCGAACTGGATGAACGTCACCGATTTCGGCTCCGCGAACAGTTCCCGCACGGATTTCCCGATTCGTGGCGGCTCATCGTCGCAAAAGACTACGGAAAGCGCGCCCCCTATTGCGCGCTTTGGATCGCTTTTGATCACGAAGGCGGCAAGTGGGTATTTCGCGAGGACTATCAGGCGGGCCTGCACCCGTCCGACCAAGCGCGCCGAGTTGTCGCCATGACGAAGGCGAACGAGACAATCGCCCAGATCCGTGTCGACCCGTCCGTATTCAACGCCTCGCCAGGCATCGATCCGGACAAGACGGAACCCGCGATCGCCGGGTTTTGGCGGGCGATTTATGAAGCGGACAAACGGTTTGGGCCCATGCTTCGCGGCTTCAATCGCTCACGGATGCACGCGCTAGGCACCATCGACGAGCACCTAGACCTCCGTTCCGGCGCACCAAAACTTCACATCGAAGAGAGCTGCGTCCAACTCTGGCAGGAGCTAACGGGAGCGATTTGGGATACCCGAGGTCGCGCCGAGGACATCGATTCCGCCTGTCCCGACCACGCGATTACCGCCCTATACTACGGCATTCACACCCACAGCGGAGCCCCCGAAGTGCCGCGTTCCCTCGCCCCGGTCGAAGACGTCGCGCAGCGAGTTTTCGCCGAGGACCACCGGCGCGCGGTTCGCCAATTCCAGGGCCGCACGGTCCGCCGCTTCTAACAAAGCCCAAAGGAGAATTCTCATGTCAACAACCACAGAAACTCAGGTGGTCGATGGCGCGCTGACGTCCGGTCAGCAGGTCACGATCTCAAATCCCGCCGCGAACGGCGTTCTCGACGACCTCACCCTTACCACCCTGCCGATGATGGCCCTCTTTCTTCTGATGCAGGGCTATCTGCGCTACCGGCCCGGGATCTCCGTCGCGCGCCGAACACTCGGCGATATTCCAACGCGGCCCATCAAAGGAGGATCGGATGGATGGTCGGTTTCACCGGCTTGGGTCTCCATTCCCGATGCATCATCGCACACGCTCGCCATCTGCGGGCTCGTGCTGCGAAAGGACGTCAACGCCTTCGATACCGGCTCGTCCGCCTCCACCACTAAGTACTTCGTCTCGTTCGATTCCATCGAAACCGTCGCGACGATCACCCTGAAGGGAGCGACCACAAGCTCGTGATGACACGCCACCCCAGCCTGATGGAGCTGCCGCTTGTGGCCATGGTGCAGGTCCTGATCCAGGCGAACAAGGCGGACGAGAACGCCGCGATCCGCGGCTTCGGTCGCGAACTGCTCGGACATTCCGTTCACGCGGGCGGTACCGAGTACTCGATTGGCGAGGCCCTACGTGAGGTGGATGGCAAACCCATGCGATGCGTCATGCTCACCACCCGCACAAACGCCTTCTCGCCGGGTCGCGGCCAAACGGTATCAACCGCCTTCATCCCCGTCGATTGCCTGCGGATTGTCCGGGCGGAAGTCGACCTCCTAGAAGATGACACCATCCCAGACGCCACCGTCGCCAGCATGAGCGAGGCGGCCTGATGCCGATCTACGTGCTGCGTTGCCGCGAGTGCGCAAGCCAAGCAGAGGTATTGCTCTGCGCTCACGAAGCGCTTCCGCGTTGCCACTGCGGCGGCGAAACTTCCCGCGTTCCCCAAGTCGTGTCGGGCTACATCCCGCCTCACCTGCGGGATGAGAACTATGAAGGCCGAGTCCGCCAACGGGAGTGGATCGCCTCGCCCGAAGCCCAAGCAAAGCTGAAATCGGGCCAGTTGACGACGGGGCGACCGTGGGTATAGCGCGCCGCCTTCCCCAAGGAGAAAGACCGATTTGATCACCGAAGCTCGCATCAAACATAGGCTGCAAAACTCCCAGCGCTTGCGATACCTGCGGCGCAAGATTCACGACGTCCGCAAAATCGTCGCCGGCGACTACTCCGGAGTGGACGGAACCGCGTCGAACCAGGCGCTCTCCGAAGCTCAAACGCGACCAGAAGGACTCTACGACATCATGGTCACCGAGATCCGAGAAGGATCTTCGAACCTGATTTTGCAAGCCATCCGCACCCTTTGCTTTCAGACCGCGTTCGGTTTTCCCGACATCAGCTACGCCGATCTGACCGATGAGGAGTCGATGATGAATCAGCTCTATCTGTCGGCGCGCCTCGGTCCCCAACCTCGCGGTTGCGACGCCGCTTCGCAGATGCGCATGGCCCTGCTCGACTACATGACGGGCGGCCTGGGCTGGGTCTGGTGTGGTCTCGCCGATGGCGTTCCTGTAGTTCGCTATGTGGACACGCTGGATATGTCGTGGGACCTCGACGCGCAAACGATTCCCGATATCGGTTGGGCATCCGCGCGCGTCCGCCGCCCGCTGTGGAATGGGTCGATGAGTTCGGCAAGAAGCCGTTCTCGAGGCTGTTCGCGTCCGGCGATGCCGGGGTCGAGGAGCAGATCGTGGAGTGCGAATACTACTACGATGCGGCGGGCCCGGCGGGGAACTTCGCCGTCTTCCTCGTGAGCGGACAAGAGGCTTTAGAGCTTGTCGAGAAGTCGGCGAACCCGCACTTCTACGACTGGGACGGCATCCGCCAACCCTTCATCCCGTTCACGCCGATGTTCCATTTCCAGCTGCCATCGGTCAAGTATCCGGTCTCGATCGCGGAGACGATGATCGCAAACCAGCTTGGCTACCGAGCTTGCGAAGACTATCTGAACAAGACCGTTCAGATGGGCAAACCGTTGTACGAGGTGGTGAAAGGGTCGCTCGACCAGGACCAACTGGACAACCTGGAGAACGGAGAATTTGGCGGCGTGATCTTGCGGAACGAAGGTCAGAGTGCGATCACGATCCACTCCGGGCTGGAAATCCCGCAGACCGTTCTTCGGTATTTCGACCACAACAAGCAGGAGATCGTCGCGAACGGTGGAGCGAACCCGTACGCGGGTGGCAACAAAGTCGAGGGCGTATCGTACGCGGCCGAAGTCAATGCCATTCAGGCGGCGGCCGGGCTGATGTCCGCAACCATCACCCGCGATCACGCCTCCCATTGGTCGCGCGTCGTCATGAACGTCCAGGCGAACGCGGCCGCTTACGACCGCAAACCGCTGCGCCTCAACTACCAAGGCGTCGAGCTCGCGTTCGACAAAGCGCTGCCGATTTCACGGTTCTTGCGTCCCGATGCCATTCCGTCGGTCAGCGAAGATTCGGTGAAGTATCAGCCCCGGGCGGCAAAGATCGCCCAAGCCCAGCAGGTGCTCATGACCGTATCTCAGCCCGCCATCGCGCAACTCTTTCCGAACGCCCTCCGGCACGCCTTGAGCGATTTTCTTCTTGCCAACGGCAAGGAGAACGTGGACCAGTGGATGACGCCGGGTTCGCCCCAAGCAGCGCACCCCAGCGCTTAGAGGAACATGCCAGAAACACAAGAAGCACAAACAACTCAAGAAACTAGCGCGTCGGAAACGGCCGCCATTGACACTACGATTCCGCGTTCTGTGCTGGAATCGCCCGACGAAGAGCCCTCGATCTTCTACCGAAGTGACGGGGAAGCGGCACCAGAGGAGTCGCCCACCGCTCCCAGCGAGACCGACCCGCCAGCGGAGATCGAGCTCTTCGGTGAAAAGTACGCGCCGGATAGTCTCAAAGAGCTGCTCAGCAACGGCCAAGAATTTGCTCGGAAAAATCAAGAACTCGCGGACCAAAGAAAGGCGAGCGATGCCGAGATCGATGCATTTAACGGCCTGAAATCGATGATTGAGGGGAGCCCTCAGACCGCCCGTGCGGCCATCGACTTCTTGCGCCAAGAGGCGATCACCAAGCACGGCGACGCGTTCGAAACCGCATCGGCGGAAGCAACGCCAGAACTGCCTGCGCTCTCGAATGAGGCGAGGTGGGTCAAGTCCATCGTGGACCAAGCGAAGTCGGAGACTTCCAAGTTGCGAACCCAGGTCTCTCAGCAGGCCAAGCAGTTGGAGGCCGTTCACGACTTCCTCAAGGAGCATGGCGAAACCCTGAAGGGAGCGACGTTCGCGCAGACCGCGAGCACCGCAATCGCCGCCCTCAAGTCCGAATTCGGACTGGACGTGACCGCCGCCGATCTTGCCCAGGCCATGAAGGGCGAGGGGATCAATGACCCCATAAAGGCGTGGAAACTCGCGAATCTGGACCGCCTGCGGACGCAGGCCATCTCCCCGCCCCGCTCGACCCCAAAGTCGGGCAGCAAGACTTTCGATCCCGACTCCAAGACCGCCGATGAGATCGTGCGGCTCATGAATCTCGGCTTTACGCCCCATCGGGATTGACCCCAACTGTGGTCGGCAACGCTGACCGCCCAGACCCAAGGAGGCCAAATTGGCATCAGGTAATTCCTCATTTCTGTCGTCGGACTACACCGCGTACGCGATCAACCAGGTTCTCACCAAGAACTGGATTCAGCAGCACACCGCGGCCTGCGCCCTCTACGCAAAAATCAAAGACGCGGGCTCGCAGTTCCACAAAGGCAATCACATCAACAAGAACTCGCTCAAGTTGATGGTGCCCATCATGTTCGTCGGGCCGACCCACGGTGCGGCCGGTGTCGCCGACGCAAGCGAACTCACCGCCGACTCCGGTCTGACCGATACCACCGTCGGATTTTCGCAGGCGGCGTACAACATCACCCACTATCGCTACTCCATGAATCTTCGCGATTCAGAGAACAAGCTGGCGGGCAACGGCGCGTACGGCAACATCTTGCAGGGCAAGATCGACCAGATGTCGACCTCGTTCCGCGAGCTGATGGCGACCGACATCGAAGGCACCGCCGCCGACTCTCGCACCGCCCTCATGGGCGTCGAGTACGCGGTTGCCACCGGCAACGTGGTGGGTGGAATCGATCAGGCCGCCGCGTCTTCGGCGACGCTTTACTGGCGCGGGAACCGAACCGCCGTCGGTGGCGCGCTCACCCTCACCCCCATCGACAGCATGTACACGACGATCCGCCTCAAGGCGGACGGCCTCGGCGCGGCGTACACTCCCGACCTCATCCTGGCCGGATATTCGTCCACGATCTCCGTCTACGATCGCTTCTATTCTTTGCTCTCCGGTGCCGAGCGCGTCGTGAATCAGGAATTCAACGGGAAGTTTGGCTTCTCGTCCTTTTCCTATCGCGGCATGGATGTCGTCGCTTCGCAACGCATCACGTCGGGCACCATGCAAATGCTCACCACGAAGTCGTGGTACTACGACGGCGACATGATGCCCGTCCTCGCATCGCAGCCGGGAGGTGTCATTCCGGGCACCGACGCCCGATATTGGACCTACAACATGTGGGGCTGCCTCGCGGTGGACGCACCGCGCGTCAACGGCATCCTCACCGGAATCACGGGCTAAGCCCGATTTTTTGGGGTCGCTCTCGCGGCCCCATTTCACTTTTTGGAGGACCATGACGCTCAGCGATTTTCGCAATCTTCTGTTTCGTTACTCGGATATCGATGGGCAGCCTTACCTCGCCGAGACCGATACCACCGCCGTAAACGCGCTGATCAATGAGCGCCTCAAGGCCTTGACCGATCTCTCGCTGATCCTCGATGCCCGCAAGGTCGCCCTCACTCTCGTCGCCGGCACAAACGCCTACGACTATCAATCGTCCTCCGTCGCTGTGGCCATGTCCCGCGTCGAGAACCTCTACGTCAACGGCGAAGTCCTTCGCGGGGCAGACGGCTACCCGGGCCCCTTTCCGGCTCGGGAGTTCGACGCCACGTATCCGACTTGGCCGAACGATTCTGGGGTCCCGACGCGATGGATTCCGATGGCCCCGCACTCGATCTACCTGCATCCCGCGCCGAGTTCCGTCTTGTCCGCCCACGTTTCGGGCCAGCGCCGCCACGTCACCCTGACTTCCGACTCCGATTCAGTGGAGATTCCGGACGCTTGGATCCGGGGGGCGGTCGGCTACGTTTGGGTGACCCTCAATCGCCCGTGGACCGCCGGCGACGGCATGGCCAAGTTGGAGTCGATCAACCAACAAGCCGCCCGAGAACTTGCCGACATGCTCAGCTTCGGGCAATCGATCCGGTGTGGTCGTGGCCGACGGCGGAGCCTGACCTCGTACCGAAGGATAGGAGGATAAGGCATTGCCTTCGCGCATTGAGCAGGATGCCTGCCGGTTAGACGGAGCTAAAACGTGCTACAAACTCGACTTGCCAAGTGTAGAATTGAATGTGCTGAAAACCCAATGAATCTCCGATTTGAGAAGCAGCCTTTAATCGAGGTCGTCGCGAGATTGACGATGCCGGAACTAGTCTCGTTTCCGTTCGGATTGGCTTTCGACGTCGCAGACGAACTTCGCAAGCAGTACGGCCCAACGAAGTATTCAAATCCGGCCTACGCAATGCCAACCGTTGCTCCCGGAATCGATCCGATGCAACTTACGATAGTCCAAGGGTTTGCACCGCCATCCGCGATTCAGTTCGATTCAGCGGTTCCAAACGTGACGATCCAACTTCAGGCGAGAATGCTCTCGATAAAGTGGGTCGCACCGCACCCCGCTGCAGGAAACAGCTCTGAATATCCAGGCTATGAAGCGGTGATCAAACCCGAACTTCGGGACTTTTTCGCTGTGCTTAGCGGTCTAACTGGTTCAATTTCTGGTGTGTCCAATTCCAATCTTTCCTATAAGTGCGTGGAGCTGCAAGAAGCTTGGACAAATGCTGAATTTAAGGCTCAATTTGATGCCCGGGTGTCTTGGGCTACCGAGGATTCAACTGTAGTCAAATACGAAGTTGAATCCAGAGACGAGGTCGGAGTTTATGTCAGGTTCTTAGCCCAGCAGGTTCGATTGCTCGGTCCAGAGGGCAGTAAAGCGGCATACGTTATCGAGACGGGTGGCGGCAAGCTCGCAGAGTTGACGCCGCTAAGCGATCCGTTCCAAGCGCTTGACGAAGTTCATGAGTCAGTGTGCAAGATGCTTCGTCACATGATTAAGGAAGAAAAGCTGCAGCAATGGTGACTCCTATCTTGACAAGTACCATCGAATTACTAAGCGCGTTCGTTTCCGAGCCAGCAGGGCCCGAGGGGCATGTCCAAACTCTGGATTTGGGCTCCGGTGCCTCAGCAGCACACATGGAGCACTTTGAAGCAGACGTGCGCGAAGTGCAGTCTGAGCTCCCTGAGCATGCTCATACAATCGAGGCCGTTGCGAACCTCAAGTTTTGGGCTCACTATTTTGTTGCAGAACTTGATGCGCAGTGTGCTTTCAAAATCGGTTTTGATTACGACGAAGGCGAAGCCCAGCTAATTGTGCAGCGCACAGATCGGCCGAAGCGCCTAGTCATAAGTATTAACCTTGAATCCGGCATGTATTTCATTATCAAAGGCGACGGTGCGCGAGCCTTTCGTTACGGGCCGATGAAGCGACCATATACTGCGGATACTTACTCGCAGTGGCTCAAGAACTGACGGAGGCGTGGCCAGAACTTGGCCACCGCTGGTTCGTTCGAAATCTTCGCTATAAGGGATGGCTAAGCAGTGGCTCGGTCCGCGCACGAGCTTTCAAACCGAGCGACGCGGAGCGAGTTGAGGGGCGAGGCATTTCTGTTACTGCATGTTGCCTCCTCGGCGTGGAAGAGAGCGTCTGCACACCGACGGAAGCGGAGCAGTACCTGGACGCGGTGTCCTTGCCGGACAGCCGCCAGGGGATCTGTTTGATCAACACAAATCTGGAAGAGTTTGAATCCGAGCTCCCTCAAATACAGTTCGAGCATCAGCCGACCGATTTCCCGTACGGCTCACTTCATCACGGATTGCTCCAAACTGACGCCCCCGATAGGTGTCCCGACACATCGGTTATCCAAGTTTTAGTTAACTTTGCGAACCAGAATCCAGTCGTCTTGCCCGCCGTTTAGGTCAGCAGGACTCAATCACCCGATTCCCATCGCTTTGCCAGCCAAGCACCCGTGAGTCGAGCTGCTCGAACCGCTCGCTTGCGAACAATTCACTTTGACCAACCGCGAACGTACGCGTCCGGTGACAAATAACCATGCCAGCACAACGAATTGATATCGAATTTGGGAGCCTTTCCAACTCCGTCAACAGCGCAAAAGTCGGGTGGAACAAGGCGTTCGATATGTCGAACGTCTCCACCGAACGCGGCATCTTTGACGTTGGCCCCCGCCATGCGGTGCTCGGTCAACGCCCTGGATACAACGCTGGCGACGTCGCGTGGGGTTTCTGTTACGCAGAATTCGGCTCCGCCGCCGAGTTCATCGTCGTCGTCCAACCGAACGGAGCCGCCGCGGGCTACACCGCCAAGGTCTACTCGGTAACCGCAAACGGGGCATCGTGGACGGACATCACCCCAACGCCGCCGTTTCACGCGTCAGATTGGTCGTTCGTCCAATACGAAGACAAGATTTTCGCATCCAACGCGACGGCGGGCACGTTCTGGAAGACGGTCGGCGACCCCGCCTGGACCGCGCTCGCCCCGAACTACCACGGCCAGAGCCAGCTCACCGCCAGTACAAATCGACCCATTTATCCGACGCGCGCCTTCACCGCCGACACCGTATCGTGCGAAGCCGTAGCGGGGTTCACCCTCCAGTCGGTCGTCGTCACCAGTGACGGCCAAATCCGATGCACCGACCAACGCACCGGCTCAAACTTTGCGACCCGCGTGATCGTCGCGACCCCGACCGGCGTCGATTGGTCAAGTGTGGATTGGGTGTACTTCACCCTCACCGGCGGCAACCTCCAGGCATCCAAAACCTATCCCGTCCTCTGCGGCTTTTCAGAAACGGTCGGGGCCGCGTGGTCCGCGCTCACCCAAATCGCCCCCGTCATCACCAACGAGTTGGCGGGCGTGAGCACGGTCATCGGCGGAAGCGAAACGACCCTTGAGTGCGTGGTCGATCTGCGTTCCATCGAAGGGTCTGCCCGCGACGCCATCCGCACGATCGGGTTCCAATTCACCGCCGGCTCCGCTCCATCCACCACGATCAAAACCGTGATCTCTGCCGTTTCGCAGGGTGGCCGCGACATGCTGCAAGAGGACGCCTACGGTGTCGATCCGACCGCCCCCACGCAGGATTACGCGTATGCGTACTTCACCACCGCCACGTCTGAGCTCGGACCCGCGACGAAAGCCTCGGTCGCAACAGACGTCTTGCGCGGCACGTCGCTTGGCATCTCGACGACGCGCATGGGGGCGTGGGTCCAGTTGGACGCCGCTGCCTTCGGCGCGCCCGATAAGGTCAAGTTCTATCGAAAGGTCGGCAGCAAGTGGTTCTTCCTGGGCATGGTCAACAACTCTGGCTCGCCGCAGTGGATCGACAAGCAGCGGCGCAGCGACTTCTTTACGCAAACCCCTGTCCCGATTTTGCAGTTCGGATCGGTAAGCGCGGACCTCGCCGCCACGGCCATCGGAGTCTGGAAGTCGCACCTCGCCCTCGCCGTCGATCGGAAGTGCTACCTATCGTGGGGCGGACTGCCAAACGAATTCTTGCCCGATCCCGCCGGAACATTTATCGCGCCGTCAAGCGAAGACGCCGCCCAAGGCGCAACGTTCTATGTGGCCAACGATCGGTCGGCGAACATGATCGGCATCGTCGCCCAAGATGCCCTTTTTCTCGGCTCATCGCGTGAGGTGTATGCGGTAATCGGCGACTCCGCGCTCGATTCGACCCCACCGCGCAAACTCCCTGGCTCGCGCGGATTGGTCGGCCCCCGTGCCCTATCGCGGTACGGCGACGGCATCCTCGTCGGGGCGAGTGACGGCCTCTGGTTTTACAACGTTTCGCGCGGGTTTACCGGCAGCAAAGACGGGACGTACGTCGAACGGGAGCTGACCTACCCGGTTCGAACGTCTTGGGAAACCCTCCTCGGCAGCGAGGCGTCGCGGCTCGTGTTGGTGGAAGAGACCGACGCGATCTGGGCCTTCGTCGGCTCTCGGTATCTGCGCCTCACCCGGCCCTGTCCGGTCGATGACGAGCGACGCTGGGAATCGGGCACGTGGACGGGAATGAGTGTTCGATGCGCCCACTACCACCCGTCAACCGGACTCTGCGCCTTGACCGACTCGGGCACCTTGCACAAGGTTGCTGCCGCCTACAAAACCGACGCCGGGGTTGCCGTTGCTCTGTCGTACACCACGGGCACCCTCGACCATCCCCGCTCTTCGGTCAGCAAGGTGGAGATGATCGGCGCAGGCACGCCTTCGCTCGCCGTTTTGCCGTTCCAGGGGCGCGGGGCTCTGACCCCGGTGTCGTTTGTACGTGCCTCCGGTGGAACCTATCCCGAACCCGGCGGGCAAGTCTTTCTGCCGCAAAAGACATCGCCGCCGGGCTGGCGGCATTCGTTTGTGGTCACCGGCGTCGCCGGTCGCGACACCGTCGAAAAGCTGACTATCTGGCTGGAAGAAGCCGGTCCCGGAGCCGGCAACTAGCCCCCGTGCCGGCAACTAGCCCCCGTGCCGGCAACTAGCCTCGCCCGCAAACCAAAGGAGGAAACAATATGGATCCCGTATCAATCATCAACATCGCAAATGGTCTCATGGGCCTTTTCGGACGCAGGGCGAATCCTGCCGAAACCGCCGCTGCCACCGCGATCCGGAACAAGGACGCGTTCGCCCAACAGTTGCGGGCCCTCGCCGCGGGTTACGATCCCGCCGCCGAAACCCAGCGCTCCGTCGCCGCGGGCTCCGATGCCGCGAGTCGCGCCCTATCAAACGCCTTGTCCGGACTCAACGCCCGATACTCCGCCCTCGGGGGCGCGCCGTCTGGCGATACGCGCTTCTCCGTCGCCGCGCAGGGGGCGGCCGACCGGGTCCTCGATCCGCTGAAAACCTTTGCCGCCAACCGGGCCGCGTCCGAGTTCGCCTCCAAGTTGAACGCGATGGCCGTTGCAAACGGGGCCGACCCTGGTTCGATCGCCCCGCAGTACATGGCGCTGGCCCAGTCCGCCCGCACTGACCCAAGCGGGGCCGTTGGTTCGCTCGCCGCCGGGTTGCGGTCTCTTTTCGCGGGCGCTTCGCGGGTCTCCGATCCGTTCGGCGCTAATTCCAGTCCGACCGGGGCCGGCATAGGCGGCGCGGTCGGTTCGGCGGTCAACGACCCCGGCTTCAACATCTACGAGCCGTCGCTCTCGTATGGCGTTTCGAGGTTCTCAGGACTCTGATATATGGCAGGACTCTATTCATTCGACGCAATGGGCCCGATGCCCTCCGGCTTGCCAACCTCTGTTGGCCTTGCCCCCAATCTAACTGCCGGACAAATCGACCGGGCGGGTACCGCCGATCGGATTCGGCAGTATGTGTACGGCGTAAAGCAGGCCCACGCGCAGCGCGCCGACCAATCGGCAATGGAGCTGATGCGTGCCGACCTCGCCGACTCTGTGGACCGGGCCCGGAAGTTTGGGGTGGATATCGACGCCCTTCAGGCAAAGCTCGCCGCTCCTGCCCCTGTCGAACCGACCGCCGTCACTCCCGATCTCGCGGAGGGCTTGGCGGGCTTGTTGGGGCAGCTCGGCGGTGACCGTCACCGCTCGCAGGATGTTCTGCACTCCGTGATGAGCCTCGCCGCTGGTCGGCAGAAGACCGACTATGAGAACCGCCTGCAGCAGTACGGCCTAGACCGGGAGATGACCTTGGGTCAGCTTCACGACGCGGTCCAGTCGGCGGGCGCGTTGCCGGGGCTGAGTTGGGGCTTGAACTCCGCTGACGGCGGGGAAGCGAGCCCAGCGTCGGCGCCGGTACACCGGGCAAGGGCGTCGAAGGCCCCGATGAATAAGGCCCGCACCGAAGCGCTTGCCCTGATTCGGTCGCGGCCTGGAGATACTCAGTTTGCCGCCCGAGTCCGCGCTCGCTTCCGCCGGGCTTACGGCGAGAAGCCGTGACGCGTGTCCGCTGTCGGGAGCGCCGCTCGTCGGCCAAGCCACCTCAAAACCCGGCAGTAGCCTTCCGGGCGGCGAAGCAAACCGCCTGCGGCGTGTATCGCTGGTTCAGGTAATCGACGGTGGGCACTTCGCTGTCCTGGGTGATCTCCGTCGTCCCGTCAAAACGACAAAGGCAAACGACCTCGTGCGAATCGCCGTTAGGCTCAATAAGCAAGAGTTCCGCCTGGAAGCCATCTGGGGAAGGAATGGATCGCACGAGCTTTACTTGCAACGCCGCCATTCGAGCATTGTAGCCGCCGTCCGCTTCCGCTTGGGCAAGGATGCCCAAGTCGCTGATTTCCACGCAATTCGGCGATTTGCCATGACGAATGCAGCTGGATGCGGAGTTCGTCAAGAGCGTCGTAGTGACGTGTGGTCGAAACTAGCCTGGCGGTCGTTTCCGAGATTGAACCAGCGTTGCGAACAATTCGCCCGCTCACGGTGTGCCGTGCGTCTCGCAGCCGCAAAACTTACGGTGCTCGCCGAAGGGCCATCGAATAGACTACAGCCAATGACGGCAAAGGGCAGAATATTCCAGACCGCCCTCTGCGCTGCACTGGCCCTCGCGGGTTGTTCGCGACAGCCGACCGGCACCGTGCTACGCCTCTCCAACTGGGGTGGGGCCGACGACGACAGCGCATTCGCCAGCAAAATCCAGGGTCTCTACGCAGACTACGAGCGTGCCCACCCCGGCATCAGCGTCCACGTTGAAGGCATTCCCGGCGAGTACGTCCCCAAAATGATCCTTTCGATGGTCGCCAAGTCGCCGCCCGACGTCATGGCGGTCGACGCCTCAAGCGCCGGCGTCTTCATCAACAACGGCACCCTGCGCGACCTGTCGCCGTTCATCGCGAAAGACGCGGAATTCAACCAGAACGACTACTTTGGCAACAGTCTCGCCACCTATCGGCAAGGCAAGTCCCTTTATGCCATCCCCGGCGACTTCACGCCGATGGCGATGTACTACAACAAGCGCCTGTTCGATACGGCCCACGTCCCCTATCCCCCCGCCCACTGGACGTTCGATCAGTTCCTCGAAACCGCCCAAAAGCTCACAATTCCGGGCAAGCAGTACGGCTTCAAGTTCACGAACTGGATGCCGGGCTGGGTGATGTGGCTGTGGAACAACGGCGGCGACGTCCTCGACCCGAAAGGGACGAAAGCGACGGGATTCATCGATTCCGGCCAAAACGCGACGGCGATCGCCTTCCTGCGGGACCTCATTCAGCGGTACAAAGTCGCGCCAAGCCTAAGCGCGGCCGAGGCGAGCGGCGTCGATCCGTTCGCGACGGGTACCGCCGCCATGACGATCAGTGGGCATTGGGAGATTCCGGGTTACGTCGCGGGTAAGAAGATCGCCCTCAACGATCTCGGCGTCGTCGAACTTCCTTCTAACATCGGCGCGTCCTCGACGGTGATCTACGAGGTCGGCTATGGCATCCCAAAAGATTGCCAACATCCGGAAGAAGCGTGGAAGCTAATTCGCTACCTCACCAGCCAGACTTTTCAGCGCACGTACCAATCCACCGGAATCGCCGTCTGCGCGCGCCAAGATATCGCCAAAGAACGCGCGATCAACCCCATTGATATCGGATTCCTGAACATCGTGCCGACCGGTCGTCCGCCGCGTGGTGCCAGTTTTGTCGGTTACGACTTCGTCGAGGCGGAAGGTGTCAAGATGCTCGACGCCGTCCTCGCGGGCGAGACTCCGCACGCCGCGCTGCACCGAATGGCAACCCGCATCGACGAATACCTAAGGGTGCGGTAGTTTCGGTCCAAAATGAAACATTAGCCCCGCCGAATTTCGTAGAGAGATTTACTCGAGACTGATACCGGACCGATATGAAGAAACTGACCGTTGTTGGCGTAATCGCGGCATTTTGCCTAGCAATTTTTGGGGCGGTCGCGTTTGACCGGCTCCTCCGAAAGCCCGCTCCCGAGAGTAGTCATTCGCTTGCTCTGACCGATGCGTCGCCCAAGGTTCGCTTCGCGTCGAATGAGCCTGGTGCGCCGAGCTTCGACTTTCGAGAGGCGGCCAAGAAGGTCATTCCGTCGGTCGTCAGCATCGAGCGTTACGAGCGCGGCAACACGTTCTTCTCCAGCGATAATCGGCTGGATGAAACCGGGCAAGGCTCCGGCGTAATCTTCTCCAGCGACGGCATCGTCATCACGAACAACCACGTGGTCGACGGCGCAGAAAAGGTTCGTGTGCGACTCAGCGACGGCAAGTCGTACGACGCGACGGTGAAAGGAGTCGACCCAAGATCCGACCTTGCCGTTCTCAAAATCAGCGCGAAAGCGTTGACGCCCATCGAGCTGGGCAACTCGGACACCTTAGAAATCGGCCAGTGGGCGATGGCGATCGGCAACCCGCTCGGCTTCGACAACACGGTCAGTGTCGGTGTGGTCAGCTCGCTCAAGCGCAGTTTGCCGGTTCAGGGCGGCCTCCTCGTGGATGCAATCCAAACTGACGCCGCAATCAACCCGGGTAACTCCGGCGGTGCCCTAACCGATACTGCGGGTCGGCTCATCGGTATCAATTCGGCGATTGCGAGCGGCACGGGCCAAAGTGTTGGAATCGGCTTCGCCATTCCCGTCAATCGGGTCAAAGACGCGGTCGGCGATATCCTACAGTACGGCTACGCCCGCTACGCTTCGCTTGGCATCACCAACTTCCGTCGCTATGACGGCATCCTCGCGGACCCAGAGATTCGATCGCAGATCGCGGAAATCACGGGCAGCAAGGACGTTCCGCACGAAGGAATCATCGTCAAGGCTCCGCCTCGATCCGGCACCACGTCTGTTCTCACTGACGGCGCGGCCGCTTCCGCAGGCATTCACGAGTGGGACGTGCTGCTCACCTTAGACGACACCACGATGACGGACACGCTGTCGCTCAACAAGTTCCTCATGAACAAGCACCCGGGCGACTCGGTCACCGTCAAGTTCTGGTCGAAGGGCCAAACCAAACGTTCAAAAGTTCAGCTGGGCGAAATTCGCTCGCGCTGATCGCATGACCGTTATTGCATCCGCTCGCCTGCGCGAAGTATCGTGCAGGCATGCTTCTCATTGCGACCTTCGTTTCCCTCGCGCCTAAGTTCGACCTGACCGTCGAATCGATCATGAAGAGCGCGGCGTGGGTCGGACACGCGCCCCGGGGGGTGCGGTGGTCAGCCGACGGCAAGATGGTGCGATTCAGTTGGGCGAAAGCGGAGCTGACTTCTGAGCCTTCGGCTCAGGAATGGACCGTGCTGCGCGATGGCACCGGCCTCAAGCAGGGAAGCAATGACCAATTTGTTACGGCAGAGCCCGCACCCTTGCCGAGCGCGTTCCGGCCGAGCGTCGTCGCCAAGCATGAGGTCTATACGACGGACAGCGATCTGTACATTCGAGATCTGGCGACGAAAGAGTCGAAGCGCCTCACGACCTCGCCTGAGGCAAAGAATGATGCCCGCCTCGCCCTCAATGAAGAAGCCGTCGTCTATCAACGCGACGGCAACCTTTTCCGGGTGAATGTCAGCGACGGCTCGACCGTGGAGTTGACCCACATCAAGTCTGAGCCGCTCCCGGCCGCCGTGAAGACCAGCGAGGCGGCGCTCGCCAAAGAGCAAGGCGAGCTGTTTAAGGATTTCCCCCGCAGTGGCGGCGGTGGCGCTGGCGGAACGAGTGCGGGCGGAGCTGGCGGGGGCGCCGGGGGACGTCGTGGACGCGGAGGCGGCGCGGGTTTCTATTCGATTTCACCAGGCGGAACCCACGCCTACTTGCAGGTCACCCAGACCGCCCCCGCCGGCAAAGTCGCCGATGTGCCCAACTACATCACCCGTAACGGCTACTCCGAGATGATTTCGACCTACCCGAAGGTAGGAGAGCCGCAAGGGCAGAGCAAGCTCGTTATCGCCGATATCAAAGCGGGCACTTCCGTCGAGATCGCGCTGCCGCGACCAGGCCGGGTTGGCTCGCTTCAGTGGGCGCCCGATGGCAAGCACGCTTACGCGAGCGCGTCGACGAACGATCACAAAGACAGTTGGCTCTTTGGTTTTGACCCAAGCACGAACAAGGTGACCGAGCTCTGGAACGAGCACGACAACGCTTGGATCGGCGGCCCAGGGCGCTTTTCGGCGGGATGGCTGCCCGACAGCTCCTGTATTTACTTTGAAAGCGAGAAGTCGGGCTATTCGCAGCTAATGACGGTGGACCCAAGCGGCAACGCAAAGCCGCTCACCGAAGGCCAATTCGAAGTCTCCGACGTGCGAATGGACGCGAGTCGGCGTCGTTTCGTCTTTGTTTCCAGCGAGGGCAGTCCGTTCAAGCGGCACATTGATGCGGTGAGCTTCGACGGCGGTGCTCGAACCAAGTTGGCCGATTACTCGGCGGATGAGGACGCGTCGTTTGCCGTCGCCCCGAACGGCACTGATGTCGCCGTTGTGCGGTCGAAAGCGAATCGTCCCTCCGAACTCTATGTGAACGGCGTGCAGATAACGACGACTCCGACTGCGGAGTGGCTGGCTGGACCGTGGATCGAGCCGCCGGTAGTGATGGTGCCCGCGCGCGACGGAATCCAGGTGCCCGCGCGCCTCTACAAGCCAAGTCGTTGGCGTCGGGGTGGCCCTGCCGTCGTCTTCATTCACGGCGCGGGCTACCTGCAAAACGTTTACGACGGATGGAGCCACTACTTCCGCGAGTACATGTTCCACCACTTGCTGATGGACCGCGGGTACGCCGTGCTCGACATCGACTATCGTGGTTCGGCGGGCTACGGCAAGGCGTGGCGCACCGCGATCTACCGACACATGGGCGGCGTAGACCTAGACGACGCGGTGGACGGCGCGAAGTACCTCACGAAGGAACTGGGCGTCGATCCGCATCGGATCGGCATCTACGGCGGTAGCTACGGAGGGTTCATCACCCTGATGGCGATGTTTACGGCACCGGACTACTTCAGCGCGGGGGCCGCACTGCGTCCGGTGAGTGATTGGGCGAATTACAACCACGGCTACACCTCAGACATTCTCAACTTGCCGCAGGATGATCCCGAGGCGTACCGGGTGAGCTCGCCCATTTTCCACGCAGAGGGCCTCAAAGGTGCCTTGCTCATCTGTCACGGCATGGTGGATACCAACGTACATTTTCAAGACACGGTTCGGCTCGTCGAGCGCTTGATCGAACTCGGCAAGACGAATTGGGAGGTTGCGCCATACCCGGTGGAAGACCACGCGTTTCGACGCGCAGACAGCTGGACCGACGAGTATCGGCGCATTCTAGACCTCTTCGATCGCAACATCGGCAAGGGCTATCGCCGGCGATAAGTCTGGCTTAGCAGAACTGGAACTCGGCCGTCGAGAATATCAGCCCGATGATTTGGGCTGATACGTCGAGCGCGTTCGTCTCGTCAATCTGCAAGCCCATCAGGATGTCCGCCTCGGCGATGATCTTGGACCTCGCGCGCGCAGACAGTGAGATGTCGAAGATCGCCGTGAACCGGTCCACCACTTCTGCTGGCTCAACGGCGTTGCCGATGAGGCCGAACATGGGATAGCGGATGGGCATTTTGTTGCGCTGCCGACCGAGCAAGCGGCCGACCCACTTGATCCGCTCCAGGATGGTGCCCGTCGTGATCCACGATTCGCCGTAATCCCAGCCGTGAACGTCGATCGGAAATAGGAGGTGCATTCCCATGTCCCTCATTGCCGTTCGGATGTTGGTGGCGACCGCCAGGTTCGTGGCGCGGTCACCGCTGGGCGACAGATCGAGTAACGAGCCGATCCCGAGTTGCCTTGCTGTCGTGATGCAAAAATCGACAGGCGACTTGATGATGGCGCGCTCCGCCTTCGCGGAGAAGAACTCGGGCGACTTCAGGATTGCCCGGATGAGCGCCTTGATTTCCAATCCGGAATCGTAAAACACCCGCGCGATGCGGCTAATGAGCGCAGGTTCGGGGTCGCGGTAGACGAACCAATCCCACATTTTCCATGTGATGAATTCGCTGCAGCGGCGGTCGTCGCAGAGCGCATTCAGAATGTCTTCACCCGCAAAGTTAGCCGTCGTTCCGCGGAAGGTCTTGATCGCGTTGTCGTGACGGCTTGTCAGGAAGAAAAACTCAAATTGGCGGAGCCCGTTCTTATCGCGTTCGAGTTCGCGGAAGTTCCAGCCCGTAAATGCGCGCGCCCCCTCCTGCACATCGCGCTCCGTGTAATGACCGATGCCGAGCGTGAAAAGCTCCATGACTTCGCGGCCAAAGTTCTCGTTCGGCTTGCCCTTCACGTTGAGGTTGCCGTTGAGCCAAAGCACCATCGCGGGGTCTTTACTCACTTCGGAGAGCATGGTTCGGAAGTTGCCGATCGCGTTCCGGCGCAAGACTTCGTTCTGGGTAGACGCCAGCTTCGTCTGGATGATCGTCAATGCGTTGGTCGCGAAGTGGTTGTGCCAAAAGACGGTCATCTTTTCGATGAGCGGCTTTTGGGTTGTCAGCATCCTCAATGTCCACCAATTGGTGACCTGAATCGAGTTGGTGGCGTCCTTTGAGGTCAGCCAGTCATCGATGCCGAGATCAGCCGCAGGGTCCGCCGTCGAATCGTCGAGCAGCACATCGACCGCGCGGTCGTAGCCCATTGCGGCGTACGCATTCAGCTCGGCTTCGCTTGCCCCCAGTCCAAAGCGCCGCAGGATGTGGGCAAGTTTTTCTCGTTCGGTCTTCAGTGGCATGGCTCTAATCTTTCAGACGCACATCGAGGGCGTGAGGGTGGTCCAAAAACGAAAAAGCGGTGCAGCCGGCGCTACACCGCGAAATTGATGCGGTTGCTTAGGCCTCTTTGGCTGCAGAAGCCTTCCAAGTGGCTTCGTTGACGAACTTATAGAGTGACGAGCCTTGGTAGTCGGCTTTTAGAGCGTAGCGAGTCTGCTCGCCGGACTTGGTCTTGCGGACCATTTTTACTTTGCGGATGTCGGAGTCCGGGACCTCAACGTGCGCTCGAGTCTTCAGATTGTAGAACTGCATTTTCCTCTCCGTAATGGGCGGTAGCCCCAATGTCGGTCGGACGTGAATATATCACAAACGCAGGCTCAGTTGAAGGTGATTTGCCATCAGTTTTTCGTAAACGGCATTCTAGGGGTGTCTTTAGTTCCATTTTTGAGCATTTGGGACGGAAACCCGGGCGATTTCTGATATCCGTAGTCAAACTGAATACGGACGCTCACAAGCGGTCGCAAGTCGAGATTTCGCCCCATGCTTAGTATGGAAAGACAAGTAGATCGCTCCAAATCATATCGTGACCGCGCCCTCCGGTTGCTTCGGCAACACCATTGCCGCATCACCACGCCCCGCTTAACCGTGATAGATACTCTCTCGCGGCTAGATCGTCCGGTGACGGCCTACGAACTGCACCACAAAATTCAAACAAGCGGCGGGCGGCTAGACGTCGTCAGCATTTATCGCATTTTGGACACCCTTCGCCAGTGCGGTCTGATCTATTGCGTTCCATCGAAGAATGCATACCTGCCCGTCTTTTTGGAGACCGCAAGTGACCGTCTTGCTGAGCTCGTCCTGCACGAAGACACCGAGAACGTGACCGAACTGCGAATTCCTCCTTCGATTCTTTCTGAATTGGAAGGTCAGGCGAAGGAACTCGGGATCGCCATCACGTCGATCAAGATTGAGCTACGCGCCCGTAGCGCCTAGTTGCGCCGAACCGCCCAGTCGCCGAACGGCTTAGTCGCGCCGTTAGCAAGGTCCCGGATAGGGCCATCGTCTTTTCGGCGATGGTTGATAGGTCTAAGTCGGGTCGATGAATTGGCCAGTGTTTCGCGCCGCGGAGGACTTCGGACGTTTTTGTCTGAAAATAGTCCAGTTCCTCGGGTGTCGGTTGCTCGAATTCCCACGGCCAACGCGTCACTTCGTCAACTCCTAAGATGGGCACCTCGCGCTTCAATTTGCTTAGAAAGCTCGCCAAATTTTCTTTAGACCGAGCGTAAACCTCATTGGAGACCGCCTGGGACCGCTCCGGTACTACGGGCGTGACTCCGTTTGCAAAGGGTGCGTCCCAGAACCGATCGTAGCGAAATCGGGTCGGGTGGCCGACGAACAGGCCAAGCCACGGCTGCTGTGAGTTGCCTATCGCGCTGAGCACCTCCGCGCCTCGCTGCCTCGCGCGGTCATCATCCGCCCAATCTGTCTCAGAAATGCTCAGAGCTTGCGGCAAAGCCAGCGTGCCGTTGAACTGGTGGACCGCGTTGTCGGGCAGGGAAGTCAGTGCGTACACGTACGCGGGAATGCCGAGGCGTTCGAGGGCAACCGTGATTTCCGGCGACCAAGTATTTCCCGCTCCGCCCCAGAACTCCGGCTTCCGCCCGAACGCCGTCTCAAAGGCATCGAATCCGCGTGATTCAGCGGCGCAAACTCGGACGACGCCTTCGTCGAAAGTGCAATCAGCCAGCAACTCCATCGTCGTGGGGTGGTAGGAGTGCGTGTCCGTGTGCAAACCGAGACAATGACCGCGAAACGCGTCTAGCACGTCTGTGCGTCCTCGCAGAAAGAGGGTGCGGCACTTCTCGCCGGTAAGGCAGAACGACCCGCGTACGCCGACAGCGGTAAAAAGTTGTGCAATATCGAGCGCGGCGTCGTCGGCCTGATCGTTGATCGGGTCTTCGACATCCATAAAGACGGAAACTGCGGTCACGCATCGAGGTTACCGGGTTAAAATCTGGCGAGAATGAGCCTTTACGAGAGACGACCGGGCGCGCAAACGCATTGGATAAGTTTTGAGAGCGCCCACCCCAAGCGCGGGGGCGCGGGCCGCGAGAACCACGGCGCAAAGGGCCATGCCTTTGACAGCGTGCGCGCCAAGCACTCTCGAACGCTGCTCGATGTTGAAGGTAGCGGCATGATCACTCGCATCTGGCTCACCATCGACGATCGAAGCCCGGAGATGCTTCGGAGCCTGTGGATCGATATGTTCTGGGATGGCGCCTCGACTCCCGCCGTTTCTGTCCCCCTCGGCGATTTTTTCGGGGTTGCTCTGGGACATAAAGTCACCTTTGAGAATGCGCTCTTCTCGGACCCTGAAGGTCGAAGTTTCAACTGCGTTATCCCGATGCCATACCGGCGTTCCGCTCAGGTTGTCATCCGCAACGAATCGGACAAAGACCTGTTGCGCCTGTTCTACGACATCGACATTGTCAGCCACATCACGCACAGTCCCGAGACGATGTACTTTCACGCCACCTATCAGCACGCGAGCCCAAACAAGCTGGGTGAGGAGTTCACGATCATGCCGCGCAGAGCGGGCGCAGGCCGCTTTCTCGGATGCAATCTCGGCATTACCGCCAGCGCCGCGTACGAGGGGACGTGGTGGGGCGAGGGCGAGGTGAAGATGCGCCTTGGGAAGGACGAACACGCGACGATTTGTGGAACCGGCACGGAGGACTACATCGGCACGGGCTGGGGCCAAGGAATCTACAACCACCGTCAGCAGGGATGCCTGATCGCCGATAAGGCGGCACGGCAGTGGTGCTTTTACCGCTACCACGTTGATGACCCGGTCTACTTCGAGGACGGGTTGCAGGTGTCCATTCAGACCATGGGCGGGAGCCAGGCTCAACATGTGGCCAAATTGATCGACGCGGGTGCGGCGGCCACGCCGGTTACGATCGATACGGGCGTGGTGGACGGCTTCGTCAAACTGCTCGACGGCGATCGGCAGGCGTATCGCCGCGCGGATTACGCCGAGCACTGGTGCAACTTCTGGCGGCAAGACGATTGGTCGGGGACGGCGTATTTCTACCTCGACTCTCCCGCTGGTCAGTAGCGGGGGCATACCCCGAGTGCCGTGTTGCGACCCCATTTGTACGTCCGCTCAACTGCTCAAGGTGGTGCTCGAAAGCATGTTCAAAAAGATGTTCAAAATCTTGTTCAAACTGTTTTGTGTTTTGAGCTTAGGTTGAACCTGCAAATTTCTGTTCAAAATGCTGCTCAAAATGTGATCGGATCTAAGCTATGATGAGTTAGCAAATGCCTGATCAAAGAAAGTACATCTCCACTCATCGCTGGCTCACCTTCACGCTAGATCTGAAACGTGTGCCTTGGATGCTGTGGATGTCCCTAGGTGAGGCGAAATCCAAGTGTGCTCAAATAGCTGGTGTGCCCCTGAAGCCTAAGGTTGCAGAGGAGATTACGACGCTCTACTTGACCAAGGGAGTCCAAGCTACGACGGCGATCGAAGGAAACACCCTGACGGAGGCTCAAGTCCGAGACCGAATCTCGAAAAGCCTAACCCTTCCCGCATCCCGCGAATACTTAGGGACAGAAGTGGACAACGTGATCGAAGCGCTGGCCGAAATATCGCAGCGGGTTTTCAAAGACGGCGACATAGAAATCACGATCGACCGGGTCCTTGATGCGAATCGCGTGGTGTTGAAGGGACTAGAAGTGGAACCCCCAACGATTCCTGGCCGAGTCAGAGAGCACAGTGTCGGCGTCTCCAACTACCTAGGGGCACCGCCCGAAGATTGCGAATATTTACTCGCGAAGTTGTGCGATTGGCTCAACGAAGATTGGTCCTCGGGCAGCTTGGACATCGTCTCCGCAGGGATTCTCAAAGCGATCATCGCGCATCTCTACATCGCGTGGATACATCCCTTCGGTGATGGCAACGGGCGAACCGCGAGGCTGCTCGAATTCCTAATTCTGACCACCTCAGGAGTCCCGAGTGTTGCTGCGCATGTTCTGACTAACCATTACAACCTGACAAGAGCGGAATACTACCGTCAACTTGACCACGCATCAAAATCGGGTGGCGATCTAAATCCATTCTTGCTTTATGCCGTGCGAGGATTTGCAGATGGCTTAGCCGAGCAGTTAGAGGTCATCAGAAAGCAACAACTTGAATTGGCTTGGCGAGATCACGTCCACGAACTCCTTGCTGATTCGAACGGGAAGGTCGTGCAGAGACAAAGGCACCTCGTTCTCTCCTTGCCCGCCGATCGGTCAGTTCCGATATCAGAATTGAGCCAGCGGTCCGCAAAGGTTGCGGCAGACTACGCCAACCTGTCTCGGCATGCGATGACTCGAGACATCGAAAATCTGCTCCAAGCTGAATTGGTTATAAAGGATGCACTCGGGATCCGCGCGAACTTGACGAAACTCTCCGCATTCATGCCGCGCCTGACGAGCGCGGGCGCACAGCCTCCGCTGATGAACATGGAGCCTTGATCGACTCCTGCCGGTCCAATCCCCCGGCTATCCCTTCAAATAATTGCTTAAATCGAAGGATCAGCCAAAAGAAAACTGCGATTTCTCCCCAACCCACTAAATAGAATTGAATCACGCGAGAACGTAACCTGAGCGGGTAACGTCTGTCTCACGATGGCTTCAGGTTCTGCTAAGTCCAACCGTAAAGTCGGCTGGTTGATCGGCTTGCTCATTCTCGCCGCGATCGGTGGAGTTGCGTACAAATTGAGTCCCGCTGGTCGCTCCGGGTCCGAATTGGCGAAGTCCATGGAGAAGGCGAAGGCCGCGGGGTTGGCCCTGACGATGGAAGACGTGAATCGTCTGTATCCGCCAATTGACGCCGCCGACAATTCCCGCGCTGAGTATCAGGCCGCATTCAAGCTGTGTGAATCCCTAAGGAAGACGGTCGATGTCATCGATTTTGGCCAGGACCCCAAAACGAAGAAGGCGTACACGCCCGCACAATTCGACGCAGCCATCCTAAAGTGCAAACCAATCTATGACATTTTGGAAAGCGCAAACCGCAAGCCGGGTCTCTACTGGGAACGGCGCTGGAGCAACGGGTTCGCGGTCCTCTTCCCCGAGTATTCCAAGATGAAGACATTCGCGAAGCTTCTCGCCTCGCGAGCTCAGTCGCGGGCGCGCAACGGCAACGGGCCGGGGGCGGTGCACGACATCGAGCAAGTCTTCAACCTCTCCAGCAAACTGGGGCGGGAGCCCGTCCTCATCGCCGATCTCGTGCGCATCGCGTGTGACTCAATCGGATTCGCATCGCTCGGGGTAGTCCTCAACGACGTGCCGCTGGACGAAGCGACTTTGAAGGCAATGCAGCATCTCGAAGCGAGCTTCCGCGAACCCATTTCCTCGCCAGACATCATCCGCTTCGAGACTTATATGTTCGATCAATCGCTGAAGCAAGTCAAGAGCGGCGCCGACCTGGCAAAGATGCTTAGCGGTAGCATCGACAGCGAAAACACCCAGAATTTTGGCGTACGATTCCAAGGTGCCGCCCTGAGCATGCCGGGGATGATCACTCTAGTGCGGGCCAAGATCATTTCAAACCAGGCGGAAATCGTCCATCAATTCGAATCTACGGACAAACTCATCGCGACCGAGCAAAAGGCAAAGATGCAGGAATTTGACCGACTTCGCGATCAAGATCAGAGCTTGACCGGGCAGGTCGCTTCCGCTCTGAGCCCGGTCTTCTCGCAGTACCGTGAAGCGCGATCAAAGGCCTTGGCCATGCGCAATTGCTACGCGGCGATTGTTGACGCCGCGACCCTGAGCCACCCAGCGAGAGTCCGCTACCTTAACACGCCGCTCAAAACGACGCTTAAACACATGGATCCATTTTCTGGGCTCAGTGTGCTTTCCGTCTCGGATGCTCAAGGGTTAAAGGTTTACTCAGTTGGAATCGATGGCAACGACGACGGCGGAAATCTCGTGTACAACTACGCGACTTCGAGCAAGCCGACTGACATCGGCATCTTGATCGGCAAGCGGCCAGAGAAAAAGTGAGCGCGCGTGGATAAGTCAAAAATCCTTGTTGCCGCCGCCGTTCTCGGCGTGCTCGCCGCGTTTGGCACCGCCCTCTATCTGCTCGGACCTGCTGGCCGCGGCCCGCGTGAGCTCAAGCGAGTCCAACAGCTCGTCCTGAAGCAAGGATTCGTGATGACAGATGCGGAGGCAACAGCATTATTTCCGCACGGAGCGGCAAGCGATAACGCCCGGCCCGATTACGAGCGTGCGATCGAGCTTTACAAGAAGGCGAATCCGCCCGTGAACATGCCGGACGTCCAGAAAGAGACCCCGGATGTCACCAGATTTGCGACCCTCATCAACCCGATCCTCGCCGCGACGGAGCAAGGGAATGCCAAGCCGTTCTTGGACTGGGGCCGGGATCTGAAGCAGGGACTTTTCTCCTCGCCAGCGCAGATCCAGTTCATGTGGAAGATTTCGGAGTTAGAGCGATGGAACGCGATTCGGCTGAGGCGGCAAAAAAACATCCTCGGCTCGCTGGAAGCATTCCGGCAAAACGCCCTGCTCGCATCACGCCTAGCAGATGAGCCGTTGCTCACGAATATCTTCGCCCAACAGGAGATAAACAAGGCGGTCATCGATGACGCGGTCGCCACGGCGGCAAGAGCTCCCGTGACCCCGGAGGTCGTCAAGAAACTCGAAGCAATTCGAGCGGCGATTACTTATCGGTGCGACATCACTCAGAAGTCGCGCCTCGCTGTGTACTTGGCCGAGCAGACGTTCCGCCGCTTCCCGAGTAGTATGGATTTTCTGAACGCATATCAGTCCGATGATCCCGACCCGGTCTATGCTGGCGGCGTCACTAAAGTCGGCATGGTTCGCGCGCGGATTAGCAGGTCTGATCTGAAAACCCCAGGAATCATGCCTTTGGCGCACGCAAAGCTATTGGAAAAGCTGATGGAACAAGCAGACCTGCTTGGGCGACCGACAAGCCCAAGGTTTGAGTGGATACGGCAACTCGATAAGTTCGATAATGCCCGTCTGCAGGATGACCATGCGTCATCGCAAATCGTCAACGGCCTGATGCAAAATGCGTTCGAACTCGCGACCACCGAACTCGACGATCGCGCGCTCGTTGCCTGCTTTGACACCTTTATCGACATCCTTTCCGCGAAGGTCGCCGCCGCCGACCCGCGCGCGCTGAACTTGACCTTGGGCGAAAAGACCATGCCGAAGTCGGTTCACATCGATCCGTACAACGACAAGCCAATCAACGTGTTTTACAATATCGCGAAGCAGTCGCAGTCGATCAAGATATACAGCGTGGGTCGGGACGGTCTTGACGGAAAAGGCGAATTCGCTATTGGGCCGCCCGGAAGCGTGACTGCCGACATCGGAATTGAGGTCAGCTTTGGGTCGGTGGCTGCCGTCACGCATCATCGAGTGATGACGCCCTTGCGTCGCCCCGGCCACCCTTAAGAAATCGCCGCATCCGGGGTACATTTCGGATTCATGGCGGCAAAGTTTCTAGGAGCGCATATGCCAACCGCAGGCGGGCTCGGCAATGCAATTCGGAATGGTCACGCCATCGGATGCACGGCCGTTCAGGTCTTCACGAACAGCCCTCAGCAGTGGCGCGCGAAGCCAATATCGGACGAAATGGTCGCTGACTTTCGGGCCGCTGTTCAGGCGACCGCGATGGCAAAGGTCGTCAGCCACGACAGCTACTTGGTCAACCTGTCGTCTCCTGAACCCGCGAAGCGTCTCCAGAGCATTGAAGGCTTGAGCAGCGAGTTGATCCGATGTCACACATACGGCATTGGCTATGCGGTCTCCCACATGGGCGCTCACATGGGCGAGGGCGAAGACGCAGGCTTGCGCGCGGTCGCGGAATCCGCGAAAGTCGTGTTGGACCAAACCCCCGACTCTGTGATGATCTTGATGGAGACGACCGCGGGGCAGGGCTCGTGCCTCAATCACCAGTTCGGTCACTTGCGAATCCTGTTGGACCTCATGCACGGCCACCCTCGAATCGGTGTGTGTATGGACACCTGCCACATCTTTGCTGCGGGTTACGACATCCGAACCGCGGACGACTACGCGGCAACAATGGCCGAGTTTGGCACCGTCGTTGGTTTTGACCGCCTCAAAGCCATTCACTGCAACGATAGCAAGCATGTGCATGGCTCACGAAAGGACCGCCACGAGCACATCGGCGAAGGCGAAATCGGTCCGCTCGCGTTTCAACTCCTTGTCAATGACGCGCGCTTTGATGACATTCCAATCATGCTGGAAACTCCCGATGCTCCCGAGGGCCACGCGATCAACCTTGCCCGGCTGAAGAGTTACCAGCAGTCGTGACCAACGCCTCAGAGCTGATCAAGGTCGCCTTCGACAACCTCCGTTCCAAGCCTGGTTTTGTCGAGCGGACGGACCAACGGCAGCTTGGACTGTTGCTTTCCGATCTCATGACCTCCGGGTCAAGGGGTGCGTTTGAGGCTCCGACTGGACTCGGCAAATCACTTGCGACTCTCATTCCTGCCATCGCACATGGCATGGCCTCCAAGAAGCGGGTTGTGGTGGCGACCTATACAAACGTGCTTGCCGAACAATATTGGCGTCACGACCTGCCTCTCGCCCTTTCGCTGTTCCCCGAAAACCGCGAATTTCGCGCCCAGCTTCTCATGGGTCGACAGCGATACGCGTGTCTCGCCGCGATGGACGAGGTCTTACCGCAGGAGGTTGACCAGCTCAAGGCACGGGCGAAACACGGCATCGAGTCGGAGTTTCGCCAGATCGTCAAGCGCCCGTACCGGGAGTTAACCTCGCTTTGGCAGAAGGTGACGTCGCCGCCGGTTTGCGGTGCTCGCACCTGTCCGGCATACGACGACTGCTTCTATTACAATGCGCGGCGCAAGGCCGAGTCGGCCGAGTTGATCATCACAAACCACTCGGTGGTGATTCAAGACGCCGTGCTTGCTTCTTACTCGGACGATGACGAGGGGTTGCTCGGAAAAATCGACTTCCTCGTGCTAGACGAGGCCCACGACTTTCAGCAGGCGGCCATGAACGGCCTCGAATTCGAACTCAGTTCGGCCCGGCTAAATGCCCTGATTGGAATCGCCAAGCGGTACGAGTTGCTTCTGTTGCCCCTGGCCCAAGCGGCGGGGGAAGGCATGGAGTTCATGCGCGCCCACCTGGCCTTTCACGACGCCGTCAACGCATGCATGCGCGACTTGGTGGCCTATGCCATCAGGAACGAGCGCAACGGCATTCTGGACACATCTCCGGAGGAACTCTTGGAGCACCCGCAAGTCTCGGCGAGTCGGGTCACGTCGAACGTCGAGGCGTTCAACATCGCTGACCGAGTGTCGGTTGCTTGCGGGCAACTCGCGGCGGCAAGCGATAGCCGAATGGCGAAATGGAAGGCAGAAGGCTCCGAGCTTGCACGGAGCGTCTCCGACACCGCTCGGGTTTACACGGGTTATCTCAAGGCATTTGGAATCGGATGCCAACTCATTTTCAAGCCGGACGGCGTCTCCGTGAGCTACTCAAGCCGGACCGGAACCGAGGCGATTTTGCGGCGAGACGTGATCGGGCTTGCCGAGCCCTTGCGCGAGCTGATCTGGAATCGAACGCCTTACGCGTGCATTTCTGCGACGCTCGCCACTGACGGCAACTTCGAATACTTCACGCGCTCCACCGGGGCGGAGCCAGAATTCACCGAGATTCTTCCGTCTCCTTTCGACTACCCGAGCAACGCGGCGATTTACCTGCCGCCGAATGGCGCCGTGCAGGACCCGGCAAACGCACGTAAGATGGGCACGGAGGACGACTATTACCGGCAACTTGCATTAGAAATCGGCAAGATAATCCGCGCGATGGACGGACGCACCCTCGCCCTTTTCCACAGCCGCAAGGAGATGGAGGGCGTTTACAGTCACATCGTCCCTCATCCAGATCGGCCCATTCTCATTCAAGAGCGATCCGGTTTTGCCGATGTTGGCCAGCGGTTTGTGAAAAATCCGCAGGCGTCGCTCTTTGGGCTGCGTTCATTCTGGACTGGGTTCGATGCTCCCGGAGAAACTCTTTCGTGCGTGATTGTTGTCCGCATTCCGTTTGAGGTGCCAATCGATCCACCGCAAATTGCTCGGCTCGCGTACTTGCAATCCATCGGGCTGAACGCATTTGCCCAGCACACCCTCCCGCTTGCCAAAATGATGGTTCGCCAGGGCGCCGGCCGATTGATCCGCCGCGCTGAGGACAAAGGAGTTATTGCCGTGCTAGATTCGCGCGTCCGAACAAAGAATTACGGCGAGGAGATTTTGGCGAATCTGCCCGAGGGGATGCGGGTGTTCACGGATATCGAAGACGCCGTCGGATTCTTGGAACTCGGGACGGCTTAGTGTCCCGTCGGGTCCTTGCCGAACTGGAGGTGTCCGGTTGATTCACCGAGCACAAGCAAAGCACCGTGCAATTCGACTCGCCCGCTCGCTTGACCGACTCCAAGCGTGAACTCCTTACCGATCGCGGCACGGATCGCCGCCGCCGGCGTAAAGGTTCGGTTTGGGTTCCGAGTTGACGCCCCGCCCAGATCATCAAATTTGTTCTCCGTCACCCAAAAACGCATCATCCCTTGGTCCAGATGCCACGTGCCACGGATATCGACGGTCTCCTGCTCACCTTCGAGGTGGAGATTGAATTTGTCTCGGGTGGCAAGCAATTGTAGGTACCCCTTCAAATTCCACCGCGCGGCTGCGGGAATGAGGCGATTGGTCGTGCTTTCCACCATGTATCCGCCCTCATACTTCCCGAAGTAGGGCATTTCCGCTTGGTTCTTGCATCCGGCAAGGCCCGCCAACGCGAGCAGAAATCCCGCCAGAATTCGATTGCGCATCAAGAGAGCCAGTTTACTCGTCGTACATTGGACGGCCGATCAAGACGTTTTCTTGGGAACACGCTTCAAGATTCGCTCGTCGTGCAATAACAGCCCCATGAATCTGATCGCCATCCTCGCCTCTACCCTTATCGCCACGTCCCATGCCCCGCAACGGCCCACGACAAAACCTGTCCCTTCCAAAGACAAGGTGGTCGCCGTCGTCGACGGGTTTCCCATCCACGCGTCGGATATCGAGGCGGAACTTTGGGATTGGCACGGCTACGAGGTGATGCAGGAGGCGATCGTGAATCGGATCATCGATCAGAAGGCAGTAGGGGCGAAGTTGACTGCTACGGATGCCGAAATTCAGGCCGCATACAACGCCCAACTTGAGCAAATCAAAGCGAATGTGGGAGCGAGCGGCGATGTTGACACGGCGCTTAAGGAGCGCGGTGGCTCACGATCCAGAGTTTGGCTCGGTGCCCGTCGTGAAGTGCTCTTGGCAAAACTTTTGGGCGCGCAGTGGCAAGCGAAGGACTTCGTGAGCGTTTCGACCCTGCTCGTGCAGACCGCGAGCGCCGCCGCGAGTGACGTGGGCGCTGCGTTGGCTAAGGCAAATGAGGCTTATTCGCGTTTGCAGAAGGGGGATCCATGGCCAACGATTTTTGCCAAGTACAACGTCAATCCGAAGGCGCCGAACGATGGTGCATTGGGCTATGTTCAGATCGCTAAGTTTCCGGAAGTGACCCAAAAAGAGTTGCCGACGTTAAAGGCGGGGCAGTTCACAAAGCCAGTTCAAACCCCGTATGGTTTCCAGTTATTTAGAATCGAGAAGTTTGGGAAGGACGCCTCCGCAACCGACATGGCGAACCTCAAGAATCAATTTGTCACTGCCCAAAAGCGAACTTATTTGGACGGTTTGATTCAGTCGGCGAAGATTACTCGCGGCCTGTAAAGCCGCGATGCTCACCGCAGCGAAGTGGTCGCAGTCCTGGGCCCAACGTGCGAGAAGCGTAACGGTGAGAAGGCTGGCAAGTCTGAATCTCTACAAGGAAGAGGTGAGAAAATGACACTCAGCAATCGACTTAACAAACTCGTTATCGCCGGACTCGCAGGAGTCCTGCTCGTCCCCGTAACGGCCATGGCGCAATCGCACAGTGAGCGCTCGCACCGGGCAAACATGAAGCAGCAATGGGGAAACATTGCCCTTGCATCCGGGATTGCTGGGTTAGTGGGCGCCGCGTCGCAGAATGACGCTGTGACCATCTTGGGCCTCGCCGGTGCGGTCTACGCTGGGGATCGATACAGTCAGGAATGTGATCAATACGGCGTTCGCATCAACGTCGGCTACGATCGCGGCTATGACCGTAACTACGACCGCAACTACGACCGCAACTACGACCGCAACTACGACCGCAACTACGACCGCAACTATGATCGAGGCTACGATCACGGGTACCGCGAGACGGCACGTGAGCGAGAACTTCACCGAATCCGCGAAATCGAGCGTCAGCGAGAATTGGAACGGAGAGCCCGGTTGGAGCGAGAGCGAGAACGACGGGATAACGAGCGACGAGAGCGAGAGCGCAGAGATCGCGATCGATACGAGCGCAGCCATCGCGGCGACGATCGAAACCGTTGGGACAACGAGCGACGAAATAACGACCGCGGTAACGACAACCGCTAAACGCGGCGGATAACGCGAATCGCCCCGACCCTCAAAGTGAGAGTCGGGGCGATCTTTTTTGTGCGCTCAGGGTTATTTGCCAGCGACCTCAGATTCTAGGCCACGTCGGACAACCAAGAACTTGATGCGAGTCGGGGCAAAGCGCTCCTGCAGAACTTCGACCGCGCGATGCACGAGCACCGTGCCCCCGCAGTAGAAGAGGTCAACGGCTGCATAGCCGTGCTCTGGCCACGTGTGAATCGTGTAATGCGATTCCTGAATGATCACCGCGCCGGAAACGCCGTAAGGTTTGAACTCGTGGAATGACTGCTCCACCACGGTCGCCTTGCTCGCGGTTGCGGCATCCCGCATCGCTTTGCCTACGAAGTCTTCTCGCTCAAGCGTCTCGCCGTTGCAACCGAAGAGTTCGACCAACAAATGCGAGCCGAGTGACGGAATCTCGCCCGGACGGAAGGGAAGGCCCTCTTCGTCTTTGCCGAGCCACTCATTGAATGAAGCGGGGTCCTCGGCGTGGATGAGCATCCAGCCTGCATCGTTTTCGATGTGAGGTGGTGACGCAATCGCCGCACATTCAACATCGCGCTTACCAAAAAAACGCAACAACTTTGACCAACGCTTGCTGCTGGGTTGGAGGGCAATCGCCCCACAGAGAACTGAGCTAACCAGGATGAATGTATTTGCCAATCACATAGACCTCACAAGTAACCGGTGCGCAGACACAAGAGGAGCCGTAGCTCTTGCGCGGAAAACCCGACGATATTCGCTGAAAAGGAAGAGCATTCCTCAAAGATCGGCCATTCAGGCGGCGTGCCTTTTCCGTTGTTCCCGGTAGCGCGATCAAGTCCAAATCCATTACGTTCAGCGAGGAGTTTTCTCGTAGACCGCACCCGAAGGCATGGCCTACCCACCCCACGGTATCCCGTGACGCAAAGGGCACTATACCCCCCATCCCGGCGTGAATCAATGGTTTGCCCCTTCTGGGTCGACCTAGACGGCAATTTTGCGGGCATATTGGCGGATATTCGGGCGTGTTGCAGGTTCGTTGCGAAAGTCCGGCCGGTCTCACGCCACTAAAGTTGAACGGTGTTCCGACGTATTGGCACCCATAGCTAATGCCACGATTTGACGCCGCACGGGTACTCGATCCGGATTCGGTAAAACCTCGCGCCCTCAGAGCCGTCCAAGCGTCGCGTATAAAGAGGCTTCTATGTTCATGACTTCAATTGGATTCCTATGTTTCCGCACTTCAGATACTCCGCAGACGCCCGCCGTATTGCCGAGCGTCGTTTCCGTGTCCGCATTCAAGAACGGCTTCGCCTTCGTCACGCGAGAGATCAAGGTTGACGCGAACGGCGACGCCGAATTCCCATCGCTTCAGGGCGCACTCGGCACAATCTGGTTCACGCCCGATAGCGGCATGAAAGTCGAATGGGTCCGCACCGTGAACAAGGACACCGCGTTTAAGATGTCCTTTGTCGACAACTTCACGGTCTTAACTGCAAATGTCGGCAAGACCGTGCAGTTGACCCTCAAGGACGACGATGTGCTCGGGAACATGGTGACGGGCAAGTTGGAGCGAGTCGTGCAAACCACGGCCGTGATTCGAGTGGGCACGACTCAGCACCTCATTTCAAACGATCGGATCGTCGCCGTTGCCTGCGTCGACGGCGAGTTTGTGCTCGACCGAGAGCTGAAAACAGTCAACCAGGTCTACAAAATTCATACGAGCGGTTCCGCGGGCAAAGTGCGGTACACCGCCCTTCAATCCGGTTTCGGTTGGGCGCCGAGCTACTCGATCACCCTGGAAGATGATTCCCACCTACAGTTCAAAGCGCGCACCACGCTGTTCAATAGCATGGAAGTGGTGAAAGGGGCGACCGTGCGAATGGTAACGGGATTCCCGAACACTGCTTTCGCGATGTATACGGACTCGCTGGCTCAGGACTATTCCGCATATCTTTCGATGATCGCCGGCCTCGACATTGACAATCCGATGCCAACGAATGCCAATCGATTCGCATTTCGGAACAGCGGCGGCGGCTTTGGAGGTGCTGGCGGCGCCCGAGCCAATGAAGGCTTTGGTGGCCAAGCCGCTGGGGCGATGGGACCTGGGGGAGCACCAGGCATGCCTCCCGGCGAAGCCGCAGGCGCGGAGACCGGCCAGCCAGAAGACCAATACACGTTCGTCCAACAAAACGTCGACATCGATGCGGGCGGTCGTACATCGTTCGACCTGTTCTCAGGCAAGTGCGGCTACGAGCGAATCTATCGTTGCAACCTGACCGATGGCGATGTCCAACGCGACGAGTCGACTCCGAAGCCGCCCGATGTCTGGCAGATCCTTCAATTCAAGAACGAAACCGGCAAGCCACTCACTACCGCGATCGGTGCCTTGTTTGAGCAAGACGTCTTCCTCGCTCAGGCCGCCATCAAATACACCGCGCCCGGCGCAAAAGGCGAAATCAAGCTCGCCAAGGCCCTCAGCGTGCCGGTCGAGGCAGCCGAGAGTGAAAGTGGTCGCGACAAAGGCGCGATCAAGACACGGCCTGCAGACCGAAAGCAGGTTCCCGTCGATATGTACGATGCCGTCATGATCACGGGGACGATCAGCGTGACGAATCCGAAGGATCGGCCCATCACGTTCGTCGTCACCCGTGATGTGACCGGAGAAGTACGTGACCGCGATGGCGGGGCATACACGTCCTCCACCAAAAACCTGAGAGCGGTCAACAAGTCGGGCCGCCTTGAATGGAAGAAGAAAGTCGAAGCGGGCAAAACAGAAACGATCAAGTACAGCTATCGCATCATGGTGCCGTCGCCGAAAGGCGACTAAGCGAGCGCGGGATGAGCGCGCAGGAGTTCAGCCCGGGCAGCATCTGACAAGAATGCTGCTCGGAAGGCCCGACGGTTCATCTCCGCCAACTCCTCCACCGTCAATCCGAAGGCTTCCGCGCTCCGCGACCACTCATCGGTCAGTGTCGTGTTAAACATGGGCGGATCGTCCGAGTTAATGCTGACGTTCAGCCCCGCGTCGATCATTCGGCGCAACGGGTGCTCCGTGAATGTAGGCACGACCGCCAAGCACACATTGCTCGACGGGCAAACCTCTATGGGTACTTGAGACTCTCGCAACCTCTCCACTAATGCCGGGTCATCGAGGCAGCGGACTCCGTGCCCGATGCGGTCCGCCTTGAGGTCGTCAAGGCAGGCCACGATGCTCCAAGGGCCCGTCGTCTCTCCAGCGTGTGTAGAACTCGGTATGCCGCGAGCCTGGACGGCAGAGAAGGCACCTGCGTGTTTTCGCGGCTCAGTTTTGCTTTCGAAACCGCTGAGACCCAGTGCGCAAACCCCCACCCCGTGACTCTCCATGACCCACTGCGCCGTCACTTCGCCGTCCTCAACCGAACGCTCGCGGACGATATCCAAAATTAGCTGCAGTTCGACCGCCAACTCTTTGCTAGCCCAGCTACGCGCACGATTGATCGCGTCGATCTGCTCCGACCACGGAATTCCGCTGGACGACAGAATATAGAAAGCGGTGTACGTGGCTTCCGTGTATACGATGTTCTGCTCGGCCTGCCCGATGAGAAACTCACGGGTAATCAGTTCCAAATCCTCGGGTTTTTGGATGCACGATGCCGCCGTGGTGTAGATATCCACGAAGTGTTCAAAGTTCGTAAAGGTGAACCAGTCCGCGAGACCCTCCACCGTCGCCGCGGGCAAACGGACACCGTTCCGCTCTGCCAATTGAAGGAGGGTCGCCGGCCGAATCGAGCCCTCCAAGTGGACGTGCAACTCCACCTTTGGCATGCACAACACTTGCTCACGAATCATTACATCAAGTGTACTGAGTCATACTTTGAACGCGCACCAAGCAACCCAACGGGCGGCCTTTCGCGTAATGAGACTTTGAATGGGTAAGCCAGTAATTCAATCGCACGGACTCAGCAAAGACTATGTAATGGGCGATCAGGTCGTTCATGCGCTCCGAAGCATCGACGTCACGATCGACGCCGGTGAATTCGTCGCGATCATGGGCCCGTCTGGCTCAGGCAAATCGACGTTTATGAATATGGTCGGCTGCCTCGATCGACCCAGTGCCGGTGACCTCGAACTAGACGGTCAGCCCGTCGGAAAACTCAACGAAAACCAGCTGGCCGAAATCCGAAACAAATACATCGGCTTTGTCTTTCAAAGCTTTAATCTACTGCCGCGAACGAGCGCCCTCAAAAATGTTGAGCTTCCCTTGATGTACGCCGGGGTGCGTGACCGAGCGACCAAAGCAAAAGCAGCGCTCAATACCGTCGGGTTGGCGCAACGAATGGATCACAAGCCCAACGAATTGTCGGGAGGTCAGCAGCAGCGCGTAGCGATTGCGCGCGCGATCGTGAACGATCCCGTTATGATCCTCGGTGACGAGCCGACTGGTAACTTGGATTCACGCACCTCAGAGGAGATCATGGCCGTCTTTCAGGACCTGAACCGACAGGGAAAGACCGTGATCATCGTTACCCACGAAGAGGAAGTCGCCCAGCACTGCAAGCGGATCATCCGATTCAAAGACGGCCGCATCCGGATCGACGAGAAGGTCGAGAATCCGACGGACGCGCGCGAAGTCATCGCGCGCATGCCCGCCGGTGAAGAGCTCGGAGTTTAGTTCACGCGGATGAGCGTGAAGCCGTCGTAACCCTTGCTGCCGACGGTCTGTAGTGCCGTCGCGCTCACGCGACTATCTGCTTTGATCAGTTCGTGCAACCGCCGCACGCCTTGTATGTTTACGTCCTCTGTCGCGGCATCAATGACCGCGCCGCCTCGGACCACATTGTCAACGACGATGAGGCTGCCCGGTTTTGTTAGCTTCATCGCCCACTGGAAGTACTCAGGATTGCTTTGCTTGTCCGCGTCGACGAAGACAAAGTCGAACGGCCCTTTCACGTGCGGGAGTAGGTCAACCGCCTTTCCAACCCGGATGTCAACGCGGTCTGACAGCCCCGCCGCCGCAATGTTTTGAGCCGCCACGTCCGCGTGCTTCTGTTCGAACTCCAGGGTCACGAGGCGACCGGTCGCGGGTAGCGCCCGGGCCAGCCAAATCGTACTGTAGCCGCCAAGTGTCCCAATTTCAAGGATCGACGTCGCACCCGCGATGGTGACGAGCAGATTGAGAAATTTGCCGAGGTTTGGGGTCACCGCAATGGCGGGCAGTTCAGCCTCGGTGCTGCGTCGTAGCGCGTCGTCGAGAACGGCATCGGGCGTTAGTAGCTCGCCGCACAGGTATTGATCGACGGAAGTCCACAGTTCTTGGCTCATGGCAGGAGAATACTCCCGGCGGGCATTTCTGAACCCCTTCTGTTATGTCAGGGTGGCACCGGTGCAGGGCTACGGGTTGCTAGGGTTATGGGTGGAGGAGCGGTGGCACCACGGCGTTGCAACAGGTTTCAACATCAAAACAATCGGGGGGTGCTCATTCTGCTCCCTTTTCGCCGATCGGAAGAGTTGGCGGCTTCTCGAAGGAACTCAGGCTGATTGAGCTCAATGATCGGAGCTGAAAGACCGCAATCTCACGAAGTTTTCGGAGACGATCCGACTGAGATAGTCCGTCGTGAACAAGTAGAGCATTGAGACTCTCTAGGTTCACCATTACCAACAACTGAGCTGCCGTGGCGTAGTCGCGCATATTGCCATCAAGGTTAGGATTCTCATCGCGCCATTGCTTGGCGGTCTCGCCGAACAGAGCCACATTCAACATGTCAGCCTCATCCGCATACACAAAGCCTTCCTATTTCTTGGACAGGTTCGGCGGGATCAAATGCTCTTTGATCGCGTCCGTGTGGATTCTGTAATTCAGCTTGGAGAGAGTTCGATTCAGGTTCCATTGAAGGCTCTGCCGCTCAGCTTCGATGTCCTTGAGTCGTTGAAACTCCTTGATCAGGTACAGCTTGAACTCAGGGCTGAGCCAGGTTCCAAATTCGAACGCGATATCTCGGCGGGCGTACGTGCCGCCGCCGTAACGACCCGATCGGGAGTAGATTCCGATCGCCGCTGTTGCTTCAACCCACTTCTTTGGCGACATGTAGAAGCTGTTACGGACCGCTTCATTTCTAAACCCCCCGAATTCGTGGGGTTTAAAATCAAGGTTGTGCAGGGCTTCCCAAGCTCCGAGGAACAAGATCGTGTCCTTCGTTCGCATCCACTGCTCGATTAGCGCCGCGCCACCATCGAAGTTTCGGGTCATGTCGGTTAGCGAAATGTAATCGCCATGTTCTCCGGCGACTACTGTAATGATTGCGCCCGCGACGTTGATTTTGGATTGTTTCGGTTTCTTGATCAAACCACTCAGAGACTAGTAAATCCCTGCCGCCCGAGGGTCGGAACCGCTAAATAATTTCGGTAGCCGAAGAATGCAAGCCTGCGAGGCGTTTGTTTTCCCGCTGTTCATCGACTTCGTCTTTACTGGTGAACGGTCCTCTCCGCTGACTGACAATACTACTCGCCGTATTCCGCCCAACTATTCGGAGTCTCGCCCACCCTTACCCGTTCTAGTCGAACGCTTCCCGCCGGAATGCAATACGCGCCGGAAGCAAACCCGCTCGCCAGCACCAACTCCGTGAATTCAAAAATCGATCGCGCGATCGCTTCCGTCGTCGGTTCTTCATCAAACACCACCAAAGCCTCCGGCGGGTACTGGGCTTGCAGTGCGCCGAGGAAAGGGTCGCCCGAATTGACCGCCATCGCGTGGTCATACCGTTCGATGTGATCCTGCAAGGCGAGCTTGAGTGCCTTAAAATCCACCAACATTCCGTGATCATCCAGCGAGTCACCCGACACGACGACTTCAATGGTTCGGGTGTGACCGTGCGGGAAGCGGCAACTCTCAGGATGCTTGCTCAGCATGTGTCCGCTTTCGACGGTAAAGGTACGGCACACGCGGAACTTGGGCATCGTCACTATTGTGAGGCTAAGCCGTTCCGATCTGCTACCCTTAACCCCAATGCGCGCCGTGGTCACTTGCGTTGTTTTTGTCAACGCATTCTTGCTTTTCTTAGTCGAGCCAATGGTCGCACGGATCCTCCTCCCCGCGTTTGGCGGAGCACCGAGCGTTTGGACGGCGAGCATGCTTTTCTTCCAGCTTGCCCTGCTTGCCGGATACGGATATGCCAACTACGCCCGCAAGCTCCTGCCACCAAAGGCGCAAATCGGAGTGCATCTCGGCCTGCTTGCCGTCGGGCTCGTCACGATGCCGATTTCGCTTCCTAGCGGCGCGGGCACAAGCGGTAGCGCCAATCCGACGTTCGCGTTGCTGCTCGCTCTGGCGCGCATGATTGGACCCGCCTTCGTTGTGCTTTCTGCGGGATCGACAATTCTCCAGCAGTGGTTTGCGCAAACCGACGACACCCGCTCGCACGACCCATATTTTCTTTACGCCGCGAGCAACGTCGGCAGCCTCCTTGCCCTTCTCGCCTATCCGTTTATTGTCGAGCCGCTGCTCGGCCTTCACGCCCAGGCCCTGATTTATCGCTCGGCGTACATCTTCCTCTGGGTCATTTTCGCGTTTGCCGCCGTGATCACCCATCTACGTCCCTCGAGATCGAGCGCGGCAATCGAAACTAAAGAGGATGGTTCGCCTGCTCCTACGATCGATGAGGGAACTGTGGCTGGCGAAATGGACCCCAGAAGGGCCCCCGCAGACGCCACACCCGGCAAGCCCTGGCAGTGGGTCATGCTGGGCGCAATTCCGTCCAGCCTAATGCTCGGGGCCACAAACTATATCAGCAGTAACGTCGCGCCCGTGCCTTTGCTCTGGGTGGCGCCGCTCGCCCTGTATCTGCTGTCGTTCATCTTGGCGTTCAGCCGAAACAGAATCGTCAAAACGAAACCTCTGAGTCGGTATTTCCCGCTGATTGCTGTGCCCGCCACGATCGCGATCGTGATGGAAGCAACCCACCCGATGCTTTTGATGGCATCGATCAACTTGGCCGCGTTCTTCTGGGCGGCCTGGATGTGCCACTCGCGCCTTGCCGATTTGCGGCCCGATGCGAGGCGACTCGGCGAGTTCTACTTCTGCATGGCCCTTGGCGGTGTGATCGGCGGCCTGTTCAACTCGGTCGTCGCGCCTTCGATTTTCGTCACCTACGCGGAATATCCCCTGGCCCTAGTGGCCGCTTGCGCGATGCGAATGCCGTTCGATCCGTCCAAGATCAATCGCCGTAAAGACGCCTTGTGGCCTGTATTGGTCTCATTTGTGACGATCGCTATCGTGCTTGGCGCCCGCGCTTTTCACCTCGAAGCGGGGCCAAATCGGACCGCCCTAATGGTCGGCGTGCCGTGCATTTTGGCGTTCTTTGCGGTGGACAGCCCGATTCGGTTCTCGCTGTCTATTGGCGCCGTGTTCTTTTGGGCAAACATGCTCCACACGAGTTCAGATGCGAGAATCATTCACACCGAGCGCAGCTTCTTTGGCGTTCATCGCGTCGTGGAATACGGAACGTTTCATCGGCTAGTTCACGGCAATACCATCCATGGCCTGCAGGATTCGGAGAGCCCCCAAACGCCGCTAACTTACTACCACCCAAGCGGACCGATCGGCACTGTGTTTCGCGCCTTCAGCGATCGAACCGACCTAAAGGCCGCCCTCGTGGGCCTAGGATCCGGATCGCTAGCCGCCTACGGAAAGCCAGGCTGGAAATTTACGTATTACGAAATCGATCCCGTCGTTGTTCGAATCGCGCAAGACCCCGCGCTCTTCACGTACTATCACGACTCCCAGGCGGAGATGAGCATTGTTCTCGGCGACGCGCGCCTCACGATGGCCAAGTCTCCGGGCAATTACGACGTCATCGCGCTCGATGCTTTTAGCTCAGACTCGATCCCCGTTCACTTGCTCACCCGCGAGGCTTTCGAGATGTACATGCAGAAGCTCGCTCCTCATGGAATGCTTGCGGTTCATATCTCGAACCGGTATCTTCACCTCGCTCCCGTGGTCGCGGCAATATGCCATGACCTTCACCTCTTCGCGGCAGAATTCGAGGATGGCGTTACCATAGACGAGGGAGCCGCGGGCAAATACCAGTCGCACTGGATTCTTGTCGGTCGGAAAGAAGCAGATGTCGCGCCGGCAATGCAAGTAGATCGAAGCTGGAATGGCCTCGAATCGGACGGAAAAACCCGCGCATGGACGGATGATTACTCCAATCTTGTCCAGTCCTTCTCAACGGATTAGCGCGATTCGAGCGGTAGGCGAACGCGCCTACCGTGAGCCGACGAATCGATCGTCGGGGTCGATGATCGCTTTCATGCGTCGGTCCAAGGCCTCGATGTGAGGGGGGGCGGCTCCGTTCGACTCGACAGAACGCACCCAGTCCGAGTCAAACCGCAGCAGGTCCGCGGTCGAATGCAACCAGAGCGACTTGTAAGCCCTATCCGCCAAGATGAGTTCGGCTGAATTCGCGTCGAGCGCCGCCTCGAAATCTGAAGGCAACACGCGTTGCACGCCGCCTACCCGCGCGTCCGACCGCTGGCCAGATTCGACGTCGAGGTCCATAAGGGCTCCAATCGGGCAAGTTCGCAATGTAATATCGACGATCACGCCAAGCCTGCCCTCAGATCCGATAAATAGCTTCTGAACGTCGTACCCGGCTACGTTTTTCACCGCCTTGCTTCCACATTTCGCTACCGTGCCGTCTCCGCGCACGATGGTCATGCCGATGACCCAATCGCGCCATGATCCGTGCTGTTCCTGCAGAAGGTGCGGCCAATTCCGCGCGACCAACGCCCCGACGGATGAGCATGGTTTCGGCGAGTGGTACGGAATCGTCTGACCGGACGAGACCAAAGAGGCGCAAAGATCGACCAAGCTTGTCCCGGCGCGAACCACAACGACCTGATCGTCAATGTCGTGTTCGATGATGCCCGCGTGACCCGAAAGGTCAACGTCGGCTCCGCTTCCAATCGAGACCTGCTCGCGCGAGAGAACGAGCTCCCGAATGTCCTCGATCGTCAAGTTGCAACCCCTCGCCAACGTCGCTGGTGCTCAACACAGCTCTTTTGATTTGGAAGCACCTTGCACGGATTACACAGCGCGCCATCGTTGAAAATGCGCTTCGCATCCCCTTGCAGCCGCAAAGAATCCGCATCAAACATGAGCGACATGAGATCGCTCTTTTCCACGCCAATGCCGTGCTCTCCCGACACGCTTCCTCCGAGAGAAATGCACAATCGAATGATCTCTTCACCGGCCTCAACAACCCTCCGAACTTGGTCGGGATCGCGATCATCGAAGTAGAAACAAGGGTGTAAGTTGCCATCGCCGGCGTGGAAGAGGTTTGCCACGCCAATTCGGTTCTCTGCCGCGATTCGGTAAACCGCATCTAGCATTTCAGGCAATTTGCTGCGCGGAATCACGCCGTCGTGGGTCACGATGCTCGGTGCAAGTCGCCCCATCGCCCCGACGGACTTCTTGCGGACCATCCACAGTCGCGCCCGCGCCGTTGCATCGGCCGCGAGTTCGATATTGAGCATCCGATTTTGAGTGCAAATCGCTCGAACGACTTCCATCTCTTCGGCCACCCGGTCACGCGCCCCATCGCACTCCACAAGCAGCATGGCGTTGGTTTCCGGTGGATAATCGAAGCCGAACGCCGCCTTGACCGCCCGCAGAATCCCGATATCCATCATCTCCAGCGCGGCGGGAATCGTCCCCGATGCGATGATGTCCGCGACGGTCTGCGTCGCGTCCCGAATCTCGCGGAAACAAATGAGCGCGGTCTCGACATGAACGGGAACGGGCGTCAGCTTCACCCACGCTTCAGTGACTACGCCGAGAGTTCCTTCGCCGCCGACTATAAGCCCCAGGTAATCAGCACTCGGTCCGCCGCCAAGTTTCCCGCCGAACTCCCATATCTCGCCGCCAGGCTCGACCATCGTGAGCCCCAAAATGTGTTGCACGGTGACCCCATATTTCAGGGTGTGTGGCCCCCCTGCATTCTCCGCAATATTGCCTCCGAGGGTGGAAACTGTCTGGCTGCTGGGGTCCGGCGCGAAGTGCAATCCGTCGCTCGCCACTCGCTCGCTCAGTCGCTTATTGACCGCGCCCGCTTGAGCAAGCATGCATCGATTTGCCACATCGACCTCGAGAATTTTGGTCATGTGCTTGGTCGATATAAGGACGCCACCGAGCGCAGGAAGCGCGCCCCCGCTTAGGCCCGTGCCCGCTCCTCGTGGCGTATAGGGGACGTCGTTCTCTCGACAGTATCGAACGACTTTCTGCACGTCCGCCGTCGATTCAGGCAGGGTGACGACCGTCGGTTTGCTGCGATCGACCGTGTACGCGTCGCAGTCATATCCCCGTTCGGCGGCCGCTCCGAAAAGCACGTTTTGTGCGCCGATGAGGCGGGTCAAATCGGCGGCTAGCCCCGCGCTCACTTAGCGAGAACCTTCTCGGTAAATCCACCCTGCACGTCCGCGCCGTTGCCGATCATCCAGTCCACAACATCTTTGCGATCTATGCGTACCACGTCACCTTTGTGCAAATTCGGCAGAGAAATAGCCGTCTGATCTACGCGCCCGTTGTAGAAGTTTCCGTCGACTCCGTCGGCGCGTACCCACAGATACTCCGGCCCAAGCGCAGACGTAAACTTCCCCTTGATCGCGAAGCGATATCCAGGCTGGTGGGCCTGCATCTGCCGGTCAAATTCCGGCAATCGCTCGCGAGCGGCCGAGATAGCCGATAAAAGGGCTGCATCTGGAGTGTTGATCCGGCGAACCGTTGGTGGTCGCCGCATGAGAAAGACCAGCAGGCATCCCGACAGTGGAATCAATAGCCACAACCACTGAAGTCGTCGCTTCATCGGTTATCAGCAATGAACTTCGCGACCGTCCCCACTGGCGCAACCCAGCAGCCGTCGAGTTCGAGTGTCGCAAGTTCTTCTGGATTAGAAATTCGAATGACCGACCACGTTCCGGATCCATCGCCGCCGGACCATACGTTGGCTTCCGTCGAGAGGATCGCCTGGAGATTTGCCGAAACATCGTTAGCGCCGTCTAGCGGCATCACCGCGTAAGCGTAACTCTCCTGCACGGTCGGCACGTACGAACCGTCCGCACAGCTGTGACAGACGCCTGGGTACGCAAAGGTCGGCATATCGAAGCTCTCGAAGATGTCGTCAAAAAACGTCTGAGCCATGAACAGCTCTTGCTCGATGGATCGACGCGTCCAATTCGGCAAGTCTCCGTCATCGGTCGCCCCTATGAGGCAGCCATTGCCAATTTCGTGGCCCGCTTCCGCCACTTCTTGCCAAGCAGAAACCGCCCTCAAGACCTCAGTAGGTGAGGTGAAAAAAGTTGCCATACGTGGACCTAGGCGCTCCAAGATGGCGGCGAGGTCGGCCGAGTCGACTTCGAAAAAGGCAAGCGAAACCGCAGAATGTTGATCGTCCGGCCAGACCAGCGGTGCCATGTCTGCGATTGTACTTGTCTCCCGCACGTGCCATGGCGAACGCCTGCCGAACGGCTCTACATGGACTAGATCGCCTGTAGCAAATCGGCCAAGATCACGCTCTGGCGCGCGAATGAGACGGCATCAAAATCCGCCACGTGCAAGAACCCTATGCGTAGGTGCGGCCACGACTGCAACGCCCGGAAATAGATGAAATTGCATAGATACGTGCCCGCATCATGCGAGACCACCAAGTCGCCGCTCGCTTGCCCAAGTAGCTGTGCAGACCAGAGTGTGCCGGCAAGAGTCGCTGGAAGCGCTGCGTCGATTTCCGCCGAGCGGCGATCTACTCCAAGCACGTCGGGAACTGAGCCGATCTGATTTCGCGCCGTAGTCTCCAGAGATACTTGACTGCGTCCACTCGCAACTCCCATCAAAAGCAGCGCGTCGATCGCTACAGAGTTGAAAGAGGCGATCCAACGGTCAACGGCGTCGAAAGATACCGCCAAGACTTCGTGTGGCGCGCCGCAAGCCTCTGCGAGGCAGGCCGACGGGTTCTTCACTACCGTCCCGAACGGACCAAAACCAGTAACCAGTGTGCGGGAGTTCATGATCGTGGAGACTGCTCCATTGTTTCACATTCACCCGTGCAGAGTGCTTTGGGTACCCTCGGTGCGATGCGCGGGACGCTCTTGAACACGGCGACCGTCGCGGTAGGTGCTCTCATCGGACTTGCCGTCGGTAAAGCGCTTCCAGAAGAAGCCAAAACCGTCGCCCTTCATGGTCTTGGTTTGGTCACCGTCGGCCTCAGCATAAACCTATTTCTCAAAGCGAAGAATCCTCTCATCGTCGCCCTGAGCATCGCCTTAGGCGGAATGATTGGCCTCGCTCTAGGGCTGCATCACGGAATTGAGGCACTTGGCAATTGGTCGAAGCATCAGCTCGGTCAAGGCGATTCGTCAACCTTTACCGCAGGCTTACTCACGTCGTTTGTCCTGTTTTGCGTTGGTCCTATGACCCTGCTCGGGTGCCTGCAAGACGCGTTGGAGAAGAAAATCGACCTTCTCGCCATCAAGTCTACGATGGATGGAATCGCGGCAATGTTTCTCGCCGCGACGTCCGGAGCGGGTGTTCTTGTCACGGCGGTTCTCGTATTTGCCTTTCAGGGCGCTTTGACCCTTGCCGCGAAACCTCTAAGCAGCATAGCGAAGGACGAAGAGATTCTCGGGGAAACAAGTGGCACGGGAGGAGCGATGCTTCTCGCGACCGGGCTAGGACTACTGGAGCTTGCCGACCTCCACACCGCGAATTACTTGCCAGCGATCTTTATTGCCCCGTTTTTGACGTCCCTATTTAGGCGCTTCGAGAAGAAGCCGGTGGCCGCATGACTCAACATCAATGGATCGGAATTGGCACGATGGTGGGAGTTGGCCTGGCGGCCGCAGGTCTCGCTCTGCTCATCTTACGGCGAATCACCGGATTCATGCACGATCGCTCCAGCCGGTACCAGCCGACGACGCTCAGGCTCATTCGTCGCGCGGGAGTGCTGATAACGGGCGCGGTCGCTTGCCTCCCCATCTACGACGACTTGGACCTGCCGAACCACGCCCAACTCTGGGTCGGAAACGCCATCGAAGGCATCGCGATCGTTGGGTTTGTGCTGCTGGGCATGGCGCTATGGGATGCGGTTTGCGAAGCGATCATCAGCCGCACCAGCGATCCGAGCGAGCGTGCCGAACGCCTGCTTGTGCCCGTAACCCGAAAGCTTGTCCGAGGCGTGATCGTGATTGCCGGGTTCCTTGTTACGCTTGCCGCGTTTGGCGTGAACGTCGGCGCCGTTGTGGCGGGTCTCGGGATCGGCGGCGTCGCCCTCGCCCTTGCCGCAAAGGACTCGGTCGAAAACCTCTTCGGCTCGCTTACGATCCTGTTCGACATGCCGTTTGCGCTCAATGACTGGATCAAGATTGAGAAGGTTGAAGGCTCGGTTGAGCAGATCAACCTGCGGTCCACACGCATTCGGACGGCGGAGGACACGCTGATCACGCTGCCGAACGCAAACCTGATTCGAGCGTCAGTCGAAAACTTCGGTTCTCGTCGCTACCGGCGTCAGCGTTTCGTAGTCCGCCTCCACATGGATAGCCCCGTCGCACTGATGGACACGTACACCGCGCGACTCAACGAGTTCCTGTTGGCGAACTTCGGATTCTGGCCCGAGAAAACGATCGCCGTCGTCGGCGAATTGGGAGATAACTATGTCGGCGTTGTTGTAACGTTTTTCACCGACGCCCCAGACTTGCCGAGCGAACTCCGCGACCGCGAAAAAGCGATGCGCGAAGCGTTGAGTATCAAGGCCGAGTTGGGACTTGCCAGCCCGGTTCCGCCCACCCAACGCCTGTAAATTCTAATTTCCGGCTAAACCAGCTACTTGATCATCGATGCAGAAATCTTCGACGGATAGCGCGAACCGGTCAGGATCGAGATCGTCGCTTTCTGAAAGTCCGATGGTGCCGCGTGATAGATATCGACGAAGCGGTTTGGATTGCGATCCACGAGCGGGAACCAGTCACTCTGGACTTGCACCATGATTCGGTGGCCCTTCCTGAACGTGTGCAGCAACTCGTTTAACGGAAATCGCACGCGCGTTGCCTTGCCCGGCGTGAAAGGCTGCGGATTCTCGAACGACGACCTAAACTTGCCGCGCATCACGTCGCCTCGCACCAACATTTCATATCCCGCCATAGGATGCATTCGGCGATCCATTCCCGGCTCATTTGCAGGAAAGACGTCGATGACCTTCACGACAAAATCGCCGTCCGTGCCCGTCGTTTTGACCCAAAGGTCTACGTCCACCTTGCCGACAAGCGTGACGTCTTGCTCCAAAACAGGACCGGTAAAGCCCGCGACATCATCGCGACTATTCAACCAGCGTTGGTCGTCGAGCATATAGGTTGAAGGCCGCCGCGCAGACTTCATCCAATCCGGCTCGTACGGAGTCGGATTTGCAGGATCGTTGGTATACGCGACTTCACCCGCTTTGCCGAAAAAGGTCTGACTGAGCGTGTTATCAGACGATAAATAGAACGTCGCTTTGTCATGAGCGATGGGCGGCCAGATCGGAAATGTTCGCCAGGTGTTGACGCCGGTATTGAACACGATCGCTTCCGCAGGAGCGGCCACATTTTGATCCCTTAGATACTTCTCAAAAAATGGGAATTCAATCGAGTCGCGATAGTACGTCGACACGTTTGAGCCAAAGTCAATGTCGCCTTGCACGCGGCCCGTGTCTCTTGCCCAACCGCCGTGGAACCACGGCCCCAACACCAGCGTATTGGAAATCCCCTTGTTCTGCCGCTCGATGTACTGATATAGGTTCATCGCGCCCCACATATCTTCCGCGTCGAATAGCCCACCGACCGTCAACACCGCGCAGTGCACGTTTCGCATATGCGGTGGAAGCGCACGGTCCCTCCAATATTGGTCGTAAGTTCCGTGACCCATCAGCTCAGTCCAGTAAGGAATCATCCCCTGCAAAAAGTTTGTTTCCAGCAAGGGTAGCGGACTGTTTTCCAAGAAAAAATCGTACGCCGATTTGCGGCCCCGATTAACCGACGGCCGCCGCGTCGAACCACGAGGCACGTCAAAGCCGATACAGAAGTCGAAATTGTCTTGGGTGAAGAACGCTCCGTTGTGATGAACGTCGTCCCCCGCAAACCAGTCGCTCACGGGCGCCTGAGGCGACACCGCGGCCAAGTTGGGGTGCGAATTGATCGCCCCGACACCGGCATAGAATCCGGGATACGAAATTCCCCACAAACCAACCTTGCCGTTATTGTCCGGCACATTTTTGATGAGATACGAGATCGTATCGTACGTGTCCGTGCTTTCGTCGATACCAGGTTCTCCGGGCTTGAGCTGCGGACGGATGTTGACAAAATCTCCCTCGCTGAACCCCTTGCCGCGAACGTCCGAGTACGCAAAGATGTATCCGGCTTCTCGCAGCTTGATGCTTCCGCGAAATGCCTTAAAGTTGTCCGCACCGCGGGGCCCGGCCCCGTAGCACGTCCGTTCCATCAGGATCGGATGCTTGCCCCCGATCGTTTTAGGCACGTAAACCTGGGCGTACATCTTCAGGCCATCGCGCATCGGGATCATGTACTCGAACTTTTGATACGTGTCCTTGATTGCCGGACCCTGTTGGGCGACGGCAGCGCAAGTCAGCGCAAGCGCAAAAAGCGTGAAGCGGGTTCGCATAAAGGGCTTATACCCTAGCGGCGAATGGCGGCCAAAGCTGCTCTGATCTGCTCTTCGATCGACCCTGCGTCCGTAACTTGAGCGGCCGCGGCCTCCGCATCGGGCCGTCGATATCCCAGCGCGAGCAGCGCCGCGACCACATCTCCGTCCGTCGGACGCGCGGGTTCTTGAGCCTTCAGCCCGGAGCCCACCTTAGCTTGAAATTGCTCCTGAAGAATCTTGTCCTTAAGTTCGACAATGATTCGTTCGGCCAGCCTCGGACCCACACCGTTGGCGCGCGAAAGTGCTTTCGTGTCCTGAGTAGCAATCGCATTCGCCACCGCGGCTTCACCCAGCTGGCCAATCAAGGCGAGCCCAACTTTGGGCCCACATCCCTTCGCCTCAAGCAACAAGTCGAAGAGACGTCGCTGAAACGGCGTCGTGAATCCGTACAGATAAACGCCGTCCTCGCGGAAGATCTGGCGGGTCAATAGCTGAATACTCGACCCTACGTCCGGGAAATTAGCGGCGACCGTATCGGGCACCGAAACCTCGTAGCCCACTCCACTGACATCGACGACGGCGACATTTGCCGTCAGTTCCACCAATTCGCCACGGAGCCTCGCGATCACGATTACGATTATGCTTGCACGGGGTTCAATGGATGTGATGCGCCCTCTTGCCACGATTCTTTTTGTCGGAGTTGCCAGCGCAACTCTGTTCGCGCAGCACGTGACCGTGCCTCCCTACGTGCAGCTCGGCGTTGACGACCAGTCGCACGCGGCGAAGAGCCTCACGATCGTTTGGCACGGCTCAGCTCCGGGGAAGTGGTCCGTGCGTTTCCGAACGGAGTCCGGACGCGCCGCGGAAGTCACCGCCACCGACGATCCTGTGCGGGTGAAGGGCATTGCTAACCACGAGGTGCTATCCGCCACGATTGGTGGCCTGAAGGCAGGCGAGGCGATCAAGTACTCCGTGCATGTCGGCGGAGAGGTCGTTGCGAAGGGGGCGACCCGCGCACCCAAGAACGGTCCTATTCGTGTTGCCGTTATGGGAGATTGCGGTCGGAATTCGAAGGGGCAACGCCTCGTGGCCGGAGTGATTCGTGATCAGAAGCCCGACATGACCCTGATCGTCGGCGATATCGTTTATCCCAACGGGCGCATGTCCGAGTACGGGCCAAATTTTTACGCGATGATGAATTCGGCGAAGTACCCCTTGATGCAAGGCACGCTCACCGTTGCCGCAACCGGCAATCACGACACCGCCTATCGCAACCTCACGAAGTACCCGGACGGTCTCGGCTATTACGCTTACTGGCGGCAGCCTCTCAACGGGCCCGAAGTCAAGTTTCCGGTCAAAGGTTCCGCGCAGGCGTTGCTAGCGGCAGCGGGCGGAGTCACGGATCGTCGGGCAAATTTTGCCTTCGATAACGGCCCGGTGCACTGGGTAATTCTAGATTCCAACACGTACGCCGACTGGAAGCGCACCGATCTCCGCCGATGGCTCGCCGATAATCTCAAAAACACGCGGAAGCCGTGGACGATGGTGGCGTTCCATCACATTCCTTTTCACTCCTCGAAGAAGCACGCAGGCGACACGATGATGCGCGCGGTCGCCGATCTCTTCACAAAGTACAAGGTCGATCTCGTGCTTGCGGGTCACGTTCACAACTATCAGCGAACGTATCCGATTCACTTTCAATCGAACGGCTTCGTGATCGACAAGTCGTTCGACGGCGTTCGCGTTTTGCAACCGAAGGGCACGATATATGTGTGTACAGGCGCCGGCGGTGGGGAATTGTATGACCAAAAACTGGCCGATGATTCCGCCAAGTGGTTGCCCTTCACCGCGGTTTACAAGGCGGGATTCGGTGCGAGCTTCCTTGACATCTCAGCCCGCACGCTGACCCTCACCCATCTCGATAGCGCCGGCCACGAGAAAGATCGAATCCGCATCGAAAAATAGTCCCGTCCAACATCGCGGCAAAGGCGAGGGCTAAAAACCTTCTCAAACGAGGGGTGCCACGGGTGCAGGGCATCGCCCGAAACCCGTGAATTGTAAGTAACGAACACACCGTATCGTGTTTTTCCACGTGGGCGAGTCAGGACGCCGTCAAAAGTATCGACGCTGGTCAACGTCGACCCTGTACGACGCAAGTTCAACCGAGAAACATTCGTCAACCCCCAGACAGAGAATCTCGTTGTACAATAGAAACGTCTTGATGACGCGAAACGACAAGCTAGGATGGCTTGTTCTTGCGACCACGCTCAGCTTGAGCGGTTGCCGAGGGCATGATGCCCCGCCCTTTCCAACTTGGGCGGAACGGCCCGTTCCGTACGCGCCGTCCGAAAACTCCCGTAACGCCTACGACGACTATGTCATCGCGGCCCGCATGGCGGAAGATGCCCTCGGTGCAGACCGAACGCGTGTGACCTTTGACGCCAAAATGATGCGCGCCCTATCGACTCGGGCCGCCGCCGCCGTCGCCAGAGCAAAGGTCGGGGTCAAAAAGGTTTGCGCCGTGCACTACGTGGCTCGTGCTCCGTTCGAAGCCGTGCCCTTCCAGTTGGGTTGGCGCACGATCGGGCGTTGCCTCGTATGGGACGTCAAACGTTTTTCGAAGGTTGGCGATTTTCACAGCGCAATTCGATCCGCTATCGTCGCGACTAAGTTTGGCTTTGACCTAACCGGCGGTGCCGCGACCGACGCCTCGCTCGGGCTAACCATCGTCGACGAAGCTCGTCAGACCATCGCTCCATATCTGATCAAGATGAACGGCGACCAACTGCACGCCCTGTCGCAAGGGATCAAAGTAGCCCTCGAGCGAAAGCCGTTGATGTACACCGCGCTCAATCACGAACTCGATAATATGCAGCTCGCGGTGCAGTCGCTGCAGGACGCTTACCGCGACAACCATCTGGATAAATTCACCGCTGGAGTAAAGGACCTAAACGAGACCGTTGCCCAACTGCGCGAGATGCATTCGCATGACGACTCGCGGCGCGTCGATCAGTTCCAGGTGCTTGCAGACACCGCGAAGAAAGAGACGCAAACTCAAATAACGCTGGCCGCAATGTCGGGTGGTGAACGCAACGCGCTGCTCAAGAAGGATAAAACCGTCAAGGCGATGCCCAAGTTCGCTCAATATTTCTTCACCGCGGGCCGGCCGCTCCTGAGAATCAACGACGCCACGACCGCTCGGACTCGCTTGCTCATTCTGGAATGCGAGCTCCTGCGCGAATCGAAGCAGTTCTCGCAGGTTCCCAAGGACCTCAGCGGCTTCACCAAGTCGATTGTCGTCGATCCATATTCGAGTCTGCCTTTCATCTACCGAACGGAAGGTGCCGAATTCAATATTTACAGCGTAGGCGCAAACGGCGTCGACGACGGTGGCACAACAGACGATTCATTCTCGACGCCAGACCTCCGCCTTGAGCGTCGAAACTGACCGGAACCGGCACTTCTGAGCATAATGTCCGTTAGGCCATGCCGCAAACTCGAAGATCCTGGCTCCCTGAACCTGTCGAGCACTTCTTAACGTTCGTGGGCGAAGTCACGCTGCTCTGTGGCGAGACGATCAAGCGCTTCCCCCGACGCCCATTCGAGTTTGGCGAGACGCTTCAGCAAATGGCATTCATCGGCGTGGCCTCCGTGCCGATTGTTGCGATGACCGGGTTCTTCTCTGGCTCCGTTCTCTCGCTTTACCTCTGCACCTTCCTGGTCAAGTACGGTGCGACGAGTTTTGCCGGCGGCACCGTGGCGCTGAGTGTCGCTCGAGAAATTGGACCGGTCTTGGCTGGCATCATGGTTGCCGCGCGTTGTGGCTCGGCGATGTCCGCTCAAATCGGAACGATGGCCGTGACCGAACAGGTCGAGGCGTTGCGAATGCTTGGCGTGAATCCGGTCAACTATCTGGTGATCCCGCGAATTCTCGCTGCAGTTCTTATGCTGCCCGTGCTAGTCCTTGTTTGCACTTGGGCTGGCGTGTTCGGTGGCTACCTTGTTGCCGCGTCAACCAACATTCCGGGTCCGGCATTTATTCAAAGCATGCAGCAGTACGCGACGCCTTGGGACTTCCTCGGCGGCATGATTAAGGGACCTGTGTTCGGCCTCATCGTGGCCGTAGTCGCGTGCCAGCAAGGACTACGTACGACTCAGGGAGCGGTCGGCGTGGGACGATCTACGACGAACGCCGTGGTGATCTCCATGGTTCTCATCTACATCGCGAATTTTGTGCTTGCCCGCGTGCTTTTCGGTTGAGCTCAGACCAGTAGCAGCCGACGCCTGAACTCTGCGAAACCTTTACAGGTTTCTTATGTGAACGGCCTTTTCGTAAACGAGATCTTTACGGACAAGGTCGTACCATCTAGCACGCCGTTCCGTACCGGTCAGCCCCCACAGGTCGGCCCTTACAGGGAGCAAAGATGGACCAAGACTTAACCGAAATGTATCT
>JBBRML010000009.1:0-62542 GCA_038230855.1 Fimbriimonadales bacterium | reverse complement strand
TGCGATTCCTTCCCATTCATCCGATGAGGGGGAAGGAAGGCGGGATGTTTTGCCCGCCAGGATGGGGGTTACGAAGCGGAAACCGCCGCATGAGATGTGCATCCAAGCTGCCTACAATGCATTGCGACTCCAGAAATCGAATTCCATTCGGTTCCGGCAAACCCAGAGGGTTTGTAGATTCCAGCGAAGGGTTGCCGCCTCGAGGCGGCTACCCTGGTAAATACGTCCCAAGAATTTTCAGCCCTGTATGGGCTGCCTCCAATGCCATTTGACCTCGCGTTGGCCTCAACCGAACAGATCGAGACTACAGGCGCGACCTGCGATTCCTTCCCATTCATCCGATGAGGGGGAAGGAAGGCGGGATGTTTTGCCCGCCAGGATGGGGGTTACGAAGCGGAAACTTCACCATCGGAAACCTCAATCGGGATCTATGGGCTTAACCTTTGTCGAACTGAGCCAGCTAAGAGTTCAAGCATGAAGGGACTGCCTCCAATGCCATTTGAGCTCCATTCGCCCGGGAATCTACGATCTCGGAGCCCAGGAATCCCGCAATGCCCGGAAACCCTATCGCGCGGGCGGAACCATCGACTCAAGCAACCACAACGCGCACTCAAGTTTGCTCAGCTTCCCGCTACTCGACTCCCGACCGTCCCGCATCACCAGGTGAAGCTCGTTCTCGTCCGACTCAAAGCCCACGCTCAAATTGCTGACATCGTTCATCGCGAGTGCAGATAGACCCTTTCGCTCCAACTTCGCACGTGCCGATTCCAGATTCGTACTCGGCTCCGCCGCGAAGCCAACGACAGACTTCGTTGGATTGTCGCGGGCCAGGGTGGCAATAATGTCTGGGTTGGGAACGAGCTTCAGATTCAGAACCTCGTCCGTCCGTCGTAGCTTCGTGTCCGAGGCGTCCTCCACTCGATAATCCGCTACGGCAGCGACACCGATGATCAAATCGGATGTACGCGCGATCGGTGCGCAGGCGTCGAGCATCTCGATTGCCGTTCGAACCCGAATAACCGTCGCCGCTTGTGGCAATGGCTCACGAACCGGACCGGTCACGATTGTAACTTCGGCCCCCAACAATAAAGCGGCCCGCGCCACCGCCGCGCCCATTTTTCCGCTCGATCGATTGCTGAGATACCGCACCATGTCGATCGGCTCTTGCGTTGGGCCGCTCGTAATCAAAATCTTCCAACCCTTCAGCCGCTCTCCACGTTCCAACAACCGCTGACATTGGGCGTTAATGGCCGCGATCGAAGCCAACTTGCCCTGGCCGAACTCTCCGCAGGCGACATCCCCCTCCGTCGGCTCGACGAACGCCGTTGCGATGGACCGAAGACGCTGCATCGCCTCTTGCGTGTTCGCGTTTGCGTACATCGAAGGGTTCATTGCTGGCGCGATAACGATCGGACACGTCGCGGCTAGCACAAGGGTCGTCAGCATGTCATCCCCAAGGCCGAACCCGATCTTCACCATCGTGTTCGCGGTGGTCGGGGCGAGAACAATCAGGTTCGCCCAGCGCGCCCAGTCGATGTGGGCCATCCGGCCGGGTTCGGGCTCCTCAAAAGTGTTGGTCAAACAGGGCTGGCCCGTCAGCGCCTCAAATAACGCGGGCCGGACGAACTCTTGAGCCGCATCCGTCAAGCAGACCCGGACCACGTGCCCAGATCGCATGATTTCTCGGGCTAGATCCGCCGCGCGATACGCCGCAACGCTTCCCGAGACCCCGAGAATGACGTTGGCCATTAGCCTCCGAAGCCGCCTTTCACACCGCGAACCCGCAGTCCCGACAAATTGCCTGCGCCACCTGAGACGTTGACGATACGAATAAATCGGGCTCGGATCGTCGCCGGATGGTACGGAACGCGCAAGCCGTCCCCGATGTTGAGCAGCGACCAGTCCCAATTACCCTCGTTCATCCAAGCGTACGATTCCGTCGGTTTGTCGCCCGTACCGTATGCCCGGATCTCAAACTGCCGCCACATCGGTTTGCCGAGAGTTTCCAGCGTGATTTCCGCGATAGTGCGGTCCCTCCGCAAATCGATTTCGATCCAGTCGCCTACCTTCTCCGGCAACTTCACCAACTCCATATTTGTCTCGTCCGTAATTTTCGACAGGTCCGAGCCCGCGTTGTCTTGTACCGGTCGGGCTTTGGCGAGGTTGTCGACGTCAAGAGGATCTGTGGGTAAATTCAAGCGCAATTCAATAACGGCCACGCCAGTGTTTCCCCGTGCTGCGGAGTCCAGTAACTGCCATTCCTTAAGCCATGTCCATGCGACGGTTTTTCCAAATGTCGCCTTCACTACCCAGTTTCCATGCTTCAGGCTCGCTGGCAACAGGACCCCAGATGCGGCGGCGACCCTCATCGTGTGCGCCGGAGTAGTCAGATTGGCCGGATCATAAAACTCAAGATCGACCCGAGCGAGGCCGTCTCCACTTCGATTGAGGATTCGCAGCAACGCGACGGTCGGCGCCTTGATCGGAGCGCGGTTCAGCCGCGCATTCAGAAACGCGACATCGTTCATTGCGAGCAATCCCGTCGACTCTTCCACCGGCCACGAGGGCAAAGGGCTCAAAGGCACTTTTGGCGCGACGAACGTGTCATCACGCGTGTCGCCTCCGCCCATGACCCCGGCAAACGGTTCAGATGTTGGGTGGTCGGCGTTGTTGACGATGGTGGGCTTAAGCCCGATTGCCACAAGCATGCTCCTCATCAGCATTTGCTCCATAGGTTCAGTGGCTGCACCGCTCGCCGGGCCTATGTAGTTCACACGTTCGAGGCACCCTTCCGGTGCAAAACTGTACTGACTCTGCGGCATCAATACTTCGTTTATGATTCGTGCGTTCTCCCGTATGAGCGCCTCCTGGGCGTCAAAGGTTGAGGCCGAGCCTTCGGAAAGGCCGAAGCTCGAGTCGATTCCACCTACGTAGTAACGCGCCCAGCGCTCGTTAGCGTAGGCATCTGCCGGCGAATCAGCGACAAAGTCAACCGTCGCGAAGCGATGGTCACGTCCGTCTGCGCGCGGCAAGGTCTTGAGTTGGAAAGTCTGTTTCTGACCCGCTGCTATCGAAGGGAGTGCGAACGGTTCCTGCGAACTGCCTTCGACAACCCAATGGGCAAGGGTCGCCGCGGTCGACTCCTTACCTGCATTCCATACAACCGCTTCAACGCCACTGCCGGCGACGGGATGGATATAACGGACGATTAGCCGTTCTTGCGAAGCTCGTTGCTTTGGGCGCAGAGAAAGTTGCAGCTTTGGACGGCCCACTTTTGCTTGCGTGCTCACAAGATCGACGTCCTGGTCGAAGGCGAGGGCCAGGCCAAAATTCTCCCACGGTCGATCGACCGCCCGCTGCATCAGCGCCTGGATTCCCGTGATCGTCAGCTTCGTATCGATGGTGGATTGAAATTCGCCGGAATCTCCGCCTTGCGCACCCTTCCAGGCGCTAGTGGCATTGCCGAACTGTGCCCACTTCCAACAGGCCGCTCCTCTGGGAGCGTGCGGCGCATCACCCTGGGTTTGGAGCCCAGTCAAAGTCATGCGTGGCCCTTCTCCCCATTCGTGACGTACCGCGGTCACCGTCTTGAGGCCACGTGGATTGCCGCCACTTATCTCAAAAACGAGACTCGCTCCCGCAATTTCCCAGTTCGGACCAACGACTCGATTCAGATCCCCGAATCGAATCAGAATCGGCCGATTGGGCCCACCAGACAAGATCGCCTGTCCCCCGAAGTTGACCTCGGGTTGCTTCATGTCGAGGTAGGTATCCGAGACTCCCCAGTAACGTTCGGTCCGTCCGGCAATCTCAACCGCACCGCCTCGCGAGAGTTCTACAGATCGAAATTGCGGGCCATCCGCCTGAATCAGAGCCATCACGGCCGCGCAGAGCATGACCCGAGAGTACCACCGCCGCCCTGAACAACCCTCGTAACTCTTGCACCGGAAAGGTGAAGTCGGACGGTCAGGAACCCTTTCTGACGTCGGTCTGAGGTCGGTCAGTCGGGAACCCTCTCCGACACGAAGAGGGTTCCAATCTTCCGATTCCGACGAGCGCGGACCTGCCTTACGTCCGACCCTTGCCTCTCGACAAGCTCAGCGGACCATCCAACTCAATCTTGAACACCGAAGCAAGCGGATCCAAACATCCCGCGCTCGGCTCGAGCCACAAAATGCCCGGAACCTCGTTCCAATCTGTGCCCGTGAACCGACTGTGCTTCACGTCCTGGCCCGATCCGAGCGCTGTTACCCTCAGTATCTTGTTTCGAATGCCCTTGATGCCCAGTCCCTCGACCGGGGTGTCATAAACCACGGCATAAAGCACGGTCTTGTCCTTCGATAGGAGAGTTGGACCGTAGTGGTGCCCAAAAGGAAGCCCCTCGTCCGTCCCAAAAACGGCCTCGCGATGCCGATCTACCCAGCCGCCTAAAGCCTTCAGTCGATCAATCTGCTCTGGCTGGTGCGAGCCGTCCTCGTAAGGTCCGACATCGAGAAGCAGGTTTCCACCGGTCGAAATGCACTCGACCAGCATGTACACGCACTGTCGCGCCGTCTTGTGGCGATCGTCGCCCGCAAAGTAACCCCAGTTGTCGTTGACCGTGACGCAAAACTCCCAAGCTCCCTCAGGGCGTAGAACCGGCAGCGCCTGCTCTGGCGTCGCGTAATCGCCGTAACCCATCATCCGAGAGTTGATGACGACATTCGGGCACAGCGCATGAATCTCGTCGCGCAAACCCTTCATGTCCCACTGCTCTGCGGTGCGCTCCCAATCGCCATCGAACCACAAAAGGTCTGGGTTGAACTGCGTGCACAACTCGCTAATCTGGGCTCGGTGGAACTTGAGGAAGTTCTGCCATCGCTCGGGATGGTCGCCAGCTGCAGAGTAAGCGTATTTGTTGGCGGCTGGGTCTCCGTCGGGATGCGCGAGCGAAGCGTAGTCAGGATGTGACCAATCTAGGTGCGAGAAGTACAAGCCGACTTTCAGTCCGTGCCTGCGCAAGGCGTCGACGTACGGCGTTATCAAGTCGCGACCCGCCGGGGTCTTCTTGACGACACTGAAGTCGTTTGCCGACGTGTCCCAAAGCGCGACTCCGTCGTGATGCTTTGTCGTCAAAACGACATAGGTGGCACCCGCCGCCTTGAACAACTTTGCCCACTCATCGGGGTCGTATTTAGACGCGGTGAAGCCGTCCAGTTGCGCGAAATACTCTTCGTGGCCGACCGTGCCGTTGAAAAACGACCAAGACTCCGCAACCCCGTTAACAGAGTAAATGCCCCAGTGAATGAAGATTCCGAGCTTTGCCTCGGGGAACCACGCCTGCATCATCGCGACCCATTTTACGTGCTTCACCGCCTCCTCGCACCGCCAATTGGAGGTAATCCGCTAAGATCGGTCGATTTCTGACGCTATTCAGCCGGCCACGGCGTCTTTCTCATTGCCCACCGCCCATGCTTCGTTTTCGCGTGCTCAGTCCAATTCTTGCTCTCGTGGTCGTACACGTCGCAGAGGCTCAGGAAAGTTGGATGCCGACGCTTCCGGGTATGGCTACAAGCTTTGTCGACTCGCACCAGATCCGAATTGGTACCAGGGCAATTGAGCTTGTCTTCGCGCAACCAGCGGCCGGAACCAAGGCCACCGGCCTCACCATCCGAGCCCACTCCCCTTGGTTTGACCAGGACCTTTCCCTCGTAGCCGAGCCGTTCGTTCTCCAGTTCGGATCAGGTCGCCGAATCGGGATGAGCCAAATGTTCGAGCGGACCACCCCCGTCGCCCGACGGCTTGCCGCAAATCCCGCCGCATTGACTCTCTCTGATCGCACCACGGGACAGTCAATCTCACAGTCGTTCACCGACGCCGCGACCGGATTGCGACTCCAGTGGCGCTTGATCGTGAGGAACGGGAGCAACTACGTCCGGTCAGAGCTGACCCTTTCCGCCATTCGGCGCGAAGTAGACGTCACCAATGTCTCGCTGATCAATTTGAGCTTGTCGAATCTTCCCACTGCGGAGGTAGCCGGTCGCGTGCCGGGTTCACCAATGGTTGCCGGAAACTGGTTTTTCGGGTTCGAACATCCGATGTCGGAGTCAAGTGCGGTAGGTGGCATGCTCAAGGGCGCGATCAGCCGAAAGATTCCTTTGCGGAAAGGAACGTCCGTGACGTATTCCGCAGTTATCGGCGCGTGCCCAGAGGGCCAAATGCGTCGCGGATTTGCTCGATACGTCGAGAGAGAACGTGCGCGGCCGTACCGTCCGTTCTTGCACTACAACTCGTGGTACGACATCGGCTACTTCACGAAGTATGACGAGACGCAGTGTCTCGATCGCATCCGCGCGTTTGGCGAGCAACTGTCGCGAAAGCGCGGAGTCACTCTCGATTCTTTTCTCTTTGACGACGGTTGGGATGACCCGTCAACGGTTTGGGAATTCAACTCCGGGTTCCCGAGCGGCTTTACCCCTCTGAAGACCGCATCGAGCGCCTTCGGCGCCGCGCCTGGCATTTGGCTGTCTCCGTGGGGCGGCTACGGCGGCCCGCGGACGACCCGGTTAAACACGGGTCGACGCCTAGGTTACGAAGTGGATGGTCAGGGATACGCCCTATCCGGTCCAAAGTATTACGCCAAATTCCGCGAAGCCTGCCTACGAATGGTGACCTCTTACGGCGTCAATCAGTTCAAATTGGATGGAACCGGAAGTCCGGACAAACAAGTCCCGGGCAGCGCGTTTGCAAGCGACTTTGAAGCCGCCATACAACTCATCAAGGATTTGCGAGTCGCTCAGCCGCAACTCTTCGTGAACCTAACGACGGGCACATGGCCGTCCCCCTTTTGGACAAGATACGCAGATAGCATCTGGCGTGGGGGCACCGATCATTCGTTTGCCGGAGTAGGAACTGACCGGCAACGGTGGATCACCTATCGCGACGGAGACACCTATCACGGGATCGTTGAGCGAGGGCCGCTGTACCCAATCAACTCTCTCATGTTGCATGGGTTGATCTATGCCCAGCATGCCCACAACCTCAGCACAGATCCCGGCGGCGATTTCAAAAGTGAGGTGCGTAGCTATTTCGCGACAGGCACCCAACTTGAAGAGATGTACATCACGCCGTCGCTTCTCACGCAAGAAAACTGGGACACCCTTGCCGAAGCGGCAAATTGGGCGCGCTCCAACGCCGAAGTCTTGCGCGATGTGCACTGGGTCGGAGGCGATCCGAGTCGCCTCGAAGTCTACGGCTGGGCCGCCTGGACTCCAACCCGGTGCACGGTGACTCTTCGCAACCCGTCGTCCGCCGTCGCATCATTCGCGTTCGATCCTCGACAGGTCTTTGAGCTTCCCGAAGAGTCTCCCTCCGCGTTCGACTTTCGATCTCCCTGGAAGGACGCTCCCCGATCGATATCAGTAGCAACGGGTAAGCGTATCGTGCTCGTTCTGCGGCCATTCGAAGTGCTGACTTTGGAGGGCACGCCACGGTGATCGCTTCGCTTGCCGTCCTTTTCGCCGCGCAGAACCAGGTCATTCGCATCGCATGTGTTGGTGATTCCATCACTGTCGGTGTTGGCTCGCCGCGCCCAGGGACGTCGTATCCCGCGCAGTTGCAGACAATGCTCGGTCCTGGATACGATGTGCGCGTGTTTGCCCGATCGGGCGCAACTATGCTCAAACGCGGTTCGCTACCTATTACCGCGCAACCGGAATTTCGGCTCCTCCCCGCCTTCGAACCGAACATCATCGTTCTCCTCCTCGGCTCGAATGACGCCGCTGTTCGAAATTGGCCGAGTCTTGGTTCCGAATTTGCGAGCGATTACGCGAGCGTTGTCAGGGCATTCTTGCGAGCTCAGCTTAAGCCCGCGGTTTTCGTTTGCACGCCTCCGCCGGTTTTTGGCTCGCACCTCGCGGACAGTGGACGCTATCTTGATCCCGAGGTAATCCCAATCCTGCGCCAAGTCGCTCGTCGTGAGGGCTGCCAAGTTATCGATTTCCGAACCGCGCTCGATGGCAAGCCACAGCTTTTCGCGGATGGCGAACATCTAAATGAGGCCGGCTACGCGGCAATGGCTACCACCGTTTACGAGGCGGTCGTTGATACGCGTCCGATGAAGCGAGCTTGGAAGCTGGTTGCGTTCTCGAGTCAGCAAAGCGACGAAGGACCCGCCAAGAACGCGATCGACGGCGACCCTGAGACCTACTGGCACACTCAATTCGAGCCGACCGCCGCTCGTCCCCCGCATTCTATGGTTGTTGACACCGGCCACACTCAATGGATCAGTGGCTTTCGGTATCTGCCTCGCCAGGACGGCGGAGTAAACGGTTTGGCTCGTGATTTTTCATTCGAAATCAGCACCGATAAGTTGCGTTGGTCAACGCCGAGCGCCGACGTCCAACGTGGTGCAAACAGCGACCCGACAAAACTGCGATTCGCAATTCCCGAGCGCATGCGCTACTTCCGTTTCACGATAAAATCTGGCGTCGGCGGATATGGAAGCGCGGCCGAACTCGACATTCTTCCAACTCCGGCGTCTCAAATTCCGAATGGGCCGCTGATGATGCGCACCGGGCGTCGGTAAGTGAGCCACGTCGCAAACGAAGCGACTTCAGGGCATTGGCTGACGATGAGAAGCGGCGTACCTTCCCGTGGCGCAATGCTCCAACTGCCGTTCGATGTCGGTTAGCAGTGTGCTCGCCCCGATGCGGAAAAGATGCGGGGACAGCCAAGCCTCCCCTAACTCTTCCTTCATCAAAATCAAGAAATCGAGAGCCTGTTTCGCGGTCCGAATTCCCCCCGCCGGTTTGAATCCAATCCGATATCCGGTCTCCTCAAAGAATTCACGAATCATCCGGACCATGACTAGCGCAACACCGAGCGTCGCGTTTGTCGATTCCTTGCCTGTGGACGTCTTGATAAAATCTGCTCCGGCCATCATGGCTACCACACTCGCCTTCGCCACGTTGGTCAGCGTGCCCAACTCGCCGGTTGCGAGAATCACCTTGAGGTGAGCATCTCCCGCCGCGTCTCGAAAGGTAGCAACCTCATCGTATAAGGCTCGCCACTCTGCATTCAATACATGCGCACGGGTGATGACGATGTCGATCTCGGTCGCTCCGGCGTCGACGCTCGCCTCGATCTCCTCGACGCGCTGCGTCATCGGCGATCTGCCATGCGGAAATCCTGCCGCGACCGCCGCGATCGGAATCTCCGTGCCTTGTAAAGCCGCCAGCGTTACCGGAATCGAGGCATGATAGACGCAAACTGCGCCGACCTTGATATCAAGCTGGTCCGCCCCAAGTGCGCGGAGAATATCTTGTCGGACCGGATTCTTGGCTTTCGTGCACAGTCGGTGGACGTTGCCATCCGTGTCGTCTCCGTTCAGACTGGTGAGGTCAATGCACGTGATGGCCCGAAGTAGCCAGGCGGCCTGCCACTGCTTCTTGACCGTTCGGCGCGCCGGCATTGTTGCTGCGCGCCGCTCAACCGCGCTTGTGTTCACGCGAATTTCATCGATCCAAGCAAGGTCTAGCGGTATCCCCTGATTGCGATTGCTGGTCCCCAACAGGGCGTCCAAATCTCGCGTCGCCATAACAAATCAAGTGTAACCGAGCGTAATTCCCGCTAGGCCTTTATACGCGTTACTGTCACAAATTGGCTATAGCAATTCAATCGCGCATGGTCACGCCAAACCCGCCAACCAGACCTGCCGCATCAAAAATGATGACCATTTTTAGGGCCGTGGTTCCGAGGACGATCTGGTAGCTCCGAACTTTCTTACCATCTACTTCTTTGGTGTCAACCAGCTTGAATTCGTTGATTACACCGAGTTTTCCGAGCTGCTCTTTGGCCTGACTGGCCAGCTCTGGCGTGAGGATCTTGCTGAAAGCGGGCGTCAATTTCGAACGATCAATCGTTCCATCCAATGCGGCTTGTAGCATCGATTTTGCGAAGGCATCTGTCTTTGCGTCCGTATCAACCGTAGTTTTTGATTCGGCGACTTTCAAGCTGGGCTCAGCCATCCCGAGCGCCGCTTTCGCGTAGGCGTCGGGGTTCGAAGCATCCGAATTCGTCAAGACGATAACCGTGATCTGCTTCGACGGAGCCCGTCGAATGTTCGTCGTGAAGCCGTTGATACCTCCACCGTGTTGCACGATGGCCGTGTCGTTCACCGTCTCCAACGCCCAACCGAACCCGTACTTCTCGACCTTGCCCCCAGTGAGTTTGGTCGGCGTCCACATTTGTTTGAGCGAGGCTTGCGGGAGCACGGCTTCTCCGTATAACGCCGCATCCCACTTGGCGAGATCCAGGACCGTGCTCTCCATCGACCCCGCCGCAAACGGCCAATCCATGTTTAGATACGATGTGTGTTTGAACCCGCCATTCGCAGGGCTGTAACCCTGGGCACGGTGCTTAACGACCGTCGATTCGCTTGTAAAGTAAGTCTGAGACATCCCGAGCGGCTTCAAAATTCGGGCGTTCAACGATGCCTCGTACGGACGTCCGTCAGCCTTCTCGATCAGCATGCCTAGGAGCTCGTAGCCAGAATTGTTGTAATGCCACTTCGTTCCGGAAGGAAAGTCCAGCGGATCCTTAGCGACCGTCTTGATAATTCCCGACGGGTTCGTAGGTTTGTAGACTTGGTCCTCGAACAGGCCCTTGACTTCGGTATAGCTCTTGATGCCACTCGTGTGGTTTAGCAATTGCCTAATCGTGACCGCAGACCAAGCATGCGGCATGCCCGCTAGAGACTTCTCGAAGGGATCGTCTAAGTTCAATTTGCCTTCGGCGACGAGCTGCATGATCATCGTCGCCGTGAACTGCTTCGTGATGCTGCCCAGCCGGTAAACCGTCTCCGGCGTCGCCGGCACTTCGTTCTCCAAATCGGCGAGGCCGTACCCTTTGGCGTACTCGACCTTGCCCTGGCGCACAACCGCGACGGTTACCGACGGGCAACGTCCTTTCTTGACAACATCCTCGAAAAAGGCGTCCAGTTGCGGCGCGTAAGCAGGCGTCTGTAGGAGCACGGCGAGCGCGGAGAGGGTGATCGAAAGCATTGGCATAACTGTAGCCGAGAACGGTTACCGGTCAGGGCGGGTTGCACAAGACCTAAGGAGTGGGTACTTCCGGTATGCCAATCACCCGATCCATCGCGGGATAACTGTCACGCGATATGACCTCGCGGCGTTCGCCCGTCACCCGCCGCACCGTCACCGCAAAGCCGGAGTGACCGGACGCGCGAACTCCTCGAGACCTCGGACTTAGCGGGACCCGCACGGTATTTGGCTCGGTGAAGTTTTCTACGTCCGCCACAACCAAACTCTTCTCGGCGGGCTTGCCCACGCTGAGAAACTCGACGATCAACCGTTCATCCGCGACCTTAGCGACGATCCGGATCGGCTCGCTAAGATTGTTGGTGAATCGCAAATCGACACCGGGATAGGCGACCGCCGCGTCTCGGCCCGGCGGAACATAGCTCGGCGCAAAGCGGTGATGAAACCGCTCAACGATCGGTAGACCGGCGAGAAGCGCGGCGTTGTAAACCGTGGTGGAGGTCTGGCAAACGCCTCCACCCCAATCCTTGATCAGGCTGCCGTTAAAAGAAACCGGGGCCTTTTTGAAGCCTGCGTCGGCAGTGAATGTCCCCACGCGGCGATTGAAACTGAACGTTGAACCCGCGGCGACCACCGCTCCGTCGATCCGCCTCGCCGCAAGGCTCGCATTGTGCCGCTGGGCCGCCGTCCTACCGTCTAGGCTAGTTGTAAAGGCTCCGATCACGTGCTCAGGGCGGTCGACATGCATGTTCGCACAGACTCCCATTGCTACAACCGCGCCAGCCGCCGCTATCGCTACGCGTCTCACTTCACCACCAGCCGCGCCGCCGCCGAACTGACCGCCTTGTTCGGTGCGTACATGGGCTCAACCCGGGTCGGAAGCGCCGTCGCTTCTCCCGCCGATTCCGCTCTCAACTTGTACCGTATGATCCCGTCCGAAGGAATGAGATGGGTCATGAACAACGCCACGCGGTTGTCAAAGATCTGGATACCGTCCCACACATAACTCCAACTCTCCTCATCACCGATGGCGTCGCGTTCTACCACCTTGAAGTTGCTCGGAATCGGATCTTCTAGCATGACGAAGTCGATCGGATCCTTCGTGTTCACATGAATCTCAACCTGAACAATATCGCCGACTTTGACCTGAGTCACGACTCGTTTACTCGCCATCAGGCGCTTTGTGCCGTTCTCCAGTTGCTGTGTCTCCATCACCCGATAGACACGATTCACCGTGAAGTCTTTTGATTCAACGGGACGGTCTTCCGCTCCTACGACGACGAACTTGGCATCGACCTGAGCGTACACTGTGCCCCCCGTCGAGTTGAATTCGATGACGTTAGCCCCCTCCTTCAGGTCCTTTCCGTTGATCACGACTGTTCCCGAGGACATTTCGCCAGCTCTCCACGCCCTAGCTCCAATCGCTTTGCCATTCAACCGAACGGCAACAGATTTCTGGGCTACAAGCTCTTTCGTGCGGTGCAAATACTCAGCCAGGGCAAGTACGCAGTAGCTCGTCGATTGCGTCGACTCCCACATCGCACCCTTTCGGAGTTTGACGAGGCTCTTGGCTACTTCGGCGACCGTGGCGTCCTGTCCACCTGCCTGCATAAGGGCGAGCAGTGCGATGGCCGTTGGTTGTGCCGTATCGGATGACCAGAACCACGTCTCTCTCCAAGCGGTTAGCCCCGAATTTCGGTCCACCTGCTTGAGAAGTTGCTGGATCGCGGCGTCTCGCTTCGTCACGAACGGCCTGCCCATACATCCGTTCGCAAGGGCGACATAGGCGACCGTCGTTGGTGAAGCCTTCTGCATGTCGATGAGCTTCAGCACATCCGCCGCCGTCGCAACCTGCTCCCACCTCGCAAGCACGTAGGCGGCGTACGCAAGTTCGTGCGGCGCGGGAGCATATCCCTCCCAACGAGCGTTCTCCTTTTTCTGCTTCGGCGTTTTACACGTTGTGCCTAGCCATTCGAGCGCGCGTTGCGTCTTGATGTCGACGGTTGCTCCTGCTTCTTGTGCACGCTTGATTCCGTCGAGAACTAGGGCAGTCATCTGCACCGTGCTGTCGTCGTTTTCCCACCAGCCCCACGCTCCATCGGCATGCTGCATCTTCGCAAGTCTCGCGAGAGCGTCTTGGGTGATCATCGGCACCTTAGTATCGATCTCCGGTTTGTCGATTCCGTTCTCGCGCAACAGTTTTGCGACGACTAAGGTGGGCAACAACTTGCTCATCGTCTGCTCGACGCAGCCGTATGGATAGCCGACCAGCGAGTCGACAGATGCGATCAGACTGGCGGCGATCGTCGGGGCATATTGCACCTTCAATTCAACTGTGGCGGGATCGACTCCTTGTGGCATGGTGACCGTGGAAGAACCGCCTCCGTTGACCACCAAAGATTCCTCGAAGTGCTCCTTTCTGCCGCGCGCATAAACAGGCATGGTCTGCTTGACGCCATCAGAGAGGCGACTGTCCGCCAGTGCCTGCACGCTGAGCCACGCTTCGCCAGTCTCCGTTGCGCTCACCGTGAGGCTCAGAGATTCTGCCTTTCCTGCGTCGAGGCGAAGCTTGCCGGGCACCTCCGATTCAATCTTGATTCCATGGCTCCGGATCAGCAGTTTGAGTTGCTGAGTGGATTCGGAGTCGTTGTGAATCGAGACCGTGACGTCCTGACGGTCGCCCTTCACCATGAACCTTGGCAGGGAAGCCAAAACCATCAGCGGTTTCTTCGCAATTACGCTCGAAACCCCTTTGCCCACGAGCGTTGAGTCAGTTACTCCCTGGACCGTCACGCGCCATTTCGTCAAGTTTTCAGGCAGCGGTATATCGCAATGCGCCTTTCCGTTTGCATCCGTCACCAAGGTCGGCATCCACCACGCGGTATCGAGGAACTTCGTCCGGATGGGCACGCTGCTCGCGCCTTTGTCCCCACCGTCCAAGTAGATCTCCGGGAAGGAATAGCTCGTCCTAACATAATTGCGCCCGGGTGGATAGAACTCGTGCATGAGGTTGGTGCTGTCCCCTTGCAAGGCAAACAGCGACTCATCGACCACGGCGAGCGAAGTCTCTGCGGGCACTCCGCGTCCCGAAGCGTCCCGTGTCTCGACTGAGACGCCGATATGTTGTCCAGGCTCGACTTGAGAGCGATCGGGCGTGACGATCACGGTTAACCGCTTGGGAGTTCGCGCCAAAGTGATTTGGCGGGATGCTTCGAAATAGTGTTTGCCGTGTACGTAGGCCACGGAGATATAAGCGCTTGGAAAACACTTCGTGGTGACCGGTATCTCCACCCGTGTCGAACGCTCACGCAACCAGACGGGCACGCTTGAAATGAGACTTGTCGCTTCCGTCGTGACCCAGGCGAAGCCACCAGGCTCTGGGCACGTGATCAGGGCGACTGCCGTGTCCCCCTGTTTGTATTCCTTCTTGTCGAGAACGAAATCGATCCGTCGCTGCTCCGAGTCGGCGTAGTCGCGGTCAGTGGAGTAGAGATTGCACTCTGCCTCAATCTTGCGGCCTCCGCTATCGATTGCCGTTGCTCGAATCACGAGCGATTGCTTCGGCTTAGAAGTCGCGCTGAGCGAGATGGTTCCGCGTTCGTTCGTCGTCACCGTGACCGTACGGGAACTGTCGAACAGCGTTGGACCCTTGCGCGACGCAGTTCCGTACTCGACCTTGATTGGCAAACCTGCAAGAGGGGCATGTCCTTTGCGAACATCGTTTGCCCGAATCACGAACTCAGTCGGATGATCTGGGCTCAACACATAAGACGAGGGTCGCACCGCAAGCGTCAGCTCACCTCTCGCCACAAGCACGTCTGCTGTGCCCGTAAATGTCGGCGCGTTTTCCCCATCTGAGCAGGTAGCGGTGACCGTATAAGTGTAGTCGCTCTGGACCGAAGCTGGGTCGTCGGGCTGTTTGCTCGGCAGTCGCAACACCGCTCGGCCATTCTCGTCAGTAGTTGCCGTGATCTCTTGCAGATACTCGCCCGAGGATCGATTTCCGCCCTCTCCCCAAGCCCCCTCCGGGGGCGAATCATCGCTGGTGTCCTCATCATCGCCCGCATCGTAGCGAGACCAATTCTGACCACGCGTGATCGAGGCTCGAACCGTTGCTCCTACGACCGGCCCTCCGAAGTAGTAAGTGAGATCAGCGTTAAAAACGACTTCCTGGCCGTACACAAAGTGGTCCGCGGCTGGAGCTACCTTCAATGAGAAATCGGGTTTCCTATAGGCTGCGACGGAGACAAAGTGCCGACTTTCCACTCCGTTGTACGTGCAGTGCAACTGGTAAAGGCCAGGCTTAGCCTCCTTGCTCGTGCGGAAACTACCGGAGACCGATCCGTGGACATTAACCGGAAGTTCTTTGGTATCGATCGCCTCTTCGTCGGCGTCAAGCACCTCGACCTCAGCCGAGCCACCGCCGGGCAATGTCAATTCGTTGCCTGAGCGAGTCCTGATGACGGCCTTGTACTGGACCAGGTCGCCCGGGCGGTAGATGGTGCGGTCAGTGATGAACGCGATCGTCCCTTTGTCCGAGGTGTCCGAATCTCCAAGAAAGTCCGTGCTCGCCCATGATTTGCCGACTTGACTCACGAGCATTCCACGACCGACTGACGACCTAGGCAGGTGCAACATGCCCGTTGAGTCTGTGTGACCTACCGAAGTGAGACTGGTGCCGGACACCGAGTAAACGGGTGCGCCCCCTACGGGTGTCCCTTTTGCCATGTCGACAACGAAACAGTCCGTCGCTTCCGGGCTCGACTTCGTCACCATCGCCGCCGAAGTGACGTACATCGCTACCGAAGACTTAACATCGTCCGCCGCCGCCGCAACCCAGTAGATTCCCTCAGGCAGCGGCTTTAGTTCTAGGTGCTGGACAAACCCGCCCTCCTTATCGCGTCCAGTAGGTGTGAACATGAACTGACGCGCTCGCGTCGCGAAGCTTGGGTGCTTGCCCGATAGCGCAAGTCGTAGCGCCGCGGCTGGCCCTCCGTTGGCGATAAGCGTCGAATCCTTGACGCGCCAAACCTCGATGTTCAACTGCTTTTGTCGCGTAAATCCCGTGAGCGTAATCGAAGGCGATTCTGTGGGTAGCTGGACACGTTGGTTCAGCGATGTATCCAACTCCGTCTTTGTCGGTGTCGCTTGATACTTGGCCTTGAGTGGCTCGCCTTCCTCCACTTGAACGATGTGTTTTTCAATGCGATGATGCGCCGAATACAGGGACACTCGGTACGCGCCCGCCGGAAGTGAGCGTGATCGGAACCAACCTGTTTTGTCGGTCGACGCGATCGCCTGAACGGGATAATCCGCGTTGCCCGTTGAGTCGATGTAAACCGTGGCGTCCTCAAGCGGCTGCCCGTTTTCTTGCATCACGACAGTTCCGGAGATGCGACCCACCGGCATCTCTCGCGATACGCTTAGGCCGACCATCGTGAGGCATAAAAGGAATCCTGCAAGAAGCGTGATTGAACCCTTGGTCACGATTGAACCTCGGTGCGTCGGCGGTTATCAAACATCCAGAGTGCGACGAGCACCGCCACCGCCGCAATAGGTAGAGCCGCCCCTTTCAGGCGGTCTACTCGACCTTCCGTGAACCAGGTTTGTAGCCACGCATACTGGATCAAAGCCGCGAATCCGACGGAGAAGGCAGCGGCAGGCGCCACAGATTTTGCTTCGCGCGTCGCTGGCATCAAGACCGACAAACTCAGGCCAACAATCAGACCGTAGGCGCCTTTCGCGCCGGTCAGAATCATCAGGATTGCCGGCGTCACGAGGCACAACATCGCAAATGCGTGAGTGCCGAATGAACGCAGACGGACATTTGCCGCCGCCGCGAGGTGGGGAAGGGCGAGCCCGAAGCAAAGACCGATGACCGCGTAGTGCTGGCCAAGATCAAATCCGCGTGAGGCGTCGTGGTACATCTCACGAAAAACCCGAACGATGATGATGCCGACTGCGGGGGCAATGCACGAAAGCAGAGCGGAAGAACGGTTGATCGCGGCATACAGGACGCCGATGACTACGGCGACTCCGATACCGCCCGCCTTTGCCAGAGTGAAGGCAACGCTTGCGACGGCGATCCACGTGATTGCGACCAAAGTGCGTCGCATGAGGTCATCTGCCTCGCCAAGCACCATCAAAGTCACCCATGCCGCGATGCTGCCGATCGCGACACAGATGTACAGGTGGAACGCATCGTCTGCGCCCCTAACCGTAAATGCCGCGACGGCGGCCAAGGATGCCGCCGTGATGAGCTGGCCGTAAATCGTCGTGTGCTTGGGCCAAAGGCTAACCAATGCGACGATCGCGGCAAGCAAACCGATTGTGGTGCCTACATGCGGCACTTGATGGTCTAAATCGGTGAAGCTTGCGATCGTATTGGCGGCGACCATGCCTCCGAGACTGCAGGCGAACGCCGTGGCTGTCGCGGAGCGAAGGGCAACGGCGGCGAATCCCGCGCCAACGGCAAGCGCGAGTGCAACCTCGGTTTCCTTGCCCGCCCAAGGAATAGACAGTAAAAGCGCGCCGAGCCCAATGACGACGACCGGTGTCGATTCCATGTCTGTTCCGTCGAAGTGCGCCACAATCCAGGCAACTACAGCGGCCAGAGAGAAGAGCCCAATAGCTGCCGTCGCGTACTTCACATCACCAAATCGATGCAAAACGTAACCCGCGATACCCAAGCCTGGAAGAAGCCAAAGCAGGCTGTGGAAATCAAACTTCGGTTGCGTCTGAAGCTGCTTCAGTTGGGTCGGAACGACGACGAGAATCGCTAGGAAAGCGCCAATCAAAAAAATTGCGGACATTGATTCACCGCCTTGCTCGCCAATCCTTGGCGACCGACCGTTTCAGATTTTTGAGAGGCTCGATTTGATGGACGTTGCGCAACTCAAAACGAATCAAGAATTCGCAGAAATTCCTGCCGGAAGTTCACAATGGCGAGGTATGCCTCTCATCGTCGTCTTTGATCTTGGTGGAGTGCTCGCGCGCATCAATCATTCGTGGCAAGCAGCGGCTAAGGAAGCCGGCGTCGAGATCAGCCTGCCGACGTCCGAACCCACGTCGTTTGTCCTGCTCGACGAGTTCAACACCTATCAGGCGGGAGAGATTGCCATCGACCCGTATCTCCACGCGCTTTCCGCGCTTTTGGAATGCTCAGTGGCGGACGCGTTAGCTGTCCACAACGCAATTCTTCGATTCGAATATGAGGGGGTCAGCGAGCTCATTTCAGAGTTGCACGACCGCGGAATAGCCACAGGGTGTCTGTCAAACACCAACGCCGCGCACTGGACCGAACTCGTCGAGACGGGTCGATTTCCATCCATCGCGCAGCTTCAGATCCCGATGGCTTCGCACCTCGTCGGCCTCAACAAGCCCGACGTTCGCATCTTTCAGGCTTACTGTGATGCGGCGAATATCCTGCCCGCCGATGTTGTGTATTTTGACGATGCCCGCGAAAACGTGGCCGCTGCCGCGGCGATGGGCCTCAGAGCACACTGGATTGATGCGAGCAGAGAAACCGTTCCCCAGCTTCGCGCGATTTTGTCCAATGAAGGTGTTCTCTAGCGGCGTATCGGTGTAACATCGCGCCCATGGATCGTGTACGTGTCGCCATGATCGGTTGCGGTGGTTTCCAGCGCTATCGATTGGGCAATCTTCTCCAAGTTAAAGAAGCGGATGTCGTCGCATTTGTCGACTCCTCTGCTGAACAGATCGCTCTGACGAAGGAGCGGCATCCGTCGCTCGCGGATGTTCCGGAATTCGCTGATTACAAGCAGATGCTGGCCGAAGTAAAGCCCGACGCGGTCATGATCGCGACGCCTCACACCCAGCACGTGGATCAGATTCTCGACTCGCTCGCCGCCGGTTGCCACACACTGTGCGAGAAGCCACTTGTGACGTCCGTGGCCGACGCCTACCGCGTCATCGAAGCCCGAGACAAGGCGAAAAAGATCGGCATGGTCAGCTACCAACGCCACTTCCAAGCTGAGTTCCGCTTCATCAAGGACAAGATTGACAGCGGTGAAGCGGGGAAGGTCCACTACATCGCCGCGTTCCAGTCACAGGAATGGCTGCGGGCCGTAAAGGGAACGTGGCGACAGTTGAAGTCTCTGTCTGGCGGCGGTCAGCTGAACGACTCCGGTAGCCACCTCATCGACATCCTCCTGTGGACCACGTCCCAAAAGCCGTCAGAGGTTTCTTCGTTCATGGATAACTTCGGGACCGAAGTGGATATCAACTCGGCAACGACGGTACGGTTCAAGTCCGGGGCGCTTGCAACGATCACCGTCGTCGGTGACGGCATGAATTGGCACGAGGACATTACGTTCATGTGCGAAAACATGGGTTTCTTCATCCGAAACGGCCAGAAGATGCAAATCGTGGATCGAAAGCAAAACCGGATCATCGCAGAAAATCTGACCGGCGGAATTACCCCGGATCGACACTTTATCGATTGCATTCTTGGGAAGGCGACCTGCGAGTCTCCATTCGAGTGCGGGCTGGAAGTTATGCGGCTCACCGAAGCGGCATGGCAAAGCGCTGAAAAGGGCGGCACGTCCGTCGCTGTCGGCTAGGGCTTCTCCGCGCCATCGGCCAGGTTCGAAATTGCATCGAACCTGGCTTTCTGGCGTATTAGCACGCTGAAACGCCCATACACCCTTCGCCACCCTACGCATTTTCATTGCGTGAGAACGAGGCCGGTCGATAAATTCTTCTAGAATGAAAGAACGATCTATGAAGATTTCATCCGTCTCCATCTGGGGCGTCAGCGCCGTTGCCCTCGGCGCGGGCCTCGTCCAGTCGCCGAAACCTGAAAAGATCGACTACAACCGCGACGTCCGCCCAATCCTGGCCGCAAAGTGCTTCGCGTGCCACGGCAATGACCCGAAGGCAATCCGCGCGGGCCTAAACCTGAACACTCGCGCCGGAGCAATCAAACGGCTAGACGACCTTTCCCAGGCCGTCGTGCCTGGACACCCGGAAAGCAGCATGATTATCGCGCGCATCAACGCCGCGGATTCCGCTGGAATCATGCCGCCGCGGGATACCAACAAGACCCTGACCATAGAAGAAAAGAGCATCTTGCGTCGCTGGATAAAGGAAGGCGCCGAGTACAAATTGCATTGGGCCTTCGTTCCGCCGATTCGACCCGCCCTTCCGAAAACGAGCCATCGCGGCTGGGCAAAAAACGAGATCGACCAATTCGTCCTTGCGAGCTTGGAGCACAAGAACCTGAGCCCCGCGCCCGAAGCCGATCGAAATACGCTCATTCGGCGCGTCAGTCTCGACCTCATTGGTCTGCCGCCTACTCCCGAGGAGGTCGATGCCTTCGTACAAGACCGCTCCCCAAAGGCTTACGAAAAGGTCGTCGATCGACTTCTTGCCTCCCCCCGTTTCGGAGAGCGGATGGCGATGGACTGGATCGACTACTCGCGGTACGCCGACAGCAATGGCTACCAGGCCGACTACGAGCGATTCCAATGGCGTTGGCGCGATGGAGTCATCGATGCATTCAACCGAAATCAGCCGTTTGACAAGTTTACGATTGAGCAGCTTGCCGGCGACCTTCTCCCGCACGCTACCTTGGACCAAAAGATTGCCACGGGGTTTAACCGCAACCACCGTATCAACACGGAAGGTGGCGTAATTGTCGAAGAGTGGCGAGTCGAGACCGTCATCGATCGGGTGGAAACAACTACGGCGACCTGGCTCGGCCTTACCGCTGGATGCGCCAGGTGTCACGATCACAAGTATGATCCGCTGACCCAGAAGGAGTTTTACAGCCTCTACTCCTACTTTAATAACGTCTCTGAATCGGGCTCCGGTGAGGAGCGGCCGGTCAACCATCCGCCGTTTATCAAGGCCCCGGATGCCGATTTACCGAAGCGCCTTGCTGAGCAAGATGCAAGAATCGCTAGCTACCGCGTGATGCTTGATCGGCGCGCGGGCCAGAATCAGTCGGCTGCCGACGCGTGGAAACTCGACGCAAACGGCGCGGCAGATCGACTGAGATCCGGTTTGGTCGCGCACTACGAATTCTCAGGCGACAAGGTTGTCGCCTCCGAGACTTCGGAATCCCCGAAGCTCTCTGGTGCGGTTCGTTTTCAGCCCGGCCACCGCACTACCGCGGCTCGAGTCGACGCGGACAACTACGTGAACCTCGGGAACGTCGGGGACTTCGATGCCGACAAACCGTTCGCCTACGCAACGTGGGTCTATCCCGAAGAAGGGAACGGCGCGGTCCTCGCCCGCATGGATACTCCCGCCAACATGTACAAAGGTTGGGACTTGTTCATGATCGGTGGCCGGCCGATGGTGCATCTCATCGACAACTGGCCTGGCGACGCCCTCAAGGTCGTCTCGAAAGAAGTCATTCCCCTGAAGAAGTGGTCGCATATCGCGGTCTCTTATGACGGCTCACGCCAGCCGCAGGGGATCGCCGTATTCATAAACGGCAAGCGCGTTGGCGTCGATACAGAAGTCAATCAACTCAAGGGCAATATTCACACGAAGGTCACCGCAACACTCGGCACCCGCACGGGTTCCAGTGGATTTAGCGGCATGGTCGAATCGGTTTATCTGTTCAATCGAGCCCTTGGCGCCACCGAGATCGCCGCCCTCGCCGATTCTCATCCCGCCAAGGACCTTCTCGCGATTCCGCTTGAGCGCCGAACGCCCTCCCAACGAGTGGAAACGGCCCGGCTATGGTCCGCAGAGTTCGACGGCACCTACCAAGCCCTCCAAAACCAAGAGAGAGTTCTGCAAGGCAAGCGCGATGCACTTGCGAACAGCGTGCCGACCGTCATGATCATGGACGAATTGCCTAAGCCACGGCAGGCATACGTTTTGCTCCGTGGACAGTACGACAAATACGGAGATAAGGTTGGCCCCGCACTTCCGGCCGCGCTCGGATCGCTTCCTCCTGGCGCTCCAAATAACCGCCTTGGGCTCGCCGAGTGGATTGCCTCGCCTAAGAACCCGCTTACCGCTCGTGTGACCGTAAACCGATTCTGGGAACGATTCTTCGGAATCGGAATCGTCCAGACCTCGGAAGACTTCGGTACCCGCGCGGAGTTTCCTTCTCATCCCGAGCTGCTCGATTGGCTCGCCGTCGAGTTCACCGACAATGGCTGGAACGTGAAAGCACTCATGAAGAAGATCGCGATGAGCGCGACGTACCGCCAGTCTTCCAATATCTCTCCGTGGATGGCCGCGAACGATCCGCTCAATCGGCTCCTTGCCCGCGGTCCTCGGTATCGACTTCCCGCCGAGGTGATTCGTGACCAGGCCCTTGCCGTCAGTGGACTGCTCGTAAATCGCATCGGTGGCCAATCAGTCCGGCCTTACCAGCCACTAGGGATCTGGGACGAAACCGCTAAGTTTGGAAACCTCCTGCACTACAAGGCGGATTCTGGCGACGGTCTGTACCGACGGAGCCTTTACACGTTTTGGAAGCGAACTGCCGCCCCTCCAAATATGACGCTGTTCGATGTCCCGTCCCGCGAGATATGTCGAATTCGCAGGTCCCGCACAAACACCCCGCTGCAGGCACTGACTCTTCTCAACGACGAAACTTATCTGGAGGCTTCGCGCGCCCTCGCCCAACGCATGCTCCATGCAGGAACCACACCGGCCGAGCATTTGCGGTACGCGTTCCGGAGTGTCGTTGGTCGCGAGCCACGTGCAGACGAATCGAAGCTCCTGATCGCGGGCCTAACGAAGCGCATCGCCCTCTACCGACGCGACAAAGCGTCGACCGATGCGCTACTGAAAATTGGCGATGCGCCACAAGACCGCTCGCTGAAGCCAGCTGAGGTCGCTGCCTATATGCTCACCGCGAGCACGCTGCTCAACCTCGACGAGACGATAACCAAAGAGTAACTATGGACCCCGCACTGCAACTCCAGGACGCCATCAATCGGCGAAACTTTCTCAAGACATCGGGGATCGGGCTAGCTGCTCTGGCAGGGCTCTTCGGTCAGGACGGCCTCTCTGCGTTTGCGGGGCCAGCGCTCGGTGGTGCCCCCGGCGATAAGCGCAAGCGAATTGGAGGCATGCCATCGCTTCCGCACTTTGCGGCGAAGGCGAAGCGAGTTATCTATCTCTCGCAGTCGGGCGCGCCTTCTCAGCTCGACCTCTTCGACTACAAACCTGGCCTTGAGAAGCACCGAAAGGAAGATCTCCCCGCCTCCATCCGAATGGGTCAACGCTTGACCGGTATGACGAGCGGCCAGAAGACATTCCCCGTCGCTCCGACCATCTTCAAGTTCAACCAGTACGGCAAGGCTGGAATCTGGCTCAGCGAATTGCTGCCCCATCTCGGTGAGATCGCCGACGAACTCTGCTTCATCAACTCCATCTACACCGAGGCGATCAACCACGATCCAGCAGTCACGTTCCTGCAGACCGGTTCGCAGCTTGCGGGACGTCCAAGCATGGGCGCATGGCTATCGTACGGGTTGGGAACCGAGTGTGACAACCTACCCGCCTTCGTCGTTCTGACTTCGGTCGGTTCGGGCCGCCCCGACGATCAACCCCTCTACGATAGACTTTGGGGCTCCGGCTTCTTGCCCAGCGATCACCAAGGCGTCAAGTTTCGCAATACGGGCGACTCCGTCCTATTTCTGAATGACCCTCACGGCGTGGACCGTACAACCCGTCGAGAAATGCTTGACGAGCTAAATGCGCTCAATCGCATCAAACTCGCCACCGTTGGCGATCCCGAGATCAACACAAGAATTTCGCAGTACGAACTTGCGTTCCGAATGCAAGCATCCGTGCCCGACCTCCTGGAGATCAAGAACGAGCCGCAACATATTCTTGACATGTATGGTCCCGATGTCAAGCGGCCGGGTTCTTACGCCTACAACTGTCTTCTCGCGCGGCGGATGGCCGAACGTGGCGTGCGCTTCATGCAGCTTTACCACATGGGCTGGGACCACCACGACGGCCTGCCGAACGCCATTCGGCTTCAGGCTCGAGACACCGATCAGCCGACCGCCGCCCTCATCAAAGACCTCAAACAAAGCGGGCTACTCGACGAGACGCTTATCATATGGGGTGGCGAGTTTGGCCGAACCGTCTACTCACAAGGCGAGCTTTCGATGACGAACTACGGCCGAGACCACCACCCCAGATGTTTCTCGATGTTCCTGGCCGGTGCAGGCGTCAAGAAAGGAATCATGTACGGCAAGACCGATGACTATGGCTACAACATCGTTGAGAACCCCGTTAGCGTGCACGATCTTCACGCCACCGTCCTGAACATGATGGGAATCGACCACACTCGGTTAACGTATCGGTTCCAAGGCCGAGATTTCCGCTTGACCGACGTGTCCGGCGAACTCGTCCGGGGAATCATGGCCTAACCAAGCGAAGCGTGAGTCCGCAGGAAATTCTTGATATCGCAAAGGCGCACGTCGAAGACGCCTACAACCGGTTTCCGATAAGGAGCCACCCCTTGGTTGTGGTCAAACCATACCGTGTATCGGCGGGCATGGCGTATTACCGCCGCAACGTAATCGGCGTTTCGGCATATGTGCTGCAAACCCCAGAACAGGTGCGTGAGACGACGCTCCACGAGTACGCGCATCTGCTTGCCGTTCATCGCCACGGCGAGCGGGCCGCAAATCATGGGGCGGCTTGGAAGCAGGCGATGCAGGACCTCGGCATTCCGCCCGTCGTACGCCACAACCTTCCCGTCGTCCGCAACGCGCGACATGTCCGCGTAATTTATCGATGTACCAAATGCAAGGCGGAGATCGTGCGGTCGCGTCGCCTCAACTCACGTCGAAAATATTTGCACGTCAACTGCAACGGCGTGATCAAACTTGATCGAATTGAGAACAGCGATCCGGCATAGGCTCGGCAATTTCCCGAAAGACCCATTGGCACGATTCTTGCGAGCCAAGCTAATTAAGGCAGAAGCATTTGACGCTAGCGTCTTTGCTGAGTCAAGCGCGCGGTCGCCCGAGTGCTGGCCAACGACGGTTCGAAAGAACCCGGAGTACTCGGCGGTCGTCTGCGCTTATTTTAATTCGTCGCGGGTGTGGCTGGACCGGCAGACGATTCGAACTGGAGATCCCTGTAACGGAAACGCTGCGCGAATCTTGTTCAAGAGATACCTCTCATAGCTGAAGTGCAAGAGGTCCGGATCATTCACGAAAATCACGAATGTCGGCGGTCGCGTTGATGCTTGGGTTGCGTAGTAAACCTTGAGCGCTCGGCCCTTCGTTGAGTAGGGCCGATCGAAAACGGCATCCTGAATCAGTCGATTCAGTTGTCCCGTTGAGACGCGGAAGTTGTACGACTCCTGGGCTTTGATTACTTCGTCCAGAATCGGTTCCAGTCCGGCGGATTCTTTTGCACTGGTGAAGCCTGCCGCTGCGTAAGCGAGCTCCGGGATCTCGTCGCTGATGATGCCGAGGAAGTCTCTCTTGATCGGCGAACGCCGTCGAGGTTCGCCATCCGGCGGCTCTTTGAGGTCCCACTTGTTGACTGCGAACACACACGCCTTGCCTGCATCGTGCGCGAGTTTCATAATTCGCTTGTCGCCGTCTGTGAGGCCCTCGTTCCCATCAATCACGACGAGAGCGCAATCCGCGTGATCGATTGCCTTTTGAGCACGATCGACCATGTAGTATTCGACCGAGCCCTGAATCTTGCCCCGACGCCGTATGCCTGCCGTGTCGATCAGCCGGAACTTCTCTCCCCGGTACTCAAGCACGGTATCGACCGCGTCTCGCGTCGTTCCCGCGATTGCCGATACGATCATCCGCTGCTCGCCCGTGAAGGCGTTGACCATCGAAGACTTGCCGACATTTGGTCGACCCATGATCGCAACTCGGATTTCATCTCGCTCGTCACGCTTCTCCGAACTCGCCGGAAGCGCGTCAACGATAACATCGAGTACATCTGCGACACCACGTCCGTTTAGGCCCGAAACGGCGAACACTTGGCCGATGCCGAGGCCGTAAAACTCGTTCGCGAACAGATCGCGTTGATCGTTGTCCGACTTGTTCACGAGGACAAAAATTGGTTTGTCAACGCCGCGCAAGCTGTTCGCAAGCGCCATATCGTCGCCGTTTTGACCGTCGAGCACATCGGTCATGAAGAGGATGACGTCCGCTTCCTCGAGCGCGATCGAGGCCTGCATTCGAATCTGGTCGGCAAGCACCTCGTGCTCGTCGTACGTGATTCCACCCGTGTCAACGAGATTAAATTTGCGCCCGTTCCACTCCGCTTCCGCGTAAAGTCGGTCCCGCGTGATTCCGGGCGTATCCTCAACTACGGCCATCCTGCGCTTTACAATTCGATTGAAAAGCGTGCTTTTGCCGACGTTTGGCCGGCCCACTATCACGACGACGGGCAGAGTAGCGCGCATGGGGATCGCCCTAAGGGTACCTTTTAACGCGTGATAAACGTTTGCGCCGCCTCCGTGAGCCCACTTCGCGCCGACCTCGCGCTCGATCACCGGTACGAGATTCGACGCGAATCCTCTCCCAATGCTAGCCCGCTCGCTGAGGAAACATCAGACCCGAAATTCTCTCCAAGTTGGTACGTAAATCTATTTGGGGGCCAAGGGGCTCTCATTTTAGGATCGCAAGATCCACGCTACGGGTACGGCATAGCGGTCGGTTACGGGAGACCAGACGGACACCTCCGATTTAAATCCATTCCTGCCCAACTTGTCTTCGAGGGCTACTGGGACACGACAGGAAGCCGAGGTGTCGGCGGTGGTACGAGCAACCGGACCGAGGCGTTCGGAGCTCTTGCCATCATGCGCTACAAGTGGCCAAGAGACAAGCAAATGAACGGCTTTTACGCTGACATCGGGTGGGGGATGCAATACGCTAACAAGCCTACGGTGGATCTGGATACCAAGTTGAATAGCACTCCTGTGTTGGGTGTTGGTGGCTTTTTCCGTTACAATGAGCACCACGAACTCATGCTTGGAGCGAGGCTGCTCCACATTAGCAATGGCGGCACGAAGAAGCCCAACCATGGGCAAAATCAGCTACTCATTGTCGTGGGCACTCGGTTCAAATAACCGAACTTAGTAGGCGCCATCCGCGCGAACAACTGCCGGGATAGCGCGTAGCAATATAGAAGCGTCGAGCCAGATCGAGCGGCGGTCGATGTACTCCAGGTCGAGTCGGAGCCAATCATCAAATGAGAGCTTCGATCGCCCGCTTACCTCGCGGAGGCAGAGCAGGCCTGGCCTCACCACTAACCTAAGGTGATCAGAGGGAGAGTACGTTTCCACTTCTGAGCGAAGGTGGGGTCGTGGGCCAATGATTGACATGTGGCCGCCTAGCACGGAGAAAAGTTGCGGCATCTCATCGATCGAAAACTTTCGTATGACTCGGCCAATGCGCGTGATGCGTGGGTCCTGCTTCATTTTGAATGCAGCGCCATCCGCATCACTCAGCGCAAGGAGTTCGGCACGGCAGGCGTCTGCGTCCACTCGCATACTGCGAAATTTGTAGAACCAAAAAGGAACCCCGAAGCGACCAACCCTCGGTTGGCAGTACAGGATTGCGCCGCGATCTTCGAACCAGATCAAAACAGCGGTGAGCACAAGCAAAGGGCTAAATAGGACGATCGCGACAACGGCGATCACAACATCGGCGACGCGCTTCGCCAGTCGGTACCCTATTGGGTCATGCAACGGTTCGGAAGGTACGTACCGAAGGCACAGGTCAGCGGGCTCGGCCGCGGTCGGACACTTCAGATCAATCTGATTCATTGTCATGGCGCACTCCTTTTCCACTCTTCTCCGCCATCAGTACTGAAGTCTTCCATTCTGGGCCGCGTTGCAAAGGAGTGCCAAAACAGGACCGATGCTGTATCGTAACTGCATTATAGCGAACATGGTCCGCAGTAGGGAAGGAGGTGTGAGCTGAATTTCATGATTTTTGTGAGGTAAATGTGTGATCTTTTCGTTCACAAACGGTCAAATCTCGCAGGATCTAGACCAAATCGTGAACCACGAGAAATCTACCGTCACAATTCAGTCATATCCTAAGTTCCTGCAGGTCAGTTCCGATGACTTTTGCCGGATACGATATCATGCAGACTTGAAAAAGGACTTTATCCTTGTATACTTTGAGCAACCAATACGGCTAAATGTCTAATTGGGCGGTAGGTCACCCGTATTCTTGCGGAACCAGCTTGCGCAGATAGCGATGAATTCGAGATGAAAAGAGCGCTTATTTCAGGAATAACTGGACAGGACGGTTCGTACCTCGCCGAACTGCTGATTGCAAAAGGATACGAAGTTCACGGCATCATTCGACGGGCTTCGACCTTTAATACCGATCGAATCGATCATCTTTACACAGATCCGCACGCCCTCGGCGCAGAGATCAAGTTGCACTACGGCGACCTGTCAGATGGGACTGGTTTGCGCCGCGTCGTTGAAAGCGTTGAGCCGGACGAAGTTTATAACTTGGGTGCCCAGTCCCACGTGGCCGTCTCATTTCAGCAACCGGAGTACACGGCGGATGTTGATGGACTCGGTACTTTACGCCTCTTGGAGGCTGTCCGAGACTATGGGACGCGCTCAGGCAAGCCACCACGCTTCTATCAGGCCGGCACGTCGGAGATGTTTGGAGCGAGCCCTCCTCCTCAGTCGGAAGCGACGGCCTTCTACCCCCGCTCGCCATACGCGGTCGCTAAGGTTTACGCTTACTGGCAGACGATCAACTACCGCGAGGCGTATCAGATGTTCGCCTCGAACGGCATCCTGTTCAACCACGAGTCCGAACGACGGGGCGAGACATTTGTCACGCGAAAGATCACCCGCGCCGCCACCCGCATCAAAGTAGGTCTACAGGACCGGCTGTACTTAGGTAACTTGGACGCAAAACGCGACTGGGGCCATGCCGAAGACTACGTCGATGCGATGTGGCGAATTCTGCAGCACGATGATCCCGACGACTTCGTGGTCGCAACCGGTGAATCGTATTCCGTCCGAGAATTTGTGACACGCGTCTTCGGGATGCTTGATCTGGATTGGAACGAGTTCGTCGTAATCGACCCGCGGTATTACCGGCCGACCGAGGTGGAGTATCTGCACGGCGATCCTTCAAAGGCCAACCGAGTCCTTGGCTGGACTCCGAAGGTCACATTTTCTGAGCTTGTATCACGCATGGTCTCACACGACCTTGAACTTGCGCAGCAGGAGCAAACTCTCCGAGATGCTGGACATCAATTCACGATCCGCGGCTCAGCCAGCGGCTAATCCGCGGGCAGATTATCCAAATACCAGGCGTACGTGAGACGCAATCCCTCGCTCAACGAGGTGCGAGCATGCCATCCGGTCGCGCTAAGTCTGCTCACGTCCAGCAATTTTCGAGGCGTTCCGTCCGGCTTAGTGCTGTCATAGATGATCTTGCCCGTGAATCCGACGATCGTGGCGATCTCTTGCGCCAGGCTTCCAATCGAGAGATCGTGGCCGATGCCTACGTTGATCGGCTCAGGCAGATCGTAGCTGCGCATCAAGTGGACTGCCGCGTCCGCGAGGTCTTCTGAGTACAGAAACTCGCGCTTTGGTGTGCCGGAGCCCCAGACGACAACCTCCGATTTCCCCGCTAACTTTGCCTCGTGAAACTTACGGAGCAGCGCGGGCAAAACGTGAGAATTTGCAAGGTCGAAGTTATCACCGGGACCGTAGAGGTTGGTCGGCATCAGCGAGATCGCGTTGAATCCGTATTGAGCGCGGTACGCCTCGCACATTTTGAGGCCGGCGATTTTCGCGATCGCGTACGGCTCGTTTGTTGCTTCCAGTGGTCCGGTGAGAAGCGATTCCTCACGTATCGGCTGGGGCGCGAGCTTCGGATAGATGCACGAGGACCCTAGAAACACGAGCTTCTGAACTCCGTGTCGGTAGGCACAATCGATCACGTTCGTCTGCATTGCCAAGTTGTCGTAGATGAATTCGCCTCGCCGCGTGTTGTTCGCCTGAATTCCCCCAACCTTCGCCGCGGCTAAGAAAACGAACTCAGGTCGCTCCAGCGCGAAAAAGTCACGAGTGGCCGCTCCATCTCGAAGATCAAGTTCTTTGCTAGATCGAGTGAGAAGGTTGTCGTATCCCAGAGTCGCTAGTCGCCGCGAGATGGCGGATCCTACTAAGCCTCGATGTCCCGCCACATAAACACGGCTTTCAGGTCCCATTGGCACGCCTCATTGTGACATAGCCCCGCGTCGGTACTGTCCAGGCGCGGAGTTGCACATGACCTTAGGTGCGTTTGAACATTCTTAACATCGATTCCACGGACAGAGTGATCGTGATAGGGCGGCCATGCGGGCATAGGTACGGATTTTCCGTGGATGCCAGATCAACGATCAAACGCTCCATATCCGCCATGCTCAGCGGGTCGCCCGCCTTCACCGCCATTTTGCAGGAACTCATAATCCAAATCGCCTCACGAGTCGGGACGAGCTTACGGCTAACCGACGATTCGACAAGCTCGTCAACGAGGTCGTGAAGAATGCGAATAGGATCTTTCGCGCGAATCGCCGCTGGAACCGCGCGCACAACGTACGAGTCGCCGCCGAATGGCTCAATATCGAAGCCTACTTCGATGATCTCTTTGAGCTTCTCCTGGAGTAGCATCGCCTGACGACGATCGAGATGGAGCGTCTGTGGTACGAGTAGGACTTGCTTCTCGATCGCGGACGGACCTTTCAGTCCGCACAGGTATTCGTAGAGAATGCGCTCGTGCGCGACGTGCTGATCGATCACGACGAGGCCCCGCTTCGTTTCCGCAATGATAAAGGTGTTCATCGCTTGCCCAATGACCCTCAACCCGTCGAGCAGATCCGCGAATGGGTACCGCTCTGCATCAACGACGGCGGTCATTGCCGAAACCGGGATATCGCTCGCAGGGAGCGGTATCTCCATCGTGCCAAATGCCGGCTGACCGGCTGGCAACGGGGCTTGCGCCCGAAAACTGAGGTCAAACGGCGAGGGTGAGTACGGGCCCGAGGGTCTTGTCGCCGCCGCGAGGGCTTCATTTGCCGCTGCGATCCCCGCCGCGTTTGGCATCATGCCGTGATCGAGGAGAGCCTGCTTCATCGCAAGACGAATAGCATCAAACGCTGACCCTTCGCGTTGGAACTTCACCTCGGATTTAGTCGGAGAAACATTCACATCGATCTGGTCGGGATCGATTTCGATAAGCAGCACGACGATCGGGAAGCGTCGCTCGGGAGTGATGTCGCGAAAGGCTTGATCCAGTGCGGCTGTCAACGTTCGAGTACGGACCGGTCGCCCATTTACGTACACAAATTGGTACGCGCGACTGGGCTTTGTGATGTGCGGTGGACTCACAAAACCGGTGAGGCGCATACCACCGGCTTCGTACTGAACTTCGGCAAGGGTCCGCGCCAAATCGCGGTTCCAAACATCGCCAATCGCGGACTGCATGTCCCCGCTCCCGGTCGTTCGGTATGCCAACTGTCCGTTGTTCGTCAGGGTGAACGCGATATGGGGATAGGCAATCGCGTACCGCGTCACATGGTCCATGATTTGGCCAAGCTCGGTCGTGTCCGACTTCAGAAATTTCAACCGAGCCGGTGTATTGTAAAACAGGTCCTCAACCACAACCGATGTTCCTCGGGGGCCCGCATCGCCCGTAGTTGGCCTTACCTGCCCGCCTTCGATGCGCAGCACGGTGCGAAGGCCGTCAGATTCACAGGTCGATATGGACATGCGGGAGACCGAAGCGATCGATGGAAGCGCCTCGCCGCGAAACCCCAAAGTGCCGACGACCTGCAGGTCATCCACAGAAAGAATCTTGCTCGTGGCATGGCGCTGCAACGCTGCGTTCGCGTCCTCTTGCGACATTCCGGACCCGTTGTCGGAAACCTGGATGAGCCGCCGCCCACTGTCCGCCACTTCCACGTCAATCCGGGTCGCTCCCGCATCGATCGCGTTTTCTACTAATTCCTTGACCACGCTGCCGGGGCGATCGACGACCTCGCCCGCCGCGATCTGATTTACGGTGTGCGGGTCAAGGAGGTGCACTCGCGGCATGAATAGCTCAGAGTATACGCGCCAATAAAATCACAAAATAACCCCTTACGAAGTTGAGCGTGTTCGCTATACAATGTACGGAGAGTAATGACTACTGTCGTTGTTGACCCAGAAGTTTTATGGGGTGCGCCTGTGTTTACAGGCACGCGTGTTCCTGTGGACACATTGCTAGAATATCTCACCCACGGAGATTCCCTCTGCGCGTTCTTGTCCGACTTTCCGTCGGTCCAACGTGACGTCGCCGTCGCCTTCTTAGAGGAAGGTGCGGCCCGAGTTGTTCAGTCTGTCACGACTTAATTGCCGCAATCCGCGCTAAATCTTGAGCGGTCGGTACGGCTACGCCTACCTTTTGCACGACGCATGCCGCCGTCTGCGCGGCCAAGCCAAGTGCGTCACGGCCAAATGTATCCAAAGCAATACTGAGAGCGATCGTCGCGATCACCGTGTCGCCCGCCCCCGCCTCGTCGTAGACCTCAACTAGCACCGCCGGGATAGCCGCAGATTCCGAGGCCATGCCGTTTGCGCCTAGGGTCACAAGCATGTGCTTGACCCCAAGGATCTCCCGTAGCATTCGCGCCGCCTCGATGCCCTCTTCTCTGCCAACTGACGCCCGGCCCAGCGCGGCTGCACTTTCTGGCTCATTGAGACTCACGAGCGTCGCACCCTTGTAGGCGGGCAAACTCTTAGGTTTGGCATTTGCCACCACGGGCACGCCCTTCGCATTCGCGAGTCGAATGATTTCGGAAATTACCGTAGCCGTGACCGCTCCCTTCTGGTAATCGCTGAGCACCACAACGTCCACTTCATCGAGTTCCTTTGCCGCGGCCGCAAGCAGGCTCGCTTCCAATTCTGAACAAATGCCGGACTCAACCTCGTGATCGATCCGCAACACCTGATGCGAATGGTTCGCAAGAACACGCGTCTTGCGGGTGGTGGGCCGAGTCGGGTCCCGAAGCAGATTCGCGGTATCGATTCCCGCCGCTTCGAGACAGTCACGAAGCGTGTCGCCGGCGGCATCTGTTCCTGCCACCCCAATCACTCGGGGCCGCGCCCCAAGTGCGACCAGATTTGCCGCGACATTTGCCGCGCCTCCCGCGACCGACCGCGTCGAGGTTTGGCGCACCACGAGCACAGGTGCCTCTTGGCTGATCCGGGTGGCACGCCCAAAGATGTATTCGTCCAGCATGAGATCGCCTATGACGAGCGACCGCAATCCTTGAAACCGTTCAAGCAGGTTCTGGTACAGGCTGCTTGCTCCTTGCTCGCAGGAGCAACACCACGCCCGACACGATAAAGACAAGCGCCATGACCTGTGCCTGCGTCACCGGCAAAGTTCCCCAATACGTTGATGAGGCTAGGCCGCGGTCAACGTCGGCTTGCGTGCCCGCCCGCCAGAATTCGTAAATGAATCGCGTAGTGCCGTGCAGCACCAGAAACCAGGCGAAGACGCTCAGCGTGGCCGGTCGCTTCGTCTCGATCCAGAGCACTATGCCGAGGGCAACCGCGTTCATGGCTGCGTCGTAAACCTGGGCGGGGTAGTGCAAGTGGAGGGGATCTTCCGGAACGTGAATTCCCAGTGGGAATCCGACGGGACAGACGCCTCCGTAGCAACACCCGTTGAAGAGACACCCGAATCGACCAACGATGTGGCCGATCAAGAACCCAGGCGCGAGCAAATCAAGGTACGTCGCGACCGGAATCTTGTTCTTCTTCGAGAAATACAGCACCACGAAGAACGCGGCAATCGGTCCCCCAAAGCTTGTGAGCCCCTGAAACTTGAGGGTGAAGAGTTCGTCCAGATGCTTCGAATAGTGGGGAAGCTCTTGCACAATGAACGCGATTCTCGCGCCAAGTACGCCGGAGACCAACAGCCAAAAACAGAGATCGGCAATATGTTCGCGAGGAATGCCATACCGTGCCGCCCGTCGCGCGACGAGCATGTAGCCAGCGAGAAACGCGGCGACGATCATGACGCCAAACGTATGCACCGGAATCGGACCGACCGGCCCGATTTTAGGAATGGTGAAAAGGATCGGGTGCATAGCGCGGTGGAAGTTTACCGGTTCGGTCTAACGTCGGTAACCTGACCCCATGCGCCTTCGAATGTGGATGTACGACCTTGCGCGCGAGCAGTTTCCAACCCACGAGTTTCTACGTCACCTGTGCCAACTTACGTTCGATGCGGGTTACAACGCCCTCGGACTGTATCTCGAGCACCGATTTGCCTACCCTTCGTCGCCCTGGACCCACGGTGTCGACGCCCTCACACCGGCCGTCGTTGCGTCGCTGCAATCCGAATTCCCAGCCCTTCAAATCATCCCATTTGTAAACCTTCTCGGCCACTTCGAGGGGACGCTGTACAGCTCGGGCGGGGACGGGCTCGCTGAGCAGCGGTTCGCCGGGATGCAAGGGTGCCCATCCAATGCCGAATTTTTATCTCTATGCGAGGGCCTCATAGACGACACCCTTGCCGCATTCCAAAGCGAAATAGTCCACATTGGCGGCGACGAAACCTGGCAACTCGGAGCCTGCCCGAAGTGCGCGGCCCGAGCTTCTGAGCCGGACGCAGGAAAGTCCGCGCTTTATGGCGAGCACATGGGTCGCCTCGCTCGCCGAGTGGTCGCTGCCGGCCGTCGGCCCGCCGTGTGGGCGGATATGTTCTTTGAACACCCGAGCGCCTTGGGCTATCTGCCCCCAGAAACAATTCTTTTCGATTGGCAGTATTTTTCCGGGCCGCGTCTGAGTCCTGCAGGGTCGAACTTCGAGATCGTGACGTGTCCGGCTCTTCACACTTACAATGCGGCGTGGATGCATCTGCCCCAAAGCGAATCGAATATCCGAGAGCACGTGCAAGCAGCGAAATCGGCACCGTTCTTTGGCTTGTGCTTGACGACCTGGGAAGCGGCACTCTTTGGAAACTATGCGACGATGCTGCCCGCGATTGTCGGTGCAGGAAAACTCATCAATCAGCCGAATGAAGGACATTCCATCACACAAACGCAGGGCGGCTACGACCGTGCTCGAGATGCGAGCGCCTTGCTCGATGGCTATCGCGTCCAGGGCGAACCATACGCGGAGTGGGCCCAACTGATGGGCGTTGAGCTTCTCGATTGCGGGCCGCTCTTCCGATTCTCGCAAACTCGGTCGTCCCTGAAGTGCCGGCTTCTGCTGTATTCCAACCCTTTCCTTCTGTGGTTGCGCAATCGCGATGACCTTCTGAGCGAAGACGGCGATCGCGCCCACGTGATCGCCCAGCGGGCCGCCGCCGTCGCTCCGAACGCCAACATGCGAGGCGTTTCTGAATTTGTTCAGCTCGGGATCGAGTTTGTCCGTCACGTCGAGGCAACTTCTCGACACTATTCCGCAGGGGATGTCGGACTTGCGATTCGCGCCCTAGCGCCTTGCCGGCAAGTGTTTGAAGCTCTAGAGCGGATCGCTCGCGGCAACCATGTAAATAGCGGCGGGTCCCTTGCGGACATCGAACGCTGCATCATCGCGCGGCGGCACGTTGAGCTCGTCATCGCGCGCATAAAGCTCTACGGCGACGGCTCGCTTGGCTACCGGCCGTCGTTCGAGATGATCTCGCATCCCAAATTCGTCCCCCATGACCAAGCCGGATGGTGGCTCATCAATCGCTGGGCGAATGAGTAGCGACTGCCGACGGTAGACTCAAGCACGGATGTTTGTTCACTTCGGCACAGAGTTGCTGCGCCCCGAATGGTCGAAGGCCATCGTCTGCATTGGCACTTTTGATGGGGTCCACCTCGGTCACCAAGAGGTAATCCGGACCGCCGTTGCCGCCGCCCGAGCTGCGGAACTTCCGTGCGTTGTCGTCACTTTTGACCGCCATCCCGCCGCTACGCTGCACCCCTCAAAGTGTCCGACCCCGGTTGCTTCGCTGGAGGAAAACCTTAGCGCGATCTCCGCCCTCGGAGTTTCGATAGCCGTCGTATTACCGTTCAATGCGTGGCTCAGCCGGATGGCCGCCGAGCGCTTTTTGCGCGAGATGCTGATTGGAACCCTGCGCGCCGAGGCCGTGGTCGTCGGTCACGACTTCGCAATGGGTAACGAGCGCGAGGGCACAACGGACTGGCTCGCCGCTCGCATCGAAACTACGGTCGTGCCCCCGTTTCGCCTAGATGGTGAGCGCGTGAGCTCTTCCGCCATCCGCGCCGCCGTCGTGCGCGGTGATGTTGAGAGCGCCCACCGAATGCTCGGTCGACCGTTCAGTCTCGATGGAATCGTGGTATCCGGGCAACGGTTGGGCCGCACTATCGGATACCCAACGATCAATCTCGCCCGGACCTTCGAGCAGGTCTTGCCCCTTGATGGAATCTACGCCGCCCGAGCCGAGTTCGACGGCGTAACTTATTTGGCTGCGGTTTCCATTGGAATTCGACCCACCATTGGTGGCACAGATCGGACGGTCGAAGCCTATTTGCTCGACTTTCCGGGGCACTCACTCTACGGTCGCGCCGCTACTTTGCGAATCTTGCATCGGATTCGCGACGAAGCCCACTTTCCCAGTCTCGAGGCGTTGAAGGTACAAATCGCGCTTGACGTCGAAGTTGTCCGCGGATTACTTATTGGAAAGTGAAGACGACCTTCCCCGCTAGGCCCTGCGTCATTTTCTCCATCGCAGATTCAAATTCGGTGTAATGCATCGTGTCCGTCACGATTGGCTCCAGATTCAGGCGACCGGAGGTCATGAGCGCCTCCATCTGATCCCACGTTTCCCAGAGCCGACGCCCGACGATGCCCTGAATGTCGATCCCCTTAAATATCACTTGATTTAGATCGAGGGCCTGAGATCGATCTTGATAGAGTCCGAGAAGGCTGATTCGGCCGCCCGGTCGTGCGCATTCGACGGCAAGCGCCAATGCGGAAGGATGGCCGGACATCTCGAGAACGCCATCGACGCCTCCCGGCGCCTCCCGTTGGATCGAGCGGGTGACATCGTCCTCGCGCGGGGAGAACACCGCGTCCGCGCCGATCTCGCGCGCAAGGTTGATGCGGAATTGACTGACTTCGGTCGCGATTACCTTCGCCGCTCCCGCCGCCTTCGCTACCGCAACCGCCATCAATCCGATCGGGCCCATGCCCGTTATGAGTATCGTTTGCCCCTCCAAAGGGCCCGCGTACGCCGTATGGACCGCATTTCCAAGGGCATCTTTGAACGCGGCATACTTTGGGTCGATCTCCCGACTCGTAGGGCGAGCATTCTCCCAAGGCACAACGGCGATTGGCGCGAAGCCGCCGTCCACGTCAACCCCGAGGATCCGCGTGTTCACACAAACGTGGGCTTGCCCCGCTCGGCACTGCCGACACTTTCCGCATACGATGTGAGACTCGCTCGCCACAAAGTCGCCGATCGCTCTCTCCGTAACCCCTTCGCCGAGTTCAATCACCGTTCCGCAAAACTCGTGGCCGATGATGCGCGGGGGGCGGATTCGCGACGCAGACCACGCATCCCAATTGAAAATGTGCAGATCAGTCCCGCAAACGGAGGCGGCTTCGAGGCGGATTTTTACTTCGCCTGGCCCAACTCGCGGTTCGTCAACTTCGACGATTTCGACACCCGGCGCTGGGTGCATCTTAGCGATGGCTTTCACTCGTCAGAGTTTACTTGCCGCCCGCCAAAGCTCACCCCATGAACAGATTTCTGGGTCTCGAAATTGACTCGCTAAGCGTTAACATTGCATCTTCTTCAGCCGTAACCGCCACTGCGCCTAAAGCGACCAGAGCTCGGCACGCCGCGCTGTCCTCGTCGCGAACGAGGACCACCCTCCTTTGGCGTAGCGCCTCGACCGCGCCATGCCACGTTCCTCCTTGCTTGAATCGAGCCTGCCCGATGTAAGTTGCCTCTCCAATCGCGTAAAGATAAGCGTTTCGCTCCATGGCAAGACCTCGGCAGAACGGCTGATCGGGTTCTGCAAACGAGTAAAGAGTGCCACCCGCGCTCGTGACCTGCTCGGCCGTGAGGCCACTCCAACTCAGGAATTCGTCCGCTAAGTCAATGCCGCAAGGGAGGACCACCTCAATGGACGTCTCCGCCGTTGAATTCCCGATCACTTTTGCGCCCGTCGCGATCCCCGCGATCAACGCGGCGGCATCGCACCCTGGCGCGCCGCCCGTCACGACAATAAAGCCCGCATCGGCGACCAAACGGCAAAAATTTGACACTGCCCGCAGCACGAAACACTCGACGGCACGACTGCCGAGCACCGCTACCCTCGGCGAGCCAGGAAGCCGCGCATTCCCGCCCGCCGAGTTACCAAGTCGTTTCTGAAACGTAATCGCCCTTCGGTCCCGATCGATCCGTCGGGTCGACGTCGCCACTGAACGCGAGTCAACGCGGCGAGAGTATCCGCACCGCACCCACGCCGCGGGAGGCACAAATGGCACAAGCCCCCTCCAACGCGGCGGAAAGCAAGCGTCGAGAAACGTAATCACTCGCCCCGACACCCAAAGCTCCGTGGCTTCGTCCAGCAGACCCGGTCGCTCCAGCACGAGCGCCTCTTCCCAAAACCCAGATCGTCGCAGGAACTCAACCACAAGGTCGATTCTCGCTGCGTAGCGCTGAAGCGCACCGACGACGGCAAGGCACTGTCGCCTTGGGGGCTGCGAAGGGCGCGCCAGCCCCCGCAGATACAGGCCAACGATTGCCGAGCGGAGTGCCAGCTCAACTTCGATGTCACCATCACCAAGACCATCAACATCAACATCAACATCAACATCAACATCAACATCACGGTCACCGTCAGTATCGCAGGCTGCCTCAACATCGAATTCGGTTCTCGTGCGAACTTCAATTCCCGCCTCGCTTCCAGGACCACCGGAACCGCGGCACGCGGCCGCTGGCATTTCACCAACTGCCGCTAAGGGGACGGCAGGTCGATTCGGCGCACCCTCACGTGCGGAAATGCCAGGTACCACCTGATCTGGCTGCGACTGCGCTACCGTGCCCTGGCGTCCACCACATACTCCTCGACCCACCCACTCATTATCGCATATCTATCTAATTAAAGTACCATCACTCACATAAATAAAGTACTATATTTTGAAAATAGTCCTTACCACATTCAAAGGCTCTAATATCTCCGATTGTGCTCAGCTCCCGCCTTGATCAGCAGGAGTTGCATCGACTTGGGCAGGTCCGAGAACCTCTGCAGGCCCGTAAAAGTCCAGAGTGACATCCTGTGTACACTCAGCAACCAGCCTGAAGGGAACGTATGTCCAGATAGGGGAAGACCGCAACCATCATATTCGGCGGCACGGGGTCCGGCCACATCCGGTGCGGGTGGACGCCGAACGACGAGCGTAGTCGAGCTCCCTTAGCATCGGTGTACACAAAATCCGCTTCAGGCATCCGATCATCCGCGATGCATAGAACTGCCCCGTCAATTCCGTTCGGGGCCACGCGGGACGGCAATGACTCGATCGTATCCGCCCTGTTTCGTAATCCGTATCGATCATCCTTCCGGACGAAGACGTGACGAGGCGTGCGATATATGTAAGCGACCAGCTCTTGTTTGGCTGCTGCAGATAACTCGCTACCGCGCACAGTCCCACCGGTTAGCCAGCAGTGCCGTTGCTTGAGGGTCATCGAACCCAAGAGGCGCAGCGCATCTAGGTCGGCCAACATGTGGCCCTGCATCGAAAGGCGAAACAGCCCCAACCGCCTCAAGAGCACCCACTCGTTCCACATGCCGAATTCGAGCCTTGACCTATACATGAGGTCGGCGGCGGCGTCGAGCGATCCGGCGTCCATCGCCTGAAGCGCGACGTACGCGCGCTTTAGCTCGGGCCGGGATACTTGCCAGGAAGCCCCGGGAACACGAGCCGTTGGCCGCGAAATTATCCAACCTGTCTCCACCTTCGTGCCGCGTCCCCAAAGCTCCAAAATGGCGTCGCGAAACATCGGGGGAAAGGTCTGCCACCCATCGTAGTAGGCAATGCGACGGTCGTCGCAGTTAAGGACCAAGTCGCTGTGCACTCGCTTGCCGAAGGCTCGCCAGACCTCGGCTTTGTAGGAAGCTTGGGGATCGAACGTCACAGGGTCGAGTGCCATCTTTGCCGTGCGTAGAGGAAACGGAGTGAGGTTTCGACCAAACAGCTCAATCGTGTCGTGGCTCAGCACTACTCGCTCGTTTGTCGAAATCGGCGCGAGTAGCGCAGGGTGCGGCGCAGGGGGTGTCCGATCAGGCAGTAGTTTGCACGACGCGCTGTCGATGAACTCATCTTTGCCGTCGAACAAGGTCAACATCGCCCAGGCTTCGTTCGGTCGGTCGGGAACATCAATTTGGAGTACAACATGCCGGATTGGCTGCGTGTTCGTACTGTTCGCCATTTCACTCAGCACCATGCGGTCCCCGTCATATTGCTTCACCGTTTCTGCTACCAGCGCCTTCGGCAGCCGACGCTCAACCGGAGTTGGTTCGTCCGCGTAAACCACCCGAGGCGTCGAGTCCGAGAACCAGCCGGAAGGCTCGATGGAGCGCAACAAATGCGCAAGCGCGCGGTTTGCCGGGCGGGGAAGGCTCTGCAATTTCTTGAGCGCCGCATCCGGATCACCGTTGCGGAAGTCTTCGGTCAGTTCAGCTGGATAGCCGCGCATCGACTGGACTAAGGTTTTTGCCTGGCCAATCGTGAATGGCTGGTCTAGATACTCATGGGCACGCGTCGTGTTAGAGGTCGCATATTCGCTCGCAACACCCTTGCGATAGGCGGCAAGCGCGGCGCGCCGGGCGAGGGGGTCGTCAACGAGCTTCCAACCGCCAGAAGTCAGAACGGGACGCGTGTAAGTAGCCCATGCAACCCTTTGCAACACCTCGGTTAGGGGCTTCGCATGTACGTCAACGATCAATGTTGTCGCGTCTACGGTGCTCCCCACGGCAATGTGTCGGTGCGAAACTGCGGCGAGCGCGGCGACAACCTTTCGCACGTCCGCCGTCATCGTGAGGCTCACCGTGGAGCTCGACCGAATCAGCAACCCAGCAAGAACGAGCCCGATCATCGATTGCTTCTACCTCAGCAATGCATGCTTGACTTCGCCGGATACGTCGGTCAACCGGAAATCTCGCCCTTGGAACCGGAACGTCAAGCGCGTGTGATCCACGCCCAGTAAGTGCAACAACGTGGCGTGTAGGTCATGAACGTCAACCGGGTCCTTCGTGACGTTGTAGCCGAGCTCGTCCGTCTCTCCAACCGATGTGCCGCCCTTGATTCCCCCTCCTGCCATCCACATCGTGAACGCTCGGGGATGGTGGTCTCGCCCGAGGTACGGCGATCCGCCGCGCGCTTCGTTCATCGGAGTGCGCCCGAACTCTCCGCCCCAAATGACGATCGTCTCGTCGAGGAGGCCCCGTTGCTTGAGGTCTTTGATCAGAGCTGCTGCCGCTTTATCGACTTCTCGACACAAACGTGGAAGCCCATGAGTCAGGTCGACGCTCTCGCCAGATCCGTGGTGATCCCACCCTCGGTGATAAAGCTGAACAAAGCGGGTGCCGCGCTCTACGAGGCGTCGCGCGAGCAGACAGTTGTTGGCAAAGCTCTTCTTGCCTGGCTCCGTACCGTACATCTCGTGCACCGCCGCCGGCTCGTGCGAAATGTCCATCAGGTCCGGGACGCTCGACTGCATGCGGTACGCCAACTCGTACTGTGCGATGCGCGTTTCCACTTCAGGGTCAAGCGACTTCTTGTATTCCAGCGTGTTCAGCTCCCGCATCGTGTCCAGAGTGTCTCGCCGGATCTCGCGGGTTACACCGCTCGGGTCATCGACGAAGAGCACTGGTTCACCGGACGACCGAAACTCGACGCCTTGGTACACCGAGGGCAACATCCCACTGCCCCAGCACGCCTTGCCTCCATCTGGGTTATTCTCACCAGAAATCAGAACCACAAAGCCCGGCAGGTCGTGATTCTCAGAACCGAGGCCGTAGGTCAGCCAGGACCCAAAGCTGGGACGACCAGGAATCTGGAACCCCGTGTTCATGAAGATTTGCGCAGGGGCGTGATTGAACTGGTCGGTGTGCATCGACCGAACGATGGCCACTTCATCTGCAATTTCCGCGAAGTGAGGCAGCGTCTCCGACACCCAATGTCCGCACTTGCCGACTTGCGAGAACTTGAATGGCGAGCCCAGAAGCTTTGGCTTGCCCTTGATAAAAGCGAACCGCTCGCCCTTCACGATGTCGTCCGAAATGAACTCGCCGTTGTGCTTAACAAGTGCAGGTTTGGGGTCGAACAAATCGATCTGGCTCGGCGCGCCTGCCATGAACAAGTAGATAACGTTCTTCGCCTTCGGCGGAAAATGAGTTTTACGCGGGGCCAGCGGGTCCGTTCGTTTCAGACCCTGATCGGCAAGGCCGACGTTGTTTAACATCATGGACGAAAGCGCAACGCCACCAAGGCCGTATCCGACCTGCTTGAAAAAGGTGCGTCGCGTTAGGTCACGGAGAATAGATTGCTCGAATTCGTTCATTTCAGCCCTTCGTAATTGTTTCGTCCAAATTGAGGAGCACATTGGCCACCATAACCAACGCCGCACCACGTGGTCCGTCGCTGAGCTTCTTCGCTTCGCTCGGATGCGCGACGTACTCTTTCTCAAGCTTATCGAGGAGCTTTACCACCGAATCGGTCTCAACCTTTGTGGGGTACCGGCTTGTGCAAGTGGCAAAGCCGTACCGAATCTTGCCTGCCGTGTTCGGGCCGTTGTGCTTACTTTCCCAATCGCTCATGCGATGGGCGAGACCTTTGGCCGCTTCCATCATCGACGCATCGTTCAGCAGGGCTAGGGCCTGCAGCGGCGTATTCGTTCGTGTTCGACGCACCAGGCAAGATTCTCGACTGCCTGCGTCGAACGCCATAAAGCTCGGATACGGCGACGTGCGCTTCCAAAAGGTGTAAATGCCCCGTCGGTAAGCCTGACTGCCCATCGCGACGTTCCAACTCTCGCCGTTGTATGGCGTGTCCCAAACTCCTGCCGGTTGGTACGGCATCACGCTTGGTCCGCCGACCGTGAGATCGAGCATGCCTGCCGCGCTGAGAATCGTGTCGCGAATCGCTTCGGCTTCGAGGCGGAAGCGCGGTCCCCGCGATAGCAATGTGTTCAGAGGATCGCGCTGATTCATCTCCAGCGTTGATTGCGAAGACTGACGGTACGTGCTGGAGAGCACCATCTGTCGAAACATCGCTTTCACGTTCCAGCCGTGCTCCATGAAGTCGACGGCGAGCCAGTCCAGAAGCTCTGGATGCGAAGGGCGGGAACCTTGAGTCCCGAAATCTTCCGAGGTGTCGACGAGTCCGCGCCCAAACAACGTCTCCCACATTCGGTTGACTTGGACTCGCGCAGTCAGAGGGTTTTGCCGATCTACGATCCACTTGGCAAGGCCCAACCGATTCTTGGGAGCGTTTGCTGGCATCGAAGGAAGAAACGCGGGAACGTTCGCTCGAACTACTTCGCCAAGTTGAAGGAACTCTCCGCGCGGATGGACGTGCGTTGTGATCTCGCCCGAAACCGGCTTGTCCTCCATCACGAGGGCGGTCGCCATCCTGCTCTGAATCTTCGCCTTTTCCGCGACGAGATCGGTGACGTCGAAGCGGGCCGATCGAAGTTCAGGCGCCGTCCTCGCGTAGTAGATCGCTTGATCCTTCGCGCTCGCGTTGACAGGCAAAACCGCGACCCGCGGATACTTCGCGGAGGTAAATGAAAGTCGGAATCGGCCCAGTAGGTGCTGCGGCCAGTTCGTGTTTTGTTGCTCAAGGACCACCTCGACGGTTGCCCCGGCGGCAACCGGAATTGACTTTTCGGCTTCCAAAACGAGGTCGTGCTGCTTGCCTTGCTGAGGATAGACTGCCCACGAATAGCCGCCCGCCGAGAGTTTGCGGTCCACGCTATATGGGTTTTGCGCGTACGTCGCGCTCCCTTCGACGAGAGGAACCTCGACCCCGTCAACCCTCAGGTGAACTCCAGTCAGTAGGAAGTTGCCGCTCGTAGAGGTGCCCGGGCCCTTCAGGGTCAAGCCGGGGTCGGGCAACGCCTCAATCTTGATCGCGGAGATACTCTCCAATTTCGTTTCGCCGGAGAGCGTGTAGTTATCTTGATTCGGAATTTTTCCAACCGTGAGATACGAACCGTCTGGCTTTGCCTGAAGCACGGAACCGTTCGCCGTCGAAACCCGGTGTACGTCCAGCGGCGTCCAAGAAATACCCTTGCTCACTGCTTCGCGCCACTCTGGGGTCGGCTCGGCTTTCAAACGCGCCACGGCTGCGTTCTGCCGCGCCACTATGTCGTCCAGTCGCTTCTGGTCCTCCGGGGCGAGCACTTGGATTTGCTTCTCGTACCACTTCTCCTCGCCGACGTTTGCATCCCCTCTCGGATAGATCTTGGCGTTGCTGAAGAAGCCCGCCATCGAGTAGTAGTCTTTGATTGAGAACGGATCGTACTTGTGGTCGTGGCAACGTGCGCACCCGAGGGTCGATCCCATCCAGACCGTCGATGTCGTCGCCACTCGGTCGTTCACGACCATAAAATGCGCATCCGCCTGGTCCACCCCTCCTTCCAGGTTGAGCATCGTATTACGATTGAATCCGGTAGCCACAAGTTGGTCCATTGATGGCTTGGGAAGCAGGTCGCCCGCGAGCTGCTCGACCGTGAACTGGTCGTACGGCATATTTGAGTTGAACGCTTGAATCACCCAGTCGCGATACTTCCATGCGGTCCGGTTCAGATCCTTTTCGTATCCGTCGGAGTCCGCAAATCGCGCGAGGTCGAGCCAGAGGCGCGCCTGCTTCTCGCCGTACTCCGGTGAGCGGAGAAGTCGGTCGACCACTTTCTCATAAGCGATTGGCGAGTTGTCGGCGAGAAACGCCTCGATTTCCGAGATTGTCGGAGGAAGCCCCGTAAGATCTAGGCGCACCCGGCGGAGCAGCGCTTCTTTTGTCGCTGCGGGTGAAGGTCGCAGTTTTTCTTTGCGCAACCGCGCGTAGACAAACCGATCGATCGGTTGGCGTGCCCACTGCGTAAGGGCGGCAAACTCGGCTTCGCTGGAGCGGCGTACGCCCAGTGCTTAGTTGTACTTGCCGTATGGGTGAATTTCGCACCGCCCGCTACCCAGGCCGTGAGCGTCGCGACTTGCTGTGCCTTTAGCGGGGCGAAACCCATGGGCATTGCCGCTGGCTGGCCGCCTTGCGGAGTAACCATACGCAATAGCAACGATCGTTCCGGATGTCCAGCGATCCACAATGGACCCTTGTTCCCGCCCTTTTCAATACCCTTGGGAGTCGAGAGGTCCAGACCACTTGCCGGGTTTGCCGCGGAGTGACAACTCACGCAGTGCGCGGAGAAGATCGGCTGGACAGCCGTAGCATAGTCTGGTGCCCGCGAATCTTGTACCTTTTGCACAAAGGGCAACGCGAGATATGGCAACGCCGCCATTCCGAGTAAGCAAAGTTTCCTGCGCATTACGAACCTATCCCCATTATCGCGCGTGTGACGGGTCGAGGTAAGCGGAATGCGAAATAGATCGCAATGTTATTCGCGTGCATCTCGTCGCAGTTGCTCGTCTTAATGTCAGACTTCGAAAAGCGTTATGTATTTCTTTGCCTTGGCATTGACTCTTGCTAACCCGGTCTTTGACCATTCGTCAAAGTCCCGCCCCCACGCCGATGTACTGCAGGTAGCTATTCGGGAATTGAAGCCCGCCGACCTGACCGACCGGCCCAATGCCAAGCTGGAGAACGTTCTGCGCCTGATCGCAAAGCGCGCGCAACGCGTGAACGGTCTGGAATTCGATCGCCTTCAGACTGCGATCACTTCGATGGCCGCGGAACTCCCCCACACCCTTCCTTCCGACTGCGGCACGATTGATGTCAGTTCCACTGCGGACCACGATCGGAAGATCATCGTGGTTCGCATAGGCCTCGTCTCGAGCCTCTTTGTATTTGCGGAAGACGCAACGCAGATCGGAACACCCGTCCCTCTCGATTGGAGCTACGGTTTCGAACTGAAACCCGTCGCGCTAAACGACGGTCTGGCTATCCGCGCGCACAGCTTTGCGGGCGCTGGCAAAATTGAAGACACTCAGCTGTGGTTCGCCCCGAGAAGCATGCGAGGCTACGCAATTTCCCGCCGGTTTAGTGGCAAGTGGCCATCTGATGCCCATCTCGGCGACTGGATGACTGTTGGCGACGGTGTCGTCACGTTTCGGAGCATCGTCGACCTCGGCGTACTCGCGTTTCGGCCCGCGAACTACCCGGTGCTGATGACCCAAACCTTAGTTGCATCGGCTTCTCGCCCGCGTCCTATAGAGCGAAAGTTCACGAACAACCAGCTTCGACTCGTCGATGAATATCTGCAAGACGCCCGAATCGCTCCCATCAAGTCCGCGATGCAGGCCAAAGTGCTCGGTAGCTTCCGGCAACCGACCGTTCTGCTCGACCGATGGGCCATCGCGCGCGATGGCATCGGTCACTCCGTGGTCGAGATTGACACCGCCGACGAAAAGCTCAAGTTTGTGGTGACTCAGCGAAAGATCACGGCTTTCGAGGCCGCCAAACGCAAGTTTGGCGAGTGATTTCTGCCACAATTGGCTTTCGATGACCCCCACAGTTCTCGTGCTTGGCTCCGGCCCAATTCGCATCGGCCAAGGCATCGAATTCGACTACTCTTGCGTTCACTGCGTGTGGTCTTTGCGGAACCTCGGATACCGGGCGATCATTGTCAACAACAACCCAGAGACGGTCAGCACTGACTTCGACACGGGCGACGGCCTCTATTTCGAGCCCGTGACTCTCGAAGATGTTCTCGACATCGTTCGCCACGAAAACCCGATTGGCGTCGTGTGCCAGTTCGGCGGCCAAACCGCGATCAACCTTGCCCAGTCCCTTTCAGACGCTGGTGTGAAAGTCCTTGGCACTTCGCCCGCCGCGATCGCCATGGCCGAAGACCGCGAGCAGTTCGACGCCCTGCTGGAGTCACTCGGAATCTCTCGACCGCGCGGCCGCGCCGTGCGAAGCGTCACTGACGCGCATGAGGTGGCGAACCTCGTGGGCTACCCCGTTCTCGTTCGCCCGAGCTTTGTTCTCGGTGGGCGCGCGATGGAGATCGTCTACAGCTCCGATCAGCTCGATCGGTTCTACGCCGAAGCCGAAGACGCCAACCCGGGTCAGCCCGTGCTTGTGGACAAGTACATTCTCGGCAAAGAAGCCGAGGTCGACGTGATCTCCGACGGCGTCGACACTTTCGTTCCCGGAATCATGGAGCATATCGAGCGGGCCGGGATTCATAGCGGCGACTCGATGGCCGTCTACCCTGCGATCAGCTTGAGCGAGCCGGTCCAGGCCCAGATGGTGCTCAGCGCATGCAAGATTGCCCGCGCGCTCGGCGTGCATGGGCTCATGAACATCCAATTTGTGATCGACTCCGATGGCGCGGTTCACGTGATCGAGGTCAACCCCCGGGCCAGTCGCACCGTGCCCTACCTCAGCAAGATCACCGGAATCCCGATGGTCGAACTCGCCACAAAGTGCATGATGGGAGGCACGCTCGCCGCCGAAGGCTATTCAAGTGGACTCTGGGTATTGGACGCTGACCAACGCACGCGCCGAATTATCCCCGAGGCCGATTTTGCGAGCGGAGTCGCTCGCATGCCACGTCAGCCGTTCTACGCGGTAAAGGCCCCCGTCTTTAGCTTCCAAAAGCTGGGCAAAGTAGAGCCGAGCCTTGGTCCGGAGATGAAATCAACAGGCGAGATCATGGGCATTGATCCGACCTTTGAAGGCGCGCTGTACAAGGCGATGATCGCCAGCCATATTCAGTTCAAGGGCGACGGCGCTGTCGTCATCACCGTTCGGAACGAAGACAAGCAGGTCGCCGCCGAACTTGGTCGGCAGCTGCGGGCGGCCGGGCTTCCGATCCTTTCCACGCCTGGAACGGGCGCATATCTTCGGTCACAAGGCATCGAGTGTCAGACCGTAAACAAGATTCAGGACGGCTCCCCGCACCTGCTCGACGCGATCCTCGCGGGTGAGGTCAGCCTGATGATCAACACTCCCAGCCTAAATGAGACCAGCGAAAGTGAGGCCGCGCGCATCCGACGTGCTTGCATCGAAACTGGAGTGCCATGCGTGACAAGCATCGACACCGCGCTCGCCCTCGTGCGCGCGCTCGACTATTTCAAAGACCCGACTAAGGCCTCCTGCCTCCGCCTCGAAGAGTATTTCACGGCGAGCTAAGCGATTCTCGTCGCGTTGCCGCCTCGCGAGCGCCGGCAATGACATTACTTCGGTGTTGTGTGCGGAGGGCCGTCAAGCCATCCTACCGCTCGTTTTAGGCGAGTCGGCGCAATATCGGCCAGCGACTCGGACGCAGGGTGCGAGTCCTGGACCCCAACCATGAACAGGGCCGCGCCGATAACGGCAATTCCTGCCGCTGCGACAAACATCATCGGCAATCCGTATGCCTGCGCGATGGCTCCAAAGAGGAGCGGGCCGACCGCCGTAGCAAGACCGGCAACCGCGAACAGCCGAGCTTGGGCGTGTCCACGCGTATTGTCTGTTGCCAAATCGTTGACAAATACAACCGCGACTGCTCCCATGATCCCAAAATTAATCCCGTGCAAGGCTTGCACGAAGAAAACCCAAGCCGGGCCGGTCGCCGGAACGTAGAGCAGTAGCCGAATCGGAAGCAGCAGGAAGGATATGGCGAGCGCGGGCCGCCGACCGTATTGGTCCGAAAAGCGCCCCGACCATCGCATGACGAAAACCTCGACCAGGACTCCGACCGCAAATGCCGCGGAGATCATGATGCCTTTTGCGCCAAGCGATTTCAGAAAGAGACTCAGAAAGCTCGAAGCTCCATAAAGCGCGAAGGTGTAAAAGAAGTACGCCGTTAAAAACCGGCGAAGGTTTGGGGGAAGGGGCGCCTTCGTGTTTGCTTCGGGATCCTGCGTGACCGATTTCGAGTCCGGAAGGGTCCAGGCGAGAGCGGCCACGACCAGGAACAGCACGGGGCCATATTGAAATACGGGCCCCAGCGCGGCCCGGTCGAGCGCGGCACCGGCTCGCCGGAAAACAAGAATGCCCGTCACGAGCGCCGTTACGATGTACCCAACCGATCCCCAAACCCGGAGGGCGGCGTACGCCGTTCCGCCCTTCGACTTCTGAACCATTCGTCCGATGAGCACCCCACCCGCCGCATTCAAGTACATCGTGCCGTTAGCGCCCAAGGCAACTAGAGCCAAAAACTCACCGTAGTGTCGGGCGTGAGGGACGGCGGTGTATGCGAAAAACGCGAACAGTGCGGAGAGGCAAATGAAGGGGCGTCGCGCGTCCAACCGATCCGACAATCGCCCTAGAAGCGGCTGCACGAGCAAGGCGATTCCGATCCCCAAGCCGGTGATGACGCCGATTTGTGCCCGAGAAATATGCGCCGCCTCCATGTACAGCGGTAGGAACGGTTGGAGGAAGCCAAACGAACTGGACACGAGGAATAGGTACAGCGCCATGCGAAAGTTGCTTGCCCACTGAGTGCCCATCCATCCATATTCTAGTCGAGTGATTCTCCACCGAGATAAACTACGACCACTCATGAGACTGAAATCGCTCTGCGCGGCAATGCTGCTTGCCGGTGTCTGTGTCAACGCATTTGCCCAAACGTCGGTCGACCCGCACGCTACCGAAACGAAGGAGCAGCGCGACGCGCGCATGAAGTGGTGGCGAGAGGCTCGATTCGGAATGTTCATCCATTGGGGCTCGTACAGCGTTCCCGGCGGAATCTATGACGGCAAGCCTATCGAAAGCGCAGGCGAGTGGATCATGCGCACTGCCAACATTCCCGTTGATTACTACGCGGCGTATGCAAAACGATTCAATCCTCAGAAGTTCAATGCCAACGAATGGGTCGCGTACGCCAAAGCCGCAGGAATGAAGTACATCGTGATGACGGCGAAGCACCATGAAGGCTTCGCGATGTACCCGTCCAAAGTCGATAGCTACAACATTTACGACCAGACCGAGTTCAAGCGCGATCCCGTTGGCGAGATGACCCTTGCCTGTCGGAAAGCCGGCATCAAGTTTGGCGTGTACTACTCGCAGAACCTCGACTGGCATCACCCAGGTGGTGGAACGGCAGGCCCATCGTGGGACCCAAAGCAGAAAGGTAGCTTCCACGACTATGTCATGAAGGTCTCCGCGCCGCAAGTACACGAGCTGCTCACGATTTACAAGCCCGCTGTGCTTTGGTGGGATATAAACGCCAACTTCACGCCCGATGAAGTGCGGGCGTTGACCGCCGACTTTGCAAATGTGCCCAAGCTCATCGCGAACAACCGCCTGGGCGGAGGCGTCCCCGGAGACACCGAAACGCCAGAGCAATTCATCCCGGCAACCGGTTATAAGGGTCGTGACTGGGAGACGTGCATGACGATGAATGACACGTGGGGGTTCAAGTCGACGGACATGAACTTCAAATCAACCTCAAGCCTTGTTCGCAACCTCGTCGATATCGCGAGCAAGGGTGGCAACTACCTTCTCAACGTTGGCCCAACTTCTGAGGGCCTCATCCCATCGATTGAGGTTGAGCGGCTCGCCGAGATGGGTAAATGGATGGCGAAAAACGGTCGCAGCATCTACGCCACGACCGCCAGTCCGTACCGCAAATTGCCATTCGATGGCCGCGCCACGGTCAAGGGCCACAGCCTATTCCTCAATGTGTTCGATTGGCCGGCCGGCGGCCTCGTCGTGCCCGGCCTCCAAACGCCCGTGGTCTCAGCGCAAACAGTTGTTGGCGGCCAACGACTCGCGGTAAGGAAACTTTCGGACGGCAGTCTCACCATCGAAAGGCCGACGGTTATCGACATGATTTCAACCGCAATCGAGCTGAAGCTCGTCGCGGTGCCCGTTGTCAGCGAACCGGAGCCGCAACTTTTGCCTAAGGCAGACGGTAGCTATGAGCTCATAGCGAACGAAGCGGTCATCGACGGCGGCTCCCTGTTGCTGGAAGGTGGAGATCGTGGCAACCTCGGCTACTGGGTTAACGCCAGCGACAAAGCATATTGGACCGTAACCACCGTCGGCACGACCGCAAAGTCGTACGAAGCCACTCTCGAGTATGCGTGCGAACCCGGCAGCGAAGGGAGCACGTTCGTGGTCAAGGTCGACGGCGTTACAACAAGAGTAACCGGTCGCATCGAGAAGACGGCGGGATGGCAAAGCTACACGAAGGTTCTGTTGGAAGGTCAACTCACCCTCACAAAAGGAAAGCATAAGGTTGAAGTCGTGCCCATCACAAAGCCCGCGCTCGCCGTGATGAACCTGCGAACCCTGTACTTGCGACCTGCGACTCGATAACCGGAACCTTTGAGTTGCCGAAGCGACCCTGGTTCGTCCGGAATCAGGCCTTCGGCAACGCCCGAACCGCTCCCGTGGAAATGCCGCCATCCACGAGCAAGGTCTGGCCCGTAACGTAGGCGCTCGCCTCCGATGCCAAGAACACGACTGCTCCCCGCAGGTCGCTGGGTCGCCCAGGTCGCTTAAGGGGAATCCGGTCCGTGAGGTACTCCACCCACTCGGTGTCCTCATACAAGACCGCGTTTTGGGCGGTCTTGAACCAACCTGGCGCAAGACAGTTCACCGTGATCCCCATCGGGCCCCAATCATCCGCTAGGCTCATTGTGAGTTGCTTCACCCCTCCGCGGCTCGCCCCGTACGGTCCTAGCCCGGCGTATCCGTTCACGCTCGTCACTGATCCGATGTTGATGATTCGCCCGTAGCCGTTCTCGATCATGTGCCGGGCGACCCCTTGCGCGACAAAGAACGTGCCCCGAAGGTTTGTGTCGAGAATCAGGTTCCAGTCTTCCCAGGTCACATCCAGCGCCGGCTTCCGCCGATTGCAGCCCGCATTGTTCACGAGAATATCGATCTTTCCGGCCCACGCAATCGCGTCTGCCACCATCGTTGCGATCGAGCCCTCATCCCGCACGTCGCACTTGAGCGCGAGGCAACGTCGACCTTTCGCTTCGATTTCCGACCGAAATGCGGCTAAATCGCTCGCGTCTCGACTCGTGATGATCAGGTCAGCGCCCGCCTCCGCGAGGGCCGTGGCAAAGACTTGGCCGAGTCCGCGACTACAACCGGTGACGAGCGCGGTTCGGCCGCTTAGATCAAATTCAGTCAGGGGCATACGATCACTTTCATCAGGCCAGGCTGCTTCTGGTGTAGCAAGTCAAAGTAGTGGGCCGCTTCATCGAGGGAGATAACTTTCGAAATCATTCGGTCGACCCGAACCTCGCCGCTCGCGATCAGGGCAAGGCTTTCATCGTAATCACCCTGCGACGCGCAACACCCAAAAATTGAAATCTCGCGGGTCACGAGTACCTGGAGTGGCAAGCGCACATCCGGTGAAAGGTTTCCAACGAGCGAAACGCGTCCGCCCTTCCGCACCGTCCGCACCGCCATCTCAACGGTGTCCGTGATCCCTACTGCTTCAATCGCTACGTCGAGATCGAGACCGGCTGAACTGAGTGCGGTGCGAGTCGCCCCAAACTCCTTTGCGAGTTCAAGTTTGCGCGGATCGACATCCACCGCCGTGATATCGCGCACGCCGCGTGCCCGCAATACTTGAACGATGAAAAGGCCGATCATGCCTGAGCCGATCACCGCAACTCGGTCGGATGCCGTTACCGCTCCTCGGTTCACCCCGTGAACGGCGACCGCTACGGGCTCGACCATTGCCGCTTGCTCGTAAGTTACCGATTCGGGAAGAGCACAAAGCACGCGGGCCGGAACGGCGACAAACTCGGCGAACGCGCCCGGTCGTCGATAGTCCCCGCAAGAGACTCCAAGGACCTGCCGGTTGTCACAGAGGTTGATCTCGCCTCGTCGGCAAAAATCACAATCTCCGCAGAAAATGGTGGAGTCAAACGTGACCCGATCTCCAGCGTGCCAGGCTCCGCACTCCGCGCCAACCTCAACGATATCACCACTCGCCTCGTGACCCATGACGATCGGTGGAATCCGCCGGCCCGTGCTTCCGTCCATCCCATGCACGTCCGAACCGCAAATTCCGCACGCGCGAACGCGGATGAGCACCTCATCAGATGCAATTGTCGGACGGGGTTTTTCGCCGAGTTCGAACCGACCATACTCGACGAGTTCAAGGGCCTTCACGAGGAAGATGATAGACGAAATCGAACCGGATTTTCAGGCAAGGAGATGACGCGAGCGTCGTCCGGTCGACTACTTCGACTTGTACATTCGCGCAACAAGGTCGTACGTTAGCGGATCAAGAAAGATAAAGCGAATGAAGAACGCAAGTTTGTCGTCGTCCTTCAGGTTCTTTCCCTTGTTGATAGGATCGATAAAGTCGCCGTCAAACGAGCCGCGCATGCATTTAAGTTGTCCCTCGTTGAACGCCTTTTTGCACAGCACGAGCAGATCGTCAACCATCTTGCCCGATTCCAGCCCTCGCACCAACTGGGCATCCCGAACTGCTTTGTTAATCTTGGCCTGAGTTTCTTTCGGCGGATACGCTCCCTTCTCAATTGCGCCGTTGATCGACTTGTCGAGGTCGGCCTCCAGCGAAGCGAGCGTTGCCGCTTCCGCTGCGTAAATCTTTTTCTGTTTCTCACCGATCCGCTCCAGTTCGCTGAGTAGCCGGTTGAGCTGATCCTTCTCAAGCAGGAGCGGGGTCAGCTGAATGAGGAGCGCGTTTTGGCGCATCTTTAGCTGAATTGCATCGCTACGTTGAGCGTTGATTTGCTCCTTGGTTTGCGAAAACGCCGAGCCGAGCAGGGTCGCGCACAGAGCGACAACAAGGCCAAATCGAGTGAGTACGTTCATAGGAGCCTAGGTCTTAGACGCATCTCGCCCGGCACGGTTACGCCCGCGCGCAACCGCATATTTGAAGGTTGCGAGAGCAGCCTCGCTGCACAGGGCAACAAACCCAAACATAAGCACTTGGAGCCAGAAAATGGTAGGACTCAGCGCGAACACTGCCGTGACGCAAAGCAATGCGGCGAGCCACAATGCCGCGACGATCGGCGCGCGCGGAGGAGCATCGAGCTTGCGCCAACGCAGCAGGAGCGCGATTGTCTCCAAAAAGGTGAGGCTTGCAAATAGGGCGACGGGCATCGGCAACACACTAACCGGGCGGGCGCAACAAAAAAATCGGGGCCTGTTCCGCCGTGGAACAGGCCCCGAAGTGGGCGCTAGCCGCCCGCTTTGACTCGACCCTTTTCACCTACGTGAACGGGTTCGGCTCGCGGCTTACGCGGCGGATGCTGCTTGAGCTGCTCCTCCAAGTAGGCAAGGGCGCGCTCTAGCTGCGGATCATGACCGGCAATGACTAGGTCAGGCCGATTGTCGACGTCGATATCAGGATCGACGCCGCGATTCTCGGCGATGATGTCGTTTGTGTCGCGATCATAGATCGCGAACGACGGTGACGTGACGCCGCCGCCGTCCACCAACGGATAGTAACCGCTGATGCCGACGAGGCCACCCCACGTTCGCTTGCCGATGAGCGGGCCGAGCTTCTCGTGCTTGAACATCCAAGGGAAGAAGTCGCCGCCCGATCCGGCGTAGCCGTTGATCAGCATCGCCTTCGGGCCCTCAATGGCAACCGCGTCGGAAGCATCCTTGCTCGTTCGATTCTGGATGCCAGCCTTGATGTGCCGACCCAGCGTATCAACGAACCACGGCTGAATGTAGCCGCCGCCGTTCCAGCGCTCGTCCACGATCATCGCGTCACGGTCAGTCTGCGAGTAGTAGCCCCGAACAAAGTCGATGCTGCCCGTCGCCTGCGTGTCACTGATGTACATGTAACCGATGCGGCCACCAGACATCTTGTCGACCCACTTGCGGTTGTCCTCCAAGAAATCCACTTTGCGAAGGTTCATTTCGCTGCCGACGGGGCGAACGCGCACGTCTCGCGAACCTAGGCCGCCGGCCGTGTCGGCGATCGTCAACATGACCGTGCGGCCAACCTTATTCACGAGCAGCGACTGTGGATTGACATGAGAGTCAACCTTGTGGCCGTCGATCGCGAGAAGGTATGAACCGTCCTTGATGTTTTCGCCCGGCTCGTTGAGCGGTGCCCGACTCGACTCGTCGAAGCTGAGACCTCGGAATATCTTCGCCAATTTGACGTTGTCGCCTTCCACCGCATAGTCGACACCCAGGTATGCGTTAGGAATATTTCGGGGAATCGGCAGCCAGGGATCGCCCGGCTGCAGATATTCGTGGCCGGTTCCGAGCTCTCCGATAAGGAGGCCCTGAATTGCGAAGAGGTCAATTCGGGAACTGATGTGCGGCAGGTACTCCGCGTAGTGCTTGCCGATTGCTAGCCAATCCTGGCCACCCATGGTCGGGTCGTAGAAGTGATCGCGCTGAATGCGCCATGTTTCCCAGAAGATCTGCTTGAACTCCTGTCGAGGATCGATGATCGCTTCCACGCCCGAAGTATCGACTCGACCCGCGCCGAGCATGCCGCCGGGGGCAACGTCAACCACACCGACGACGCCAGCAGCGTTGTACGCGAGCTTGGTTTTGGCCGCGTTGAACGCGAACTGCCCGAGCAGGTTCTGGAAGATGAGCGTTGACTGCTTCGACTTCAGGTCGAATTTGAACAAGGCACCGTTCGTCGAGTAGAAAACTCCGTCGTTAGCCGCCGTCAGATTGCTGTAGTTTCCATTGCCCAATGGCAGGGGAATCGCGCGATCGGCGAGGCCGTCGAAGTCAATCTTCGTCACCGGTGATGGCGGGACTGGGGGCTTCTTAGGACCGTTCGGCTCTTCGTCTACGGTCGGTAGAAGGGGATTCGTCGTCTCTTTACTCAGCGGCAAAACGTAAATCCGCTGAATGGCGTCGACCTTGAGGCTGAACTCAAAGCTACCAAAGGACGGGCCAAAGGTTCGACCGGAAATAACGTACAGGTACTTGCCGTTGCCATCGAACGCCACGTCGCTGTCCGAGAAGTAGCCGTCCGTGACGTGAACGGTCTTGCCCGACGCGACTTCATAGATGTAAATTGACTGGAACTGATTGCGACCACCGCTCGAGTAAGCGAGGTACTTGCCATCGGGACTCCAGTCCGTGCCGCCAATGCCATAGTCGGCGGCGACAACCTTTGTCAGCTTCTTCGTCGCAAGCTCAAGAAGCCAGATCTGATTATTGAGCGCCCGAATCTCAATATGCTTTCCGTCTGGAGCGTAGGCGAACGTGTCGATTCGAAATCCCGGACGATTCGTGATCTGAACCGCCGCGCCGCCCATTTGTGGGCGCGAGTAAATCTCGTACTCGCCCGATTCGTCACTCATGTACGAGATCGTCTTGCCGTCTGGCGACCAGTTCGGATTGCGCTCGCGCGAACCTTGCGACTGGGTGATGTTGCGAGTCTCGCCGTTCTTGACGGGGACGGAGAAGATCTCTCCCCTCGCCTCGACGGCAATCCTCGACCCCGAAGGTGAAATCGTTAGGCCCGTGATCGCGTTGCCGAGCGAACGTAATGCCGGGCGTAGCGCCAAGTTGTCGCTGTAAATGCGAGGAGAAAGCTTCGTGTTCTTACCGCTGGCGATATCGTACATCCAGAGATAACCATCCCGCTGGAAGACGATAGTCTTGCCGTCGCTGTTTGGCAACCGGATGTCGGCGTCGTTGAACTGCGTGAGCTGAGATTCACGTTTGGAATCCAGATCGTATCGGTACAGGTTCAGGGTCCCGAGCTTCTTGTCGCTGATAAAGTACACGGAGCGACCAACTGCGATCGGGTAGTAGTTCTGCTCGCGACCGGTCGGCAGTTCGCTGTATTCATTCTTCGCGAAGTTGTAGATTGAAACGCGACCTTGTGAGCCACCTCGATACCGTCGCCAGTTGAACCCAGACGAGTTCAGGCGGTTATAGACATAAGTGTCTTTGTCGAGCCATGTGCCGTCCGATGCCTCGGTCAGCTTGGTCGCGACCGGAAGTCCGCCCGCCGGATCGACGATGTACAGTCGTGTTTGGCGGTTTGTGAAGTTGCCGCTGTTCGTGATGTACGTAACCTTGCCATCTGGCGTCCAGCCCGTACAAGCGTCCACGTCGCCGTAGGTCAAGCGCCTCGGCTCTCCCCCCTCGATCGGCATCACATATACGTTTGCTGGGCCATCGTACTGGCCGGTAAACGCGATCCACTTTCCATCTGGCGAGATGCGCGGTCGGCCTTCCGCTCCAGGGTGGCTGGTGAGTCGGGTCGCCATGCTCCCAGGACTCGTGTGAGTTATCCACAGGTCACCGGCGTATCCAAAGACGACTTTGTCGCCGTAGACCGCCGGGGTTTGGAGCATTCGCGGTTCCATCGTGTCCCCTTGGGGTGCGTTGGTTCCGGCGATAAGCGCCAAGGTTGAAATAATTGAAATCAAATGATTGTCCCTCCAATAAATGCTTACCAAAAGTATGACCCGCGCGATATCTACGCGTCGCGAGAGCCGCAAGCCAGTACGAGATTTTTTAGTGCTTGGGTTCCGCTTTAGCGGAAGTTCCAAGTATGGTGACAACCCCCGATTTCAGATCATAAACACCGCTGACGATGCGAACCGAGTGCGATTTGACCGCGGCACGAATCAGCTCATCCGCGCCCGCGATGGTTCGTGCAACGTCGCGTGCATGCTGGAGCACGGTGTTGTGCAGCCGATCACCCGTTTTGCCCTTAGCCGAAGCAACCGCGAGCTTGATCGGGGCGACGACGCTGCCGATCGAGCCGGGAAGTTTGTGACCTTCGATCGCCGCCTTAACTGCGCCGCACTTTTCGTGGCCAAGCACGATGACGAGCCCAACTTTGAGCTCGGCGATGGCATATTCGATACTGCCTTGCGCGAGCTTGTCGACGGAGTTGCCCGCGCAACGAATCACAAACAGGTCCCCCAGTCCCTGATCGAAGATCACCTCGGGGGCGACGCGCGAGTCGGAGCACGTCACGATGACGGCTTTTGGCTTTTGTCCTTGCGCCAGGGCCACTCGCGCCGCTTCGTCTTGGCGCGGGTGTTCGGCGAGCTGCCCAACAAAGCGCTGATTGCCGATGAGCAGTTCACTCAGCGCGGAGGAGTTTGGGGTCTGGGCGAGTCCGATTGCGAGACCTATCGAGAATGCAAGCATCAAATGAATGGTAGCCGAGATGAACCCTCTCCGTTGTCGGTGAGGTCGGCTGGATCGGGACCCTCTTAGTGTCGGAGACGTCGGCTGGATAGGAACCCTCTCAGTGTCGAAGAGAGCCGGCGCTGTCTGTGCGCCGGGGTGAGGTCAGTCCAGTTCGGCGCGGTCTGCGCCGGGATGAGGTCAGTCTATTAATGACAGGGAAGGAAGGCTTGACTGCCCAAACCCGGAGGGTTTGTAGATTCCAGCTAAGGGTTGACGCTCCCTGGCGGCTACCCTGGTTAGCGACGAACCAGTCCAAAGCAACGCCGGAGGTGTTGTAGACAAGTCACACGCAAGATTCCAGATCTCGCACCGATGCTGTCCCACGCCCCACCCATAACCGCTAAAATATATCCTTGCCCACGTCCGAACACCTTTTGGCCATCCTCAATCGTTTCCAACTCGACTCGATCGACTCCGTCGAACCGTTTGGGCAACGGGGAAACATCAATCTCGATACCTACCTGGTCGTCGCTGGTGATCAATATCTCCTCCAACGCCTCAACACCGAGGTCTTCACGCGTCCCGAGCGCGTGATGAAGAGCATGGTGGCGTGGGTCGATGCCCAGCGGAGCGCGACGCACGCTCGGGGCCTGGTCGAGCACTGGACGCCAATTGAGCTCGTCCTCACGAAAGACGGCGCGAAGTGGATCGAAACCGAAGGCGGCGAGTGGTGGCGTCTGATGCACATGATTCCGGATTGCGTGAGCTACAAGAGCCTGTCCGCCGTCGGGGATCGTAATCTGCAACTGCTGCTCGCCGAAGAGATGGGGCGCGGACTCGCTCTGAACGCGGACCTGACCGTAGACCTCGACCCGCACGCCGTCGAAACCGCGTTGCCTGGCTATCGCAACACCGAACTCTATGTTCAGCAGTTTCGCAGCGTTGCCTCCGGTGCGGCGTCCGCCTTCGATGCCGTCGCCTTTTTGCCCGCCGATGATGAACTCCGAACGTGCACGGAATCGCTATTCCACCACCACCTTTCGGTTGAGGCTGCCGAGCGACGACGGACCGCACCGGAGTGTTTGCCTTATATCGAGCTGATAAACGCCAATGCCGAGTGGGCCAGTTCGCTCTACCGCTCCGTTCATGAAGGCTCAATTAGGCGCACCGCTATCCATGGCGACACAAAGATCGAGAACTTTCTCTTCAGTCGACTGACCGGTCGCGTGCAGAGCCTCGTCGACCTCGACACGATCATGCCGTACACCTGGCTGGCCGACTGGGGCGATATGGTGCGGTCGCTCTGCAACATCGCAGGTGAAAAGGAGCGTGACCTCGACCTGATCCAGGTGGACGAAGCAGTTTACGAGGCGGTTGCGAGCGGCTTTTTGTCAACCGTCCAGGGCTGTCCGATGGAAGAGATCGAGTTGATGCCCGCCGCCGTGGCGACAATCGCGTTTGAACTTGGTGTCAGATTCTTCACTGACTACCTGCGTGGCGACAACTACTTTGCGCTTGCAGAGAACGATCCGCCCGACTTGAACCTGGTTCGAGGACAAGTGCAATTGACTTTATTTAAGCGATTGTGCGATCGTCTGGAAACCTCAGTGACTCTCGTGCGCGCGCTTGCCGCCGCGGCCGTTTAGCCGAGCGAAAACCTACGCCGCGCTCCAAACGTATACAAGGTCGTGAAGCAATTTGGTCTTGGAATTCTCGTCGCCTTAGTCGCCGCTGGGTGCGGCGGCATATCGCCAAGCGAAGTTGTAGGGGATTGGAAGGGCACGACCGTCAACGACGGAAAAACGGGCGAGATCGAGCAGAACTTGTCAAGCGCCGTTGCTGGTGCGATCCGACTCACCGTGAAGGCGGACGGCACCTTTCACGGTCTCTTTCTCTTCGTGCCTATTGACGGCAAGTGGAAGATTCACGGCGACACCATTGAACTCAAACCAAACGACAAAGTCGATGTCGGGACCACCGGATCGACGTTAAAGGTTGACGCGAACGGTGTCATCAACCTTCGCCACTTGCCCGACGGTCACCTCGCGATTATCGACGAAAAGTCCAACAATTCATTTCGATTTGAGCGCGCTTAACGGCGCAAAATGCCCCTTGTCATTTCCGAATAATGCCTGTATAGTGAGCGTAGGCCACAAATCTATGCCACTTCCTCCTGCTTGGGCCATTCCCTTGAGTGGTCCAGCAGTGGCCGCCAAGTAGACTCCACTCGGCATGGCGTATCGCGATTTCCAGCACTTCTTGACCGTACTTGAGTCGAAGAATGAGTTGAAACGGATCGGCGCTCCCGTTAGTCCTTCGCTCGAAATCACCGAGATCGCCGACCGAGTGATGAAAGCGGGCGGCCCAGCCCTTCTCTTCGAGAACGTTGTCGGACCAGCACACCGATTGGGCACGCCGGAACCGATGAGCGCGGTCATGAATCATCCATCCATCCGCGGCATGGCCGTACCGAGCGCAGCGCAAAAATACGACATTCCCGTCGCTATCAACACGATGGGCTCGCGTCGACGTATGTCCCTCGCCCTCAGCTGCGAGGACTTCGAGGAACACGCCGAGCGCATTCGCAGCCTTCTGAAACCGGAAATGCCCAAGGGCGTTACCGCCGCCGTCCAAAAACTGATCTCCGTTGCCCAGGAGCTCAAGCACACCCCGCCAAAAGAATCAGGGTCGGCGAGTTGCCAAGAGGTGGTTCATCTTGGAGAGGACATCGATCTCACGAAGCTGCCCGTTCTCACCTGTTGGCCAGAGGACGGCGGCCCATTTCTGACTTTGCCGCTCGTGTTCACCCACGACCCCAAAACGGGCAAACGCAACGTCGGCATGTACCGAGTGCAGATCTTTGATCGGAACACATGTGGCATGCACTGGCAGATGCACAAATCGGGCATGCGACAGATGGAGGAGGCCGGCGAGAAGGGGCAGAACCTCCAGGTCTGCATCGTTCTCGGAGGGGATCCGGCCGTAACGTTCAGTGCGATCTCGCCCCTGCCACCCGGCATCGACGAGCTTCTCTTCGCTGGGTTCTTGAGACGCGAGCGCGTGACGATGACGAAGGCGAAAACGGTCGACATGATGGTGCCCGCCGACGCGGAGATTGTAATCGAGGGTTACGTTGACCCCGCAGAGCGACGCTTGGAAGGTCCCTTTGGCGACCATACGGGCTACTACTCGCTTGCCGACATGTTTCCGGTGCTCCACGTGACCGCCGTCACGATGCGCGCAAAACCGGTCTATCCCGCGACCATAGTCGGCATTCCACCGATGGAAGACGGCTGGATGGGAAAGGCCGTCGAGCGAATCTTTATGCCTATGATCCAGCTCACCGTGCCGGAGATTGTGGATATGAATCTCCCCGTTGAATCGTGCTTCCACAACGTTGCGTTCGTCTCGATTCGGAAGAAATATCCGGGGCACGCGTTCAAGGTGATGAATGCCGTATGGGGCCTCGGCCAACTCGCGTTCACGAAGTTTGTCGTGATCGTCGACGAGGATTGTGACGTTCAAAATATGGCTGAAGTGCTCTTCCGCATCGGCGCAAACTGCGACCCTGGGCGCGACACTTTGCTTTCCAAAGGACCGGTAGATCAGCTCGACCATGCTTCGCAAGGGATGGGGTTTGGGGGCAAGATCGGCTTCGACTGCACCCACAAATGGCCGGGCGAGAACGGATTTGACCGCCACTATCCGAAGCTGATCCGGATGGATGCCGACATCAAAGCGAGGGTCGACGCCATGTGGTCATCGTTGGGATTAGGTTGAACGATACAGAGTTCCTAGCCGCCTTCGAGTCGTGCCAACTCCCGTTCGATTTGCGTATCTAACCCTGCTGACTCGGGACTTTGACGCCGCCCTCGATGACCCTCCCCGTCGTCTGAGAGGGTCGGCATTTGCTCGCCAAGATCGGAATCGCGACTCCCAAATTACGAGGTGAACGTCTCGGAATCCTTCCCATTCATCCGATGAGGGGGAAGGAAGGCGGGATGCTTTTGCCCGCCAGGATGGGGGTTACGAAGCGGAATCTTCACCATCGGAATCCTCAATCGGATCTATGGGCACAACCTTTGTCGAACTGAACCAGCTAAGAGTTCAAGCCTGAAGGGCTTGCCTATCAGAGTCGAAGCGCAGCGGAGACCCCGCCGAAGGGAAATGAGCGAAGTCGAAGCGCAGCGGAGACCCCGCCGAAGGGAAATGAGCGGGGCGAATCGGGGCGAAGGGTTGGCGCCATGAGGCGCAAACCCTGGTAAATACGTCCCAAGAATTTTCAGCCCTGTATGGGCTGCCTCCAATGCCATTTGACCTCGCGTTGGCCTCCATCGAACAG
>JBBRML010000008.1:0-66282 GCA_038230855.1 Fimbriimonadales bacterium | reverse complement strand
CCCAAGCTGAGTCCCATCCCGATATTCTATTTTGAGTTGGTCGAGACTTCGACCTTCCCGTCCAAAACGGGACGCTCACCCAAGCTGAGTCCCATCCCGATATTCTATTTTGAGTCGGTCGAAGCTTCGACCTTCCCGTCCATAACGGGACGCTCACCCAAGCTGAGCCACATCCCGATATTCTATTTTGAGTTGGTCGAGACTTCGACCTTCCCGTCCAAAACGGGACACTGACCCAAGCTGAGTCCCATCCCGATATTCTATTTTGAGTTGGTCGAGACTTCGACCTTCCCGTCCAAAACGGGACGCTCACCCAAGCTGAGCCACATCCCGATATTCTATTTTGAGTCGGTCGAGACTTCGACCTTCCCGTCCAAAACGGGACGCTCACCCAAGCTAAGCCACATCCCGATGAAGTCAAGAGACTACCAGATTGAGGCGAGCAAGTACCAATTATCGTGCCGCGTAGCCTGTACAATCCCAACTAGATGAACACCGAGTTGTCTCGCGAGGAACGGGCACGTTACAGCCGCCATCTGATCCTGCCGGAGGTGGGACTCGAGGGTCAACTTAAGCTGAAGGCGGCCAAAGTCCTCCTCGTCGGGGCGGGTGGGTTGGGTTCGCCCTCTGCGCTTTACCTAGCGGCGTCCGGGATTGGCGAGATCGGGATCGTGGACTTCGACGCGGTCGACCTCACGAATTTGCATCGCCAGGTTCTACACGGGACGTCCGATATCGGGCGCAGCAAGCTGGACTCGGCGGCCGAGACCCTGGCGGACATCAATCCGAACGTTTCGGTTCGCAAACACGAGGGAATGCTGACCCGCGAGAACGCGATGGAAATCATCGGGTTGTACGATCTTGTGGTCGATGGCACGGACAACTTCCAGACTCGATATTTGGTCAATGACGCGTGCGTTCTGAGCGGAAAACCGAATATTTATGGCTCGATTTTTCGCTTTGATGGTCAAGCTTCGGTGTTTTGCACACCCGGCGGGCCGTGCTACCGGTGCCTCTACCCGGAGCCCCCGCCTCCCGGAGTTGTGCCAAGTTGCGCGGAAGGGGGCGTATTGGGGGTGTTGCCGGGCATCATCGGGCTTATTCAGGCCACCGAGGCGGTGAAAATCATTCTTGGCGTCGGTCAATCTTTGGTGGGTCGACTTCTGCTGTACGACGCGCTTGGCATGAGCTTTCAAGAAGTTCGGATCAAGCGCGATCCGGCTTGTCCAGTCTGCGGCGATAATCCGTCGATTCGAGAATTGGTCGATTACGATCAGTTCTGCGGTATCACGAAGCCCATGCAACTTTCAGAGATAGATGCGGGAACGCTGGGTCAGTGGCTCGCGGAAGGGTCGTGCGTGTTGGTGGACGTCCGCGAGCCGAGTGAATACGAGGTTGATCGAATCGAAGGATCGAAGCTGATTCCGCTTGGACAGTTGGAGGGCCGATTGTCGGAGCTCGATCCTTCGAAACGGACGGTCTTGCAGTGTAAGTCAGGGGGGCGCAGCGCGAGGGCGTGTGCCTTGCTGAGTGCGCACGGGTTTAAGGATGTCCACAATTTGCAGGGCGGAATTTTGGGATGGATTGCCGCGCGGGGTTAGTTTCTTTTTGGGTGGATACGATGTGATGGCGGAGTTTGGCCTGCGTACCTTAAGGTGTTGTGCGGCGCGTCCAGCTACGCTTCTCGTGTCGTAACCCCCATCCCAGCCTTCCCCCTGAACAGATCATGGGGAAGGAGCTTGAGGCGCCAACCCTTCGCCCCGATTCGCTTCGCTCATTTCCCTTCGGCGGGGTCTCCGCTGCGCTTCGACTCTGATAGAGCAAGCCCTTCAGGCTTAAATGCACGTTTTGAACGGGATTTTGGTTCCGATTCCTGCCTAGAACCACACGCCAAGGGTGGACGTAGTTTGACTTGTGTACCTTAGAGTGTTGTGGGGCGCATCCAGCTACGATTCTCGTGTCGTAACCCCCATCCCAGCCTTCCCCCTGAACAGATCATTGGGAAGGAGCTTTAGGCCCGTTTCCATTGGAGGTTGGCGTTGTAACCCCCATCCCAGCCTTCCCCCTGAACAGATCATGGGGAAGGAGCTTGAGGCCCGTTTCCATTGGAGGTTGGTGTCGTAACCCCATCCCAGCCTTCCCCCTGAACAGATCATGGGGAAGAAGCTTGAGGCCCGTTTCCATTGGAGGTTGTGGTCGTAACCCCCAGATCATGGGGATGGAGTTCTAACTCAACCGCCGGCGATTGCGCCGACGATTAGGAAAGGCTCGGTGCCGGATGCGATGGAGTTGGGAAGGGCGTCGTCGAAGGGATCCAGCGAGATGTCCTCGCCACCCGCGAAGAACCGCAAAAACGCGCGACGCTTCAGCGTCCCGTGGTCGCGCACGGTGCCGCGAAGCACGGGATACGCCGCCTCCAGAGCTTCCAGCACGGAGTTAACACACACCGTCCCTTGCACGTCCAACTCGACCTCACGACCGACCTGGGCCAGGGTCCGCAAGTGATGGGGGATGACAACTCTAACCATTCGAGGTTAATCCTCGAAATCTTCGAGATCCAAGATTGAGGTCGTAACCCCCATCCCAACCGTTCCCCCTGAACGGATCATGGGGAAGCGCTCGCTGGAACCTAGGCAAACGTTTGCACCTCGACCGAGAGCACGGCGGGGAAATGCTCGCCAATCGTGGACCAATGATCGCCACCGTCGGGTGAGACATAAACCTGACCGCTGGTCGTGCCGAAGTAGATTCCGCAATCGTCGAGGGTGTCGACACACATCGCCTCGCGAAGAATGTTGGCGTAGCAGTTCTCTTGCGGCAGGCCGTTGGTGAGGGCCTCCCACTCGTTGCCACCCGTCCGACTGCGATAAACGCGGAGCTTGGCATCGGGAACATAGTGCTCGCTGTCGCTCTTGATCGGGACGACATAGATGGTCTCAGGCTCGTGGGCGTGAACGTCGATCGGGAATCCAAAATCGCACGGCAAATTGCCGCTAACTTCGTACCACGATGCTCCGCTATTGTCGCTTCGCATGACGTCCCAATGCTTTTGCATGTAGAGCGTTTCGGGCTTGCTAGGATGCATGGCGATGCGATGCACGCAATGCCCCACTTCCGCCTCGGGGTCTGGCATGAAATCGGAAACGAGACCTTTGTTCGCAGGCTTCCAGGTTTCGCCGGCGTCTACAGAGCTGAAGCAGCCAGCGGCAGAAATCGCGACCCACATACGATTCGGGGAGTTCGGGTCGACGAGGATCGTGTGGAGGCACATTCCGCCCGCGCCCGGCTGCCAATCTTTTCCGGTTGAGTGCTGGCGCAGACCGGGCATTTCGTTCCACGAGATTCCGCCGTCGCGACTTCGGAAGAGGCCTGCGTCTTCGACACCAGCGAGAACCTCGTCTGGGTCGGAGAGCGACGGTTCGAGGTGCCAAACCCGCTTGAACTCCCATGGGTGGGGGGTGCCGTCGTACCAGCGGTGAGTTCCGGCGTCACCGGAATAAACGAACTTATTGCTTTCGCCTTTTGGAAAGCCGCTTGGAGTCGTGAGTTCTTCTTGCGCAGTTCCGGGAGGCGTCCATGTCTTGCCGCCGTCGTCGGAGCGCTGGATGATCTGACCAAACCAGCCGCTGGATTGCGAGGCAAATATTCGATTGGGATCGACGGGCGACCCTTTGACGTGGTAAATCTCCCATCCGCCGAAGAACGGGCCCTCAATCTTCCAATCCTTACGGGTGCCATCTGCCGTACAGACGAACGCTCCCTTCTTTGTTCCGACAAGCACTCTAACGCTACTCATTAATAATTTCCTCTGACCGACATTCCGAGTTGGAATGCTACCCGCGCGAAGTCGTAGGGATTGAGTTATGAATCCGATCTTAGTGCCAGAATTGAGACAACGGGGGCCGAGCTCTCGACGAAATTAAAATGAGTACAACGATGGAAGGAATGGACGTCCGCAGCTGTTTGGCGGCGTGGCTTGAGGTAGTTACGGGGATGACGGTTGCAGATATTGCAGCGATTCCTGACGACAAGTGGAACGAGCCGTTCGGCGGCTGCACGCGACCGGGCGCTGCGCTTCTCGCGGACACGGTCACGAATCTAAATTGGACGACGGCGGCCCTGAAGGGTCAAGAGTCGGACGCATACAGCCACATGGCTTCGCTTGCGAGTGACTTTGGCAACAAATGTGCAGGCATCGACGCGTTCAAAGCGGCATCTGCAGAGATGGCCACTGCGCTGCGGGAGTGCAGCGACGAGACGCTGAGTTCGAGCATCCTCGCCCTTTGGCAGATGCCGACTCCGGTCTGGATGCTGGCGCATATCGCGGTCAGCCACATTTGGTACCACGACGGGCAGTTCAACTACATTCAGTCGCTTCTCGGCGACGACAAAGTGCACTGGATGGGTGACTAAAACGGACATTGCGCACCGCCGAAACGGATTGGTGAGCTTTGGAAGTGAAATTCAGGAACAGGACGAGCGGGCCCGCTCGCTCGTCCTTAGGTTTGGCTGGAACAGCACCTGCTATCAGGTGCTGAATCCTGGCATTGAGCGCTGGATAAGCCCAGACGGTACGGGTCTGGTTGGCTACGTGCGAGCGGGTAAGACTTTGGTTGTGGCGGGGGCACCCGTCTGCGCGGCGGAAAATCTGCGCGCAACTCTCGATCAGTGGGAAGCTTTCGCCGCGCGAGAGCGCGGCAAGATTTGTTACTTTGGGGCTGAAGGGAGGCTTCGCGATTGCGTTGATGCTTCCGGTGGGTATCAAACCGTTTGTTTGGGTTGGCAACCGGAGTGGACGCCTACAAGCTTCATTCAACGGATCGACGCAGACGCTTCTTTGCGCGCGCAACTCAATCGAGCCAGTAACAAAGGTATCCGTGTCACGGAATGGACGCACGATGAAGCCAAGAACAACCCACAGCTACGGGCTGCTCTCGCAGACTGGCTAAGCACGCGCGGCTTGCCGACCTTACACTTTTTGGTCGAGCCGAACACCCTATCTGATTTGCGCGACCGCCGGATTTTTGTCGCGAGCCGGGGGGAGTCGGTCGTTGGATTTGTGACCCTTTGTCCGGTGCCTACCCGTAATGGCTGGTTGACGGAGCAGTTCGTGCGGTCACGTCTCGCGCCGAACGGGACCGTCGAGCTGATGCTGTTTCATGCGATAACGGCGATCCGTGATTCTGGGGCCGAATACGTGACGATGGGCCTTGCGCCACTCGCGGACCGCGATCTTGACGGTCCAGACCCTAATCCCAGATGGTTGCAAGGGTTGCGGGCGTGGGCTCGGGCACACGGCAATCGGTTCTACAACTTTCGCGGCCTTGAGACGTTCAAGGCAAAATTCCATCCTGATTCTTGGTGCCCTGTGGTTGCGGTAGTGAAAGACGATACTTTTCGAGTGCGGCACCTGCGTGGTATCGCGGCGGCGTTCACGCGTGGACTGCCTGAGATCGCGGTGCTGACCGGCATTTATCGAGCGTTGAAGTCTGAACTCGCGCGATTAGTTCGATTTGCCCGACGCGTGAAGCGTTAGCGGCTACTCGCAAGAACACATTCTGCAAGCCCGGCGGGCAATGCCCGAGGCGGGTTAGGTTATTATTCGAATGGACCCAACGCTTGACTACTCCTCGAATTCGCCTTGCATACCGTGTCGCCTTTCCGATCGGAAGTTCCGCGTTCGCGTTAGTGGCGCTGACGCTTGCGGTTCAGAAGCCACCGCAAGCTCCGCCGGTGACCGCCGACCAGGCCGCGTTTTTTGAATCCAAAATACGTCCCGTCCTCGCGGCGAGTTGCTTCTCATGCCACGGCAAAGAATCGCAGCTCGGCGGATTACGGTTAGATTCACGGGAGGCAGCCCTGAAGGGCGGCACCCATGGACCATCGATTGTTCCTGGAGAGCCAGACAAGAGCCTATTTATCGTTGCCATCCGGCAGTTAACTGCCCTCAAGATGCCTCAGGGCGGCAAGCTCGACAGCAAGCAAATTGCTGACTTGGAGGCCTGGGTAAAGATGGGCGCTCCCTGGCCCGCGGGCCCGACGAAAGCGGCAAAGCCACCTCTGTGGTCGCTTCAGCCGGTTAAGAAGCCACCTCTTCCAACCCTAAAGAATAAGTCGTGGGTTAGGAACCCCATTGACGCCTATGTGCTCGCCAAGATCGAGGCCCGCGGCCTGGCTCCGGCAGTTCCCGCCGATCGGCACACGCTGATTCGACGACTCACTTACGACCTCGTCGGGCTGGCGCCTACGGCGGACGAAGTCGACCGCTTTTTGGCGGACAAGTCGCCGGATGCCTACGATAAGGTGGTCGACCGACTCCTCAGCTCTCCGCACTATGGTGAGAAATGGGCTCGGCACTGGTTGGACGTCGCTCGATACGCAGACACAAAGGGATACGTTTTTGAGGAAGATCGAAACTACTACAGCGCGTACACCTATCGCGATTGGGTGATTGATGCGCTCAACCAGGACCTTCCTTACGATAAATTCGTGACGGAGCAGCTCGCCGCCGATCGCATGCCGGAGGTCCAGCAGGCAGACGACAAGCATCCGCTGTCGGCCCTAGGGTTCCTCACGATTGGCCGCCGATTTTTGAACTCGCAGCCGGACATCATCGACGATCGGATTGATGTGACGATGCGCGGTTTGCAGGGCCTGACGGTGACGTGCGCCCGCTGCCACGACCATAAATTCGACCCGATCCCGACGCAGGATTACTATTCACTTTACGGCGTGTTCGCGTCCTCCAACGAGGTGGCATCGCCGATCTCGGAGCGCTCGATCCGCGATCCTTGGGAGCAGTTCAATCGCCGAGTCACCGCGCTGGAAATGAGTGTCTCCAAGCTCGTGGCGACTCAAGTGACTCGGCTGCGCAAGATGGTGGTGAATGCGGACGAGGAGAAGCAGCTTTCGGCAGAGACGAAGCAAGTTCTGATGGGATTGCGCGAGGAGACGCCAGCAACGGGCGACAACCTCAACAAGCTTTCGAAGGCGTTTGAGAGTTCGGCGCGTGAGCAGTTGGTCGGCTTCCAGAAAGACATCGCTGATTTGCGGAAGAACACGCCGCAAACGCCGGAATTCGCCATGGCGATGACGGATGCGGGAAATGGCTTCGATACCACGGTGTTCAAGCGCGGGAATCCCGGAAACCCCGGACCGGTCGCGCCGCGTCGATTTCTCCTTGCGCTGGCAAAGCCCGGCGAAGAGCGCGAACACTGGACAACGGGGAGTGGCCGACTACAGCTTGCGGAGTCGATCGCCTCGCGGGCAAACCCGCTTACCGCGCGAGTGTTTGTCAACCGAATTTGGCAATTTCACTTCGGCGCGGGGATCGTGCGCACACCCTCCGACTTTGGATACCAAGGCGAAAAGCCCACGCATCCGGAATTGCTCGACTACTTGGCGACGACATTCATGGACAGTGGTTGGTCGATCAAAAAGTTGCATCGGTTGATCGTGACGTCGGCGACTTATCGGCAGTCGAGCGCGGTGGCACCGGCGGTGATGAACGCTGATCCAGACAATCGGCTGTGGTGCCGCATGAACCGGCGTCGACTGGACCTTGAGCAGATGCGGGATTCTGTGCTGTCGGTGGCAGGCGCTCTTGACCTCGAGAAGGTCGGTGGCAAATCCGTCGATATCTGGGCGAAACCGTTTGCGCCGCGGCGGTCAATTTACGGATACGTCGAGCGGCAGAACCTGCCGGGCATTTTTCGCACGTTTGATTTCGCCTCGCCGGACAGCACGAGCGCGCGACGATTCGTGACCACCGTGCCGCAACAAGCGTTGTTCTTCATGAACTCGCCGTTCGCCGTCGATCAAGCCGAGCAACTAGCCGGTCGAGCCGAAATTCGCGACGCGACGAGCGATGAGCAGCGCGTTCGACGGCTATATCGCAGGCTCTTTTCGCGCATGCCGGATGCGGCTGAACTCGCTCTCGGAGTGTCGTACTTGCACCAAGGAGAATTGCAAACGATCCAGCCGATTTGGCAATACGGCTACGGTGGCTATAACGCATCGACCAAGCGCATCACCGGATTCACTCCGCTAAGTCAGTTCGTGGAAGGTAGCTACCGCGTGAGCGCGACCTTCCCTGACCCAGTTCTTGGTTACCTTGTTGTGAACATGCAGGGCGGGCATCCGGGCCATGACGGCGATCACGCGGTCATTCGTCGGTGGCGCGCCCCGGCCGCGATGAGCTTACAAATCAGCGGAAAAATCGTGCACGCGCAAAAGGAAGGGGACGGGGTTCGCGCTAGGGTCGTCTCAAGCCGCTACGGTCTGCTCGGAGAATGGACAGTGCACAACGGATCGGCGAAGGCGGAGTTGACGACGGTCGCGGTTGAAAAGGGAGATGTCCTTGACTTTGTCGTCGATCCAATCGCGAGCGACGGATACGATGCTTTTTCGTGGGCGCCGGCAATCCGCCAGGTCGGCGGTGGCGCGGGCTGGGATTCGGCCGCGATGTTTGGTCCGCCGCCTTCGCCGTCTATGCCACGAATCGCGGCGTATGTGCAGGCGTTGATGATGACGAATGAGTTTCTGTTCGTGGACTGAGACGTGCGGGCAAGCGGCGATCGAATAGCCTCATCAAGAGCTACGCATACGATGCGAACGGTCGGTGCACGTCGGTTACGAACGCCTCAAGCCTGATGGCGCGGCTGAACTGGAGTTACAGTGCCGACCCAGTCAAACGTTAAGAACGGCCTTGCTGCCTGCGTTTCCAAGACGACTGGGGCGGGACTGCAAGGTTTTTAAGCGAGCGCTTGTGCATGCGATCCGGCCCCGCAGCTTCGCGGATGGAGCGAACAAGGTTCCCACGCGTGATACCCTTAGCCTTGGAGCCTGCCCAACCCGAGTCTCATCATCGCCCAGCCCAGATTCGTCGTAGAATAGGAGAGTTCATGTCTGAGTACAACCACGACCCGTTCCAAGAGCTGTTTATGAGTCGGCGTCAGTTGCTGAACCGAGTTGGCAACGGCTTTGCCGCACTCGGGCTGATGGGAGTGCTTGGAGAGTCTGGTCTCGCGAGTCAAGGCACGAGCAAATACAATCCCCTTGCCGCACATCGCTCGCCGTTGCCGGCCAAAGCGAAGCGCGTGATCTTTCTCTTCATGAACGGCGGACCCTCGCAGGTGGACACCTTCGATCCCAAGCCCGCCCTTCAGAAATACGCGGGACAGGTGATTCCCCTACAGCTGCCAACCGAGCGGCGCACCGGTGCGGCTCTGCCGTCGCCTTACAAATTTCAGAAGCACGGCCAGTCCGGAATCGAGGTCAGCGAAATCTTTCCGCATATCGCGAAGCACGTCGACGACATGTGCGTCATTCGATCGATGCATGCGAACGTGCCAAATCACGAGCCGTCGCTTCTGCTGATGAACTGCGGAGAGGCACGCATGGTGCGACCATCGATGGGATCGTGGGTGCTCTATGGACTCGGCACGGAAAACCAGAACCTGCCGGGTTACATTGCGATGTGTCCGGGTGGTTATCCGATTCAGGAGACCCAGAATTGGCAATCCGGGTTCTTGCCCGGCGTGCTTGCGGGCACGTACATCGATCCTAATCAGACCGACATCGACAAGATCGTTGAGAATATTCGGAACCACTACACCGTATCCAGCGATCAGCGTGCGCAGCTCGACCTCGTTCAGAAGTTGAACCAGAAGCACCTTGCGACGCGAGATCATGACCCGGCGCTTGAGGCACGGATTCAGTCTTTCGAGCTTGCGTATCGTATGCAGACCGAGGCGACGGACGCTTTTGACACCGAGAAGGAATCGGTTGCGACGCGAGAGATGTACGGACCGGGCAATTTTGCGCGGCAGTGTTTGATGGCACGCCGACTGGCCGAGCGCGGCGTGCGTTTCATTCAGCTCTATCACGGAGCGGGGCAGCCTTGGGACAGTCATGACGACATCGAAGTGGCCCACCGAAACCTTGCGCGAGAGTCGGACCAGGCGATCGGGGCGTTGCTGACGGACTTGAAACAACGCGGAATGCTAGATGAAACCCTTGTGATTTGGGGTGGCGAGTTTGGTCGCACGCCGACGGTTGAATTGCCCACGCCGGGGGCGAATGCGGGCAAGATGAACGGCCGCGATCACAACCATTACGGCTTCACGTATTGGATGGCAGGCGGTGGCGTGAAGCGCGGCACAGTCTATGGGGCGACGGATGAGTTTGGGTTTAAGGCCGAGCAGAATCCGGTGCATGTGCACGACTTGCACGCGACGATTTTGCACTTGCTAGGATTTGATCATGAGAAGTTCACGTACCGTCACGCCGGGCGGGATTACCGTCTAACGGATGTTTACGGCACGGTTATTCACGACCTGGTGGCGTAGGCCGGCAGATTCTTGAATTGGAAGCGTTTTGTTCCTTGCTTTGAGATGCGGGGTTTCGGGGCCTCGCTGCCTCCGGTATCGTAACCGAAATGATCACCGCTTCCCTTGCCTGGTTCGTGATGCAGACCGCCCCGGTCGAGGCGCCATTTGCCAAGGATATCGCGGCGTTCCAAGCGGCGGACCGGAAGAGCCCACCCAAGCCGGGACAGATTCTACTCATCGGGAGTTCGTCGTTCACCCGCTGGACGGACGTCGGCAGCTACTTCCCGGACCGGCACATATTGAATCGTGCCTTCGGTGGCTCGACGCTCGTCGACGTGATTCGGTACGTGGACCAAGTTGTCACTCCTTACCGACCGTCGCAAGTCGTGATCTACTGCGGCGAAAATGACCTCGCCGGTGACACAAAGTTGCCCGCGTACAAGGTGACGGAGCGGTTTGTGACGCTCTTCAAGCTCATCCGGAATCGCTATCCTAAAGTGCCCGTCGCGTATGTTTCGATGAAGCCGAGCGTGAGCCGGTGGAGCTTACGCGCAAAGTTCACGGCGGGCAATCGGTGGATCGCCGAGTACTTAGCCGGTCAACCGGCGACGGCGTACATCGACGTCTGGCCGGTCATGCTGAACGCGCGCGGGCTACCGAAGCCCGAGATTTTCGTGGGGGACAACTTGCACATGAATGCCCAGGGTTACGCCCTTTGGAAGCCTGTGCTTGAGCCGTTTCTAGTTCGGTTTTGACGTACTCCGCATCCAGCTTCGTTCGTCATGGCAAATCGCCGATTTGCGTGGAAATCAGCGATTTGAACGCTACGCTTCGGTTCAAAGAACCACGCTACGCGACTTGGACATCCATGCCCCAGCGTCGTCTGCTGATTTGATCAACAGACGATTAGTTCGCTGACCGCACGCGGTACGTAGTCGATGTCTTGGGCGGCAGCACATCGGTAACGATGATCTGGCCACGGGTGGTTGCACGCACGCGGCGATCCGCGCGGCCGCTGGTGCGGATCGCATAGCTTCGGCCGGGTTGGAGCTGGCGAATCGTATACCGAAGGGTCTTACGGGTGCCAGAGTTCTGGACGGTCCACGCTGTCGTGGCTCCCCACGCCAAGGCGGTAAAGGACAGAGACGGAATACTACGTTCATCACGGACGTAAGACGCACCGGCGCTCGGCAAATCGGTCGCGTCGGCATCAGACGTGTAGTCCGAGGAAGATATGTCGTTCGCGTCGATACTTAGGTCGGGGCGGTCGTGATCGCGGTCAAAGTAGTCGAGCCCGCGTGGTCGAAACTTGATGCCGAGCGCGTCGCGACCTACGACCACAGTGCTGCCGTTGCGTACCTCAATTCGGTTCGCTTGGAGCAATACCCGTCGATTACCACCGACATTCAGTTCCGTTCCATACAGCTCGGGCGTCAAGTGCGGCTCGAGATACAGCCGGTTGGCCTTCGGTTGAATGCCGTAGATATTGCGATACAACCCAACGACCGCACTGGCGTTGTTGGCGAGGATGTCGTCACCTGCGCCGGTCTGCGTCGTCCGCGAATACCGCTGAAACGCAAGCCCGTCCTTCTCATACTGCGCTAGAACGCTCTTGACGTATTTGACGGCGATGTCGGGGCGGTACTTAGCGTAGCTTCGGATTCCGAGCTCGGCCCAAGCAAGGAAGATATCGCCATTTTCATAGTTGGGGAAAGGCTGATTGCTTGTCTCGTCGGGCGTGAACGGAAACATGCAGATCGGCCAGCAGAAGAGCTTTTGCTTGACCATTTCGGCCTCGATTCGGTCGAGAATCAACCGGGTTCGCGTTGGGTCATCGCACACTTCGTACCCGATGGCCATGAAGTTGACGGGAATCACGAGGTTGTTGCCATGGACCGACCCGTCCTTCTCGCGCCAGTAGACGTACCACTTGTTCTTTGGGTCCCAGAACCCGCCTTGAGAGATTGGCTTGTTAAACTGTGCTTTGAGGAGCGCGGCGCAGTGCGCATACGCTTTGGCGCGAACGACATCACCGAGGTCGGCCTCGCAACGCGACCAAAGCGTGAGGGCGCGATACAGTTGGGCATTGACGAAGGCGTTTTCGTAGCTCGCCCAAATGGTGTCGAGCCAGTCGCTCGCCTTGTGCTGTGTGCGCGAGCCTGCTGGCATCTTCACGAGCCCGTTGTGGTCGGAGTCGGTCCGAAGCAAGTACTGGAGGGCCGCCTCGCAGGTGGATTTCTCCAGGTTGATCAAGTGCGTTCCTCCGCGTTCGAGGTCGTACTGTTCGGCGACATTGATGACAAACGAAGTTTGGGCATCCATGAGCCGTCCCCACTGGCACTCGTAGAATCCGTTTTTGTCGTAGGTGCCGGGGATTTCGTCGCCGGGCGTGTAGGCCCACCGCGATTTCACCATTCCGTCGGCAGCCACGGCCTCGCGTCCATCCTTTGCGAGGGTTCGCATCATCGAGTACGTATACGAAAAGTCCATGAGTGGCAGCCCCATCAGCGCGATCCAAGGCTCATGAAGCACGGCGTAGCCGCTGTACCAACCGTTCGTACCGACGATGTCCTCATCAACAACTCCGAGTCGGCCGATGGTCTTAGTAATCTGGGCGATCGCCGTTCCAGAAAGGCCGCGGAAATCGCCACGATCTTGCCGAGGAGTCGGCCACGCGGTTATGGAAAAGTCTACAGTCGGCGTATCTGCCGGCGTCACGGAGATGGGCTTCCAAACATCTTGGCGATTGCGCAAGAAGCGGCTTTGGCCGTGGGCGTACTCTAGGTTATGGTCCTCGGGCTGGAGGTCGACGGTGAACTCGCCGCTTGGTTGCCGAGTGAAGCGCATCATTCGCGAGGTCGGACCCTGCTGAGCCGACCAAACATCCAAGCCGGTGTCGCGATGCTGATTCCAAAACGTCGCGTGCGACCGCGTGTTTGCGCCGAGCGTCGCGTTCGGAGCATCGAACAACTTGCACCTCGCGACGCCGCCAGTACCGAGAGACGCTCCGTCCCAGGTCTGCATGTTGGAAAACGCCAGCCTTGGGATCGCCGATTGCTCGACGACGATTGGCCGTTCGAACTTGCGCCAGATCGACCAAGAGATGCCGTCCCGGAGGACCTGAATCCCCCAATCCTCCGTCGCTCCAGACGTGCCGCACTGAATGCCCGACACGTGGAGATTCCAACTATCGACCTTCACGGTCGCAGGGAGGACGGAATCTGCCGAACTCATCCACTTTCCGTCGACCTGCAATCCGGAGCTGGCGGTACCAACACTTTTGCCGTTGATCTCGAGCGATGAGATTGAACATCCCCGATGGTAGTCCAACGTCATCCGTAGGCGACCGGACCCATCCACGACGACGACCTGCTGACGCACCGGATCGTTCTTAATCGACCCCCTTCCTTGAATCGCGGCGAAGATGAGGGATGTCAGGGCTACCATGGGATGAAGTGGGCGTGGAACGACGCACCGGCGATGGTCTGGATCGTCTTCAACTCGATCTTAATCGTTTTGGCTGATTTTGAGGGTCCGACGGCGGCTCGCCAAGCGGTCCACGGGCAAGCCCAGTTTGATTGGGCGGCCCAAACAGATTTCAGGGGCAATAGATTTCCGGAGATCACGGCGACCGGGACGTCGTCTTGGTTGCCGCCATCCAGCAGGAAGAGGCCGCCACTCTTGGTCGGGGGAATCGTGACCTCGAGCGCGATGACTCCAGGCTGATACTGCTTCGGCAGCGCGGGTTGGGGGTCATCGGTGATCGAGATGCGGATGCGACCGAGGTTGTGTCCGTTGTCGCCACCGCGTAGGGTTAACTTTAGATCCGAAATCTGCTCCGTGCGACTTATGTCTGCGCCGAACATGGCGGCGTGAGCTTGGCCAACCCGAGGGTGAATCGACCAGCCGGTTTTCGGATCATCGTCAATCGCGGCGGTCACCGGCCAACCTCCGAAAGAGGTTTGCGAGAAATCGGCGATGGCCGCGATGAGCGGTAAGTTGGCGATACCATCCTTTTTCCGAACTTGCGCCTCGATCTTTGTGAGCGCAAAGTTTCCGTTTACAGCGCGACCCGGGCCGCCGCCAGGCAAAGAAGGGTCGGGCAAAGTCTCTAGGAGCACGGCGGTCAGACCGTCGAGGCGGCCGTTCCAATCAAATGTGTAAGTGTCGTATGACTCATTTCGCCCGGACGGTAAGAAGCTTCCATCGGCGGTGGCGGTTAGCTTCGCACCGAGCGCTGAACTCAACTGCGCTGACTTGAGAATCGTCCAATTGGTCACATGGACTTTCTGGTCACCATCGACAGAGCGTCGCACGGCAATTTCGGTGGTCCGCTCGGCGAATGGGCCAGCATCCGCGACGTTGGCGAATGGAAGTCCGAGCGACGGCTTGCTTCCTCGGGGAACGACCTCGATCAAATCGACTTCGTACGGGCGCATGTTGACGGTCAGCGACGCGCTTTGCATGACCGGTAGCTTCGCCGCTCGCGGATACCAGCGGTAGACGTCCCATTTTTGGCCCGCAGGAAGTCCGATCTTTGGCCCTAGTTCTATCGGCACGGAACTGTCCTTGAGCGCGGCGTTGTCGATGGCAAGGAACGCGTGCTTTCCGTCGGTGCAGGTGTATCCGTACGGTTCTTGGCGGTCGGGGTTCCCCAAGATTGGCGCGCAATGATCGAAGCAGACGGGGTTCGACTTCATGAGGTCGATGAACGTTGCAACTTGGGCTCGCTCCGGCGGAGTCAGCCAATGCTCGTCGGTCCACATCTGGAAGAGCATGCCGCCGCGGGCCATGTCCATCACGACCCCTTCTTGCCACCGATCTTTGCCGATGCTGCTGTTCCACGTCCAATTCGACAGCCAGACGCCCAGCGAGTCTTTACCGATCCAGGGGGTGTCGGTAATCTTGAGTTGAGCTTGATCGAGGCGCTGCGTCACCGCGTCGCGAGCGTACGGCGTTGGATACTGCGCGGGGCTTGCCGCCTCGATCTGGTCGCCGCATTCGAAGTAAGTGTCGCCGTACTCGAGCCACCACGGGCTGCGATAACCCCAGTACAGCATGAGGAAGACGTCGGGGTTAGCCTGCCGCAAGGTTTGTAGGAAGTCGATTACCCCGTTGTAAATTGCCTCCGTGGAGTAGTGCGGTCCGGGCAAATGCTCGTGGGCAGGATTGACGCAGTTCTGGGCGAGATTGTCGAACTTAAGCAATCCGACATGGTTGTGACTCATCTGAGAGCGAAAGCCGTCCTTGTAAATCTGATTCAGCGGCTCGCTTGCTCGGCAAAACTCGCCGACCCCTGGTCCGACATTGAAGCAATTTCTGACCGCAGGGTTGAGGTCGATCGTCCAATCCGGAGTGCCACTACTCGCGATCCAAAGTCCGGGCTTCATGCCGACTCCGAGAATCTGCTGCCTGACGCGATCGAATCCGTTCGGAAAGTTGGGCTTACTGAACCCGGTGAAGTCCCCGGCACGGTCGTGCCAAAACTCGATGCTGTAGAAGTCAAACTTTGCCCTCGACTGCCGCTGTGCCTCTGTTACGTCTAGAAGGTGGCGGTGTAAGTAGTCCTCTGAGACACCGCGAGCATAGTAGTCACGGAAGTCGCCCTCTTGCTGTCCGCCGAAGGCTTCGAGGATCGCGTACGGTTTATCGTGATGGTATTTCACCCTTGCCATTCGGCTCCGGACGTAGTCGACGAACAACTTGCGGGCCTGACCCGGTTTTGCGTGTCCGAAAACTGCCTGCATACATTGGAGCGTGCGACCGGCGGGAAGAACGAAGCCGGGATACTGACGCAGGACGACTTCCTTGCCTTCAACGTGAGCGAACCCGGCGGGATGCGCGAGCGTCGCGAAGAACTCCTTGTTCAAATACACCGGAAAGCCACGATCGCCGCCTTCTGCCGTTTGGCTCTTGAGCGGAATGCGAGCAAGCACGACGTTTAGAATTCGCAGCGGGACCGTTCCGACATTCCTGATGGCAACGTCTTTGAGGGCGATGTCCGGGCGCGCGGTTGACTTGGTGACGACTGCCTCGAGCGCACCATCCTCGGAACGGAGTTTCCAGTGCGACGGCTTCGCCGAGGGTTCTTCCGAGACCAAGACTAACTTCACGGATCGTGCGGTCGTGGGTTGGTCGCCCACTTCGATTTCGAGTTGGCGGTAGTCAATTGCGTCGAGGCGTTCTTGGCTTCGCGGTGCGCGGTTGAATAAATTTGCCGAAGCCGGGCGAGACAGCGTGCTCATCCCGAAGTAGGAAGCGATGATGGACGCAATCATGAGTTGAGGCAAGCCTACCTCTGGTACGTCTCGCCCGATTTAAGACTTAAGACGGCCACTCGAATCGCAAAAATTGATGCATGATTGGCAGTGCGACACGTACTCAACGCAGACCGAGCGAACCTCCACGGCCACTTCTCTAGCGAGCTCGGGCCGGTATTGGAGATCGAATCTGGGGACACCGTCTGTTTCACGTGCCTCGACGCCGGCTGGGGACTTGAGCCGCACAAGGCGGAGACGCGCGACCGACTCGAGGTCGAACCGAGAGATCCCACCTTGGACTCCGGCCATTGCCTGACCGGTCCCGTGGCGATTCGCGATGCGCAACCAGGCGACGTCTTGGCGGTGCGAATCGATGGAATCGAGCTTGGCGAGTGGGGAACGACGTACGTCGGGGGCTGGAAATGCGAGTGGAACGATCGGCTGGGCGTCAGCGACGATGGTCAGCTGTTTCCGTGGACTTTCGCACCCGACGGGAAAACGGCGACCAACTCATTCGGTGACACCGTCTCGTTACGACCGTTCATGGGGATCTACGGGATGCCGCCCGCCGAGCCCGGAGTTCACTCAACGGTACCGCCTCGACGCACAGGAGGAAATATCGACTGCAAGGAGCTCTGCGCAGGAACGACGCTATACCTTCCAGTTGAAGTCGCGGCCGGGCTATTCAGTACGGGCGATGGGCACGCCGTGCAGGGAGATGGGGAGATCTGCATCACGGCCATCGAATGCCCGATGGCGAGCGTGGAGCTTACGTTTGACTTGATTAAGGGATGGGAGTTGGAACTGCCCGTGGCGAAAACTCCTACGGCGTGGGTGGCGCTCGCCTTCCATGCCGACCTAGACGAAGCGGTGTTGCTGGCCACAAACTCGATGGTCAGCTTGATGCAGCGCGAGTTTGGATTCACTCGACACCGAGCTCTCGCCCTAGCAAGCTTGACCGTCGATTTTCGCATCACGCAGGTCGTGAACGGCGTGAAAGGGGTTCACGCGGTTTTGCCTTTTGATGCAATTCGCTACGGCAAGGTTACGAATTCGGTTCCGACGGGAAAGCGCAGGTTGAACTCGTTCTCAAGCAACTCCAGCAAGTGGATGGAGTCCCGGATCGTTTCCTTGTGAAGAATTTCGCCACCACGACGAATGGTGAAATCGGAGTTCAGAATTCCCTTTCGGCGTCCGTCGGTGTCTGATCGAGAGGCCATGATATTCCGCTTAAACTTCGAATTCGGATTCGTGCTTGTCCACCAGTTTCCGATCTGGCGATCGATCATGGGCATTCGCTCCTCAGTGAATTCGTAGATGTCCACCCACTCCTTTCCCGTCCAGCCTTGGTGAAAACGCACCGGGCCATCGCGGACGATTCGTCGAGGCTCATGCGGCGTCTCTTGTTCTTCGTCTTCGACGAGGCGAATCGAGCCGGTGAGCGAGAAGCCGCCTGCTCCGACATCCGCGATGTACGGCTCCCCGTCGATAGTCACGACCAAAAACAGATGAGTGCGGGGTGGCAGCGTCTCTCGCGTTAAGCCCAGCCTGACGCGACCGGCCATGGCAACGACCTCAAACCCGATCTGCTCTAGCACAGCCAGCATCAAGGTGTTTTGCTCGAAGCAGTATCCGCCGCGCTGGTCGACGACGAATTTCCGCTCAATTGCTTTCAGGTCAAGGTCGATCGGCCTCGAAAGCAGGACGTCGAGGTTCTCGAAAGGAATGCTCGACGTGTGATGGGCAAGGATTTGGTCAAGAACGGCGCGGGTGGGCGCGAACTCTCCACAAAAGCCGATCCGCGCCGCGTAGCGATCAAGGTCAATCTCGTGCATCTCTTCCTGAATTAATGACACGAAAGATTCACACACAGGCGTCGACAAATCGTTGTCTTCGAATTGCGGTTAAAAACGAAAGATATGTTGGGAAAACAGATACAAGTCGTTCTTCCATACGGGAAATGTATGGGCACCTGAATCCACGTGCCAGATGTGCGGTGCGCCCTTCTCCTTGAGGATTTTGTGGACACCTTGGCTGATACCGATGAGGCCGTCTTTGTCCCCACACGAAATCCAGATGAGCTTAAGCGTTTTCAACTGATCAGGCTCGGCCGCTAACTTGGCGGGCGCGAACGTGTTGGGCGCCGAAGAGAAACCGCCAACCCAAGCGAACGTGTCGGGGTTGGCGAGACCGAAGTCGAGAGATTGGCCGCCACCCATCGAAAGTCCGGCCAGGGCACGATGTGCCTTATCCGGCACGGTCGAGTAGTGCGCATCGATGAACGGAATGACGCTTCCCAGCAGGTCCTTGTCAAATTTGCCGAAGGCGGGTGCGCTGGCGAAAACGTTGCCTTCCGCTCGATCGTTTGCCTGAGCACGGCCGTTGGGCATCACGACGATCATCGGCGTAATCTTCCGATCTGCGGCCAAGTTGTCGAGGATCTCAGCGGGCGCGCCATTGCTCGGCCACTCCTGTTCTGTTCCGCCAATCCCGTGCAGCAGATAGAGGACCGGATACTTCTTGGCCGCGTCGTAGTTCGGCGGAGTGTAAACGACCATTTTTCGCGTTACGCCGACAGACTTTGAATCGTACGACACGGTTTCGACTTTGCCGTGCTCAATGCCATCTCGTTTGCGGTCAAATCCATCGGGCGCGGCAGCAAAGGCTGCCTTGTCGTCAGGTCCGAGCACGATATTGCCAGGAGGTCGCTGCGTTGCGCTCCCAGCCACTAAAAAGAACAGAGATTCGATGAGCATCGCGAGCCCATTATAGGCGCCGCATTCCGCGTGCGGCATACTTATTCGGCAAGAGTTACCGAGAAATGCGATGATCTTTCCCTTCTTTATCCAGACACCTGCCCACCTTACGCTCGACTTGGCGAAGCCTGGAGTTGCGGTCAGCCCCATGCTCTACGGCCAAATGACAGAGGAGATCAACTACTCCTACGACGGAGGGCTTTACGGAGAGCTCGTGCGCAATCGGGCCTTCCGCAACGACGCGCAGCGGGCTACGTCGTGGACCGCGGTTGGCGACGGAGCGAGCATCTCGCTAGAAAAGACGGGCGGGGTCAGCGCGGCACTCCCGGTTTCGCTTCGGGTGACTAACGGCGTTGCGAACGACGGCTATTGGGGCTTCCCGATCCGACCGTCCACGACGTATCGATTCTCGGCCTGGATTAAGGCAACGGGCCGCACCCCGATCACGGCCGCTTTGGAATCGAAAGACGGTGAGCAGATTTATGCGCGCAGTGAGGTTGTAGCGGCAGCTGGCCCTTGGCATAAGGTGGCGACAACACTCGTTACGTCGCGCGGCATTGATGCGACTAAGGACGCGCGATTGGTGGTTCGTACGGGTGGTGCAGTCGTCCGTTTGAGCCTCGTATCGCTCTTCGCTCCGACGCATAAGAACCGTCCGAACGGTAATCGTCCGGACCTCATGCAGAAGCTGATCGATATGCGGCCGAAGTTTCTGCGTTTCCCGGGTGGAAATTACCTAGAAGGGAACTTGATCAAGGACCACTTTCCTTGGAAGGAAACACTCGGACCGCTTGAGCAGCGTCCGGGCCACCAGGGAACCTGGGGCTATCGTTCGTCTGATGGCGTCGGGCTTCTAGAGTATCTGCTGTGGTGCGAGGACATGGGCGCAAAGCCTCTGCTCGCCGTCTTCGCGGGTTACGCGCTGAACAAAGATTACGTTCGGCCGGGCACTGAGCTGACCGGATTCGTGCAGGATGCGCTAGACGAAATCGAGTACGTCATCGGCGACCCAAAGACAACTTTCTGGGGGGCTAAGCGCGCCGAAAATGGACACGCGGCGCCGTTCCCGCTTGAATACGTGGAAGTTGGGAACGAAGACGGCTTCGACGACTCTGGGTCCTACCAAAACCGCTTCGTGCAGTTCTTTGACGCGATCAAACACAAGTATCCAAAGCTCAACGTGATTTCGACCACGGGCGGCAAGGACTGGCTTGGCTTGAAGTATCCGATCACCAAGCGACGACCCGACCTCTACGATGAGCACTACTACACCGAGTCGTGGGACATGATGGCCCAGGCAACGCTTTACGACAATTACAACCGCAAGGGACCGAAAGTGTTCGTCGGTGAGTGGGCGGCCCACGATACGATTCCGCCATGGCAAGCTGGCGCAAGTGCCGGTCCGACGCCGAACTTCAAATGTGCACTTGCCGATGCGGCGTTTATGACGGGAATGGAGCGGAACTCCGACATCGTCGCGATGTCTTGTTACGCGCCGCTGCTCGTGAACGCGAATCCCGGTGGACGGCAGTGGTCTTTGAATCTGATCGGTTATGACGCGATGTCGAGTTTCGGCTCGCCATCGTATTACGCGCAGTGCATGTTCGGCGAAAATTTGGGCGACCGGACGGTGCCACAAATGTTCACCGGGGTACCGATCCAGACGCGCGGAAACAAGACTCTACCGGGGCTTTTCGCTTCTTGTACGCGCGATAACAAGAAGGGCACGATCTACCTCAAAGTTGTAAATGCGCTTCCGACTGCTCAGGAACTTGCTATCGAATTCAAGGGAGGAGTCGTGCTGGCCGAGGGTGTCGTGACCACATTGAGCTGCGATGATCTAAAGGCGATGAACTCAGTTGCGGAGCCTACGAAAGTCGCGCCAGTGAAAACTCGAGACAGTGGACTCGGAGCTTCGTTCAGCCGAACTCTGCCTGCGCAGTCGATAACGGTATTCAAGTTGAACGGATTGCGATGAAGAGGGCGGCCAAGGTGCTGCCTTCCATCGCGACGACGCTACTTAGCTCCTTACTGATCGCCCAAAGCAGCCTCACTAGACTTCCCATGTCACCGACCGCGTCGCTGTATCCATTGAGTTCGGTGCGCCTTTTGTCTGGCCCGTTCTCGGCAGCGGCGGCAGCAAATAGCGCTTATATGCTTGCGCTAGACCCCGATCGGCTCCTTGCACCGTTCCGCCGCGAGGCGGGCCTTACTCCTCGCAAGCCAGCTTACGGAAACTGGGAGAGCATCGGCTTGGACGGCCACACCGCTGGACACTATCTGTCGGCCCTAGCCTCGATGATCGCAGCCGGGCACGACACCAAACAGCACGAATTTCGGCATCGCCTCGACAAAATGGTGGAAGAACTCGCCGTATGCCAGGACGCATCGCCGGACGGCTACGTGGGTGGGGTGCCGGGTAGTCGCGAGCTTTGGCGCAACGTGGCGGCAGGAAATGTTGCCGTGGTCTGGAAGAGTTGGGTGCCTTGGTACAACCTCCACAAAACGTTTGCGGGCCTCTATGACGCCTACCACGTCGCTGGAAATGCGAAAGCCCGGACCGTGCTCATCCGGCTCGCTGATTGGGCGGAGAAAGTGACAAGTCAGCTTTCCGATGCGCAGATGCAACAGATGCTGGATCAAGAGCACGGCGGTATGGCCGAAGCGTTCGCTGACGTGTATTCCGTGACTCACGAGAAGAAATATCTGCGTCTCGCGGAGCGATTTTCGCACCGCGCAATTCTTGATCCGCTCGAGCGGGGTGAGGATCGGCTCACCGGCCTTCACGCCAACACGCAGATTCCGAAGGTAATCGGCTTTGAAAAGGTGGCGAACCTCACTGGTAACGGTAAGGAAGATGCGGCGGCTCGGTTTTTCTGGGAACAGGTGACTACGAGGCGAAGCGTGGCTTTTGGCGGCAATAGCGTTTCGGAGCACTTCAACGACCCGAAAGACTTCCGAGGCATGCTAGAAAACCGAGAAGGGCCAGAGACTTGCAACACGTATAACATGTTGCGCCTCACTGAAGCGCTCTTTGCGACCCGCCAGGAGGCGCGCTATGCGGACTTCTACGAACGAGCGCTCTATAACCACATCCTCGCTTCGATGAATACGACCCATCCGGGCTTTGTGTATTTCACGCCGATCCGGCCCGGTCACTACCGGGTGTACTCGCAGCCCGAGCAGGGATTCTGGTGTTGCGTTGGAACAGGCATGGAGAACCCCGGTCGCTACGGGCAATTCATCTACGCGAGGTCCAACGACGGCGTGTTTGTTAATCTTTTCCTGCCTTCCGAGCTGACGGATAGTGAGCGAGGCCTCAGATTGCGGCAGGAGACGAAGTTCCCAGACGCGGAACACACGAACCTCTCTATGCGCTTGGTCAAGCCGATCCGATTCACGTTGCATATTCGACACCCGGCTTGGGTAGCGAAGGGCGCCTTCGCCGTTATGGTTAACGGACGGCGCGTCAAGATAAATTCAGCGCCGTCGTCGTTCGCGGCGATTAGCCGCGTGTGGAAGTCCGGTGATCGGATGGAGGTGATGCTGCCGATGAGAACTACAGTTGAACGCCTGCCAGACGGTTCCGATTGGGTTTCGATACTTCGCGGCCCGATCGTTCTCGCTTCGGCGGAAGGTACGAAAGACCAGACGGGGTTACTCGCGGGGGCGGGCCGAGGGGACCATATTGCTCACGGACCGCTCACGCCAATCGATCACCTGCCAGCGCTTCTCTCGTCGATTGATCGCTTGAGTGATGAAGTGAAGCCAGACCCACGGCGTGGACGAATGCACTTTCGCATCTCTGCTGGCATCGCTACCGATCGACCAGAGGGAATCGCATTACAGCCGTTCTTCCGCCTGGAAGAGTCACGGTACCAAATCGTTTGGGACCTGACCACGAAAGAGAAGCAGGCACGAAACCTCGCACGGCGAGGCGAGGAGGAACGAATCAAGCTCGCTCGAGACGTGGCGACGCTTGACCGAGTAGTGGTCGGTGAGCAGCAGCCTGAAGTCGATCATCGGATGGAGGGAGAAGGACTCGAGGCGGGCATGTACAACGGTCGTCGATGGCGGCACGGTAAGCGAGTGCAATACACGCTTGATCTGAAAGGGGCGACGGCGGCCGAACTTGAGGTGACCTACAGCGGAGACGATTCGGGCAGGACGTTTGACATTTATGCGAACGAAGTTCTGCTAGCCACGCAAGCATTGAAGGGCGAGCGACCTGGCGCATTTTTCGAAGTCCGATATCGGATTGCAGCCTCCGCAATCGCCGCCGCCGTCGATGGCAAAGTGACGGTTCAGTTTGTAGTCAAACAGAATTTGGCCGGTGGCCTTTACGACGTTCGGCTGCTAAAGATGAACTAGCCTCAAAGCATTTCGGATGTGAGGGTCGGAAGACTCTGACCAGAACCTCGGCCGAGTGAAGTTCCCTCTATAATGGTTGTCATGGTCGTGTCACCTTCGCTTCTTGAAGAGTTCGCAGTAGACGGTTTTACAATCGCCCGTGGGCTCTTTTCCAAGGCCGAATGTGAGCATTACCTCGCGTACTTCACCTCGATGGTCGAGCGCGGCGGTGACGGCTGGGCCGAGACGCCTGTCGACCCAAACCATGCGGATCCTCTCAAGCGATATCCGCGACTGCTACAACCCCACCGCGGTGATTCGGTGGCGTTGGGGTTCATGGTTGATCCACGAATCAACGCGCATCTCACTGCGCTGGCGGGTGCTGAGCCATATGCCGTGCAAACGATGGTCTATTTCAAGCCACCCGGTGCGCGCGGCCAGAATTTGCACCAAGACAATATGTATCTCCTCGCAAAGCCGGGAACCTGTCTAGCCGCGTGGATGGCGCTAGAGGATTGCGATGAAGAAAACGGCTGCATGGTCCTCGTAAAGGAATCGAAGGAACTCCCGCTCATCTGTCAAGTGGATACTCCCGGGCTTGATGTGTTTCAGTGGGGGAATACGGAGACGCCTATTCCGCCTGGCATGGACACGGTTCGGGCGGTGATGAAGCAGGGAGATGTGCTTTTTTTCAACGGAAGCGTCATCCACGGATCCTTCATGAACAAGAGTTCGACTCGGTTCCGGCGCACCCTCATCGGGCATTACATTGCGGCTGAGGCAGAAGTCGTCTCTAAGTATTATTTCCCCGTTTTTCGGATGGACGGCACGACGATCGACGACGAAATCGGAGTGAGCGGGCCGGGAAGTCCGTGTGGGGTTTATCAGGACGGGGGCTTCGTGTACGGCGAAGACAAGAACCGCGAAGCGACAGCGGCGCACTAAGCGCGTGTTTCGTGATCCACCCGGACGATGAGGTGATCGACGAAGGTGAAGATGTGGCTCACTTCTGTCTCGACGAGGATGTTCCCCTCACGATCTTCGATGCTTTGATGGACTTCGACGCGCACCTTGCCATCGGGCAAGTCTTCGAAATGAGTCGCGACAATGAGCGGATGAACGGCGTTGAACTGACGCCGCATGTAGTCGGTAAATGCGCGGCGACCGACAACGCGGCCACCTTCCCACGCATCCGGCCAGTTGATCTGATTGTCGACCAAGTCCAAAATAGCGGGCAGGTCTTGCCGTTGGTAGGCGTCGTAGAATCGATCAAGGATCGCTTTCACTCGGCGGACGCCTCGCGCCAATAACGTCGACCGTCAGGACTGCGGCCGAGGAGCTTTGCGTCCACTAATTCGCGGCGTATGAGCACGTGATCTTCGAAATCCATGACCGATCGAAGAATCGTGTTGACCTGTTGTTCATCGTAGTTACGCGAAGTTTCGAACGAGCCCGCCAATCGTTCTAACGCTGCCGCTCGCAGGGCAGATCGCTTGCGTGCGGGCCAGCTGTGCATGCGACCTTCTACCGTGAAGTAAGCGTCGAGGGGCGACTTCGGCATCGCTCCGTAGGGTACTTGACGTGATGCGGACTTCAACAGCAGGCTTTGGGCTCTCGGCGCATCGGAACCAGAAACGGTACCGGACGAGGATCGCGCTAGCAATGTCCGAGTTCTCGCATGAGGTCATGAACTTCACTCCAAACTCCATCCGCATGCTTTCGCGCGAGAAGGCGGCGGCTCGTCGTTGCTGCCTCTGCGAGCAACGGTTTGAGGTTGTACCAGTCCTCGACCGGCCGCTGGTCAAACTTTGGATAGATCTTCGACAGTAGTGCCTTGAATGGTCCGCACCGCCGAGTGTAGGTACCGGCATCGGCACTCGGGATCGGCGGAAACTCAAGCGTAAGGTGCATCAAAAACCAAACTTCGACGCACGGACTGGAAAGGATGAGACGGCCGTTGAGCTTGAGGCAGAGTTTCTCTAACTCGCTCCACGACCGGGATTCGGAGTCTGAGCAGTGCGGCGGACACCGGTCGGCATCGGCAACGACGAAGACCTGGTCGACATCGTTGCAAATTTCCTGAGCCTTTCTGATTAGGCTCTTCGGATCTCCAGCCGATGCGGAGTGCACCGTCCATGTCGCAACACAAGTTCGATTGAGAACCGCCTGTTCGAAGTATCTTGCCTCGCGCTTTTGGCCTTCAACGACCAAACCGATGGCGACCGGCGGATTAACGATCCTTATTCGGCGACGCGCCATGAGCCCCCCTCAAAGCGGCTAGAACGTTTGACCGCAGGTCGGAAATCCGCGGAATGCCTCCGTAGCCTCCATTCAGATAGCGCCGCTGAAACGACTCATCTCGCTTCGGCTTCCTGTCCAAATCGGACAGTGCCCACCAAGTCGTGCCAACCCCTTCTGTGCGGCTGATCGCGATGATCTGATCCCGACGCAATTTCGCAGAGTCTAGGAGGGCATCGCTATGGCTTACCGCAATAAACTGAGCACCAGAAGCGTTCAGGTCAGGATCAATCAGAAGATCGCGCACGGCGATGGAGAGCAGCGTATGAAGCGAAGCATCGAATTCGTCGAGTACGAGGAGCGACCCGTCCTTGAATGCCTGAAGAATGTTGATGATGAGGGCGAGAAACCGTACGGTTCCGTCCGAAAGGTCGCCGATCTCGAATCCGATTTCGGACCCATCATCCCTGCTCACCAAAAACTTCAGGTCTTGCGCGGAAAACTCCGAGACCGCACGGCTGTCGGACTCCAGCGAACGATAGAGCGCCCTACCCTCTCTGACAATATCGCCAATGGCCGTCGCAGACTTTTCAAGTTCAATTTGATTCACCTGAATGTCAGCGCATGCCACTAGCTTTGCGAGCCATTTGAACACAAACGGGTCTTTATCGTTCGGCTGGGCAGACTCGATTGCTTGTCGCACGACGTCGATCGGAGGATCAGCCAAGTTGCGAATCTTTATGTTTGCTATGGCATCGTATACAGGCAGGATCGCCGGAATGTTGTCCGCTGCCGCCTTACTCAGCACGGAGCAATTCTCTCGAACTGACTCAAAGAAACTCGGAGTCAGGCGAGGCGCATTTGCCGTCCAGGTGCTCTTCGCACCATCCGTTCTCGAGAATACTTCGCTCCATCTGGCTCTCGCCGAATTCGCACGCTTCCGAAGGCTTTCACGGCGGACCGCAACTGCGTCCACTTCGATGCGATACTCCCACAACTCGCCGTCAAGAAGTAGCTTCAGACCGAACGAACAGGGTTGACCGGAGTTGGCGGCGATGAGACGGTTGGGCTCTATCTGCGGAATAAGCTGGCCTCGATTCAGCCTCGTCGCGCTGTTGATGGTCAGGTCCCGAAGGGCTTGGATAGCCCGGCATATGTTACTTTTGCCACTCGCGTTTCCACCAAGTAGAAATAGCGATGCCAGCAGCGGGCTGTCTGGTTTGGCTGCATCAATTAGAAGTGCGCTTGACAGTTGCTCGCCACTCGAAGCTTCGAATGAGAGACTCTGTTCAGCACTGATTGATCTGAAATTACCAACACAGAATTCAACAACCACGGTATTAACTTACCACACTCGTCGCAATATCTGGCTTCGAGTTGCCGCTTTTTGTAGTTTTTCGTCTCAAATCGCGATCTCGTGATGGATTTGCTGTTTGAACGGTTAGAGATAGACGGCAGATTTGACGAGAGATCAAATGGCCCAACTAGATGCATTGGAGATAAATGTCTAGGCGCATTCCAGCGATCTGCGCAAATCACCGAAACGCAAGCGCCGCTTCGGCGAGTAGGAATGTTCATGGGTCCTCGAAAATCCAAAATTACTGGACCGCTCGGCGGCATTCTCCCCCCGCAGGGGCCGAGCCGACTCCCCAATTGGGATAAGGTTGATGCGCCAAAGCCGGGAGAGTCGATCATTCCGCCTTCGATCTTAGAGCGGCTGAACGATCCTAGAATTCAGGGCCGCCCGAAGAAGTCCTAGGAAGCGCGCACGACAATCAGGGTCGTGACGGCCATGAAGAGCCACAGAATGACGCCTTGTAGCAACGGGCGCACTCCGACCTCTTTGAGCGTCTTGCGAGAGAGCCCAGAGCCGATGAGGAATAGCGAAGCGGCGAAACCAACGGTAGCTACGATTTTGATATTTGGCCCTTGCTCGCGTACGGGGCCGACGTAACTGTTCACCAAGCTGGCCAGCACGAACAGACCGATGAACCACGGGATTTGCGGCTTTGTGGACTTCGTTACGCCGTTGCGCCGATTCCAGAAATACGCAACGATCAGCGTCATCGGGACGAGGTAAAGCACCCGACTAAGCTTGACCGCCACTGCCGTCTCTAGCGCGGCAGGATCGTGCCAGGACGTAGCGGCGCCGACGACGCTACTCACGTCGTGGATGGCTATTCCGGACCATATTCCGAACTGCTGCGCGGTAAGTCCAAACGCATGCCCAAGCGGCGGAAATATGACGAGTCCGATTGCGTTGAGCAGAAAAACGGTGCCAACGGCAACGGAAACATCCTCTTGCGGCGCGTCGGTGACGGAGCTCATCGCGGCGATCGCAGAGCCGCCACAGATTGCGGTGCCGGTAGAAACGAGCAGCGAGGTCAGTGGGCGAACCTTCAGCAGGCGTTGTAGGACGTAGCCAAGCGCAAAGACGCACGAAATCGAAATGATGGCAAAGACCAAGCCTCGCTTACCTTCCGCAAACACTTTAGCGAAGTCCATGCTAAAGCCGAGCATGACGACGGCCGCCTGGAGGAGCGTTCGGCTGACTTTTTTCGCTTCAGCGGCGTACGGATTGCCAACAGTGAGGGCGAGAAGGCAACCTAAGACGAGCGCACAGGGAGCGACAAACGCCAGGACCGGTTTGCTGCCGGGAACGAGCGGAATCAGGCATACGCACCCGAAAGTCCAGAACAGCACCTGACTCACTAAACGCCGGTTTGCGTCACTCATCATCGCCTAGACGGTACCTTGCGTAAGCGATCGCCGGGTGCAGGGAGAACTAGGTATAATCTGCCGCTGGGCTGACTGTGCCCAAAACAATCTGACCACGAGTGAGGCACGCGGATCCCGCCAAGGACATGCGCGAACCAACTCGGTAACGGCGGTAAAAACTATGGCAAAGCAATCGCTTATTGAAAAGCAGCGCAAAGGATCGAAGTTCAAAGTTCGAAACTACAATCGCTGTCAACTTTGCGGACGGCCTCACGGCTACTTCCGCTTCTTCCAAATCTGTCGCATTTGTTTGCGCGAAAAAGCTCACCGCGGCGAATTGCCGGGCGTGACCAAGTCGAGCTGGTAAAGCTCAGGAGGACTCCCAACCATGCATAGTGATCCTATCGCGGACCTTCTGACGCGCATCCGCAATGGCTACAAAGCCAAGATGATGTCAGTTGACGTTCCGCACAGCAAAATCAAAATAGAAATCGTCAAGATCCTTGAGGCAGAGGGCTACGTCACCAGTCACGAAATCACGACTGAGTCGAAGTTCCCAACCATCAAGGTCCACCTGCGCTATGACAACAAGCGCAAACCGCTCATTACTCACATCGCCCGTGTGAGCAAGCCTGGCCTGCGCGTTTACAAGCCGGTCAGCGATCTGAAGCCTGTCCGCGCTGGACTTGCAACCCGGATCATCAGCACGAGCCACGGCCTCATGACGGACCGCGAAGCGCGAAAGCGCAGTATCGGCGGCGAGATCATTTGCGAGGTGTACTAAGATGTCGCGAATTGGCAGAGCACCGATTACCGTTCCGGGCAATGTAACCATTGCGATGGACGACAAGACAAACGTCGTAACTGTTCAGGGCCCTAAAGGCAAGTTGATCCAGCCGATCTCTCGACTCCTCACGGTACGCCAAGAAGAAGGCAAAGCGTTTGTGGAGCGACCGAACAACTTGCGTGAAGCTCGAAGCCAGCATGGCCTTGCTCGAACGTTGGTACACAACATGGTGGAGGGAGTGACCAAAGGTCATTCCAAGACTCTCACCGTGATTGGCGTCGGCTATCGTGTGACGCTCGAAGGCAAGAACCTCTTGCTTAACATGGGCTACTCGCATCCGGTCCGAATCGACGCTCCCGAAGGAATCACCTTCGAAGTGAAAGCGGATGAAAAGACGCGTGTTCAGCAAATCGTGGTTAGCGGTATCGACAAGGCCTCGGTAGGTCAAGTCGCCGCCGACGTTCGAAAGGTGAGAAAGCCGGAGCCGTACAAGGGCAAGGGCATTCGCTATCAGGGCGAAGTTATCAAGCTCAAGGCCGGCAAACGAGCCGCCGCGAAGAAATAAGGAGTTAGCAGAAAGTGGCACAAAAAACCAGAACAGCACTGCGACAAGCGCGACACCTGCGACTTCGAAAGAAGGTCACTGGAACCCCAGGACAACCGCGGCTGAGCGTTTACCGCAGCCTCAAGCACATTTCCGCGCAGATCATCGACGACACGACGGGTCTCACCCTTGCGTCGGCGAGCACGAACGAGAAAGAAATTACCGTCTCGGGCAACAAAGATGGCGCAAAGATCGTTGGAACCAAGCTCGCTGAGCGAGCCAAAGAGAAAGGCATCACGAAAGTGGTGTTCGACCGTGGAGGCTTCAAATACCACGGCCGCGTTGCATCCCTTGCGGATGGCGCGCGTGAAGCGGGACTGGAATTCTAAATGAGAATGATGAACCGCTTAAGCGGCAAGCGAGAGAGCCGTAACACTGAAGGACCGCAGATGGACGTGCGAGTCGTTCGGACGAACAAGGTCTTCAAAACCCACAAGGGTGGAAAGACCGCGTCCTGGTCGATTCTCGTCGTCGTTGGTGACAACAAAGGTTCAGTAGGCGTAGGTTTAGGAAAGGCGCGGGGCATTCCCGACGCAATTCGCAAGGCCGAAGAAGCCGCACGCAAGAACATGTTCCCCGTTCCGATGATCGGTACCACCATCCCCCACGCCGTAGTTGCGACGTCGGGCACGGCTCAGGTCATCCTTCGACCGGCAGCGGCCGGTACTGGCGTCAAAGCCGGTGGCGCGGTTCGAGCTTGTCTCGAAGCTTGCGGAATCCATGACGTGCTGGCGAAGTCTTTGGGTAGCCGCAACGCAATCAACATGGCATACGCCACGATGGAAGCGTTCCGGGCCTTGAGCTCACCAGAGCGAATCGCGGAGCGACGAGGGATTGATGTCAAGAAACTCACCCCTTGGATCGAGCGAGCGAGAAAGGAGGAAGCGGATGCTTCGTATTGAGCTTGTCAAAAGCATGATCGGGCAAACCCCTCGAAACGTTGCAACCGCAAAGGCGATGGGCCTTCGCAAGATGCACCATGCAGTAATTCTTCCGGACAACCCATCCGTTAGAGGCATGATCCATCACGTGAAGCACATGCTCGCAGTCACCGTTATCGAGGACGCCACCCATACGTCGAAGCGTGTCGTTAAGAAGGCGGCCGCTGTTGCTCGGAAGGTCGTCGAGGCCGCGCCGGAAGCAGAAAAACCGAAGGCAAAGCGAGCTCCGAAGAAAGCCGCCGAGCCTAAGTCGGAGGAAGCGTAAATGAGTCTGAATAATTTCCAGCCCTCAGAGGGCAGTTCGTTCAAGAAGCGACGTGTCGGCCGCGGAATCGGTTCCGGCATGGGCAAGACCGCAACGCGCGGTACGAAGGGTCAGAAAGCCCGCCGACAAGTTCACCCGAACTTTGAAGGTGGCCAAACGCCTATTCAACGTCGACTGCCCGTAAAGAAGGGTTTCCGAAACATCAATCACAAGGAATACGCGGTGGTGAATCTCGACGATCTGCAGAGGCTATTCGAAGCAGGACAAGAGGTCTCTCCCGAAACCCTGATCGCACGAGGCATCATTTCGAAAGTCAAGGACGGCGTCAAAATATTGGCGTTCGGCACCCTCGATAAGAAACTCACGGTGAAAGCCCACAGATTCTCCAAAGCAGCCGCTGAAGCAATCACGGCGACGGGTGGAGAGGTCGTAACCCTGTGAGCTTTGCGGCAGGCTTTGGCGGCGGTCCTTCGGGATCGGCTCGCAGCGACAAGGGCCTGAGCCTGCCCTTGCTCGAAACGATGCGCCTGGCGGCGGCTGACCCCGAACTGCGCCAACGCATCGGATTCGTGCTCATGATGTTTATGGTGTTCGCCTTTGGCGTACACGTCCAGGTGCCGATTCCGGGCATCAATCCTGAGGCGCTCATTGAGTCGCTGAAGAAGATTCCGCAGTTCAATTTGCTGAATATGTTCGGCGGCGGTGCACTTCGAAAGATTTCGATCCTTTCGCTCGGCATGAACCCGTACATCACGTCCAGCATCATCATCCAGATCATGTACACGGCGATGCCGACCTGGAAAAAGGAACTGCAAGAGGGTGGCGAGTACGCCCGAAAGGAACAGGGTCGACGCACGCGAATGCTGATGGTCGCGCTGTGCTTAATCCAAGGTTGGAGTTTGCTCAAGCTGATGATCAGCGGCGCTCACCTCAACTTGCCTGGTTACCAACAGTTTACGACGGTTATGTTCTGGACAGCCGGATCGTTCTTTATGCTTTGGCTTGGAGAACAGATTACGGAAAAGGGCATCGGCAATGGTATTTCGCTGATGATCTTCGCAGGCATCGTGCTGTCGCTTCCGACTCAATTTAGTGCCTTGTGGGACTGGGCTCGCGCGCCGGGTGGCCACTGGTTCTCGCTACCGATCATGTCTGCAATCTTCCTTGGTGGAACGTGGCTGATCGTCTACTTTACGACAGCGCAGCGCAGAATTCCGATTCAGCACATGCGACGTCAAGTGGGCACCAAGGTGCTCGGCGGGCAAACGAGCTATCTGCCCCTATCCGTCAACATGGCCGGTGTGTTGCCGATTATCTTCGCGGTTTCGCTCATCAGCTTGCCGTATCAGTTCTCGTCGATGGTCGGCGTAACGACTCCGCTCGGGTCGTTTCTGCAGACAATGGGCGAATGGCTGAATCCAAGCTCGGTGAACGCATTCAAGGCTCTCGTCGGCTGCTTTGTTTACACCGTGATGATCTTCTTCTTCACGTATTTCTGGACAGCCATCCAATACAACGTCGGAGATATGGCCGACAACCTGAAACGACACGGGTCGTTCATTCCCGGAGTTAGACCGGGCAAGCAAACCAAGGACTTCCTGGACGGAGTTATCTCGCGCATCACGATTGTGGGTGCAGCGTTTATTGCGGTCATCGCATTGACCCAATATCTCTCGCCCAAGATTGCCCAGGTTCCAGCTCAGTATGTCAGCGTCCTTGGTGGCACTTCGCTCCTCATCATGGTGAGCGTTGCGCTTGAGACGATGCGTCAAATCGAAGCCCATCTGTTGATGAAACAGTACGGTCAGTAGGTCCAACTTGCCTAGGGGCTTTCGGTTGCTTCTGGGCAACCCTAAGCCCCTTTTGTTTGTAATCCGTTAATAATTACGCATGGAATCACCACGGCTACTTTTGATCGGTCCTCCGGGCGTCGGAAAGGGAACGCAGAGTGCCCTGCTTAGGGATCGCCTTGGAGTCGTGCCACTGTCGTCTGGAGATATCTTCCGTCGGGAAATTGAGGCCAAGACGGACCTCGGTCGAATGGCGCAACGGTATATCGAGCACGGTCAGCTAGTTCCGAACGGCGTCACGATCGAGATGATGGCCAAGCGAATTGGGGACTCAGAGATCCGCAAGCACGGCTTCGTCTTGGACGGCTTTCCACGCACCGTTCGGCAGGCCGAGGCTCTCCAAGAAATTCTCGAAGAGCTGGAGATGGGACTCACACTCGCTATTTCATTGACCGCGCCGGATGACCTCATCGTTTCCCGCCTCACGGGCCGACTTGGATGTACGAAGTGCGGCGAGATTTATCACAGTGCAACCAAGCCGCCAAAGCGTGAGGGCCTGTGCGACAAGTGCAACGGGCCATTATTTGTGCGAAGCGATGACACGCCCGGTACTGTCCTCGATCGACTGAGCGTGTTCCGCCAGCAGACGGCTGCGGTGCTGGATTTCTATCGCGATCTAGGCAAGCTTCGGGTTGTTGACGCTAGTTCTGACGCGGAAACGGCGTACGCCCAAATTGTTTCATGACTTACCTCAAAAACAAATCAGAAATCGCCCTAATGAAAGAGTCGGGCCGGATCGTTGCTCGCACGTTGCGACTCGTTTCCGAGACAATCATTCCGGGCAAGACGACGCCCCGAGAGCTGGATAAGTTGGCCGACCGATTGATTCGCGAAGAGGGCGGAATTCCCAGCTTCCTCAACTATCGCGGATATCCGGCGGCAACTTGTATTTCGGTGAACAGCGTGGTCGTACACGGCATTCCGACCGACGAATTCTTGCGCGAAGGCGACATTATCAGCCTCGACTTCGGGGTGGTCAAGAACGACTGGCACGCAGACGGCGCGTGGTCGTACCCTGTTGGTACCGTTTCAGCCGCAGCGCAACGACTGCTAAATGTGACGCGAGAGTCGCTCTTTCAGGGCATCGCCAAGGCGCGAGTTGGCAACAGTCTCGGAGACATCGGCCACGCGGTTCAAAGTTACGTGGAGCGTCACGGATACGGCGTGGTGCGGGACCTCGTGGGGCATGGAATCGGCCGCAAGTTGCACGAGGAGCCGTCAAACGTCGCGATGTTTGGCAAGCCCCACAAGGGCGAAGTCATCCGAGACGGCTTGACAATTTGTATCGAGCCGATGATCAACGAAGGAACGTACCGCGTGAATTTTCTCGACGACAAATGGACGGTCGTTACGGCCGACGGAAAGCTGTCCGCACACTTCGAGCACACAGTTGCCATCACGCGCGACGGCGCAGAGATCCTGACGACGGAGGATTGAATTCCGCCGCCAGCCTCGCGAAACGTTAGGCACCGGGATTTAGGTCTTGCACGTCGGGATGGTTCCAGTTGACGATCAGCACCGAGTAGTCGTTCGGCTCGGCTCGCCGCTTCTCCACTTTCACCGCGCCGTGGTCGGCAAGAGTTGTGATCAGGGCCTTGCGCTCGTACTCCGCTAGGTGTTGCATTGACTGGCGCATCTTGTTGAGAAATGGCGAGAACCACACTTCAGCCTTGTCTCCATAATGTTGGAGCAAAATCTCGAGGGCGATCATGGAGTCCTCGTCAGTCAGGCGCATTACACGCTCAAACTTCGCAGTCGTGAGCGGAATCGCGACCTTGCGCTGTTCTTTGACGGCTTCGTATTCAACCTTACGATTTTCAGAGCGGCGCTCTTTGCCGACCTCCAGTTCCGAGATAGAGAGTTTGGACAGCAACGACATGGCGTTGATAAAGCCCTCACCAACGTTCATTCGAAGATCGCCCGAGACATTGCCTTCGAAGGCAACGGCTCGAACCGTTTTGGCGTGCTTTTTCAGGTGCTGAATGACCGGGATGTAGTCCCGATCTCCGGCCACGAAGATGAAAGTCTTGATCTCTGGCCGCGTGTATAGCGTCTCAAGAACGTCGATGCAGAGCCGCATGTCGGCAGCGTTCTTATGCTCGGTGCCGAGAACGTTATGCGAGTCGATACCGATGAGATAGAGTTGACCCTGGGCGTTCACTTCGAGTTGCTCAAAGTCGGCGTAGGCATGTTGAATGATGCATCGCTCGTGGTGTTCCGTTGAGAGGAACGTCCGGATCGCTCGAATTAGTTCAAGGGAGATATCTTGGGTTCGGTCCTCGTCGACGAGCAGCGGGCGCAAATGATAGTAAACGTTTTCGAAGTCAATAAATACGGCGGCGTATGAAGCTGATTGACGCGACAAAGAAGATTCGTCGAATGCAAATGTTGGGGAAGCAGAAATCATAATTAATACACATCCAGTCAGAAAGAATCGGGCGTCCAACGGACGTCCAAGTGGCTCGCGACGAGAATTCCTACGTGGAACATGCCATCAATGTCCCCGATGGGTCCGCGCGTTTCGCCGTTGAAGATACATAGTGGCACGAACTCGCGTGAGTGATCGCTAGATGCTGATGTCGGATCGTTTCCATGATCCGCGGTGAGCACCAACATGTCTTCCGTACCAAGCCGTACGAGAATACCGTCAAGTACGGAGTCGAATTTTTCGAGGGCGCCCGCAAACCCTTTCGGATCGTTGCGATGCCCAAAGAGCATGTCGAAATCCTCGAAATTGGCGAATATGAATCGAGCGTCTGAATCAAGGGCGGTCGAGAGCATCTTCGCGTGAGCCGCGTTCGATTGGGTGCGCGGAACAGGGCGAAAGCCTCGTCCCGCAAACAGCTCGGGCACGACGCCAACTCCGAACACGTCTCCGACCGCGTCAATAAGATTCAGGGGCGGAATAACCGGGTAATCCTTCCTTCGCTCCGTTCTAACGAAGCCGCTTGCGGCATCGCCGAGGAAAGGCCGCGCAATAACCCGCTGCACATTGTCAGGAGCAACACACACTTCGCGGGCTGTCCTACACATTGCGTAAAGTTCGTCGATTGGCACGACTGACTCGTGAGTAGCAATCTGAAAGACGCTGTCCGCGCTTGTGTAAACGATTGGACTTCCCGTCCGCAAATGCTCCTCGCCGAGTTCGGCGATGATCGCCGTTCCACTGGCGGCAACGTTTCCGAGGGTTTTTCTTCCGATTCGTGCCTCAAACGCGGCGATCAGCGAAGCAGGAAATCCGTTGGGATAAGTCGGAAATGGCTCCTTAGTCACGACACCCATCAGTTCCCAATGACCGGTTACCGAATCTTTGCCTTGAGACACTTCGCGCATCCGTCCGTACGCCCATCTGGCGTCGGGATCGCCGTACTCTACGCCAACCGCTCGAAACAAGCCAGCAGCACCAAGCACGGGGCAGTTTAGCGGGCCAAATTGCTCCCAAACGTGGCGAAGCGTTGCGGGATGGTCGAAGTCACCAAAAGCCGGGCTGTCGGGCGCTTCGCCGGCTCCGCACCCATCCATTACGATCACAATTGCGCGTTTGGGCATGGCGATCGAGCTACGGGGCCTTCCGTGCGATGTACATCGCTTCCACTTCGTCAAGGCTCAGGAAGCGTTGCGCCCAATGGCCAGCGGTCCCTCCGTATACGTTGTCGACAACGAAACCCGCTTCTTTCAGCATTCGGATCACTTCCGGGGGAATGAACAACCGCTCCCGGATGTTGACGTGGGTCAGCCCTTCCGGTAGTTCCCACTCGTCCGCATAGACGGAATACATCGACATGGGGTCGAAGGCGCCCTCCTTGATGTGCTCGTCTTTCATCTGCCGGATCACGGAGTAACCGTTGAGCGCGGTCAACACAAACGGCGCGTTAGGTTGCAGGCACGCGCTAATGTTCCGAAAGATCGCCGCGTCGTGGGATTCGGCGTCTTCGGTTGCTTCGATAAGGCCGACACCCCCCTCGCACAGGCAAATCGCGGCATCGAACCGTCCGATGTCTCGAAAGTCTTTGGCATCTGCTTCGATCCACTGGACGCTAACCCCGGCGGCCACAGCACGCTGCCGCGCGATAGTCAGCATGCCCGGTGTCAGGTCAAGGCCGGTGACGTCAAAGCCTCGCTTCGCGAGCGCGACCGCGTGCCGACCTGTACCGCACCCCACGTCCAAAATCGTTGCCCCAGGTGACAATGGATAGAGTTTCAAAATGAACTCAACCTCCGCCTCAGTGAACTGGGTGAATGGGTTTTGGTCGTAGTGCGGCGCGTGCGCTTCGAAGAAGCCCTTCCACTGACTCATTCTGCTAAGTGTATCTGTGATCGCCGGATAAAGGGCGGCAAAAACAAGAGCAGATCGTAACCCTTTGCCCGCCAAGTCGTGCGGCCCTGCGCGCGTCCGTGGTCATCGCGGTGGTCGGGTCCGTAGCTGTATAGAAGAACGGACCCATTACGCTCTACGGCCTTCACCGGTTTCTGTGAGAACGGATCTACGGCGGTAACCCGTTGACCGTTTAGCGCCTGGATCTCCGCCTCCATGAGTCGCACTCGCGCGAGCATCAACGCAAGATTGGGGTTGATGAAGTTTACGCTGAGGCCCGCGTTTTTCAGCATAAAGTCCTCGCGCGCATCCTTCCGCATAGCCTCAAGTTCTTTGTTGACCGCATTCAAATCATCCAACTTTGTGGGGAGGTTGGGAAAGTGCTTGACCCAGAGAGAAACGGCCGACTCGCGGAAGGCGTCACGCACCGAGAACCCCATCGGAATTTCGCGAAACACCTTGTTTGATTCCGTATCGATGACCATCGCATCGCAGGCACCTTGGGTCGACAGCAGTTTTTGCAGGTTCAACGAGCCCTGAACGTTCTTGATTGCCTGAGTACAGATTCGTAACGCCGTGTCTCGGTCGGGCGCCAGTTGGGCGCAGCGCTCAGCCGCTCGCAGGATCGAGATGTCACTAAATTGGTGGTTCATTAACGACGTCGTGGTGCCGGCGTTGTGTAAGAGGTCGTTTAGTCGCGAGATGCGATCGATTTGCGCTTCGGCCTCTCGAAAGTCGCCCTGCCTCGCCGTCACGACGGTGAGCGCACATGCAACCTGCATGAGCTCTTGGTCTGATTGTCGCTCGTATTCGATGCCGTTCTTGACGATCTTCGCGGGCCGCTGCGAGCGCTTTCCGAGGCGCACGGCATCACTTACCGCGGTTTGGATGTATCGAAACCGCGCCGGCCCCACGATTCCCAGATTCGGGTCGCTGAAGTCAGCGAATCCGACGAGCACATCGCGCCACATCAAGCCATTCCGATTGTGCCTGCGAATATTGCTCTCATTGAGTCGCTTAATTGCTTTGTCGATCACGAGACCAGCATCGGCGTCCGCGGGAACATTGACCGTCGCTTCTTCGATCGTGGGATGCATGCCCAGCGCCCGGGCTCGCTCGCTGGTTGAACCGGCGTGACTGCTTCGGGTACCGATGCTCCTTCCGATGAAGCCAACGACGAGTGACCCGACCACGCACCCGCCGCAGAGAACGGCGATCCCGCAGGTTATGAAGGGGTTGCGTTTCGCCATGCCGTAAATAGATTAAGCGTTACTTGCAGGGAGTTTGTTCCAATTGATTGTTGCACGAGGACAGTTGGAATCTACCGGGGTATCGTCTCGCTGAGATGGCTCAACACCGCATGAATTCGCCACAAAACCGCTTGCACGGACCACTGCCCAAGGTTGGAATTCGTCCAACGATCGATGGTAGGTACGGCGGAGTACGCGAGGCTCTAGAAGATGTAACGATGGGAATGGCGCGGTCCGTCGCGAAGCTCATTTCTGAAAATCTACGTCACGCCTCGGGCGAAGCGGTGGAGTGCGTGATAGCTGATGGATGTATCGGTGGCTTTGCGGAGGCAGCCGACTGCGCAACAAAGTTCAGGCGAGAAGACGTCGGAGTATCGCTCACCGTGACGCCGTGCTGGTGTTATGGCGCGGAGACAATGGACGATGATCCGGCGATTCCAAAGGCGATTTGGGGATTCAACGGCACGGATCGACCGGGCGCCGTTTATCTTGCCGCTACACTTTCGGGACACAACCAGTTTGGTTTGCCGTGCTTTGGAATCTACGGTCGCGATGTGCAGGACCTCGGGACCGCCGAAATCCCATCCGATGTAATCGAGAAGATTCTTCGCTTCGTACGGGCAGGAATTGTGACGGCGACGATGAAAGGCAAGGCATACCTTGCGATGGGCGGCGTGTCGATGGGAATCGCGGGTTCGGTCGTCGACCCGCACTTCTTCCGCCGCTATCTCGGCCTACGGGTGGAGACCGTCGACATGACGGAGTTTGTGGGGCGTATGGATCGAGGAATATTCGATCCGGTGGAGTACGAGTTAGCACTTTCGTGGGTCAAGGCGAACTGTCCCGAGGGTCTTGACGGCAATGCCAATCCGCGATCCCGCGAACAGTTGGACGCCGATTGGGAAACGTCGGTCAAGATGGCGCTCATCGCTCGAGACTTGATGGTTGGCAATCCGCGGCTCGATACGCTTGGCTTCAAGGAACAGGCTCGCGGTCACAACGCGATTGCCGCCGGCTTTCAAGGTCAGCGCCAATGGACGGACTACTTCCCCAACGGCGACTTTCTGGAGGCCATTCTGTGTTCCTCCGTCGACTGGAATGGCATCCGAGAACCGTACGTTGTCGCGACCGAAAATGACGCGATGAATGGAGCTTCGATGCTGCTTGGCCATCTGCTTACGGGAACCGCGCAGATGTTCTCCGACGTGCGGACGTATTGGTCGCCCGAAGCCGTCAAGCGCGTAACGGGTCACAGCCTAGTCGGTCCGGGCTCGGACGGTTTCCTGCACCTCATCAACTCTGGACCATCGCCCGTGGACTTTACGGGTGAGCACACTGGCCCTGAAGATCCGACGGTCAAGCCGTGGTGGGAGATCAGCTCCGACGAAGCCGAGGCCTGCCTTACAAGCACGAAGTGGTGTCCGAGCATCCTCGAGTACTTCCCAGGCGGCGGTTGGTCTACGGACTTTACGACCCGCGGCGGGATTCCCGTGACGATGTACCGAATCAACCTCGTGCACGGCCTCGGCCCGGTCTTGCAAATTGCCGAAGGGCAGACGATCGAACTACCGGACGACGTCCACAAGACACTGGACGACCGCACCAATCAAACTTGGCCGACCACGTGGTTCGTGCCACGGCTGACGGGCGATGGTGCGTTCCGAGACGTGTACTCCGTCATGGCGCACTGGGGCGCAAACCACGGTGCGATTTCGGCGGGACACATCGGCGCGGATTTGGTCACTTTGGCGGCGATGCTCCGCATCCCGGTCGACATGCACAACCTGAGTGAAGCGACGTTGTTCCGTCCGACGGCCTGGCATCGGCATGGAAGCGGTATGGAGTCCACGGGAGCCGACTTTCGGGCCTGCTCGACTTATGGGCCCCTATACGGCTAAATGTCATACTTGTACTAATGACTCAAATCCGGCCGAACATATTCCAGGTCACGCATTCGGAACTTGGTTCGCCGAACGACAAAGGCGCGCTTGCGCTGCCAGACGGGCAAGGTGTTTTGCATTTGAACGACGCAGATACGAATTACATCGCACGCCATTCTTCGCAAGGTTACGAGCCTACTTTCTTTATCAGCAAGTCAGAAGAAATGGGCGGCGACTTCGTCGTCGTCGGCCGACAGCAAAAAGCCTAGTCAGCTACGCATTGAGGGGTCGAGAGAATAGCGCCGTGACTAATGCCGAACTCGCCCAAAAACTAAAAGACCTGCGAGACTTCCTGATCATCGCAGGATACGAGGAATCGCATGCGCTGCGGTACACCCAGATCGCTCGCTCTATCGAGAAGATGCCGGAGCCAGTCGAAGATCTGGCGGCACAGGGTCGATTGTCCGAGATTCCTCAAGTCGGAAAACTCATCGCCCAATACATGAGCGAGATTCTCGCGACGGGGACGAGTTCAAAGCAGCAGGAGTGGGAGCACGCTGCGCCTATCTCGGTGCTTGAGATGGTCCGAGTTCCGGGCCTTGGGGCAAAGACCGCGCGCAAGCTATTTCAAGACCACAAGATTTCGAACCTCCAGTCGCTGCTTGATGCGGCGAAAAGCGGAGAGTTGGCCAAGATTGGTGGCATCGGGCCGAAAATGGTCGAGGCCATTATCGATTTCTGCGACGCGCGATGAAATTACGACCCGTTCGGCGAGGCGACACTATCGCGATTGTTTCGCCGGCCTCGCCCCTGAGTGCCGACAAGCTCGACTTTGTATTTTCGTTTCTTCACGGGGAGGGCTACAAGACTAAGGTCTTTCCCCACGCCCTAGACTCGAACGAATACTTGGCCGGAACTGATGCGGCCAGGAAGGAAGACTTCGAGGCGGCGTTCGCCGACACAAACGTCTCGGCGGTGCTTTGCAGTAGGGGTGGCTATGGCTGCGCACGTATTGTGGATGCAATCGATTGGGAGTCGATTGTCGCGACTCAGAAGCCTTTGCTCGGCTTTAGCGACATCACAACATTCCACCTCGCGATCCAGCGGCATGGAGGCATGAGCATTCATTCGCCGATGGCGCTGACCCTTCACTTCCCGCGTGAACACTACGTTTACCACTCGTTTCTGCGTGTTCTGAACGGCGACCTAGCGGTAAGCGCAGACGCTCCCAGTGGAACGATGGTCATCGGTGGCAGGGCTCAAGGCGTGACAATCGGTGGCTGCATGTGTCTGCTGACGGACAGCATCGGGACAAAGAACGCCCTCGATGCAGGCGGAAAGTTGCTGTTCATCGAAGACGTGGACGAAGCCCCCCACCGTCTCGACGCGATGCTGACGCACTTGCTGAATACTGGGATTGCGGCGGCGGCGGCGGGGTTCGTCATCGGCGAGATGACACGCAGCGATGAACGCTACGACGAAGGCATCGGGGGTCGGCCTTGGCGTGAAATTGTGAAGGAACGACTCGCGCCCCTTGGCAAACCGATAGTGATCGATTATCCGTTTGGACACTTCAAGGGCATGCTCACCGTCCCTTTTGGTGTGAGGGCAGAACTGGACGCCGACGCGGGCACTGTGACGTATCTGGATAGTCTTTTTCTATGAAGGCGTTGCAGCCTGGCGATGTCATTCGGTTCGTCGCGCCTTCGGGTCCGATCCTAGACGTCGATCTGACTCCCGCCGTGACTCTTTTCGAAGAAGCGGGGTACGAGATTCAGTTCGGCGAACACCTGCACGCCCAATGGCGGTACTTCGCGGGGACCGACGAGCAGCGAGCGAAGGACCTAACCGACGCGATGACGGACAGCACGGTTGACGCGGTTTTTTGTGCGCGAGGCGGCTATGGAGTCAGCCGGATTTTGCCGCTACTCGACCTGGATCGGCTCGCGGAATCGGACAAGGTGTTTGCCGGATTCAGCGACATCACCGCGCTACACCTCGCTCTAAACCGGCGGGGAATGGCGACGATTCACAGCCCGATGGTTCACGTCTTCACAAAGAATCCGGAGCCGTGGGTCGCAGAGTCGCTGCTCGGCGCATTGCGGGGCCAGCCCACGATTCCCGCGGCGGCGCCAAAAGGAAACTGCGTGGTCTCGGGGTCGGTTGAAGGTGTGGTTGCCGGAGGCTGTTTGACCTTACTAGCCGACGCCTGCGGTACGTCTGAGCAGCCTCGCTTTGGCGGCAAAATCGTCCTGATAGAAGATGTCGGTGAGCAAGCGTACAGGGTCGACGCGCGACTAACTCAGCTGCTTTCCAGCGGAGTTTTGCAGAGCGCGGCGGCATTTGTCATCGGCGAGATGACCGGCACGAACGAGAAGGAAACCGACGACAGGACACGTATCACGTGGCAGGAGGTCGTTTACGAACGGCTCGCGGGCCTCGGAAAGCCGATGATGACGGATTTCCCGTTTGGTCATGTCGCCAATCCCCTTACCCTTCCGTTAGGAATTCGGGCCAGAATGGATGCGGAAGCCGGTACCCTCGAATACCTCGATCCGCTCCAAAACTAGAATGATGCGATTTATTGTTGCCGCCGCCTTGTCGATGCTCGCCTTGGTTTCCGCCCCGCAGGACGCCAATGTTCAGGTGTGGGAGAAGCTCGTCGCACCCGGCATGGTGTATCGAATGGAGTACGACGCGAAGACTCCGATGACCGTTCACGCCGTTCGGCTGAGCATGCAATCTCCGGCGGTGGCCGCCGTGCCTGTGCTTGCTGGCCAGACCGTATTCGAGGATAACGATTCAAAAGGCCGAGGTTCGGTTACGCAGATGGTGCGAGAGAACAAGGCCATCGGCGGAATCAACGCCGACTTCTTTGCGTTGAGCGGCGATCCGCTTGGGCTCATGGTTCACGATGGAGAACTGATCAGTACGCCGTTCAACAATCGAGCCGTCTTTGCGTGGGGACCAAAGGATGCGGCGATCGGGATCGCTTCTTTTTCGGGACTCATGACGGGTGGAGGGGCCACGGTACAGATCGACGGCGTTAATGAAGCGTGCGGCGACAACATGGCGGTTCTGAACACGCAGCGGGCGGGCGCAGCCGTCTCAAGCGGGCCGTGCAAGATGCTGATCGTTCGCTACACCGCCGGTAAGTGGGCACCGAGCACAGTGATGCGCGGAGTGATCGTCGAGATTCTGGACGATGAGAGCAAGCTTGAAGTGCAGCCTCGCACGGTCGTACTTGTCGTTCGAGGTCGCCGCGCGCAGACGGTGTCCGACTTGCATGTCGGAACGAACGTCAAATTCTTATTACAGACGAGCGGTTTCGACTGGGAAACGATGGACCAGGCGGTCGGCGGAGGGCCGCTGCTATTGCGCGCGGGCAAGTTCGTTGACGACAGCGCCGCGGAAGGATTTCGCGACGGCTTTGCGAACGCTCGCCACCCTCGAACGGCGATTGGCAAGACGGCGACGGGCGAGCTATGGTTTGTCACGATCGAGGGTCGCCAGGAGACTGGAGCGGGGGCAACAACGGAAGAGGCGGCCCATGTGATGGCTCGGCTTGGTTGTGTGGATGCGATCAACCTCGATGGCGGCGGAAGCACCGAGCTGGCGCTACGCGGAATGGTCATGAACCGGCCGAGCGACGGAAGCGAGCGGCTCGTTGCCAACGGGATCGTTTTTGTGCCCAAGGTTGGGTTGCCGGAGTTGACGCCGGTGCCGGCCAGCATTGTGATTACTGGCTCACCCGCCGCGAAGCGCGCGGCGACGGCTAAGGTGGTCGAAACTGGCGGTCGGATCGTGCCTAACTCGGAAGTTCTTTGGAGTTCGACAGGGAGTGCGGGGTGGGTGGATCAAGGCGGGCTTATTCACGGAGTGAAGAACGGCCGGATCACGGTTTATGCTTTCGCGGCGGGTAAGCGCCTGAGTACGACGGTCGAAGTCGACAGCTTTTGAGCTAAAGCGTATTGATAGCTCGAGCGGCGAGGAGGACGATGATCGTCAGAGAGATCAGCGCCTGAATCATCATTAGCGCCTTAGCCCACCGCGTCAACGCGCCGGTATCGGCGGGTGAAAGGGCGGTGCTCGTGTTAAACGCGAGAAACAGATAATCCACGAAGCCGGGGGTCCAGTGATCTTGGCCCGTCCTGCGCCTTGTCTCCCAATCCATCGTCATTTGCGGGAATAGGAATGCGCCCTGCTCGTGAGTCGGGTTAAGATCACGCCGATGCGGGCCGCCAGCGTCGATTCGCCAGTACCAAGTCGCGAAAATCAATATATTCGTGACCCAGAGAGCGCCGGCCGTGCGTAGCAACTGAATCGGAGCTTCTCGACGGTCGGGCATGGTGTAAACGAGCATGCCGACGCTCAAGACCATGGAAAGCGACAGCACCGCGGAGATGACGTTTCCTAGCAGGGCGGCATGGTGGAATTTTCGAGAGCGCAGCGCGATTACCGTCGGAATGGCGAGGAGGGTCGTCACGATGAGCGGAAGCCACTTTGAGCCAACGGTTATCTGCGGAGGAATCGCAAGGTCGAGGCACGCGGTGGCAAGTACGACGACGATTACAGGCCACCTGGGCTCAGGGCGACGTATCTCCTCCGGATCTTGTGCTGACTTCAACATGACTTATGCAACGGTCACAATGAGGCGTGCTGATCGACACCCATTGTCATCTCAACCTACCCGAGTATTTCCCGAATCCTAGCGCGGAAGTTGAGTTTGCGCTTGAGAACGGGGTCGAGAAGCTTGTGCTGGTGGCAACAGATATGGTCAACTCTTGGCGAGCGGTCGAACTTGCGGACGAGTTCGCGGGCTTGTATGCGGTCGTCGGATGGCATCCGACTTCTACTGCCCGCTATGATCCGAAGTCGCTAGACGAGCTTGCCACGATGCTCAAGCACCCTAAAGTGGTTGCGCTGGGCGAAATCGGACTTGACTACCACTGGGACACGGCGACGAAGGAACAGCAGTTCCGGGCGCTAATTGACCAACTCGAATTAGCAGAGTCGGCGGGTGCGCCGGTGGTGTTCCACTGTCGCGAAGCTTACACCGACCTCCTAGATCTCCTTGAGGCGCGGCCCGTTCGTCCGTACTTGATGCATTGCTTCGCGGGAGATCTGACTCACGCTGCACGATGCGTTGCGTTGGACTGTTACTTTGGAGTGGACGGTCCGATCAGCTACAAAAAAGCGATTGACCTGCGGGAAGTTATTCGCTCGGTGCCTGTTGATCGCATCGTGGTGGAAACGGACGCCCCTTTCTTGTCGCCAGAACCCGTCCGTGGAAAACCGAATCGACCGGGAAATGTGCTGTTTGTAAACCGGGCGCTTGCCCTGTGTTTGGGAACCTCGGAAATCGAGTGCGCTCGCCAAACTACAGAAAACGCACAGCGATTCTTCCGGTTCTAGATACGAGACTTCTTCTTTGAACCACGACCACCGCGGCTTCCGGATCGACTTCCCGTTGGGTTCGCGGGCCGAGATGCCTTGACGTTGATTCCCGCTTCCGGCTGGCTCAGCGTCGAGTCCGCGAGATAGTCGTGGCGGTATCGCATGTCTGCGATGACTTGTCGCTCGATTGCGGCAAAGTCTTCAATACGAGTCGGTTTCAGATCGGCTGCGTACTTTTCGAGGGTCGAGGTAAGCAAGTCAATCTTGCCGAGATTCACCTTTCTGTCGAAGAGCGTCGCAAGGCCGGCTTCCGACTTGATCACATCGGAGACGTGACCGGACAGGATCTGTCCGCCGACATTCACGTTGAGCACGTCGTCCTCTGGCCAGTAGTCCGCCTTCGCGATGGCAATCTGTGCCGACCGAAATTCATCGGAGAGCTGGCCAGCCCTTTGGAAGACCGCGATGTAGCGCTTGTCCAGAATGATTTTCTGGGCGGCAGCCGGGCCGACGATCTCGTTCTTAGCGTCGAAATCGAGAGCGACCAGTTTGCCATCCGTGCTGACTTCCAGTCCAAAGTCGTGGAAGTCACGATTGAAGGCTTCGGAGTTCTCCGTCTTCTCGCGGAGCATGACCCTTCCCAGCGATCCGCCACCTTCACGAAGGCACGCAAACTGAATAAAGCCGACCGATACGAAACCGGTGTCGTACGTATTCACCGAGTCAAAGCCTCCTTCAAGAAGCGATACGGATCGCATCACACGAGCCTGGCTCGGATTGATCGAAGCGGAGGAGAACAGTCGATCTAGGACGTCATCCGGTAGTTTCTTCACCGGAGTTCCGCCCGACATCACGCCGAGGTCGTAGCGATAGAACGCATAGCTTGGCGAAGAAGGTCGAACATGATCTCGATATGACAGCTGCGATCCACCGAAGTCGATCGTGTGCTCCATGACCACCACCGCCTCAGCAAACTTTGGCGGCAATCCGACGGATGTAGCGAGGTCTCCCGGCATCTGACCGGGGTCCTGCGGCTCCGAAGAGGGGATTGTAGAATCCATGACGGGAAGGTCGGCGTGCAGGCTTTGGAGATTTGATTCTCGGGCGACGTTCCAAGCCTCCCATCGATCGCGAGCAATGCGAGCGCGCACCCACTCATCGCATTCTCCGCCTCGGCCGGAAGCTCCTTCGAGTAGCGCAGTTTCTTTACGTCCTCGGTTGTACTTCCAGAGCCATGTGGAGCCCTCCACGGTCAGGCGAACATGCCAAAGGCCCTTCGTTCGGGAATCCTTGGGGGGAGCGACGGTGTAGCGGTCCGGACTGCTCCAATAGGCCGCGATTCTGTCACGGTCTTCACTTGAGAAAAGTGAAGCGCCGCTCTGGGCATTGGCAACACTCGCAGCGGCGAGGCCCAATAAAGAGATTCCCAAAATAGACAAGCGGGAGAGGGGCAGTCTTTTTCGCATTCGTCATTCGTATTGGCGAAAACCGAAACCTCTAGAGGGGCACATTAGGATTGTCGGTTCGTTTCCCCATGTTTTACTAGGGTATTGAGACGATTTTTTACGAAAATGTCATCAATGAGGATTTTTTGAGGCTGATCGTAAGGTGCCTCAAATAGGATTTCATGCAAGACATTCTCCATCACCGTGTGCAGCCGACGCGCACCGATACTTTCCATCCGCTCGTTTTGGGCCGCAGCAAAGCTAGCAATTTCATCGAGGGCCTCCGAAGCGAATTCTATTTCGACTCCGTCTGCGGCGAGCAAATGCTCGTACTGCTTGGTGAGCGCGTTGTGTGGTTCGGAAAGAATCCGTCGGAAATCGTTCAATCCGAGCGGCTCCAGCTCAACACGGATGGGAAGTCTGCCCTGCAGTTCAGGAATCAGGTCGCTCGGCTTAGCGATATGAAAGGCACCGGCGGCGATAAACAAGACGTGGTCGGTCTTGCACGGTCCGTACTTGGTCGCGACCGTAGCTCCTTCGATGATCGGCAGTAGATCGCGTTGCACGCCCTCCCTGCTCACGTCTGGACCAGCACCCGAGCTTTTGATCGCAACCTTGTCGATTTCATCGATAAAGATGATTCCCATCTGTTCAGCGCGCTGAAGCGCGTCCCGGTTGAGCGTTGAGCGATCAACCAGTTTGCGACACTCTTCTTCGTGCAACGTTGAACGCGCGTCCGCGACGGTAGTTCGGCGAGTTACGTGCTTCGAACCGAAAGGCATGCCGGATTCGATGCCCATCTCTTCGATGCCTTGTGCGGAAAAAACTTGGACAAAGGGGTTGGTGGCCTCCTCCGAGTCGAACTCGATAATCTCGTCTTCTAAGTGACCCGCCTTGAGTCGCTCCATGAGCTCGCTCTTCCGGGCATCCGTCTCTTCGGCTTCGCGTTGCCAGCGCGCTTCGGGATTGTCATCTTCAGGCATCTGCCATCCGAGCATGTGGCTTGACACATTTGTGGCGTCGAGGAGTTCCACGAGCCGCTCGTTCGTGCGTGCTTCGGCTTGAGGTTGGATTGCCGCGAATCGCTCGCCTTCGACGAGCCGGACCGCTTCGGCGACCAAGTCCCGCACCATCGCGTCGACGTCCCGGCCGACGTAACCGACTTCGGTGAACTTCGTTGCTTCTACTTTAATGAAAGGGGCACGTGCGAGTTGGGCGAGTCGCCTAGCGATCTCGGTCTTGCCGACACCGGTCGGACCCATCATTAATATGTTCTTTGGGAGAATGTCGTTTCGAAACTCTGGGGCCACCTGCTGTCGCCGGTAACGATTGCGTAGCGCGACGGCTACAGCACGCTTAGCGGCGGACTGACCAACGATGTATCGATCCAGTTCGGCAACGATTTCTCGTGGGGTCAGGTGTTCAATAGCGCGATCCATTTGCCAGGGTCAGTCTACTTCCCTTGCCGATTGGTGATCCCTCAAGTCTGTTTTCTGGGCCGGTACAAGGGGCCATAAGTGAAGAACCCCACCGCGGGGACGGTGGGGATTGGGAGGGAGGAATCGGAGATTCCGCTACTTATATAAACGTCTGGCTGGGCGAATAGTTTCCGAAGATTCTCAGCGAGACGCAGAGCACGGCGATTGGTCAGACTTCTGCAGGGCCGTCACCGTCGGTGCGGTCGCGATTTTGGTGATCAGTCAAGGTCCCCTCAACCATTTCCTTGATGTTTCGCATCGCTTGTTCGCGATATTCACGCCGGACTTGGCGCATGACGAGGAGCGATCCTGCCCCGGCACCGGCGACGACGACGATCGTTAGGCCGATGTAGCTGAGGCACTTGACGGCAAATGCACGGCGAGCCAATCGTGGTTGCGACGGGCCGGGTCGCGTGGTCATCAGCAACGGGAAGAACAGCATGAGCACGAGTGCGGTTACTAGGCAGGCCGTAGTCAGCACCTTTAGGCGCATAGGGCCACCAGATCGCGGATCGCGGCGGCCAGGTTGGGCTGCCGCACAAGATAACTGCCCACGACGAAGACGTCGGCACCTGCAGATTTGGCAAGCGGCAACGTTCGCGGGTCGACACCGCCGTCCACTTCGATCAGCAGGTCGGAGCGCATCGCTCGCAAAGCTTCTACTTTGGCGAGCACGGCTTCGATAAATGGCTGACCGCCCCACCCCGGATTGACGCTCATAACCAGAACCTCGTCGACGAGATCAACCAGCGGCTTTACGGCTTCGATCGGTGTGCCCGGGTTGATCGCGATGCCGGTTTGCACGCCGAGTTCACGCAGTCGCTGGACGAGCCGGTGAGAGTGCGCAGTAGCTTCTGCGTGAAATATGATGCGTTGCGCTCCTGCTTCGACGAAGGCCTCAAAGTGGGCTTCCGGCGATTCCGTCATGAGGTGAACCTCGAACAGGGCAGCCGTAAGCGGACGCAGGCATGAGACGAAGTGGGCGCCAAAGGTGATTGGGGGCACGAACTGGCCATCCATCACATCGAAATGGATGCAGCCTGCGCCCGCCGCCTCCATGATCGGCACGGCTCGGGCGAGGTCATTGATGTCAAACGACAGAACAGACGGCGCGAGGAGCCCCATTAACGTTTAGCCTCATTCGTTTCCGTCTTCACAAGTTCCCCGTCGAAGAATATTTGAAAGGTCACTTTCGGATATTTTGACCTAGTGCGTACCGTAAACCGTTCGCCCGGTTTTCGTGCTTCGTTGAAGATGGTTCGCGTGCCGTCTTCGTCCGTTACGTCGACAGTGACATTTATGTCGGCATCTGTTCCTGCAACTTTGATGCTTGTGGAGTACTGATTTGTCGCCTCGTCCGGATCAGGCTTCTGCGCTTTAGGCGGATCGCCAGACGTTTTTTGGTCGGGGGCTTTCTGATTTTGGTCAGTTGGCTTTTGATCTGGTTCTCCACCTTGCAGCATCTGCTGATCGCCAACGATCAGGATAATTCTTCCAAATCGGTTGATTTGTGAGCGCGCTGGCGGGTCAGTTCGAAGCACGACTGAGTCGGATCGCGCCTCAACTCCATTTACGACTTGGAGAAGCGGCTCGATGTTTAGAACGCCTAAGACTTGCTTCGCCTTGTCGACGGTTTGGCCATGGAGGTCAGGAACGGTCACTAGCTTAGAACCTGAGCTGACGACAACCCGAACGCGCTCGCCTTCTCTAACCTTTTCACCGGCGGGAGGTTCCATCTCCAGAATATGGTCCTGCTCCACCTTTTCGTTTGCCTCGCGCCGCGAAACCTTGAGATCGACCTTGATGCGCTTTAGCTCCGTTCGTGCCTCTTCGACGGACATGTCCCGAATGTTTGGCACCGTAACGAGCTTAGGTTTGCTCAGATTCATCATGATGAACGCTCCGATGACCGCGATTAAGCCCAGCGACAAGATCGAGGCGATCACCGTCATCCAGAGGGGTATGTCCCGGTCTTCGCGAGCGCGTCGCCGCGATTCCTCGGCGTCCTCGTCGGAGCGAAGTGCGGACATGCGGGGGGCGACCGGCTGATTCTTCGCCGGTCCGGCCGCGGTCTTCGGTGTGTCTCGCACCGCGCTCGTGGTTGAAAGCGGCCAAGCCAGCGATTTGCCAAATCGCAAGGAGTCCTGAAGAATTCGGAGGTGGGACATCAAGTCGGTGATCGACTCGTAACGATCTGCCGGATCCTTCGCCATCGCCATCTTGATAATCTCGTCGAGGACGGTCGGCACAGCGGGATTGAAATCTTTGACGCTGGGCGTTGGCGTTGAGACATGCTCGGCGGCGATTGCGAGGGCAGAGTCGCCGGTGTACGGCTTTCGCCCCGTTAGCAGTTCGTACAGCACGACTCCGACCGCGTAGATGTCGCTTTGCCGCGACGGCATGCCGCCCTTTGTGATTTCGGGGGCCAGATACGGTGCCATCGCCGGTAGCACGCTCATTCCCGCGGTGGGACTGGCGGCGTAGGCTTCCCAGATGCCTGCGAGTTGGAGCTTAGTTTCGCCGTCTCCGAGCATGAGGATGTTTTGCGGGTTAAGATCGCCATGGACGACGTCAGCGCGGTGGACGGCATCTACGGCCCGGCAAATGGTGATTCCGGTCGAGACGGCGACGGCAATGCTGAACGGCGCGAGCTTTTTGATCCGATCTGCGATGGTCGGGCTTCGGGTTAGGTCGCTAACAAGGAATGTAACGTCGCTGTCCTGCCCAATTGCGGTGATGGTTTCGACTTGAGGAGAATTGACGGCCTGCTGAACTTTGACGGCATGGGCGAGGGCCATGCAGAAAGAGATCTGCGTTCGAAACGGCGCCTGCACGAGGCGTATCGTTACATCTCGCTTTGTTTGCTGATCCTTCGCGGAGTAGTTGGCGAAGACAGGAGTGTCTGCGAGTAGCCCGAGCAGTTCGTATCGTTGGGCTAGGACGTGCCCGATCATTCCCGCTGATCATCTCCAGGCGTTTGGACATGGGCACCGTCTTTGGTAGGAATGAGGTGAAGGATTACGCCGATCCCCAGCAGAGCTAGGCACGCCATATTGACTTGGGGAATGTCGACCGCTGTCGCGTACTCGAGTTGAGTGCCGCGAAGGACACTCAGCTGGCTCGCTAGGTATCCGATGCCAAGAGCGATGGCAACGGTACCCGCGTAGATTATTCGCACACGATTCATGACTTCAAACACGCCTCCACAACAGATTTTGGCGAGACTTCGGACTGGAGTTTACACATTCCAATTTCGGTAAGCAAACTGAAGGCGAGGCCGGTCGTGGTTCGCTTCTTGTCCAACATCATACGGTCGATGAGGGTCGTTGGATTCTTGAGCAATTCGTGGGACGTGGGCAATCCCGCCGCGCTCAACACCGATTGCACTCGGTCGAATGTTTCGGCAGGAGCGAGGCCGATGATTTCGCTGAGCTTTGCCTCGACGGCCATGCCGACGGAGATCGCTTCGCCGTGGGTCAGTTCCGCAAATCCCGTCGCCGATTCGAGGGCGTGGCCAACGGTGTGGCCAAAGTTTAAAGTCGCACGGAGGCCGGTGGTTTCGAACTCATCCATCTCGACAATCCTCGCTTTGATTTCGATGCAGCGCCGAATCGTGTCCTCGTTGACTTCGTGGTTTATGAGAATGGATGGATCGGCGATGAATCCATACTTGAGAACTTCAGCAAGGCCACTGCGGATCTGGCGCGGAGGCACGGTCAACAGCAGTTCGGAACAGATTAGGACTTGGCTGGGCGGGTAGAACGCTCCGATGATGTTCTTGCCATCTCCGTGATCGATGCCCACCTTGCCGCCGACCGAAGAATCTACCATGGAAAGCAGGGTCGTCGGAACCTGCACAAACTGGATTCCACGCATGTACGTGGATGCCACGAATCCGCCGAGATCGCCCACAACGCCTCCACCTACCGAGTAAACGGTGGTCGATCGCGTAGTACTGCGTGACATCAGCCAATCAATGCATTGCGTGTAAGTGCCAAGATGCTTCTCGGTTTCGCCAGGAGCGAGTACAAGTACGTTGTCTCCGCTCAGTCGTAGCTCGCGGGCAACATTCTCGTCCGTTAAGATCGGTTGGCCGGCGAGGATTTCGAGCAGCTTTGCCTTGCCGAGAAACTCAACTTCGTATTGGCCGTTTCGGTGCTTGATGGTCATTGCGCTTCGAACCTCATGAACTCCGCCATGGCGGCGTGCGCGGTAGCCTCGATATCGTTGCCTTCGTCGGTCATCGTGATGTCGGCTTGCTCATATATTGGCGTTCGCTCGGCGAGCAGTGATCGCACCCGGTCTTGCCAGTTGTCCGCATCCAAAAGCGGTCGCTTCTTCTTGCTCAGTTCCAGCCGCTGAATGAGAATCTCAGGCGGGGTGGAGAGGTAGAGAGTGACGCCGATCCTCCTTAGATGTTCGAAATTTTCCGGGCGGATGACGATGCCACCGCCGGTCGACAGAATATACGGACCAGGTTCGAGTTCAGCCAGCAGTGACGTTTCGTGCTCGCGAAACATTGCCTCGCCGTAGACCCGGAATATCTGGCTGATGGGTCGACCCAGCTTGTTTTGTAACAAGGTGTCGGTGTCGCGGAATTCTCGACCAGACGCAACGGACAGGGCTCGGCCAACGGCCGACTTACCCGCGCCCATCATCCCTAGCAGAATCCAAGCTCGCTCCATAGCAAAAGGGTGGCGAACCTTAAGCTCGCCACCCTTTCATTTTGACCCGATTCGACTAGGTTATTCGCCGCCAGCAACGTCCTCTTCGATAATCGTCGGAGTGACGAACACGAGGAGTTCGGAGTTGTTGCGATCCTTCTTCATGGTTCGGAAGAACTGACCGATGATCGGAAGTTCGGAAAGGACCGGAACCATGATCGAAGAAGTTGTTTCGTTCTTCGAGTTTAGGCCGCCGAGCACGATCGTGTCGCCGTTTCGAACGCGAGCAATAACACCAATGGTTTGAGTCGTCACGATCGGAATTTGAGATCCGTTCGGGTCGGTTGCAAGGCCGGTGATGTTCGCCAGCTGAGGGTTGATACCCATCGTGATCGTATTGTCTTCGTTAATTCGAGGAGCAACGACCAGCTGAGTCGTAATCTGGATTGGCACGGGCTGCGTGTTGTGCAGAACCGTTCCGTTCGATACCGTCGTTTGGTCAACAAAGATGTACTGCGTGACGTTAGTCGACAAGAATGCGGGCTGATTGTTCAGCGTCCGGATAATTGGGGAGGTAACGACAGTGCCACCGCCGCGGCTCATCGAAGCTCGGAGCCGAGTTGCGATATTGCCGGTGCTGTAGTTGAGGAAAACGGGGTCGCTGGTGTTTGCCATCGAGCCCGGTCGAGTACCCGTGGCGATGATGCCGCGTGAGTACAAGAAGTCGTAGCCGAGGGACTTTGTGAGCGAGTCCGTTGTCGTGATGAACTCGACTTTGATCTGAACCTGGCGAGGTGCGACATCGAACTGGCTGATGTATCCCTGCAGCTGGTTGATGTCCTCTTCATCGCCGCGAACAACGATGCTGTTGTCGTTCGGGTCGTACGAGATGAAGTCGATTGAACCTCCAACGAGGCCCTGGCCACCTTGAAGCTGAACGTTTCCGCCGCCACCCTGGCCTAAGCCGCCGCCGCCGTTACCTTGTCCGAGTCCGCCACCACCGCCACCGCCCTGTAGGCCGCCGCCACCACCGCCTTGGCGACCGCCGCCAAAGCCTTGGTTGCTAGCTTCGCTACCAGGAATCGCAACTTGCCGGTTGGACTCTGTACCCGTCGCAGCCGTCGGCTGAACCGATGCGGGCGATGGTTGGTACGTCTGATTCGCAGGAACGTTGTTAAGAACGTTGAACTGAGGTCCATAGACACGACCGTAGTCGTCAGATCGCATGGAACTGGTCAGACGGCGCAGGGTGTCCAACGATCCAAGACCGTTGAACGCCGTGCCGTGCATAACCATATCGAAGATCTCTTGAGCGCCCGCTTTGAGCACTTTAATCTTTCTGAAAATATGGGGAGCTTTCGGGGTTGCAACCGAAATTGGAGCGGCTTCCATCGGCGTCGGCTTGGAATGTCCAATGATATAGACGCCAGCCTCATCCTTATGGAAAGACGCACCTGCCGCTTGGCAGATGTAGCGAACCGCTTCTTCCGGTGTCACATTCGTGAGTTTCAGCGTTACGCGCTTGAACTCATCCATGCCTGGTTCGATGACGAACTGAATACCAGTTCGTTGGAACAGGCTCTTCGTTGCCGTGAGCATGTCCATGTCGCGAAGATCGATATCGATCCTCACTTCGGACGTACCTTGTGCTTGTGCATAGGCACCGGCTAGCGGCGCGACGACCATTGCTGACAGCACGGTCGCCAGCGCCAACTTAGCGTAATTGTTTCGCATACCAAATCTCCTCAACCCTTTAATTCTCCCCCTAATCTGTTTGTAGCTTAGCCGCGCCGATTGCCGCCGCCGCCGCCGAAGCCGCCGCCGCCCATACCACCGCCGCCCATGCCGCCGCCGCCCATACCGCCGCCACCCATGCCGCCGCCGCCCATGCCGCCGCCACCCATGCCGCCGCCGCCCATACCGCCGCCACCCATGCCGCCGCCACCTTGGCCGCCGCTAGACTGCAGATAGGCCATCTGGGACATTTCAGGATGCGAAGTGCCGTAGCCCTGATTGCCCTGGCCGCCGATGAGCATTGCGATGAACATCGGGTCAGCGTGCAGGATCTTGATTCTGCGAACCGGTTTGGCCGCCGCTGTAGGCGTGGTTGCGCCCGCTTCGGGAATGGTCGTGCCAGTGGTTTCTTCCTTCTTCAGAATGCGGAAAATACCGCCTTCGATTCGGTACGTGGCGTCCACCTGACGGGTGATGTTCTCCAACACCGTGCCAAATTTTACGTTCTTGAGATTCAGGGTGACCTGACCTTGCACATCATTGTCAACGGTGTAATTCGCGTTGACGATTCTGAACAGGGCTTTCAAGGCATCCCGAACGTCGATTTGCTCGTACTCGAGCGAGGGAACGATCTTGTCGATGATATCGCCATCCTGGGCGTGTGCTGCTGACGGCATTGCCGAGAGCAACAGAACTGCCAGGACTGATCCAAGTGCGAGCTTTTTCATGTTGTTCATTTTAATCCTCCGATATTCAGAAGATTAGGATTCAATTCAGTTTTCATCAATATAGCGTGTTTTGGTGGATTTTGCAATCAACCGATGTCGCCAGCGCCGCCGAAACCGCCACCTTTACCGGCGCCACCCTTGTTACCAGGGGTACCGGAACCGGCACCGCTACCGCCGCGAGTTGTGGTTCCGCCACCACCCGACAGACTAGACGCGCCTTGTAGCCTTACTACGATCTCTTTCGGATACACATTTCCATCTCGGCGCAAAACCGCCTTCTCTTCGTCGATGGAAACGACGTACCAAGGGGTGTTCGGGACGACCATTCCAGGATGAATGATCACTCCCTTATTATCGCCCATGTCGATGACGGCATAAATTGCGTCACCAACTACGATGCCCATAAGCCGACGTGGCGGTTGTTGTTCGTAAACGATGTCCTTGTCTTTATCGACAGGAACTTCAAACTCCTGCACCCAACCTGCGGTGGAGAGGAGTCGCTCAGAAGATTGCGCGCGGTCGAACTGCATTTCGGCTTTCGTAAGCGCGAATGGATTCGCTCTCGGCGCACCGTATTTTGTCGCGGCGACTAGTTCCAAACCTTGCAATCTAGCAGGCGCCATGTCATCGCGCTTCACGGGGTAACCCGCCGGGCCCTTCAGTTCTGCTCGTTTCGGGGCAGGAGGAGGAGGAGCGCTTGAAGCACTCGGAGGAGGTGTGCTACCTTTGCAGCCCACCAATAACGATGCCACGAGTGCAGCACCCGCCGCCATCTTGATCTTTCGTTCGATCCGTGTCATTGAGTAAGTGTATTGACGCAGCATTTGGTTCACTTCGTTCAAAAGGATTAACCTTTAACCGGGCCGCCCTTGCGCGCGCCGAAATCAATCTGACCACCAGGTCCGCCGCCGATGCCGCCAGGAGCTCCCTGGCCACCTGCTGCGCCTGCGGTCGAGCTTCCACCCGACTGTATAGCGGGGAGGGAGGGAGCAATCTTATCTCCGCGAATATACGCAACGAGGGTGAGACTGTACGCACCCGTCATATTCGGAGACGTTCCATTGAGTTGTAAGCCGTCGGCCACGACAAGATACTTGGTTACGTTTCGATAGCTTCGAACGTGAGCCAATATCTGCTCATAGGTGCCTTGCACGGTCACGGTACCGAAGTCAAAGATCAATGCAGGAAATGGCAGTGCGGGGTAGTTGTAGAAACTCGCTAGCAGCGCATCAACGTTTTCCGGGTGGCCAACTTGAGGCAATTCTGGTCCCGCGATTACCTTAACGCTCCCAGCATGCACCATTCGATTCACGTCATTCTGAACGACGTCGCGGAAAACAGCAGTATCCATCATCAACTGATGGGGCGTAACGCCAAGATTGATGCCGCCAGACCCCAAGTTTCCGGGAGGCGTGTGCACAGCGGCGGTGGCATTCCAAGCCGCAGCAGCAGCGAGCACGGCTTCTCGAGCCTTCTTCGCTCGCAATTCGGCTTTCGCTTTTCCGCCAATGACAACGTCAAGATCGGCGGCATTTTTGTTGTATGCCTCAGCTTCTGTGGTGTTCGGCTTGTAATGATCGAAGAACGCGTATGCCCACGCTGCGATCATGATGAAGAAGCCGACTGCGAAAATGGTAATTGAACTAAGTTTCATGGTCGGTTAGCCTCCGCTTGACGCTTTCTTGCCTTTCTTGCCCGATGTAACGTCTTCGTCACCTGAGTCATCTGCGGCCGACTTCTTCGAGCTGCTGGCAGCTCCAGAAGATTTGCCGGGCGGCGGCGTCACGCTCGATGTCGTCGTCGTCGGCGCTCCTGCGGCGGCAGGGGCTGGGGCAGCCGCGGTAGCAAGCGTTGCTCTTGGATTTGGAGTTCGTGTGTCAATGGCAATCGTTAGTCGCACCGTCACGAGTGAGGAATTCGGCATCGCACCGCGAGTGTCGGTATTCTCTGCGCCAAAGTTACCGGTGTTCAGATAGCCACTCGGTTTTGCTGTCGCTTGGAAATACGCCAAGCGCTGAAGTTGATCGTCCGGCACGGGAGCTTCGCCGGGCAGATGAGGCGTTCCCCGCTGATCGGCGGGCGAAAGACCGGGTCGGTATGGGGCGGCAGCTGCAAATCCTGCCCGTGCGACCGCACTGACCTTTGGCATTCGAAGCAAAGCGAGTGCGAGGTCGTTGTATTCTTGGAACGTATCCAGAGTTCCTACCAATGTGATGGTCGACGTGGCACCATCCGCGGACGGCGTTGCTGCCATCGAGGTCAACCGGTAGAACGGCGGAACGTATCGCTTCACGGTGTCAAAAAGATCGGGATAGACCGTGTTATGCGCGATCATCGACTTCGCGAGGTTTGAGTTTCGAAGCGGACCCTGCGCGTCTACGATAATTACGTCTGCGCTTGCGGCCGTGGCGGCGACACCATCGGCGAGCGGCTTCTTTTCTTCAACGAGCGCCTTTGCTTTCGCAAGCGAATCGCTACTCGTGATCATCATGAATGCAGCACCGACGACGCCAGCGATGATCATCAGTGCACTGATAATCCACGCTGACTTCGCTTTGCGCTGTCTGGAGACTGTTGTCGGGAGAAGATTAAGTTTCATACCGCTGATCAATCAAAAAATGCGTGCAGGCCGTTACCTACGGCGATGGCGAACTCCAGTCGGTGCTCGTCCAGGAAATCTGAACCGACCTTCTTCGCTCCCATATTGAGACGCCGCATCGGGTCGTACGAGTCACACTCGATCCCAATCGATTTCGTCAGATATGCTCCGAGTCCTTTAAGTTTGGCTCCGCCACCGAGTAATTCCACTCGGTCAACGACTCCACCTCGGCTCTGGAAGTAGTCGATGGATCGCCGAATTTCGGCAGCAAACTCAGCCAAGATTGGTGAAATCGCTTGAAATACGGCGGTGTAGGCTTCCGGAGCTACAGGCGTCGCGTCATACATAGGCTCGATGACCGGCACCGGCTCAGCCGCTACAGGTGGGTCGTCGTATCCGAGCGATGGATCGAACGGCGTGTACGGAGCGGGCGTTGAAATCGTCGGTTCGGCTATCGGCGCAGGTTCGTCGGCAAACGGATTGAACGCGGCGAAGTCGCCACCTCCAAACGTGTTACCGGGCGAGAGGTCTTGAGCCGCGCTCTCCGGAATGGCAAGCGACTCGCACTTCGATCGCTCCGCCTCGGCAAAGCCGACCTGCATCGCATCGGCGATTGCCTGAGTGAACATGTGACCGCCGATCGGCACTTGCCTCGGCATGATCAACTTGCTGCCGTGATAAATATTGATTGAGCTAGACGTGTGGCCAATGTCGACCATGCAAACGGTTTTATCGCCAAGCGTGTCGTCGTAACTCTGCGTTAACGAACGCGCGATGCTCAGCGGCTCAACGTCAATGGCGTGGACGCTCTTGCCTGCTCGCTTTACGCACTGAATTACGGTGTCAATCGCACTCTGCGGAGCGATCGCCATGACAACGTCCATATTCGGCGAGTTCGGATCATCGCCGCCAAGCGCCTTGAAATCGCTTACGACCGTGCTCTCGGCAAACGGAATGTTTCGGTTGATCTCCCATTCCATATGCTGCTTGAGTTCGGTGTCGTTCATCTTGGGAACCTCAAGGGTTCGCACAAGCACGGAAGCTTGTCCGGCAATCGACACGACAACCTGTCCCACGGACATTCCGTTGGAACTGACAAGTTTCTTGAGTGCGTCTCCCACGGCTTCGGGGTTATAAACACCGGTGTGATCGACCGCGCCTTCTGGCGTCGGGCCAATCGCCAAACCGGTAATCATTGCTTCCTTGCCTTGAGTGCGCAATTCACACACTTTGATGCTTTGGCTGCCGATGTCGACACCAAGTACGCTGTTGAGCTTTTTCGCCATTGCTGGACTAGTCCTTCCTCGCTGAGCCTCATGTTATCACCGCTTGGGGTCAAGTGTCAATAACAGGCGGCGTGATACGTGCCTATCCGACGTGGATATGCGCCGAATCGTTCGACGGCTCCGACGATTCAAATGTCACTCAAATCGGTGAGAATTCACGCATTTGGTCCTTCCATAATGTATTCATCGGTCCAAGCCCCTTCGCCGTCTACGTTCACATCCCGTTTTGCCCCACGAAGTGCGGGTACTGCGACTTCAACTCGTACGCGATGACGGGCCCGATTGTCGAGCGGACGGTCAAGGCAATAACAACTGAGATCGAGCGATCGCCCTGGGCCGGGCGACCAGCGAAGACGATCTTTTTTGGAGGCGGCACGCCGACGATGCTCGCCGCCGAACAACTGCTGCGAATTTTTGACGCCGTTCTGCGGACGCACCCGCCCGTTGAGGGCGCGGAAATCACGAGCGAGGCAAACCCAGGAACGGTGGACTCGGAGAAATTTGGGGCAATGCGAGCGGCTGGCTTCAATCGCATCAGTCTCGGTGCCCAAAGTTTTCAGGATTCCGATCTCATCACCCTCGGCCGTATTCATCGCAGCGGCGAGATCGAGCGGGCAGGCCTTGCCGCGCGCTCGGCGGGGTTTAGCAATATCAATGTCGATTTGATGTTTGCGCTGCCACTTCAGAGTCGCGTCGGATGGAATTCCAATCTTGACCGAGCGTTCGCTCTTAGCCCGGACCACATCAGCCTGTACTGCCTGACGATCGAACAGAACACGGCATTTTTCAAACAAGTCCAACGGGGTGAACTTGCCTTGCCCGACGAGGACGCCCAAATTCAAATGTACGATGACTGTGTTGGCCGCACGGTTTCGGCGAGCTATGCGCAGTACGAGATATCGAACTTCGCACACCCGGGGCGTGAGTGCCAGCACAACCTGTGTTACTGGCGAGGCGAGGAATACGCGGGCTACGGGCCCGGAGCAGTGGGGTTTGTCGACGGCCGACGTTACACGAATCTGAAACACCCCGACGGCTACTCCAGCGCGGTTGAAGGCGAGACAAAGCTGGCGTTTGAGGAAGAATTCGTGGATGCCAAAATGCATCGCACGGAGAAGATCATGCTTGGCCTACGCCTCAATGAAGGCATCGACGCCACTTCGACCCAGATCGAGCCAGCAGCGATCAACCGAGTCGTCGAGAGAGGGTGGGTGGAAGCGGGCGACGGTCGAATCTGGTTGACACCGGCCGGTCGGCATGTGCACAACGAAGTCGTCGTCGCCCTACTATAGGTTAGAGCTTAGCCTTAAGATCGTTCAATTCCCGCATGAGCAACATGAAGTGCGCAGGGGTGAGGGCCTGCGAACCATCGCTGAGGGCTTTCTTCGGGTTGGGATGCATTTCGACCATGACACCGTCCGCACCCACTACGAGGGCAGCCTTGGCCATTGGCAATACGTAGCGTGCGACACCGGTGCCGTGCGACGGATCGACGATGACGGGCAAGTGCGTGTATTCCTTGAGGACGGGCACAGCGGCAAGATCGAGGGTGTTGCGAGTGTAGGTCCCATCGAGGCCGATTACTCCTCTTTCGCAGAGGATCACGTTCGGATTGCCTTGGCTGAGTACGTACTCCGCGGCTAGTAGGAAATCATCAATTGAGGCGGCGGGGCCACGTTTCAGGAACACAGGCTTGCCGCTCTTTCCGGCCTCAATAAGCAGCGGAAAGTTCTGCATCGACCGGGCACCAATCTGAAGAATGTCTATGTACTTCGCGACCAGGTCCACTTTGTCGGGGCTCATGACTTCGCTGATCGTTACGAGGCCAAGGGAGTCACCGACTTCCTGCATAATCTTGAGGCCCTCCTCGGCGAGACCCTGGAAGGAGTACGGCGAAGTTCGTGGTTTGAACGCTCCACCGCGCAAAATCGTCGCACCGGACTCTTTGACGTATTTTGCGGCTTCGGCAAATTGCTCACGCGATTCCACACTGCATGGGCCGCCCATGACGACGAACTCGCCACCTCCAATGCTCACATTTTTGACGGTGACAACGGTGTTCTCGCGCTGAAATTCGCGCGAAGCAAGCTTATATGGATGGCTTGTCTGAGTGACCTTGCTAACCCCTTCCATTGCTCCAATTTGAGCTTCAAGGGTTGTTCGCAAGTCGTTGCCGAGGGAGGCAGGAATTCCAATCGCGCAGCGATCTTCGCCAGGCAGAACAAGCGGGTCGAAGCCGTGGCTCTTTATGGCGTCTGATACGGCGTCAATCTCTTCCTGAGTCGCGCCGATTTGCATAACAATGATCATCGGGTAGGGTTTAGGTTACCTGCCCAGGGAAAGCCAAATGGTTACTTCACTCCTCGCCTTTTTTGTCTCGCAGCAACCCACGTGCTGCCCACCAACGATGGCTGAATTTGCCACCGATCCTGCCTTTGTGGTTCTGCACCTTGCACCGCTGCCGTTTCATTTCGTGGCCCAAACGGGCAAAAACGCGACTTTTGGCGTGGACGGCGAGAAGGAAGGAACTGGCTTTTTTGTACCCGCCGAGAAAGGCAATCACGTCGGAATTGTATTGATTCACGAGTGGTGGGGACTGAACGACTACATTCGGAAAACCGCGGAAAGCCTACACGCTAAAACTGGCTACGCGGTGTTGGCGGTGGACCTTTATGAAGGCAAGGTTGCCACGACAGGAGCCGACGCTGGGAAGTTCATGCAAGAAGTGGACAGCACGCGAGCTAAAGCGGTCGTCAAGGCGGCAGTGAAGGCCCTACGCTCTGGTTCGCTCGGCTCTCGCTCAACTAAGATCGGAAGCGTCGGTTATTGCTTTGGCGGAGGTTGGGCCTACAACACCGCCGTCGAAGGTTCTCGCGGGGTTCAGGCTTGCGTGATGTATTACGGCATGCCCGACACTTCTCCTTTGGCGCTATCCGAATTGAAGGCACCGGTTATGTTTGTGCATCCGAAGCGCGACCAGTTTATCAACGACGGGGTTGTGAAGCGATTTGAGGCGGCGATGAAGTCGATCAAGAATCCGTTTGAGACGTACCACTACGATGCCGATCACGCCTTTGCCAACCCGAGCAACCCGCGCTTCAACAAAGAAGCGGCGGCGGACGCGGAAAAGCATGAGCTAGCTTTCTTCAAGAAGTATTTGGGCTGATGCTGTACCCGGCGCAGCGCGTGACACGTAGTTGAGTTTGAAGATGAAGAAACTTCAACCGCATCAGCGCACTTTGATCTACGCGATTGTGGTCAGCATCGTTATTGCCTTCGTGCCGTACGTTAGCGTGTTGTTGCTTCCCGTTTTCTATCTAAACACACACTTACACGAACTGAGTCATGCCCTCGCCGGTTATCTGACGGGCTCGCAAGTCGAGAATATTCATGTCTACGCGGCCGGAAACGGCGAGACGTTTTTGACCACTCAACACCCGCTGATCGTTGGCTCTGCGGGTTACATCGGCGCGATCATTCTCGGCGGCCTGATGATCGTACTCAGCCGCACGGAAACGGGAGCGCGATCGACATTGCGTGTGCTTTCGGTAGTCCTTCTATGCTCGCTGGTCGTTCTCGTACGAGGAGACATGATCGGCGAGTTGAGCGGCGCACTTTGGGTGATCGCGCTGTGGGGTCTGTCGTTGTTAAGGGGCACAAACGTAATGCTCGTCAGCCAGTTTATTGGCCTACAGCAGTGCTTGAACGCACTGTACTCCGTGTTTTACTTGCTCGGTCGCGGTCGTGACGTGCAGAGTGACGCGACGATCGTCAGCAACGCGACAGGTTTGCCTCCGATGCTTTGGTCGATGTCGTGGTCTCTGCTGAGCGTGCTCGTCGGAGTGGTCTGCCTCAGGGCTGCTTGGGTGGGCGCGCAGAGCCGTCGGATGCCGAAGCCGAACCTCGTTTAATCGCGATCCCTTCCGAAATTTCGAAGTGACCGACCGTGTCCAATTTTTGTCCATCGCACCACAGTTCAACCCGCTCTACTCCCGGGAATTGAGCGAAGGATTCTTGGATCGCGAGCACGAACTTGGATTCCTCGTCACTGCCGAAGCCTTCCAATCGCTTGTTCAGATGAACAACTGCGACGCCGTCTTTAACGTCGACGCCTAGCGCCTTTACGGCAGCCTTGTCGAACCCAGTGAGGATCGTGTTGAAGACGGTTCCGAGCTTGTCAGATGAGTCGGAAACCTTTACAGATTCGTGCTTTAGCTTGTCGGTATTTCCGTCGGGAACAGCAGCCCAAACTGCACTGGGCTTGCCCTGAGGCTTCGTGTCCTGGGACGCGTTGTCTTCGTCATCGCGTTGGGTAACGCTGGAAGGCGCCACGTACGTTGAATGTGGAGACTTCTTGACATATCCGACGAGCACGCCAAAACCCGTCGCCGCAAGAAGCAGGGCGACGAGGGCGACTCCCGTTCGCGATCCGTTACTTTTCTTCTGTCGCATTGCCTAGGTACACCTTAACCCCTTTAACGATCGCGGCCGCTGCCGACTTCTGAAAATCTGCGGTAACCATTCTTTTTCGATCTGTTGCATTATTGATGAAACCGAGTTCAACGAGGACACCCGGCATTCGAACCGTGTTTCTCAGTACGGAGAAGCCACTGTCGTAGATGCGCTTGTCGCTCCACACTCCTAAACTTGGAATGCGGGAAACCTTCGCAAGTTCCTTTTGGATGCATTCTGCAAGGACTTCGCTGGATTTTTGACCTCCGTGATAGAACGTGATTGACCCACTCGTGTTAGTGGCCCCATTCCCGGCGGTTTTGTTGATGTGAATAGAGACAAAGTAATCCGCGTTGTTCCGGTTGGCAAGCCCGGAGCGATCCAAGAGGGTCGGATAGGAATCATCTCTTCGCGTGAGGATGACAACAGCGCCTTCTTTTGCAAGCTCTTCAGCGACCAACTTGCTGACTGGTAAGGTCAGGTCCTTCTCGTGAATTCCACCAAAACCAGATCCGGGATCTTCGCCACCGTGGCCGGCATCGACAATGATCGTCTTGCCCGCAAGCTTTCCGTCGCCGACGCGAGGCTTTAATAGACGAATTTCGAGGCCCGCCTTGTTCATGACGACCTCGACCCCCATCGGACGCGAAAGTTGGAACATCAAAATGGTGTTCCAACCGTCTTGACGCGCCATGACTGATTTGACGGCGTCTGTCTCAAGTTGAATAGCGTCCGGGAGGACGCCGTTCACATGTGGGAGCGTTATCTCGAGCCGGTCTGGATCCGGCTTCGCGTACTTCATGTCGAACTTGGATATCCCAGTGATTGGAATTGAAAGCGATGTTAAGGCTTCCGACTCTCGGTCGACATTAATCTGCAGAGTCTTTGGAAGATCAACCTTCGCCGACTCGGCGAGAGTTGGCTTCGTCTCCGCCAACTTCGGCGGGTCCTCGTCCGTGCGGCCAAGATGTTCGACTTTCGCTTCCGCTCCTGCGCTCGTGTTAGCCTGAGTTGGCGCTTGGATTTGCTTGAGGTCGAGGTCAACATCCCGCGTCTCTTCAGAATTGATCTTCGGAGCTTCGCTGAGGTTTGCCGACTCCATCACGATGCGAACGGTGTTCTCTTTGAACTGGCTGACGCGAACTCCTGGTTCGACATCCTTCGTCGCTCCCACGGACAGGCGAGCTCCTTCAAAATCGACAACAACACGAGAAGGATTTGAGAGCAAGAAGACGCTGGGTTTTAGGCCCAGGGTGCTTGAAGCCTGCAAGCGACCGTTGTGCACGGACACACTGGCCACCGGAGCGAACACCTGAATTGTGTCCGTTCGGGAAATCCACTCTGCGCCGCCGCCCATCAGGGCGATCGCCTTGCGCAGTGGAATTGTTGCCTTACCGGCAAAAACTCGAGTCGGTAGCGTAAAGGACTTCCCTTCGGCGACGATGGCCGCGTAAGTATCTTTAGGCGTAGCATGCCAACCGAAGCTCGGAAGCGCGTCGAGCGGCACGAAACATTCGTCGCCCAAACGATATGCGTGGACAGGGGTGGCGTCGCGGTGAGTGTAGGACACTTCTGCGAGGCGCGTTTGTGCCCCGCCCGTCGACGCTAGTGCCATCCATGGAACCAGTGTCAGGAAGATTCGCTTCATCCGTGGTCTTGCATCCAGTGTACAACGAAAAGCATAATGTGTTGTCCCAATAACTGCGGAGATTTTTTGCCAGCAGTTTGCGTGACGAGTTCGGGCGGTTAGCTCAGTTGGTAGAGCACCTCGTTTACACCGAGGCTGTCGGGGGTTCGAGCCCCTCACCGCCCACCATTTTTTGGTGGCGTCACCTGTTTTCTCGGTGATGGGCGAGAAGTTTATCCCGTCGCTTTCAACGACAATTTCGGGTGTGGACGCACTAAACGGGAAGCCCCTCACCGCCCACCATTTTTTGGTGGCGTCACCTGTTTT
>JBBRML010000007.1:0-79989 GCA_038230855.1 Fimbriimonadales bacterium | reverse complement strand
GTATCGGGATCAGGTGTGTCGAAGCATGCGACAGGTCATCTATTTGACGACACCTACGCTGATCTTTATTGCCGTGATGGCCCCGACAATTGTCGCCGGACTCTATCAGCAGGGTCACTTTACGGCGGCAGACACTCAGATCACCGCTTTGTTCGTGCGCCTGTTTTCGCTCGGACTCATCGGCTGGTGCTTGCACCCGGTGCTCATGCGAGCGTTTTTCGCGATCCACGACAGCCTGACTCCGATCCTGATTAGCACGGGAACGACCGTACTGTTTGTAGCTCTCATTTTGGTGTTGCGAGAGACGGCACTTGGGTATTGCGCGCTACCAATCGCGGGATCCATCGCTGCGTGTTGCCTGATCATATTTCTCGGGGTCGCAATTTCTAAGCGCGTCGGTGGTTTAGATTTTCGAAGCGTCGGAGTTACGCTCGGCAAGTCGCTGATCGCGAGCATCGGGGTTGCTCTGATTGCGTCAATTTTGTCGTTTGGCGCCTTCGCCCATTATTTTTCGGGCAGCAAGGCACGCGTGCTTACGAGCCTAGGTCTAGGATTCTTTCTGTGCGCGTGGGCGTACTTCTTGATTTCGGTGAAACTAAAAATGCCCGAATCCGACACTCTTACGCGAGCGATGGTTCGAGTTAAGTCGAAGCTTCGCCCGACTGCCTGAACCAATCAATCTTGGCAATAAAGTACAGATTCATGTCAAAATAGCTTACGGATCGGCGACGTGGAGTGGGTGCTGCCCAGCGGACGTTTGCCAGTGACCTATGAGCGAAGAAACCCTGGATCAATCCACTGCTCTGCTAGAGCAATTTGCAAGTCGAGAATACGAACACGGTTGGAGCGTAGATCTTGAAACGGACTCCCTGCCGCCCGGCTTGAGCGAGGATGTTGTCCGCATCATCTCCGCCAAAAAGCAGGAGCCGGAGTGGTTGCTGGAGTACCGCCTCAAGGCGTATCGGCACTTCCTCACGATGAAGGAACCCACCTGGCCGAACGTGTCGTATGAGCCGGTCAATATTCAGGACATCATCTATTACTCGGCCCCGAAAAAGCTTGCCGAGTTGAACTCACTGGATGAGGTCGATCCTGAGATTCTCAAGGTCTTTAACAAATTGGGCATCCCGGTTGAAGAGCAGAAGGTGATGTTCAACGTCAAGGGGGCCGCCGCGAGCCCAGCGGACGCGCGAGGACTTTCCGGAGTCGCGGTGGACGCCGTTTTTGATAGCGTTTCGGTCGTGACAACTTTCAAAGAGAAGCTTGGCGAACTTGGAATCATTTTCTGCTCCATTCAAGAGGCGGTAAAGGAGCATCCTGAGCTCGTTCGGCAGTACCTGGGAAGCGTCGTGCCGTATTCCGACAACTACTACGCGACGCTGAACTGCGCCGTTTTCTCGGACGGATCTTTCGTGTACGTGCCAAAAGGAACGCGATGTCCGATGGAGCTGAGCACCTATTTCCGAATCAACGCCGAGAAAACCGGACAGTTTGAGCGAACGCTCATCATCGCGGATGAGGGAGCCTTTGTTAGCTACCTAGAAGGCTGCACGGCTCCAATGCGGGATGAGAATCAGCTTCACGCCGCCGTTGTAGAGCTCATCGCCTTTGACGATGCGACAATCAAGTACAGCACCGTGCAGAATTGGTACCCTGGCGACCCCAAGACAGGAAGGGGGGGCATTTTCAATTTTGTGACTAAGCGTGCGAAGTGTGCTGGAAAGCGGAGCAAGGTCACGTGGACCCAGGTGGAGACGGGTTCGGCGATTACGTGGAAGTACCCGAGCGTCATTCTCCAGGGCGACGACTCGATCGGCGAGTTCTACTCCGTGGCGTTGACTGCGAACAAACAGCAGGCCGACACGGGAACGAAGATGATCCACATCGGAAAACGCACGAAGTCGACCATCGTTGCCAAGGGCATTTCCGCCGGCAACGGCCAGAACACTTACCGTGGATTGGTGAGAATCAATCCGGGTGCAGAAAACGCTCGGAATTACTCACAGTGCGACTCAATGCTAATGGGCGATCGTTGCGGCGCTCACACGTTTCCGTATATTGAGGTGAAGAACAAAACGGCCACGGTCGAGCATGAGGCGTCCACCTCGAAGATCGGAGAAGACCAGATTTTTTACTGCAACCAACGCGGAATTCCGACGGAAGATGCGGTGAACATGATCGTGTCCGGCTTCTGTAAGGATGTATTCCGAGAGCTGCCGATGGAGTTTGCCGTTGAAGCTCAAAAGCTATTAGGGGTCAGTCTGGAAGGGTCGGTCGGCTAAGACGAGTCTCTGACAAGCTTGGACTGAGCGTCTTCGTGGCAGGGGTCCAAAGTCGTCGCCCGCTCGAACCAACTTCGAGCGGCGTCTGATTCCCCATCGGACTCTGCAATCAATCCCAAAACGTAAGCAGATTGAGCGTGGCCCAAGGCGTTAAGACGCTTCAGGAGCGGTTCGGCCTCATCGTATTCTGCCCGGTCTAGCAGGTACTTGACCACGCAATAAATGGGGCCGATCGCGTCGGGATTACTGTCTATCATCTCTCGCATGCTTCGCTCAGCATCCGCGCCGGCGGCTGTTAGTCGCTCCATTTCGAGTTCCGCCCAGACCTCCGAGTACCCCTGCGAATTGCTAACGGCGTCCACGGCAAGACTCATTGTTTCGCCGTCACCTTGTGTTCTCGCCACGTTGAATAGCGCGATCGCGGCCCGAATATGGCCGGGTTCAAGTCGTAAGACGTCGAGATAGTGCTGGCGTGCGTCGCGGTGTCGACCAAGTTCCTGCGAAACCACGCCTAACAGGAACGACCGGCGTGTCCCAAAAATCGCCGGATCAAAGCTATCCGGTGACCAGGATGTGTCCTCCGAGATCGCGAGCAAGCGAAGTCGCGCATCGCGGAAGCGACTTACGTGGGCGAGGACAGTTGCTGAGTCGAAGAGTAGGGTTGGGTGCGGGCCAACGGCGGCAATCCCAGCGTCAAACGCCAGCAAAGCTTTGTCATTCGCGCCTATTCGGTGGTGCGCTAACCCGAGCAGAGCGTAGGCACGTGGTAAGTGAGACCCCGCTTTATGAGAGACTTTGACGCATTTTTGTAGCCAATCGATAGCGGCCCGATACGATTCGGCTTGGTACTCGGTCGCACCGAGATTGAAAAGAGTAAACGCATCTCCCGGTTGCTCCTTGAGGTCGAGTAGCAACAGTCGACGGTCACGGGCCCGCTTTGCTTCTTGCCCGGCGGCCGACCGATCATATCCGGAGTGGAGCACCATGGCCGCATTAATCCGTCCGATGTTGCCGCCAAGTGCTTGCAGACTCGGTAGAACTTGCTCGTGAACGCGCCTCTCGAATTGGACTCCGGGCAGATTCCGAAAGAGCTTGATATGATAAACGCGCGTACCCTGAGCTTCGTCTGGGCGAACTCCCTGAACGGGCAGGATGAACGCAATTTGGCGCTCTGTGGCCCTGTTGACGGTGTCTCTGATTGCCTTTGCGCTGCTTGAAGGAAGCGTGTCGTCGGCGTCGAGCCAAAGGATCCAGTCCATTTTCGCATGCCGGATTGACTCGTTCCGGGCAACAGAGAAAGAGTCAGCCCAAGGGACTTCATAGGTCTCCGCGCCAAACTCCTTAGCGATCTCGATCGTACGATCTTGACTGCCCGTGTCCACAATGATGGTTTGATCAAATACGCCGCGAACGCTCTCGAGGCATGCTCGGAGCACGCTCTCGGCGTCCCGAACGATCATGCATAAGGAGATAGTAGCCAAGACGATTGCCTTTAGCCCGGTGGCCAGCCCAATTTTCGTCCGCCCAGAAGGTGAACGTGGAGGTGAGGGACACTCTGCCCGCCGTCCTCGCCACTATTGATCACGAGCCGATAGCCCGTTACCAATCCTTCCTGTTCGGCAATTTTCGCTGCCGCGCGAATCAGATGCTCGTGATCGTCCCCGTGCTGAACATCGGCAACGCTTGGAATCTCGGCTCGAGTGACAACCACGATATGGATCGGTGCTTTCGGCTCGATGTCCCTGAATGCGACGACGTGGTCATCCTCGTATACGATATCAGCCGGAATCTCGCGAGCGATGATTCGGCTAAACAGAGTCACTTGCCCAGCGTCGCCTTGACGACTGCGACTAGGTGATCGGCGTTCATGCCGAGTTCTTTCATGATCTGGTCCGCGGGTGCGGACAGGCCGAATTGATCGATTCCAACTACAGTTTGTGCGTACTTGTACCAACCCAAAGTCGCGCCTGCCTCTATGGCCACTCTCGGGACGACTCCAAGTACTGACTCACGGTACTCCGACGCCTGCTTGTCGAACAAGTAAGTGCTCGGCATACTGACGACCCGGGCTCCGATTCCTTCCGACTGAAGCGCGCTTCGAGCCGCCACACAGTGTTGGAGTTCGCTGCCTGTTCCGATCAGCGTTACATGCGCTGGCCCACCTTCGGCCTCGTGTAGAACGTACCCACCCATATGAGCTGGGTGGGTACGGACATCTTGCGTCGTAAGAGTCGGCAAGTTCTGGCGGGAGAGCACGAGCAATGTCGGCGTCGACTTGCTTTCTAGCGCGATTTTCCACGCGGCGCTCGTCTCGTTACCATCCGCAGGTCGGATGACATTGAGATTCGGCATCGCGCGCAAGCCGGTTAGTTGTTCAATCGGCTGATGAGTCGGTCCATCCTCTCCCAGTCCGATGCTGTCGTGGGTGAAGATGAATGTCACGGGACAGCCCATCAGAGCGGCAAGCCTAATGGACGGTTTGCAGTAATCGCTGAAGTTGAAGAACGTTCCGCCGTAGGAATGAACGCCACCGTGCAAAGTCATGCCGTTCAGCGCCGCCGCCATCGCGTGTTCACGAACACCAAAGAAAATGTTTCGCCCAGCGTTGTTAGTACGTGAGAAGTCACCCGAATCATGCTGAAGAGCATATGTGCTCTCGCTGAGATCCGCGTTGCCTCCCAACAGACCGGTATGTAGCGCCCCAATTGCCTTTAGGACGGCGCGGCCCGACTCGCGCGTGGCTGCGGAGACTTCAGCCGAAAAACTCGGTAGCGCACCGACCCATTCGGAACCGAAATCGCCGGCCATAGCCGCCGTGAACTTTGCATGTTCGTCTGGATGCGCGATGGCATACGCCTCCAAGACTTTCGCCCATTTGCCTTCTCGCTCCTGGCCGGTGGCAACCGCCTGCCGAAAGTGCGAAAGCGCATCTTCTGGGGTGTAAAAATCCTGATCTGGGGGGAGACCGAGGGCCGATTTCGTCAGCTTTACCTCGTCAGGACCAAGCGCAGATCCGTGCGACTTGCTGGAGCCCGCCTTATTTGGCGAGCCAAAACCGATGATCGTCTTGCACGCGATCAAACTAGGCTTGCCGTTATGTGAGATCGCTTCCCTGATTGCCCGATCCGTTGCATCTACATTCAATCCGTCAATCGACTGGACATGCCAACCCATCGCGGCGAACTTGCTCGGAATATCTTCATTGAAGGAAAGGGCCGTAGGGCCATCAAGCGAAATATCGTTGTCGTCGTACAGCACGATCAACTTGCCGAGCTCAAGGTGTCCAGCCAGTGATGCCGCTTCCGTGGCGATGCCTTCCATGAGGTCACCGTCTGAACAAATGACGTAAGTCTTATGATCGACAACGTCATGACCGGGTCGATTGTATGTCGCCGCCAACCAAGCTTCTGCGATAGCGAACCCGACCCCATTGGCAAAACCCTGCCCAAGGGGACCGGTAGTTGCCTCAACTCCGGCGGTGTGGCCGTACTCCGGATGCCCCGGCGTCTTGGAGTGCAGTTGTCGGAATGACTTGAGGTCGTCCATGCTGACGTCGTAGCCCGTCAGGTGAAGCAAAGCGTAGAGGAGCATGCTGCCATGACCCGCAGAGAGCACGAATCTATCGCGATTGAACCATTTAGGATTGGCCGGACTATGGTGTAGATGACGCGTCCACAGAGAATAGGCAAATGCCGCCGCTCCCAACGGGAGCCCGGGATGACCGCTGTTCGCCTTCTGAACAGCATCAATCGCAAGGCCACGAATCGTGTTGACGCAGAGAGCGTCTAGCTCGGCAATCTCGGAGGGCATGGTCTAGAGGGTACCCGCGCGATACTTCCCTTGTTAACCGTGACATAAAACCAGAAAAGGAGCGCCACGATAAACGTGGTGCCCCTTTTTTAGATCGATCAGGTGCGTCTAGTGCTTGCGTTGCTGACGACGTAACATCCCTTCGCCGAGCAACTGGGCTGCGGTTTGCGGATTGCCGAATCCTTTGAACTCAAAGGTCGATTGCGGGCTCGAGTAGTACGATGAGGCGAACATCGCGATGTCCTGCTTCTGGGCAGCCGTGAGTTCATCGACTGATTTGAGCGCTCCGTACATTTTTGAGTGTAACTGGACGCCTATCATCAGTGTCTTGTAAACCGACTTACCGGCGACCATCACATTGCCAGCGGCGAGACCGATTGGGTGTACGCTCAATTGTTCGCCGGAGAAACCGGCACTGTCGCGCAGCACCAACATTTCCATGCTCTTGCCGTCCATTCCCTTTGTGCCCGGGATCGCAGCGAGGTCTGCAGGATAGCTCATGCCGGATGGCAAGATTCCAGCGAGAGCCGGCATGCTGGAGGCTTCGTCGTACCTGAACATGTTCCGGGCGCCCATGGGTCCGACTACCGTTGCATCCAGCACGTCCACGCTCGGCAGTACCGGTGCAGGAGGTGCGACTGGCGCAGGTTTGGCCGCTCCATTTACTTCTCGGTCCCACGCGGGATCAATCATGGGCGTTGCGAGTTTGCGCCCGCTGTCCATTCCGGCGCCACCGGCACCTCGATCAGTTAGGTGAGGCGTGATCATCATGATCACTTCCGACTTGTTTCGCGACGAACTCTTGCTGTTGAACAACCATCCGATGAGCGGCAGGTCTCCGAGAATCGGAACCTTTGCGACCGTCTGCTTGGAGAACTCTTGTACGAGACCACCGATCGCGTACGTTTCGCCATCCTTGACTCGAATAGTTGTATGGGCGGTTCGGCGTGTCGTCACGGGGTTTCCGTGGGGATCCAGTGAAACGGCGTCGCTGACCTCAGGATCGAGGTTAAGCACGATCGTTCCGTCATCATCGACAAACGCGGTGAACTTAAGTGTAGTACCGGTTTTGATCGCCTGAATCTGGCTGTAGGAAAACTGAGTGTTGCCGGATGCAGTTTGCAAAGCGTAATACAGTTCTTGACCGACGCTAAATTGCGTTTCTCGGCCTTCCATCGCCGTGACGCGTGGATTGGCTCGAACGGTCGCTTTCTGATGCTGAATGAGCATCTTGAGCTTCGCGAGGTCACCGGCGACTACCGAAGAATATGCCAGAGTCAGGTCAGACGCGACACCAAAGTTGTGCCAGTTCCAACTGAAATTGAAGTCATCAGACTTGTCCGATGTGACGTCGGCGATAAGGGCTTCGACGACGATCTGGCGCTGCGGCGAGTCCATGACCCGCAGGTCACGCATAATTTGATCGGCCTGTGCCTCGGAGGCCATTACCGTTATTAAGTTGGTGGCTTTGTCGCCAGCAACGATATCTTTCCATGCCTTAGGGAGAGCGGTAAGGAGGCTGTCAACGGGAATGTTGTGGGGCATGAATCGTCGCGTTACTACAAAGTCGAGGAACATCGGAGCGTCTGGCGTGGCCGTGCTGACAAGGTAAAGACCATCTTTCTTCTTGACCTGTAATCCACCGAACTTGGCGAGAGTGCGAATTGCACTGTCGATGGGCTCGTTCTTAAACTCGATTGTAACTGGCGTATCTTGAACGGTGCTATCCGCGATGATTTGAACACCCGCGATTGCACCGACTTCGCTGAAGACGGCGCGCAAAGATGCATCGGTGTAAACGTTTGTGACGAACCCCGGCGTTTGCGACGTGTTTACGCCGACTCCGTTAGGCTGCCCTGAGCCGCCTTCCGGCTTCACTACCGGAGTGACCGGTCCCGTTCCTCCGCCGTCCTGCGTTGCGCCTTTCTTGTTCCCTGGCCCAACCGCTTGCGACTTAATCACCGGCGCCTGCGAAGTCGGCTTGCTAGAAACTGGCTCTTGCTCGTCGCTCTTGATCGGCTTTGCTGTCGACGCTGCCGTTCTTCCTTGAAGTGCGAGAGGCTGGCCAGTGACCAGCGCTAACGCTACCATGAGTGCCCTTAGTATGTCCCACATAAAAATGCTCCTTCCCTTGAAGCTCAATTTGATTATCGAGAGAAGGAGCCCGAACCATTAGGGTATTCGTCAATTGTCTTTATTGTTTTTGGTTGGACGAGGGACTTTTGATCGTAATCGGAATCTTCTTTTCGATTCCCGCCTTGTCGGTGTACTGCATTCCGACGACCAAAACATATTTGCCGGGGGCAAGATTTGGCGGCAACGTCGCGCTTGCGGGCAGTCTGGCACCCGGGATCAACTTCCCTTCGTTGGGCACCGTCGGCTCGATCTGGTAGTTGTCGCCACCAGCGTCTGGCACCAGCTTCGCGGTCATGAAGACAGCCACATTGCTATTTCCTGAGTTGTGCAGAACGAAATTGAACGTCGTTGGGCTCCCATTCCGGTCAAAACGGGACGTTATGTCCTCTAGCTCTACTTTTGGCCTGAGGGTGTTCTTAAACGTAACAACGGCCATCAGTTGCTGGGAGAACGCTTTGTCGTTATCCTTTTCTTTGACCGAGATGCCAAACCAATGGTCTCCGGTTGCGTCCCGCGCAGATGACACAGTCAAGCGCGCACTTGCGCTGACGCCTGGATTGATCACTAGTTCCCGAGGCTCAATGGAGACGTTTAGGGAGTCCGGGATCTGACGGTCGCCGATGCCGATTGAACCGGTGTCCGACTGCTCGACATTTCGTCCTTCAAGTTGAATCGTGATCGGACGATTGCTGATGTTCTTGATCTTTACAGACTTCAGCGAACGTCCACCTGCCGCCATCGCCAGTTCAAAACCGCCAGGCTCGACAATTACGGGCGTTGCTTCGAGCATTTTGCTCGCTGTAGTCATAGAAATTTTGCCGCCTTTGACGAGGAACTCACCGACGACGGTGGGTAGTCTCCTCACCCCGAGATCAACATGTCCGGAAACGCGGTACGCGCCGTCTTTGAAGTGGTAATTCAACTGCATTAGCAAGTCGCGAGACGTTCCTGGCAGAATGTTGCGGTCCATGACGGTCGTTTTCGTAATCAGGGTGCCTGACAGGGCAGAGCGAATTTCTGCGGATGCGCCGACGACAGCATGCGCGCGGCTGATATTCCTCACGCGAATGATCACTCCAGAACTCTTGTCGTCGCCGGCCACGGTCGGCGTTCCGACGTGGATATCAGGTACTCCGGGTTTACCAACGGTGAAAATGATCGGAATCTGATACATCAGATTCGGCGCGACGTCCGACCCAACCTGTCTGGGTTCAAAGGTCATGAGTGCCCAATAAACGCCGTTTGCGCTCGTTGGCACGGTGTACTTGATTCCGAGGACGGGGCGCTTGCCAGGTTTGACGAGTTCGTTCCGTTCTTTCGAAATACCAAACCACGCGCTACAGTCGCGAGGGTGTTTAGCTTCAAGGATGGCATTATACGAACCATCTTCGAATATCGCGGAGTGCATTCGGATGCGGACGTTGACGTTGGCCTTAGGAGCACCAGTCATGTTGAACTCAAGGACGCCGGTTCGACCACCAATCGTTGCCACACGGTAGATCAAAGGGGAAATTGTAAGTCCGCCAAACGATTCCGTCGTCTGCGGCAGTTGCGGCATCTTGTTTTGCGCAGACGCAACCGCGCAGAGTGCGGCTAGGCATCCGAACTGCGCGAGCACACGCCGCGTCCGGCCAAGCATCGTTGATATGTTCATCTGTATTGATTTTTCCAATTCGGAAGGCTCTTCCACGGTTCGAAATACGTGATTTCTAAAAGTTCAGGCCCGAACGGCACTTGAAGTTCTAACCTGTACCTGTTCTGACGAAGCCCATGCTCGCAAGTTATGCTCGCATGGGCCTCAGCTAGGTCTAAGACCTAGATTAGATGGACGAAACCACAACGGTTCCCAGGGCGCGATATACGCCTGCAGGAATATCGTAAGGAATCGTAGCGTAGCGGCTGATGTCGATCTTGCCGAAGAAGTTCGTGTTCACAACCGGATCGAGGTAGTAGGTGGCGTCACCTGCGGTCGGTCCGAAGTTGATCGACGGAACGGTCATGGTGAACGTCGCAAGCGGCGTGGTCATGTAGGCCTGCGCCGAGTACTCCATCTTGATTACCTTTCCGTTTGGCACGCCAACCGTTGCGATCTGATTCGCATCGGTAAAGCCGCTGAAGTGGATGAAGATCGGAGCGTTGTGCAGCACGTAGAACGTGGAGCTACCGAGGAACAGGTGTGAAGCATAGCCCCAACCCTGAACGTCGCTGATCAAGCCGAAGTATCCGTCGATGTAGACGTACGGTCGGACATTGATTGTCGATCGAGCCTCGATGACATCGGAGAAGCCCCAGCCACTCGGGAAACCCGTGAATGCGGTGCCGCTACCAGAAACGCCGCCAGCGCCCCGGAAGGAGCTCGAGCTACCGTCGTATTCGAACCATGCTCGGTTGTTGGCGTCCCAGTCGTAGGATGCCAGCGAGTGCACAGCAGGTCCCGGACCGAACCAGAAGTTGTGGCCGTTGTAGCCAGCCGGCTTCGCGAACGGTGCCCATGACTGAGCCATGGACGACGTTGCGGCGAGTGCCGAGATTGCGAGAATCGCGATGCGAGTCAATTTCATTTTCTGTTTGCTCCTGTTTCTATTTCAAAACAAGCTTTTTTTGGGCGGCTATGCCTCCCGGATCGTTCAGCGAACCGTATCGCTTACGGACAATATCCGCTGGGCTTGCGCCCGGCCAATACCGCCCCTTGCGAGACGGCTCGTGTGTCGATTGAGAGAGGAGCAAGAACCGGGCCAATGACCGTGACCCAAAAGTTAGAAACTGGCAAAAGCCTTCGACAGTCTGGGAAGGCACAAAAAAGAGCCGTGAGCAGCTAGCACTCACGGCCCTGGGTCGTTGGAGTTCCTTAGATGGAAGAAACGACCACGGTTCCGGTGGCGCGATAGACGCCGGCGGGAACATCGTAAGGAATCGTAGCGTAGCGGCTGATGTCGATCTTGCCGAAGAAGTTCGTGTTGGCTACTGGGTCGAGGTAGTAAGTGGCATCACCTGCGGTCGGTCCGAAGTTGATCGACGGAACGGTCATGGTGAACGTCGCAAGCGGCGTGGTCATGTAGGCCTGTGCCGAATACTCCATCTTGATGAACTTGCCGTTTGGCACACCAACTGTTGCCACCTGATTGGCGTCCGAGAAGCCATTGAAGTGGACGAACACCGGTGCGTTGTGGAGGATGTAGAATGTCGAGCTACCGAGATAGAGGTGCGAAGAATAGCCCCAACCCTGGACGTCGCTGATCAAGCCGAAGTATCCGTCGATGTAGACGTACGGTCGAACGTTAATCGTGGACCTTGCTTCGATGACGTCGGTGAAGCCCCAGCCGCATACGAATCCCGTGAATGCGGTGCCGCTACCAGCTACGCCACCAGCGCCTTGGAACGAGCTCGAGCTACCGTCGTATTCGAACCAGGCTCGGTTATTTGCGTCCCAGTCGTAGCTGTTCAGGGTGTGAGCGGCCGGGCCCGGTCCAAACCAGAAGTTGTGGCCGTTGTAGCCGGCTGGCTGGGCGAACGGCGCCCAAGTCTGCGCCATGGACGTGACGGCGGCGAGTGCGGAAATGACGAGAGTTGCGGATCGGATAAGTTTCATTTTGATTGCTCCTGAGGTGAAAAACGGTTTAGATTTGGCTGATGACGATTTGGCCCTTGTCGCTGTACGTCCCCATCGAAACGTCTTTCGTTACGATCAAGGTCCGTGCAAGAAGTAGGCCGACTCCGGTGGGAGTGGTGGAAGTTGGCAATGTTACGGTGAGGTTGTTGATGCCGGCGGCGGGTCCGTCGTAAACGACGCCCAGCCCGGTGGCTTCGCAGTGCAGAGACATTGAGAACGGCGATACCGCGCCATTGGTCGGATTGCCAAAGCCAGAGAAGCGCACGGAGACGTCAAATGGCGCTACTAGGGTGACGGTCGCCGTACCAGAAATCTGATCGCCGGCGGAAAGGAATGCGGTTTCCTTGAATACGCCCAGTCCGCCTTTCGCGGCTACGTTAGAGTTAAAGCGTGAGGTTTGCCAGACTTGGGCCACCGCTTGTGAACTCGGCGCTACGGCCGTGGTGCTCCATAGGATGGCGGTAGCAAGGCCGGCCCAAAGTGCGGACCGATACTTGAGATTGAACTGAGTTGGCTTGGTTCCTAGTTTCACTGTTAGCTCCTGACGGTGAAGCTAACGGCAACCAAGGTTCATGCCAAGTTCATGGCGAATCGTGTAATACGGAGTTATTGCGAGGAGGCTCAGGTTCAAACAAAAAAAGGCCGCGAGCAGATAACTGCCCGCGGCCTTTAGCTTGTTTTGTCTTAGATGGAGGAGACGACAACCGTTCCGACGGCCTGGTAGATACCCGCAGGGATATCGTAAGGGATCGTCGCATAGCGGCTAATGTCAATTCGACCAAAGAAGTTGGTATCGGCCACTGGGTCGAGGTAGTACGTAGCATTACCTGCGAGTGGTCCGAAGTTGATCGGCGGCACAAACGCGGTGAACGTTGCGAGAGGCGTGGTAGCGTACGCCTGAGCCGTGTACTCCATGCTGATGAATCTGCCGTTCGGTACGCCCAAAGTTGCGACCTGATTGGCATTCGTGAAGCCGCTGAAGTGGATGAAGATCGGAGCGTTGTGCAGCACGTAGAACGTGGAGCTACCGAGGAACAGGTGTGAAGCATAGCCCCAACCCTGAACGTCGCTGATCAAGCCGAAGTAGCCGTCAATGTAGACGTACGGTCGGACGTTGATCGTCGATCGAGCCTGGATAACGTCAGAGAAGCCCCAACCTGCCGGAAAACCGGTGAAAGCCGTGCCGCTGCCGAAAACGCCGCCAGAGCCAAGAAATCCGCCGCTACCGTCGTACTCGAACCAAGCGCGATTGTTCGCATCCCAGTCGTAGGAGTTCAGCGAGTGGACAGCAGGTCCCGGTCCGAACCAGAAGTTGTGGCCGTTGTAGCCGCTGGGCTTTGCGAAAGGTGCCCAAGATTGAGCCATCGCGCCCGTAGCTGCACATGCAGCCAAAGCTACGACAGCAAGTCGATTAAGTTTCATTTATTGTTTCTCCAGCAAGTGCAAGACGTGAGCTTGAGCGGTTGAGCTCTGACAGTCAGTGGGGTCAATCCACCTACAAACTACGAATTGCCTAATGGTCACGGGGCCAATCGCGTAACCGGATAATTTCGTGCAACTACCACTGCTCACCAGCAATAGTTACAGTAGGAAGTATATGGGAACGACCGCATTAAATGGGCAAAGTGGGCCCAAAACACGCAATTTTACGGGTGAAGATTGGCGGCAGGCGAGCGCAATTGAAGCATAAATGCATTAGCGCGGCAATAGTCCTATTCACCAAACAATATTCGTGCCGTCGAGCCACGTCGCTGAGTGCGCGATTTCACTCGCTTGCGGCAACGTCGGAGCGATACCGCGCTCCCGTGAATTGCACGGCCGCAGCCAAATCGTACGCGAGCGTTCTAGCTTCTTCGACCGTTCGTCCAAATGCGGTCGCACCAACGACGCGTCCTCCTTCAGTTACGAGTCCTAATTCACGGCGGGCCGTCCCGGAATGAAAATAGATCTTTGATTCGGAGGTCGGGCCGAGAGTGATTGATTCACCTTTGGAACCGGAGGCAGGATAGTTTTGCGCAGCCACAACTACCGTCACCGCAGACCGGTCCAAAACTGCCGGGCCCTCGATGAACTGGCCAGTTGCGGCTTGGAAGAGCGCTTGCGCAAATCCGGAGCCGAGCCGACCCATGACGGATTGTGTTTCAGGGTCTCCGAACCGCACGTTATATTCGAGACAGATCGGCTCACCGTCAACGACCATCACACCGGAGAATAAGGTTCCTCGAAACTCGATCGCCCGTCTGCGAAGCTCTGCGATGATTGGAGCAACGATTCGAGCTTCGGCGCGCTCCACCATATCCGTGCTCACCCATGAAACCGGTGAATACGAGCCCATCCCCCCGGTGTTCGGCCCCTGATCGTTGTCGAGAGCGCGCTTGTAGTCTTGCGCAACCGGAAGTGATATCCAATTGTGGTCGCCTACGATCGTCAAAAGGCTGAACTCTCGCCCGACCAGGCGCTCTTCCACGACGACAGTTTCGCCTGCGGCCCCAAATGCTCCGCCTTCTAACATCGATCGGGTCGCGACTTCAGCTTCGTTTTGTGAGTTTGCGACGACAACACCCTTCCCAACCGCGTTTCCGGACGCCTTGACGACTAGCTGTCGACCTAAACGATACTGGTCGCCGATGAATTTGAGGGCATCGTCAAGGTCAGTGAAAGTTCCAAACGCGGCCGTCGGAACACCGGCTGCTACCATCATTTCCTTGCTAAATGCCTTGCTGGCCTCAAGTTGTGCGCCTGCGCGTGATGGACCGTAGACCGGAATGCATCTGTCTCGCAAGTAATCGCCTAGCCCAGAAACAAGAGGATCTTCAGGGCCGCAGACCACCAAATCCACCTGGTGTTCCTTTGCCGCTCTGTAAATCGCATCGAAGTCTCTGGTCGAGATTGGCAAACAAGGTGCAACCTCAGCGATACCTGGGTTGCCAGGAGCGACCCAAACTTGTGCTTCTTGAACCAGTTTCCAGGCGAGTGCGTGTTCACGACCGCCGGAACCGATTAGCAGAATCCGCATTCGATTAGCTGTTGAGCGGCATTGGCTCTAGGAGCATTTCCTTCGTGAAAATGAAGTGCTCTCGATTGTAGTTAGCGAGTTCAAAATCCTTGCGCAGTACGATCGCGCCGGTCGGACATGCCTCTTGGCAGTAACCGCAGAAAATGCACCTCAGCATGTTGATCTCATATCTTGCGGCGTACCGCTCACCCGGCGAATAGCGCTCTTCATCCGTGTTCGACGCTGCCTCGACGTTTATACACCGAGCAGGGCACGCTCCCGCGCAGAGCGAGCAACCGATACATCGCTCCAATCCGCTGTCGTATCTGGTCAAAACGTGACGCCAACGTGTCCTTGTGTACTGCTCGCGCCGCTCTTCAGGATATGAAATTGTTGCTCTTTGGTGAGCTAGGCGGCGGCGAGTAATGCCGAAGCCGGCTAGCATCGGCTTGACAACTTCTTTGAGCAGTTCCATTAAGAACTCACCAACTCTTGCTCGCGAGCCGTCGTTTCGATCAGCCTCAGATCACTAAATTTCTTGAGGTTTTTGCCGCGCTTGATCTTCTCTTGTAACTTCAGGATGGCGTAAATAAGTGCGTCTGGCGATGGTGGACATCCCGGAACGTATACGTCAACCGGCACAATCTGATCTGCACCTTGCACGATCGCATAATTATTGTAAACGCCGCCCGATGACGCGCACGCACCCATCGAGATCACCCACTTCGGCTCAGGCATTTGGTCATAAATCTGCCTAAGCACCGGGGCCATCTTTTTGCTGACGCGCCCCGCGATAATCATTACATCCGCTTGCCGCGGCGTGGCGCGGAAGGCTTCTGATCCGAATCGGGCAAGATCGAATCGCGCACCGGCGGTGCTCATCATCTCAATTGCGCAACACGCTAGTCCAAACGTCAGCGGCCAGAGAGAGTTGGCGCGAGCCTGATTGATCAGGGTTTCTGCCGTAGTGAGGATAACGTTGCCGCCCTTTTGCAAGTCTCCGAGAATCGGAGTTGCACTATCGTGGAGGACGACCGTTTCGATTCGACTGGGCATGATTTGGAACCTGCTAGGAGTATACCGACCACGACAATGCGTGAAGGCAGCGCTCGGCGAACGCTGCCTTCTGTACCGATTGCGGTCCTAGATTTTGACGCCGATGAATACACCGAAGCCGCTGTACGCCTTGCGCGTAACGACCGTGTACTTACCGGAGAGCGAGACTCGAGGGGAGATCATGATTGAGGCGCCCGCGGTGGCGAGGGCCACGTACTTCTCCGCATCGGTCGGGTTGCGGGTCAGGCCAAGCCCGATGCCACCAAAGTAAGTCAACGCGCCGTCAACCACGTTGTAGTTGAACGTCACGGGAATCGATCTCCAACCTGCGCGACTAGCGTAATCGACGGAGACTGAATAGTAGCCATTTGTTCGGGCCGAGTTGACGGCGAACGAGGATAACCGGAGGTCCACCCCGAAAGCGACCCACGACTTCGAAACGGCCATCGCGGTCGCATCGCTCGGAAGGAACAAGCCTCCGCGAATGGTCAAATCAGGCTTACCTGCGGCCATTTTTGTGGCGACGGCATCAGCAGCAACAGCAAACGATGCGGCAACCACGGATGCGACTACGAAACCCATCTTTACAACGTTCTTCAACTTTAATCAGCTCCTCGTTCCAAGCCTGTGCGTGCGCCGCACCCGTCGGGGCGATCGCCTAAATTACAAGCATTAAGACGTAACGCTCAATCCTAACCGATTCTGGACTGAATTGTCACGTCTTCGACGTGTGATTGCCTCATTCGTCGCCGAACGCGCGATTTCTGTCGCGGCAATGCCGTCGTCGCCTGTCGCAAGCCAGCCAGTCTCTCCTGTGCGCAGCGCCCGCTCAAGTTGTCCATACATTTCTGAAAAGTTTTTCTCGCTTTCGCCAGGAACACGAATCGTTGTCGCGCCTGAGCGTGCCTCCAGAATCCAGCCGTTCCGGTCGTACCGTATCACTCCACCGGTGCCGATCAACTGGTATTCGAATATCGCGAGCGGATCATGAGCCGTATGACCGTACGTGAAACTCATTTCCACCGTCGAAAGGGCACCGCAGGCATGGTTCATGTGCAGCCAAAGATGGTCGGGCGCTTCGTAATCTGCGACCCACGCCGCCGCGACCGTCCAGTCGAGTACTTCACTGCCAAGCCACCATCGAGCAAGGTCAATTTGGTGCACACCGCAATCGACGAGCGGGCCACCTTCAAGCATTCGGCCTCGCCACCTCGGACTTTCTACCCACTCGCCGGAGATATCTTGCTCGAACTGCCCGTGAAGATTCCACAGATAGGGCAACCGTAAAGAACGAACTTCGCCGATGATTCCGTCGTCGACCCATCGCTTTATTTGCTGCGCCACAGGGCTTGCCCTATAGACGAAACCTACGTACAGAGGCAGGCCGCGACTCGCCATGAGGGTCACCATAGCTCGTGCATCAGCATCGTTCATGGCAAGGGGCTTTTCGCACAGCACGGGCAAATTGTGCGCGGCTGCCGCGGCTACATTATCAAGATGAGCAGGTGCAGATGAAGTAACAGTCACAACATCAATTCCGGATGCAAAGAATTGCTCTTCGGTGGCAAAGGCCGGCACTCCATACTTTTTGCCAAAAGTTTGGGCCCTCAGTGGATTCAAGTCGTAGACCGCACCAAGGTGCAAGCCATCTACAAACTGGATCGCAGGAATATGTCCGTAATCTGCGACCAAACCGCATCCCATCAAGCCAACTGTCAAATTCTTTTTCATGGGCAGTCGATAATTCTAGCGTGAGAATCACACCTAATAGATCGTCGGTCAAAATGAAGGTGAACGGTATCCGTGGAATCAGTCACTCATAACTGATGGGCAAACTGTTCGTTAAGCACTCATGGCTCGGCCAAATCATCTGGATATGGAGACGATTGTGCGGCAGCATTACGACGCTGTCTATCGTTTTTGTGCCCGGCGCATTGGTCCAGACCGAGCCGCAGACGTGTCTCAGGAGACGTTCATAACCGCCAATCGCGTGCTAAAGAATTTTCGTGCTGAGTCGGCCGTTCGTACTTGGTTGCTCGGGATCGCAAACAATGAGTGCCGAAGAGCGAACCGTCAGGCACGATGTGGCCCCTCGTTTGTGGAGTTGGATCCTATGCGGCACGGTGAGGAGAGCCACGAGAGCCCGGCCATCGCTCAACACGTTCTAGCCGGTGCATTGGCGCAGTTGTCGGAAGATCATCGGGAAGTCGTGCTGCTTCACGAACTCGAGGGACTCACATATGACGAAGCAGCAGAGGTGTTAGGGGTTCCGGTCGGAACCGTCAAATCTCGGCTGCACCACGCTTTCCTACACCTTCGCCGAGTACTCAATCCTCAAGGAGCGCCCGTCGGCTAAGGCGAGCAAAGAGAAAACAACTGATGGATATCCGCGAAAACTTAAAGGCTTTTCTAGACGGCGAATTGTCGCCTACCGATGCAGCCCTCGTCGCTGAGGCGATTCGCACCGACCCAATGCTCGCTGAAGAAGTCGAAGTGTTGCGCTCGATCGGTAATCTGCTGCTAGCAGCTCGATCAGAGTTTGAGCCTGTAGGAAAAGAGGAGTTGCTAGCCAGGTTTGCAGCTAAACCTAGGCGAACGCGAATGCGCTGGCTAATACCGTGCCTGACGGCCGGGGCAGTTGCGTTAGTGTTTGTGGCCGCTGTATCTCGATTCAGCCAGCCGTACTCTGACGCGTCGACCTTCGCGGTCGCGGCGATGGACAAGTCCAGTTCGGCTACATTTGGGAGTAGTGCTTCTGCCGAGGCGAAGGCGATGCCGCTATTCCAGAACGATGGTCTGGTAGCGAACCTGAGAGAAAACAAAAAAGTTGCGCTGGCCAAGCCGCTTGTTGCAGTTCCGGATGCGCAGCGGCAGCCGAAACGCACATTTCATGAGTCGCCAACCACGCCCGCAGGCAAAAAAACTCCGCACGTTGTGGAACGTGGGCCGATCATGGAACCGGGTCCGGTTGACGCAGAGTACGTCATCGATGTGACGGAGCTGGACTACGTCAAGGAAATGGCGACAAAGGATTCCGCACATTTTGAACGAACCGGTCCGAGTTCGGCGGAAATCATTGTCGACGACGCATCGTTTGCTAAGCTCAAAGGCCAGCTAGAGGAGCTGAGCAAGCAACGCGATGAGGAAACGAACAGATATGCCTCTGCAAATAACATCGGTCCAACAAATACGGCGGGAGCGGTGCGGCTCGGCGGTCAAAGTAGTAATCAAACTCACGAATTGAGTGTCCAACTCCGGGCCGATGATACGAAGTTCGACGCGAAGATCAAGGCGTCAAAGGGGCCAAATTCGTACCGGCGGGACTCGGCGGCACTGGCCGCAAAGAAGGACCTTCATGCCATTGACCCCGCCGCGCGCGCGCCTGGGGGCACACCCCGCGGTACCACTTCGCCAAATTCACAACGGCCGGGCGGCGGTGGCCCGTCCCAAGGCCTCCAGGGTGGCGGGGCGGGCGGTGGAAGGGTCGGTGGATTCGGCGGGGCCGGATCACCTCCCGCCGGTCGATCGGCCGATTCACCAGGGTTCGCCGCTTCCAAGTCCGTGAGTACCAAGGCTCGACAAGAGTCAGCGACGCAGGCGAAGAAGTTGAAGAGCGGTGGAAGTCTGTTAGCGGCAGCGGTGAAACCGGAGCTTGAAACAAAGCCTTTAGCTGACCAACACGGCATACCGCTCCCGGCGACTGACATCACTACGTCACCGACTGGTACCTTAGCAAGCCGTAAGCGGATTCGCATCCTCATTCGACCTCAGAACGTGCCGAATAGAGCCGCGTCCAAACGCGGTCCCGGTTGACTCTGCAGTCAAGTTGAGTGCCGGGTCTCAGAGAATTGGGACTTCATGACGTCGGTATGTGCGATAATCTTCGCCCACGGTGCTGAAGTTTGATGCCATTTTGCCGGCGGGCGGACGAATCGATCCCGCATTCGCAATAAAAGTTGGCACGGAAAACAAAGCACTGATCCGCTTCGGATCGCAGACGATCTTGTCAAGAACGGTTCAGGTGCTTCGCGACACTGGCCAGATCAACCGAATCATCGTCATCGGCACGCCGGAAGTACGAAGCGACGAGAACTTGATCGAAGGGGTCACATATCTTTCAAGCGGAGCCAGCGGGCCGGAAAACATTCTCAATGGCCTCAAATACTTGCTTGGCACCGAGGAGCCACCCGCACGCGTTATGGTAGTGACGACGGACTTGCCGTTTCTCACGGTAGACGTGATGCACAGGTTCATCGCGGCCTGCCCGACGGACAAAGATATTTGCGTTCCGCTCATTACGAAAGCGGAGTACGAAGCGAGATTCCCAGATTCTTCGAGCACGTTTATTCCACTGAAAGATGACACATGGACGGCGGGTTGCGCGTACATGATGGACAGCGGTGCGCTGCAACGTTCGATGCCCCACATTGAGCGAGTTTTCGCCAACCGGAAGAGCAAACTCGGGATGGCGAAATTGCTTGGCTTTGGTTTTTTGCTCAAAGTAATAACGAAGTCGCTCACCGTCCCTATTGCGATCAAGAAAGTGGAAGCCATTTTGGCCTGCTCGGCGGCAGGAGTTTTACACTGTCCGCCCGAGCTCGCGTACGACATTGACGATTTGGAAGATTACGAGTATGCGAAGTCGCATATGGAGAATGCAGTTTGATCAACACAGATAGCCACCTTGGAGAAGCCCTTCCGTATGTCCCGTCGCCTTACGAGGGCAAGAAACTCTCCGTAGCGACCCACGTAGCGCTGAGTTCGTACTGGTTTGCAACGAACTTCGTATGGGGCGCACTCCTCGCGATCATGCTCCCAAAGCAGATTAAAGACCTGTATCCGTACGATCGGGTTCAGGCCCTATCCGTTCTAACCGCGTTCGCCGCCGTCATCGCGTTAGTTGTGCCGCTTTTCGCGGGCGCTCTGAGCGATCGCTGCGCTCATCGCATGGGCAGGCGTCGACCGTTTATGGTAGTGGGAATGGCGCTCAACGTGGTCGGACTGATCATCATGGCGCTCGTCGTGACGATATCGCATAAGCACGGACACTTGACTCCGGAGCACGCTGGGTTCTTCCGGGTCGTGGCAGCGCTTCTGCGAGACCCCATGTTCTTACTGCTCCTGCTCTCTTTTATGATCGTGCAGGCAGGAAACAACATCGCCACTGCCGCTTACAGCGGCATGATCCCCGACCTCGTGCCCGAGGAGCAACGCGGCCACGCCTCCGGCTATATGGGCTTGATGTCGCAACTGGGAACGCTGTTTGGAGTCGCACTGTGCGGCTTGGTCTTTTCAAAATACGTCGTTTTTGTTCAATACGGCGTGATATGCATCTGCCTGGTCGCAGTCGGGATGATCACGATTTTGAAGGTGGAGGAAAATCGACTTCCCGCGAAGCCGCCAAAGATCGAGTGGGTCGCCTATCTCAAGTCGCTTTGGATTAATCCGAAGGAGTATCCGGACTTCGCCTGGGTTTGGATAACGCGCGCCCTGGTGATGCTCGGCTTCTACGCGATCCAGCCTTATGTGCCCTACTACCTGGACGACGTTATTGGTGTCCGAGACTCGGGAGGAAGTGCCTCGAAAGTGATCGCTCTTATCCTCGTCATGAGCTCTTTGAGCGCGGTTTACGGCGGAAAGCTCTCGGATAAGATTGGCCGCAAGCGCGTCGTGTACATCGCCAACGGTGCGATAGCCATTGCTTCCCTGCTGTTCATTTTCTGCCGGTCGCTTGAATCTGTTTGCCTCGTAGGCGCCTTCTTTGGTCTCGCCTTCGGCGCATATATCAGTGTCGACTGGGCCCTCGGTACGGACGTGCTACCGTCCAAAGAGCACGCTGCGAAGGAGATGGCGGTCTGGCACATTTCGATGACGCTCCCGCAGTCGGTTGCTGGACCGATCGCCGGATTCATGATTTCTAGTTTTGGGATCCACGAGGCACTCGACCTGAAGGAAAAGATTATGGTGCCGCACTACGAAGTTGCGGGCTACACCACCGTGTTCGTTTTCATCGCCGTCTGCTTTGCCACCGGCGCCTACTTGCTGAAAAATGTGCGCGGCGCACGGTAGTGTTTTAACGCATGTCGAGGTTACTGACCACGAATAAGAACCGAAACGTCGCAATAGGAGCGGCGATCGCTGGCTTGTTGGTGGTCGTCGTGCTCTCGAATCAACCGGCGAAGACGCCGGAAGGCCAATTATTGGTGACAACGTCCGATTCATACAATGCGACGTTGCAGAAGGTAAACGATTTGATCGCTTCGCCCTTCGACAAGGACCGGGCGGGCGTTTCGCTTGACGACACCGACCTAAGAAAGCTCCGTGAGGCCTCGCCGCTGATCGACTCGTTGGGCCGATATCACCCCACTAACATCGTGACGTTCGTGTATGCGGGCAAGATTTATCAATTGCTCGGTGATGCCGAAGTCGCGGAGGCTCGATTTAAGCAAGCTCTGGCGAATGAGAAGAACGATTTGTCGCAGGCTGGCGTAGATTCTGTGATCGAGGCCAAAGCCGCGTACTCTCAACTCTTGGTGCTGAGTGGCAAGTACGCCGAGGCGTTCAAATTGGCGGACGCAGCAGTCAAGGGCCACCCCGAAAGTCCGTCTTATCTGGCCGCCCGTGCGTCTGCAGAAGTTCAATTGAAGGATTTGGCGGCAGCGAACCGCGACCTTGATGCCGCGCTGAAGCTACAACCAGACTTCGTTCGTGCATTGCGGCTCAAAAAGCTGCTCAGTCCGGCGACGAATACTCAGCGATGAGCCGGTTTCGATAGCACGCGATAATGACCGACGATTATCCAGCGATGCAGAACATCGTCCTCCGCGGTTTGAGCGATATTGTGGATAACCAAGTATTGGCTTTGTGCTGACTTGCGATTAGAAACGATTCCAATGTGATCCAGACCACTCGGCAATTTCCAATACACAATGTCACCCGGCCAGAATCTTTGGCTGCCGTCAAGCATCCAGCCGTGACTCCTGAAATACGCCGCCTGATTCGGCACACGTCGATGATCGATATTCTTATCTGGTTCAGCGATTCTTGGATACCGTCTCGGATGGGCGAGCACATCCTCGCGGATCAGTCTCTGCAGGTCCATTCCCGCATTTCGAAACGCGCGAATGACCACATCTGTACAGACACCAGTGCCAGCTGGAACGTCGCCGCCGGGATACTCCAGCTTTACGTAACCAGGTGTGTATTGCGCCGGCCTCTCAAGTTGCTTACGCGCACCTAAAACGATCTTGTCGGCAACAGACGTCCGTTGTTGAACCACCGCTGTTGCCACAGTTGCCAGGCAACCTGCAGAAAGCAAGGCCGCAGTCGAACGCACTTAGAAATTCACCTCTCGATAAAGCTCAAACACGGTCATCTCGCTTACGCTCCAAAGCGGCACACTCGCCGGAGGATCGATAGTTATCTTCACGGATTCGCGTCCTGGAGTGATTGCGAAACCGAATTCGGATGCGCCCCAGCGTTCAACTCGATTCTCCTCGATAGCGAGCCACGTTCCAACATACACATCATCCACTAAGATTCTTGCCCGTTGGCGACCGTGAAATCGATCGTACAACTTTCTCAGCCGAAGCCCAGTCGCTTGAGCCGAAATGTCCACCCTAAACGAGGCCTCGTTCAGGTGGCTTGCCACAAATCCGCGGCGTTTGATCCCGGAGCTAAAACTTGATGCGAGCTCCGTGACTTTCGAAATGTTGCGAACTTGGAAGCCCAGCTTAGCCAGCTTGTGTGTGTCATCGATTGACCAATCCTGGACAAGGCGACGCCTCGCAGAGGCGTCTAATGCGAAGGAAAATGAAGCTGATGACTCGACTCCGAGAAAGAACGGAATTGGGACGGACGACGAGCGCTGAACCTTAGGGAGTCCGTCGACCGCGAGGATGACCCCACGATTCGCATGAACCCAACCGACGCCTTGCACTGACTTTGAAGTTGACCAAACCCACTCACGCTCGGTAGAAACGTCCACGCTAGAGACCGCGAGTAGAGTCGGCTCGCCCTCGTTTCCGATCGCCAACGCGTAATCCGAAAATAAGTTACCGCCGAGCGCGCCGTCCGACTCGATGGTCACTCCAATCGCCTCGACGACTACACCCGGACCTTCGACTTCACCGACGACCCGCCGCCCGAGGTGGTCGCGGTAAAGACAATCCTCCGGCCCGAACTCGAAAAGACGCGCGTAATCGCTAGGTTGAACCAAAGCCATCGTTATCCCGTGAGGTTTACCATGATGAAGGATGCCGTCAGTGCCGATTCTCAAGATAGCTCTCAAATGGAACCAACTCCCCAAAATATGCAGCAGTACGTCGTTCTGGAGAACCTAAAGCGTTGCCCGCTTTGCGGTGCAGTTAACGCCATGGAAAACCACGAGTGCTTTGCGTGTAGTTGGCATGGAGAGTTCGACCACGATTCGTTGGCGGTCGAAGATGGCTTGATCGAGATGCTAGGGCAATGCCCCGAGCTGTTCAGTACGTTCGAACCAATCCACTCGGATTCGGTACTCATTCGGGCTGAGCGTCTTGTTCGGCGAATTTTTCGCCGTCGGTTTGACATCCGCATTTAGGGCTGCCGAACAGAGCTTGAAAGGCAACGATAGCTCCCGCGACGTGCACGTTTAGAGAACGTCCTTTGCCGGTCATCGGAATCATGACCGCTGCCGAGCAGTGCTTTAAGACGCTTCCGTAAACACCCTTTGCCTCGTTTCCGAGCACAAGGCAGACTCGAGGCGGATACTCGAACTCCATGTAATCTGTCGCCTCCTCGACGATTTCAACGGCGACTAAGGTGTAGCCTTCATCAACGAGTTGTTTGGCAGCGTCCTCACACCGACCAAGGTCTCGCCACGGCACCCGCCGATGATTGCCGAGGCTCGTTACGCTCACCTGTGGATGACCGGGAGCTGGTGTTTTGCCGCAGAGAAGCACTTCGTTCACTCCACCTGCATCGGCAACTCGAAAAATGCCCCCCACGTTATAGGGGTCTTCCCAGTCTTGAAGTAGCAGCGCCACGTGAATGTCATTACGTCGGGCTCGCTGTTCTTTGCGAAGCGCGCGGGCTGCGGTCTTTGCTCGTACGAGCTTCAATGGATTCGGCCAAGAATTCCAAGGCTGGCAACTAAGCCAATGATCGAAATGATCAACGGCGCAAGGTAAGCAGAATTGCCGCTATCCTTAACTCGAATACTGGCAATAATGCCCATGATTCCACCGATGATGGGACAGCAAGAGATTGAAAGAATGGCCCAAATCCAAGCGTTGTTGAGATCCCTGTTCGGGTTGCCATATCGCATGTTGCCGGCCGGTTGCGCTGCGTAGTAATTCGGCTGAGCGCTTGCAGGAGGGTACATCGAGCCGGGTTGCCCAACATTCCAATTGATTCCTGGAACGGTCATGGGCGCAACTCGTCGCCCTGTCGTTTCCTCTTCGAGGACGAACTCGGGCAAGACTCGGCCTTGAAGCACCCATTCGTTCAGAGTGGGGGTATCTACCGGTCCGTATTTTTGGCCGTCAGGAGCGATAACGTAGTAACGCACGATTTTATGATAGCTTGTCGGGCTTCGAACATTGCTTACCGAATGGATTGTCGCGAGGTTGCTAAATCGTGTTTGAAAGGACTAACCAACCACCGCTCGCGCCGCTAGTCTAATGATCATGATGATCGTAGCCAAAATTGTCACCGACAGGGCGACCCAAGATAAGGTGTTGCGGTCGTTTCGGACCGCCTGAACCGAGTAGAACCACGCAAATGGCAGCGATATGATGCTGTAGCCCTGGTAGAAAGCCAAGAACAGCGCCAAGCACGCAGACGTCATTGCGCGACCCGCGAACTCGGAGCGCCCTACACGTTGGGGTCCAGCGACTATGCCCGCACGTGGGTATTGTGCGCCGATTGGATTAGCAGTCACCGTGGGTGGCACGGTCATCGCCTGCCCAAGGATCGAACCGGCCGAGATTTTTCGGCCAGTTCCCTCCTCTTCCAAGACCATGTTCGCATCTAAACGACCTTCAGCAGCCCACGACCGGAGCGTTTCCACGTCAGCTGGGCCGTATCTTTGGCCATCTAGGGCGCACACAAAATAGTTCACGGTCCATATTATTGTCTAAGGGAGGTTTATTTCTTTCTCCAGCGGCTAAGCACTCGCGTGCTGCCGGCCCCAGATGAGAAATCGTCGGGGCGTTGGCCACCGACTTCACCAAGACATGTCTCGAGAATTCCGTCACTCATGCGGGCAATCCCTTGTTGCAATTGCCCTGCGGACTCGCCGGAGCGGTGAAGGTAGTCGATTTGCCACGGGTTTGTGGTCGGATCAAATCGAGTTTCCGCATCGATCATAGTCTGCGGTCCAAATTTGACCACGGTGGAAGAGCCGGTCGAGGTGCGGCGGCCCGATGCCGCGAACGACTTTGGAAGCGTCATGCCGTTCACCGTGACATCGATCGCACTCCACTCACCGTGAAGCTCCACCATCGTTTGCGGGGTCGGGCTAAAATCCACAGGCGCAACGGCAGGGCGAGCCGCAGTGTCAGATTGTGTCTCGACCTTTCCGGCGGCACCGAGACGTTTAAGCCGCTCCAGTGCGTGACCGCTTCCCTGAGTCGTAACGAATCCAGTTGGGCGTTCAAACCCAACGAGTCCGAGACACAAGGTCAGCTCTGAACCGCTCAATTCAAAGATGCCGAACGACGACTTCCCTGCGTGCGGCCCGACTTCGAACTGAATTTCAATGTGGTGCGGCTCGGCCTCAACGTCGATCAGAAAGGTTCCTTCGAAGTCGCCGCCCATCCCCTCTGTGCCAAAACGATCGCCGTCCATGATGATTTTCGAGTTGGCGTACATCATGCTCGACATGCTCGTGCCGTCAACCTCCAAGCCCAAAAAGCCCCAAGTACCCTCGAGTCCACGGAGTTGATCGACGTGTCGAGCAAGTGCCGGCCATGACGCAAAGCCAGTCTTGCGGGCGATCACTGACTGCGCGTCGGCAAGCCGGTATCCTGCGTTCAGAACGTCTGCCGGGGTCTGCCCTTTTGCGGAAGGCAAGTATTCAGTGAATTCTTGGGCAGCAAGTTCGCTTGATGCGTGTAGTGAGGCGAGGAGAGCCTTGGCTTGTCCGCGCAAGTGTTCTAGGTTTGGCCGAGATGGCAGATTGTTGGTCATTTTTCCTCCATGCGAAAGCGCTTGAGGTCCGCAAACAAGCTGCACAAAGGTGTGACAGAACAGAGATACATTCTCGAAGTAGGTTAAACCTTTCCCGCGGACCCGGTGGCTCCCTTCAAGCCTTCGGAAATTATACACCTCTAGATTGGAGGCGCAGCACCGATGCCCATCGAGCGAACTGGCGCGTACTTCGAGTTGTAAGCGACGGCGAGGGCGATCGAAAGGATCGGATATGTAATCAGGATTCCGACGCCACAGCAAATCGCGCCTACTCCACTCAGCAGTCCGAAGAGCAGCACATAAGCTAGCGAGCTCAAGTACTTACCTTTGAAGTCAGCGCAGAAAGCTTTCAGAGCTTGGGAAGGGCCCAGATCCTGATCCAAAATATACAGACCCAACCAATAGATATAGCTCTGAACGATAGAGACGATAAGAATCAGGACGAATGAGCTTCCGAACGCCTTCAAGGGATCAGTTTGAAAGTTCTGCTGGCCGACGCCAACTATTGCCCCCAGTGCATTGATCAGGTGCGGGACACTCGAAAGCACGAAGACGGAAGCAACTTTCTTGAAACCGAAGAATATGGTGGAGACTGAATACTCGTCACCTCGAAGCGCGCGAAGCGCTAAGTAAGGAAAGCCAATATACAGGACGTACAAGAGCGAGAAGGGCACGAGGAGGATCGCCTGCGAAATAAGTGTCTGGCCGACCGAGTGTTGGGTCGGAATCAGAGTCCCGTAGACCAAAAACGAGATGCCGACGGTGGCTCCGATGGTAAGGATCACCGAAATGACGAGAAGCAGGAGTGTCGCGGGCAAGAATTCGTTGAGATTCGTCTTCAGGAAATTCCAAATTCGGTCGACGTTGAAGTCGAGGATAATGTCTCGCGAATTCGGAGTATTGCCGTCGTTGCCGCCGTACCGTGGGTAATTCGATTGCTCTTCCAAGACGATTTTCTCCTACGAACGCAATACGGAAAACAGACTACGGACTCGGTCTTTCCAATCCTTTGGACCGGATGCGGGCTGAATCTCGTCGTAGCACTGGATGGCGAACCGGGCAGCTCCGATCGCCGCGGCAAAACCAGGATCGTACGCTTTGGTGCTGACTGTTGGCTTCCCTAAGCGAATTTTCAGATGCTTCAGATTTTCATCGAAGACGCGATCTATCTCTGGCAAAAGTGATCCGCCACCTGTGAGCACAACGCCACCCGGTAGTACGCTACTGTGACCGCTTGACTCTAGCGCCGACGCGACCAGTTTCGCGATTTCACGAGTACGACTCTCGATTATTTCCGCGAGCATCTTACGCTGCATCGGCCGTGCCACTGATTGATCCACCTGCGTGACGTTCACTGTGTCATTTGGCGATACATTCGCGGCGTATGCACAACCCGATTCCAGCTTCAAACGATCCGCTTCCTCAAGCGTCGTCTTGAGCAGTTTGCTGATGTCACTTGTGATGTGGCCGGAACCAACAGGAAGGGTGGCGGAGAACGCGATCGAACCGTTAACGAAAACCGCAACTTCGGTCATCGCTGCTCCCACGTCGACTACAGCCGCTCCGTGCTCAATTTCACTCTGCGAGAGGACGGCAATTCCGCTACAGAGCGACCGTAGCAGCATCTGCTCGACTCGCTTCCCCGCCATCGTGACGGCTTTTTCAACGGATTGCAGGGCGACGGTGTTACCACTCACAAGGTATGTCAGAACCTCCAGCTTCGCGCCATTCAAGCCGATCGGCTGCTTTATGTCCTTTTGACCGTCGATTCGAAACTCTCGAGGAATCGCCTGGAATTGTTCCCGGTCCGGAGCAACAGCAACCGACCGGCTGTGGTTGACAACCTCGAGAACATCCTGATAAGTGATTTGGCGGGATCGCGGGACGATCGGTTTGAGACCTCGACCGTTAGAGCCTTCGACGTGGGCGCCGGAGACGGTGAGAACCACCTGATCTACTTCCTGCCCCAAATGCTGCTGTAGCGAGTGAAGGGCCTGGTAGACGGCACGCGACGCATCCTCTGCATCGACGATCACTCCGCGGCGCGAACCATTAGTGGGCATCACGGCGGTGCCTTTGATTCGCACTGCACCGCGCTCCGTTGGCTCGGCGGCAATAGCGGTTACTTTGGTGGAACCAATGTCAACGGCAACAACGATGCTGTCCACTATTGGCCACCTTCTGACTGAGGCTGAACGAGAGCCTTGAGACGGCGACGTTCGCGCGCGTCTTTGTAAGTTGTGAGAGCAAACCTTCTGATGAGGCTTAGATTATCAAGGATTCGCTTCGCAAAAACAAGGGCGACGGCAACATAAAGATCAATTCCGATCATGTCGCCGAGCCATGCGACGAAAGAAGCAATGATTACGTTCGAGATAAAGCCCGTCAGAAAGACATCGGCAGAGAACTTGCCTTCGAGGCCGCTGCGTATGCCGCCACAGACCGTGTCGAGACCGGCGAGGCAAGCTACGGCGAGGTACGTTCCCGTAATCCCGTGCAGGGGTCCAACGTGAATCGCAAGGCCGATCGCCGCCCCCACGAAGAGGAGAATTAGGGGAAGGAAAATCACTTGGCTTCCTTGGGAACTTTTGCGACTCGGTGGCTCGTCGATCCGGTGAACGCCGGCAATCGAAGATACTTAGCGGATTCGACGGCAGCCATAGAAGCATCTGTTTGCTTGATTAGGGCGAGTTCACCGCCGGGCAGAGTCATCGCGCCGAGAAGCGTGTCCACTTCACCGATCGCCCGTATTTTTACGGGGGAGGCAATCTTGACGTCATTCACGAGAATAGTCGTACCGACGCAACGGTAACTGCTCATAGCCGTTACGCGCAAATTATTGACGGAAATCGCCTCGGCCCCGGAAGCAAACAATTCGTTGACGACTTTCAAAACATCGCCGTCATGAATCGTGCGGTCGACGTCCGTGATAAATGGCGACGATATTTGGCTCTTGTTGAAGTCTCGCAGGGTCACGATCACGCCGGTTCCTTCGACTTCCGTCAGCCCGGCGAACAGCTTCAAATCTTGCAGAGACTCGTTCAATACCTTTGCGTTGCCACTTTGGTTGGCGACAGCGTTTTCTAGTCGGGTCTTGTCTGACATCAGCTTCTGGAGTTGTCCCGACATCTGAGCATATTTGTCGGGGTCTGCCGCAAGTTCAAGGTAACGCTTCTGCTGATCGCTCGAAAGATTTGGGACGCGACTCACCCGATTCTCCTTGCGTAGCCACGCCATGGAAAACATCAGGCCAAGTACCAGACACATTAGCGAGACGGGAACGACCCAAGATTGATTGGTGATGCGCGAAACGAATGGGTTCACAGGTTACGGTCTCCAGGCTTGCGCACGATAGTGGGTCGGCCCGGGTTCGTTAAGACGAGTTCTTTGATTTCGGCTAGTTCATGCGGGTTGCGTTTGAGCCGCTCTACCACGATGTTTAACTTTTGATCAAGATCGAATGTTGAGCCTAGCACCACGTGACCTGAATCTATATTTAAGCACAGATGGCCATCACTCAGCAGCTCCACTTCGAGTTCATTCTGCGGCCATCTACGTTGGACATCGTGGCAGAGCTTGCTAATCTTCATTGCATCCCACGTACCGACGACACCAAGGGAGACCTGAACGGTTCCAGGGGCAAGCCTGAGCACAGGCAATTTCGTCGTGTCTGAGTCCGTTCGGAACAGCATGCCGTCAACTGAGAGGGCAACTTGGGGATCGGTGGCGAGTTTCGCAACAAGCGTTCTGTAGACAATTTTCAGCCGCGCCGTTCCAAAGATGCTCCTCAGCAGATCGGCACTTCGAATCGCAGGGTTCGCCACCACTTGAGACTCGAGGTTGAGGGGATTGATCTGCAGACTCGGTACTCCGCTTATGCTCTGCGCCGCGACCGCAAGGCGGAGATGTTCGCTCGGTAGCGCACCCTCGATCTTGAGGCGACGAGTGACAGTAAGTGGGCTGCGACAGATGCCGATGTAGGTAACTACGATCAAAGCCATCCAAAGTAGCGGGCCGAGGCGAATCCGAGTTCTGTACCCCTTCCCCGTCGAGCCGCGAAACCGTTTACGACGTCTTGGCATAGCGTTCCAGAGCCTCCACAACGTGTCGCTGGCAGAGTTGGTCGAAGTCGATTCCGGCAGCTCGGGCGCTGTTCGGTAACAGGGATGTGCCAGTCATTCCCGGCAAAGTATTGACCTCAAGGACAAATATCTCGCCGTCGCGCACGATGGCATCGGTCCGAGTCGCCCCCACGCAACCAAGCAGTCGATGGGCTTCGAGAGCGATTCGGCGCGCGTCGGAAATGACGTCATCCGGAAGCCTCGCGGGAACGATTTCCTGCGTCGCGCCAGGTGTGTATTTGCTCTCGAAGTCGTAGATGCCGCTGTTTGGAGCGATCTCGACGGGCATCAAGGCGACCCCACCGAGTACCGGGGTTGAAATCTCCATGCCGACTATCCATTCCTCAACGAGAGCGGAAGTATCATAACTCAACGCTGTGTGAATGGCATGGGCAAGTTCGTTGCGTTCCGTGACGAACGAGAGGCCGACTGTTGATCCTTGCGCATTTGGCTTAACGACCCACGGGCCCGCGAACTCTATTTCTGCTTGAGACTCCTGAACGAGTACGCCGCGCGGCATGCGAATCCCCTGAGCAGTCAAGATACGTTTCGTGAGTTCTTTGTCCATCGCGATCGCACTCGCTTGAATTCCAGAACCGGTGTACGGAACATGAAGCAGTTCTAGCAGCCCCTGAATTGCGCCGTCTTCGGCATGGGTTCCGTGCACGGCTAGAAACACGAGGTCGGGGCGATTTGGGCCCACGAAGTCGGACAAGTCGCCCGAGACGTAGAGTCGCTCCGTCATATCCACGAGGCGCGTTCGGTGTCCAAGGCGCTTGAGGGCAGCGGCGATCGCGCGGCCGGACAACAGACTCACTTCACGTTCCGCACTGTCGCCGCCGTAGAGAACCGTGATGCGTCTGTTCTGATAGTCATTCCGTGTGACAGGGTGCGATTCCAGTTCGTCGATCAACTTAGGCGCGAACTCGGAGATGTTGCCTGCGCCCATACCGACGACCACATCTCCGGGCTTGAGGAGGCCTGCCACGGACTGGGCCAGCAGGTGCCGAGAAGGCACATACCGAACGTTCTTGGTCACGCGCTCCGCTATGCGCGCAGAACTCACGCCCGGTATCGGTGCCTCGCGAGCAGGGTAAATGTCCGTGATCACGACGAGATCGGCTGCGCTCAGAGTCTCAGCAAATTCCGCGATCAGTGGTGCGGTACGAGAATAAAGATGGGGCTGATAGACCACGATGAGCCGGTTGGAAGTACTCCCGGGCCCAAAATAGCGCTCGCGGACCGCGGCCAGGGACGCAGCAATTTCTGACGGGTGGTGGGCGTAGTCGTCGATGACGGTGAGCCAGTCGCCCGCAAGTCGAGCGGCTTCCCGGTCCGAACCAATCGCGAGAGGGCCGTCGTAAATTGTTTGAAGGCGACGCTCCGCCCCTGTGAATTCGCGGACACCCTCCATCATGCGGAACAGGTCTGCCCCAATCAGCCCTCCGGCCATGAGGGCACCGCAGGCATTTAGGGCATTGTGCCTTCCGGGCAAAGACATCTTCCCCACTCCGAGAATCGTCGGATCAACGTGCAAATCTGAGAAGTTGAGTCCAAGCTTATTGGCCATTTGGCGACCCCAATCAATGCTGAGACCATATGAGATCGCCCTCGCGCCGCTCAACTCGGCTACTTCGCAGGCGCCTCGATCTTCCCCGCAATAAACTAAGAAGCCGTCTGCCGGGATGCGATTCGTAAACCGGACGACGCTCTCTCGCAGATTTTCGTAGCTGCCATGAAAGTCAACGTGGTCGAGTTCAAGGTTGGTGAGAACAACGATAGTGGGTTGCAAATCGTGAAATGCGTCGTACGCCTCGCACGCCTCAACCACCGCCCATTCCCCATTGCCTTCCCGAATCGGCCCGTTCCATTCAGGGACGTTAGCACCAACAATTACGAGAGGGTCAATGTCACTTGCGATCAGGCCCGCACCGAGCATTCCCGTCGTCGTCGTCTTGCCATGAGTGCCCGTCACCGCGATGATTCGCTTGTCACGAAGTGCCCAACCAAGAGCTTGACTTCGTCGAAATATAGGCAATCCACGTTGCCGCGCGGCGCGCACTTCGGGACTCGTGTCAAGGTCGATGGCATCCGTAACGACGAGAGCGGAGTTGTCAGTAACGTTGGCCGCTGTGTGGCCGATATGAACCTCGATTCCTTCGGCGATCAGGCGGTGCGTTTCCGCAGAAACGGTTGAATCCGATCCCTGGACTTCGTATCCCTGCCTTGCGAGTAATCGCGCTAGCGCGCTCATTCCCGCGCCTCCGATCCCCACTAAAAAGAAAGCCCGGATCGGGTCCAGTTCTTGAGTCGAAGAAAAGAACTGAGCAATTTCGTCGCGCTTTCTCATGCTTTGCTCCCTGCGATACTCTCAATGATACTGACGATTCTCGACGTCGCGTCCGGGACATCCCACGCAATTAGCTCCCTTCGAGCCACTTCGCGTTTCGCTCCGTCGGTAATCCAGGCCCAGATTGAGTCGGCGAGGGACTCTGCCGTGACGATTGCCTGGGGGATGGCGATCGCCGCTCTCATGCCCACAAACTCTTCGGCATTGTGTAGCTGATGGTCATTTGCCGAGTTAGGCAGCGGGATAAGAACGCTCGGGAGGCCAAACATCGCAATCTCTGCAAGCGTACCGCCACTGCGGGCCACTACGACGTTCGATTCGGCATAGGCGGCCGCCATTTCGGATGCATTTAGGTAGGGGTGCACTTCGTAGCGTGGACCCGCGACCGTGGCCATCGACGCATAGTTTTTTGGCCCAACAACGTGAATGATGCGCAGAGATGGCATTCGGCCGGCCAGGATCGCAACTGCGGGGGGAGTGACTTCATTCAGGAATGCAGAGCCTTGCGACCCTCCGACCACGAGGACCGTATCGCTGCTATCACGTTCGACTACCGCGGCGGCGCGGAGGCTGCTTCGGATTGGCTGGCCAGTACGGGTTATGTTGTTGTGAGGAAGAAACGATGACGTCGAGCGAAACACAGAACTAAACGCACTCGCGCCTTTGGCGAACATGCTCAGGGACCGAGCCGGACAACTATCTACCGAATGTAGCATGTACGGGATCAGGAGGTCTCTCGCCGCGGCGGCGACGGGGCCCCCGCTGTATCCTCCGGTCGAAAACACGGCGTCTGGGCGCCCGGCCCGCAGCACTTTTTTCACCAACAATCGGCTGTGTTGAAGCTTCAGTAGCGCCTTCAGACCGCGAAGCGATTTGATTGAATACAGCGGTTCGGACGGAAAGCCGAAGAATGGAAAGCCAGCGGCCTCACACGCTCGCGACTCTTGGCCCCGTAAGGAGCCAAGATATTGAATTGAAGCTCCGCGTTCAGACGCGAGCTTTGCGACTTCGAGTGCCGGATAAACGTGTCCGCCGGTTCCGCCGCCGGTTACCACTAGGCGCATCTGCTTCCTCCTTTACGGCTTCGGGCTGGAGACATGACTGGCAGACGCCAAGCGCAAACCAAATCGCAATGAGGCTCGATCCGCCGGACGAGATGAACGGGAATGGGATTCCAATTGCAGGCAAAGTTGCGTTTGCCATCATCAGGTTTACACAGCCTTGGACAGTCAGCCAGATTCCCACACCGTAACAAACGAGGCGTCCGTAGCGGGTTGTCGCTCGAGTTGCAATCGTGAACAACCGCATGACGATGAGAGCGAGGATTCCGAGGACAGTCAGCGTTCCGATCAGTCCGAATTCCTCGCTGATCGTGGCCATGATGAAATCCGTAGTCGTTGCCGGCAATACATGCTTTGCCTGACCGCTTCCGACGCCGACACCCTTCACCCCGCCGGCCGCCATCGCGAGCTCTGAGTGCACGGTCTGATAGCCCGAGTCGTCGATGTTCTCGTCGTTCCAGCGTTCCAAATGGTGAGTGATTCGCTCCATTCGGTACGGCTGCATTTTGACCATGACGCCCGCGCCGATTCCTGCGGCGATAACGAGGGCGATGAGAGACTTCGTAGTCACGCCACCAAGCAATAGCATTCCAATTAGGATCACGCCAACAACTGCCGCCGTGCCCAAGTCCTTCTCGTGATTGATCAAGAGAACGGTCGCACCGACGAGCACTGCCGGTAGGCATCGCTTCAATTTTGGCAATGCGACCGAGTCCACCCACAACGAAAAGTTTTTGGACTTCTCAATTTTCGACGGCCAAAGTTTTCTTGTCGCAAGCAGGGTCGCGAGCAGCATAATCGTCGCTACTTTGACGAACTCGGCCGGCTGAATCTGCATGCCCATTACTTGGATCCATCGCTGCGCGCCGTTCTGGGTCTTGCCGAACTTTAGGACTAGCAGGAGCGCGGCTAGGCTGAGCGCCCAAATAGGAATTGAAAGATTGCGCCAAATGTTGGGGCGGACGAGGCTGACCCCAGCGAACACGGCGAGTCCCGCACATAAGAAAATGACTTGCAACGAAAACTCACGCGGGATCGAGCCATGGCCGCCCGCAAGGGAGCGCACATATCCGGCGTCGAAGATCGCGAAAAGACCGATGACCGACAAGATCAACGTTGCGATTAATAGGGGGAGATCAAATTGCTTCCATGCACGATTCATTGCTAAGCCACTCCTTGGCTAATGCTACAAATACATTACCACGATCTACGAAATCTTTGAACTGGTCTGAGCTCGCGCAACCCGGACTAAGGACTATCGTCTCGCCGGGTTGGGCAAAGCCCGTCGCGGCCCTGAACGCTTCCTCCATTGTCGCAAATGTTGGATAAGCGGTACCCATCATCGCGTTGAGGTTGTCGCGCTCAGTTCCGAACAGAAACGCCCGGTGCGAAGTTGACCGTAAGTATTCTCCCAGCGACTCAAAATCAAGGCCCTTGTTGAGTCCGCCGAGCAGGATATTCACAAGACCTGGGATCGATTTGGTTGATTGAATAACGGCATCAGGGTTCGTACACATCGAATTATTGATGACCGCGACTCCGTTCCGTGACCCAACTTGCTGCATGCGGTGGTCGAGTCCGCGAAATTTACGAATTCCTTCGACGAGACGCACGTCGAATTCGGTGGCACGATTTGTCGCGACAAGCGCGCCGTGACTGAGGAGCAGCGCGGTCGCCGCGTTGAGGACGTTATGCGCTTCGCGAAAGGAACACTCTTCAAGACTGATCTGGGTTCCCAGCACAGTGATCGATCGAGCATCGACGACAGCGTCGGCTGGCTCCTTGCCAAACGTAAGTACATTTGAATGCAGGGCGTCGCGAACCGACACATCGTCACTTCTGACGACGGCAAAGTCTGCTTCGGTTTGGGCGGCAAAAATGCGGCGCTTTGTGGCGAGATATTCTTCGAACGATCCACCGTACCGGTCAAGGTGATCGGCGGTCACGGTAGTGATTCCCGCACTGACCGGCCGAAACTTCGAAACCCATTCAAGCTGAAATGAGCTGACCTCGGCGACCAAGACCTGATCTGCGTTGCTACCGTCGGCGGCCTCGGTCAGAGTCATTTCCGGGTATCCGGAACCATAAAGATTGCCGCAGAGAACGGCGTCGACTTCGGCGGCTTTGAGCGCAAGGTAGGTCATGACCGTCGTGGTGCTTTTGCCGTTCGTGCCCGTGATCGCGACAATCGGGGCCTCTGAAATTCGATACGCGAACTCAATTTCGCTGACTACTTCGATTCCCGCACTTAGCGCTTCGCGTAGAGCGCGGTGGTCCCGAGGCACCGCAGGATTGCTGACGACAAGATCAACGTCGTGGAATCTGCCGCCCCAGTTCAACTCAACCTCTATGCCCTCCTCGATGGCCGCGTAGTAAAGTTGAGGCTTCGCGAGGCGGTCGAGAGACTTCTGATCGACGACTCTTACGAGCGCGCCTCGACGTTTGGCGGCCCTGCCGACGCTAAGGCCAGATCGGCCGAGACCGAAGACCGCGATTCTCGCGCCGGTCAAAGTTGACTCTTTCCGCACATATAAATCGTTACCGCGGCAACCGTAAGCAGGAGTTGCCAGAGCGCAAACGTCCAGACGACCCTCGTTTCCTTCCAACCTGCGCGCTCGAACGCGTGATGAATGGGGGTGAACGGGAACAGCTTCTTCCTGCGAAGCTTGACGGAAAGGATTTGAAGCGGTACGGGTACCAACTCGGCGATCATCATGAACGACACGACGAGAATGGGAACGATCAGTTCCGTGCGGACGGGCCAAGGAGAAGCCGCAGTCTGGGCTGCAGGAGGAGCGACGAGTACGGCGACGGAAGCGCCAAGGACAGCACCGATCGGTAAAGAACCGACATCGCCCATAAACACGCGAGCAGGTGGTGCGTTCAGGAACAGAAACGGTATCGAGGCGCCGATCATCGGCACGACCCAGTACACGGAAATCAAGTCAGTACCGGAAAGCAAGTCCAACGCGACGATGCCCGCCCCTAGTATCACAAGCAGTGAACCAGCGAGGCCGTCAAGTCCATCCGAAAAATTGTACGCATTCGAGAAGAACAGAATAGTGAATGTGTAGAAGGCGGCGACCGAGTCGATGCGGCCACCCGTGAAGGTGAGGACGGCGAGAATCGCTATCACAACTTGCATGCCGAATTTCTGCTTCCAACCTAGCCCGCGTTTGTCCTTCCAAATTCGAGGAACGACAAAGTCATCTACGAAGCCGATAAGCCCAAATCCAACCATAAGGATCAAGCCTGTTAAGTTCATGCGGCCAGAGCCGGGATCGCGAAACCAAGCAATAAGCATCGCAATCGTTACCGCCTTGACAATGATGATGCCGCCCATGGTCGGCGTCCCTTGCTTGACTTGGTGCCCTTCCGGAGCGTGAACACTAACGTTCTGTCGTGACTTCACGCGATTGAGCCACCACATTATCGGCTTGACCAGTAGCACGCTGGTAATAAGCGCGATCCAAAAATTCGTGAGTAAGGTCATGTCATCGATCCAGAGCCTGCTCAAGCTCGAGTGCTCTACTTCCCTTGATCAGGACGACGTCACCCGCCACTGCGGCGCGCAGAAACGTACGTACTTCTTCGATGGATTCGGCGGTCCTAACTCTTTCCGACGGAAACCCGAGATCCATCGCCGCTTCGCCGATGTACGGCGTACTAGGCCCGTACAACAGAATTTCATCCAGATTTGCCTCCGCTACCGCGCGACCAACGGCTCGATGTGCTGCTTCGGCGTAAGGTCCGAGCTCACGCATTTCCCCGAGGACAGCAAGTCTGCGACCCGCTACTGGCAGATCGCGCACCGTTTCTATTGCCGCAATCGTGGCCGGTGGGCTCGCATTGTAGGTGTCTTGCAAGAATCGAATGCCATTTTGTTCAACCCATTCCATCCGCATCGGAGGAAGCACGGCGGCGCCCATCGCGGTCGCAGCGGCTTGCACAGCGACGCCTACTGAGCGCGCGGCCGCAATTGCCGCCGCTGCATTGAGAGCAATGTGGCGACCGATCACTGGTAATTCCGCCGTCCAAGGTTCTCCGTGGATCGATCCTGACACTACGCTCTTTGTCCAACCGACGGATCGGTATGAAGTTATTTGACAATCCGCGTCCGGGGAAGCTCCGAACGTGAGCCATTTCTCCGGGCCACATGTCTTACGCAAGAGGTCCCTGAACTCGTCTTCGGCCCAAAGGATCGCAATCTTTGGGCCGGACAGATTCTCAAAGAGTTCGGCCTTCGCGCGTGCAATTCCCTCGCGGCTGCCTACCAGGTCAACGTGCGCGTAGCCGACATTAGTAACAATGCCGATTTCCGGTTCTGCGATCTTGGCTAGATGCGCAATCTGACCAGAGCCGCGCATCGACATTTCAATCACCGCCGCCACCTCACCTTTTGCCTCAAACCACACCAGCGGCGAACTGAATTCGGTGTTGCGGTTGCCGGGCGACTTCAGAATCGGACCCAATGGTGCGAGCGCCGCCGCGACAAACTCTTTCGTCGTCGTCTTACCAGCACTCCCGGTGACGCCAATAACTGGCCCTTTGAATTCGTGTCGAATTGAATTTCCGAAGGACGCCAGGGCCGCAACCACACTTGGGACAACAATCGACGGGCCGACTGTAGGTCGTTCGACAAGGGCGGCGAGCGCTCCTGAACGCAAAGCTTCGGCGACGAAGTCGTGGCCATCGACTCTCGCACCTTTGATCGCAACAAAGATATCGCCAGCCTTAACTTGAGCGCTGTCGAGAGCAAATCCGGTGAAGACGGCATCTTCCCCGACTAACCGGCCTCCACTTCGATGCGCGAATTCACTTAGCCGCATGCGCGCGCCTCCAGGGCGGCGAGCGCCTGTTCACGATCGCTAAATGGCAACTTTGTCGTTCCCACGATTTGGTATTCCTCGTGGCCCTTCCCAGCGAGCACGACAACGTCGCCAGTCTTGGCTAACGATATTGCCCTTTGGATTGCTGCGCCGCGATCCGGAATCGTCAGATACTCGCGTCCCGGCACGATGCCCGCCAGGACTTCCTCGATGATCGCTTCAGGTTCCTCGGTTCGCGGATTGTCACTCGTCACGATAGTTAGCTCGCTACGTTCGCTAGCGGCTCGCGCCATCCGGGCCCGCTTCGTTCGATCCCGGTCTCCGCCGCAACCAAAAACGGTAATAATCCGCCCGTTTGTGAGGCTGCGCGCCGCGTCGAGCACATGATTGAGCGCATCGTGGGTGTGCGCGTAATCGACGATTACCCCGAATCCGCATCTGTTTCGAACGGGCTCGAATCGGCCAGGTACGGGCCTTACGCGCGATGCCGCTCGCGCCACCATAGAAGGAAAGAATCCGAGCATGACAACCGATCCCATCGCGGCCAACAGGTTTTGAACATTGAATGCCCCGCCAAGCGGCGCTTTTACGGGAAATTCGCGACCATCGAGCGCCATAGAGAACTCCAACGAATCCACCCCAACTCGCGGTGAACCAGCTTGAAGCAAGCCCTGCGCGCCAAACGTTAGGCACGATTCTCGCGAAGCTCCCCCCAGTCGCTCTACAAATCCGCGACCCGACGCGTCATCGATGTTGATCACAGATAGAGACCCAGGCGGGCGCGCTGAGAACAGCTCAAACTTTGCCTGCTCGTAGTCCTCCATCGTTCCGTGGAAATCTAGATGGTCCTGCGTCAGATTCGTCATCACCGCTACATCGAACGCAGCGATCGGCACCCGAGCTTCCGCCAATGCATGGGAAGAAACCTCAGCCGCGAACGCCTTGACTCCATTGTCGCGAGCGTCGGCAAGGAGCTCAACAAAGTCGCTCGGAAAGGGCGTAGTGTTCGAGAGTTCGACGGTGCGCCCGGGACGCTCGTAACCCAAAGTGCCGAGGTACGCCGCAGGGCAGTCGAGCTGGCTGAGTAGTTCTCGGATCAGGAAGCAAGTAGTGGTTTTGCCATTTGTGCCCGTTGCTCCGACAATCATCATCGAGTTTGCAGGATTGTCGTAAACCCGGTTCGCGTAATCCAAGACAGCAGAATTGAATTCACGACGAGAATCGGGCTCGGTTACGGCGATCAATCCGACAGACTCTGCGAGTTGCTTGCCGTCTTCGGAATGAACAATGGCTGCGATCGCCCCTGCGCGCGAGGCGGCGGCTAAGTACAAGTGGGAATCGGATGTAGTTCCGGGCGTGCAGACAAACAGACTGTCTGGAATGACCCTCCGCGAGTCGTGAAATACTCCCGTGACGATCCGGTCAGCGATCGACACGGGAAGCGGTCCACGAAGCAGCTCGCGAAGGGTCACTTCTCTTATTCTGCGCTAAGCGCGTTCTTTGGCAGAGCCGCCGAAACCACGCTACGGCTCGGGCTGATGCCATACCGACGAATAACGGCCTGAGCGATCTCGTGAAAGACAGGACCGGCCACCGCGGCGCCGTAATAGATGCCGTCTTTTGGCTTGTTAACCATCACAAGAATAACCGCCCGTGGATTCTTCGCTGGCACCATACCGACGAAGTTGGAGACGTACCCGTTCTTACTGTTGTTCTTCTTCTGCGCGGTGCCTGTTTTGCCCGCCAATTCATAACCGCTGATGCCGAGTGTTTTTCCAGTTCCGCGAGGGTCGTCCATCACCGCTTGCATGCACGAGATCACTTGATCACAAGCAGATTTCGAGAAGACCTTGATTCCCGGTCGGTTTGGCTGGATTTCTGAGCCAATCTTCTTGATCAGTCGCGGTGGAATTCGTACGCCACCATTCGCAAGCGTGCAGAACGCGTCGGCCATCTCTAACGGAGTAGACGTTATCGACTGCCCAAAACCCATGTTTGCAAGACGGATTTTCCACGCCCACTGGTTGTGGTCGTAATCACCTTTCGCCTCGTTCGCGAAGCCAATTTTAGTAGGCTCGGTCAGGCCAAGCTTATCGACGTAAGACTCAAAATGCTCCACTCCGACGGCTCTCGCCCAAATCGCCGCGGAAATGTTGCAACTGCGCGCAATTGCGTCTCGGGGGGTGACGTTGCCATGCGCCCGGACGCCGTGGTGGTTGTCGCAGTGAATGATCGAGTTATCGCTTGGCTTGTACGCGCCAGCGCATGATGTCACGGTGTCCATGGTCACGGCCCCGGAGTCCAATGCCATAGCCAGCGTAAGCACTTTGAATGTTGAACCAGGCTCGAGGACGCCGCGTACGGCAACGTTGAACCAATTGCCCTTTGTGAGGTCGCTTTCTGACCCATCTGGTGCATAGGGCGCAAACGCGGGCCACGTTGCGAGGCTTAATATGTCGCCAGTGTGAGGATCGATCACGATCGCTGCCCCATTTTCTGCTTGATGCTGCTCGACCGTTCGTTTGAGCGTGGCCGCAGCCGCCGCCTGTAGATCGCGATCAATCGTCGTGGTTATGTCTTTGCCGTCGTGCGGTTCGCCCGTGCTCGGGTCCATACGCATCGGCAGAAACGCGCCAAAGCGGTCGGTCAAGCCAATGCGCTCGGCATTCGTACCGTGGAGGCTCTTGTCCTGCGACGCCTCAAGGCCAGTCAACGCATGACCATCGCGCACGACGCCGGTCACACCCGACGCCAGCTCGCCCAGTGGATATCGACGACGGCCGATGCGCTTCACGGACAGGCCGTTCGCGCGCCATCGCTGTTTCACGTCATCGATGATCGTGGCTTGGGCACCGGTTACTGGTCGATGCCAATTGCGATGCACTTTCTGAGTCGAATCTGCGACGGCGAGCGTCGCAAATTCACTGGCAGGTAGACCTGTCGCCGCACTAACATCCAAATAAAATGCGTCAACCTTCGGAATCTTCTCGAAGTTGACGTTGAGCTCATATACTTCTTGGTCCTGCGCAAGGGCGGTGCCATCATTTGCAAACAGCGAGCCTCGGCGAGCGAAGATAGTGCGATGCGTTGTGAAGCGATTCTTATGCATCGCCTGATCGATCGTAGCTTCTCGACTGATCACCTGTCGATTGATTTGGCTGAGCGCCGCGCCCGAAAACGCGGCGATTAGAAAGCCGGAGGCTACCGTAACTCGAATCTGCTCAGTCTTTGGATGTGCCATGCTCTGCCGCCGCCTGCTTTGCAAGTTCCTGCTCGGGCGCGATCATGTGGTGTCGCAGGCCAAAGTCTTCAGCTGCGCTGGCACTTGAAAGCAGCTCGACTCGCTGAGTCGCAAGCGATTCTGCGGCGCGAGCCGTGTCCGCCATCTCCTTTGCAAATTTCCCTTCGATTCTGCTTTTCTCTAGCAGGACCTGACCCATTTCGGAGCTCGTGGCAAATGCGCCAAATGCGCAAAACAGGCCGATGCTAAGAATCTGAGCCGTCTTAACGAGTGACGGGTGAATAGCGCGGGCACTCGACCGTGTAGCGGCTCCTCCGCGAGACTTCGCGAGAGTGGCTTGGTTCGAGGCGTATTTCCGATTTTGAGCTTTGCTATGAGTAGTGTTTGCCGTTGACATGTCGCATTCCTTTGCGTGTGTAAAAAGGGGCCATCCGTGGCGGTGGGCCTCCTTGCATCTTTTCTAAATGATCCTCCGGAGGCAGCGCAGCTTTGCGCTCCTACTACGGGGATTCCTGGCGATTTCGTCCGCCGTGGGACCTTCCGGTTTTCGGGTGACTTCCATGAATTCACCCGTCGCGGAAAGGGCGCGAAACGCGGCTTTGCAGCATCGCTCTTCGCCCGAATGGTAGGCCAAGGTCACAATCGACCCGCCGATTGACAGCTTGCCGGCGATCTCCATTATCGCTACGTCAAGACCCTCAATTTCAGAGTTTACAGCGATGCGGATCGCTTGAAACGTACGCGTCGCCGGATGAATTCGCTTGTCACGCGCGCCAGAAGGGATCGCGGCGAGCACGGCATTGACCAGGTCAGTCGTCGTGCTTAGCGGCTCTTCCTGGCGTTGCAAAATGATTTGCTTGGCAATCGCTTTAGCCCAACGTTCATCCGCGTTCTTAAACAGCAAATCTTCAATCTGGTGCAGGCTAAGGCGGTTGAGCAGGTCGCACGCAGGCTCGCCTTTCGACTTATCCATTCTCATGTCAAGCGGACCTTCCTTGGTCACCGACATCCCGTACGAAGCATCATCAAAATGTATTGAGTTCACGCCGAGGTCGAGCAGAATTCCGTCAGCGCGTAAATTCAGCGTGTCCAAAATGCTCGGCAGAACGCGGTAATCGGCGTGGAATAACTCTTTCCGACAGTCCACCGCTTGGAGCCTGAGCCCCGCCTCGGTCAGCATCGCAGTATCCCAGTCCGTAGCAACGAGCGTGCCGGTCGGTCCGACCATTTTTGCCATCTCGATCGCGTGCGAAGCGAGACCCAGAGTGCCATCAACGGCGACCTGCCCCGGCTGAAGGTTTAGGTAAGTCAGCACAGGTTTGAGCATCACCGGAATGTGCCTGGTTTCCTCGCGTTGTCGGTCAGACATTTGGGTCACTTCACCGGCTCCAACATCTCACGTCGCGCGGCGGAGAGCCGCTCTTGCAATTTATAGAATTTGTTGTCCGAATCGCCGTACCGGTCGACGACTTCATCTCTCGACCGAATCGCAATGTGGTCGAATTCGCAGACGAGGGAAACCTTCTCTTTAGCAGAAATTTTCGCCATCGTCATCAGCCGCTTAGGAAGTGTGAGTCGTCCGCTCGAGTCGCAGTTACTGTTGCCGACAGCGTCTTTCGTGAGTAAAGCGAGGTATTTGCTGCGTCCAGGATTCGAAGGATCAGACATCGCTGGATTTGCTGGATCAGACTTTACGAATGGTTCAAACTTCGCGTACCAGTAATTTTCGGGCCAGAGGTAGATTCCGCCGTCGTCTCCTGGGGCAATTGTGAAGTCCGCACCGAGTTGTTCGCGTAGGCGCTTCGGAATCAAGATGCGGCCTTGATCGTCGATGTTGACGTCTTCGCTTCCCGTCAAAATGACGACTCGATTGCGACCGCTTTCCCCCTCCACAGCATTCCCCTACAAATTGCGGGCGACTTGCCTCATGCTCGTCGCCCACTCCCCTGACAGTGAGTCCCGCTCACCCCGCCCTCTCGAACCTCAATCCATGAATCTCGATCGGTTAGTGGAATTATCATAGCGCGTTTTTTGACTATTACTGACTATCGCAGAAAAAAAACAAAAGAAAATGACTGTAACTGCCTACTACGTACTTTCTTAGACATCGCTCGACCACTCTCCGACGCGCCGATGTCTACCTGTTTGTGCACGATTTGAACCTGTGCTAATTGGCTCCAGTGCTTTGGCGACACAATTTCGGGCTGAATTCCAGACGGTAGGTACATCCGACCGTCACTCGCAGGTCAAGCCCAAAATTCACGACGTATCGCGACTAACTCACGACGAGCTAATTCAGTAGACAGAGGTCAACCTGTATGGGTATGTGCGTACCGGTCTGCCGTCGTGCCCACGCACAACTTTTCTGCATTTAGCTGCTTTAATGGTCGTCGGGCTGCGCCGAGCGAATGACAAATCCGCGCGCTTCCCAGCGGACTGCACCTGCAGCAACCAACAACTCAACGACTTCCCCGCGACCGTGCAACACGGCAAAATCGAGGATAGTCCGGCGTTGCGCGCTCGAGTTAGGGTTAGCTCCCCGATCAAGGAGGAGCTTGACGGCATCGATAGATCCGCACATTGCGGCCCACTTAAGAGCGGTACCGCCGCTGCAATCTGCTGCCTCCAACTCTGCCCCGCTATCGAGGAGGACGGATAGAGCGGTCGGCTTCCCTTGCTCGATCTTCGCCGCTGTTATCAAAGGTGTGGAGCCGCCAAGGTAGTCAGGTTGATTGTTCAGTGTCGCGGCATTCACATTCGCCCCGCAGGCAATGAGGAATCGAACGGCGTCGAGCTGGTTCCAATGGCAAGCCTCCATCAACGGCGTCCATGCTTCATGATCGGGCACATCTACGGGCACGCCATGAGCGATGAGAGCCTCGAGCACTGCTACATCACCTTTCTCGGCAGCTTTCTTCATTAGAGCCGAAGATTCTGATTGTCGCTGCGGATCGGCACCCGCGTCAAGCAAGACTCGCACCGATTCATGTCGTGAAGCACCCACGGCCAGCGAGAGCACCGAGAATGGTTGATCGGGGTCGGCGCTGGAAGTGTTAGGGTCCGCACCACAGTCGAGTAACGCACCGACGATCTCAAAATTATGGGTGGCCGACATCATCGGAGTGAGCCCACGAGGTCCAGGGCTATTTGGATCCGCACCGGCCTCCAAAAGAAGATTAACGATTCCGAGATGGTCTTTCAATGCGGCCTTGAACAAGACTGATCCTTTCTCAGCCGCAGAATTGGGATCCGCTCCACTCGTGAGAAGATCGGCTACCGCAGCCTCTTCGGCGCCGGCAACGGCCAACGAAATCGCAGACTCATTGGACGGCCCAATCTCATCGTCGCCGCTACCGAGGGAGCACCAAGCCCCGGAACTCTTGGTCGAGTCCGCCGCTACGCCAGTCGCCGATTCCCCTGGACCCTCCTCGTGATCTGTCTGCGTAGCACCCATGTCCCCTCATGCTACGGCGATTCCCAATTCGATTGCCAGTGGACTCGTCGGTAAGCGAATGATTTCGGTCAATCTTGCGGCGAATGATGAGAGTCGAAGGCCTCATCAGCTCGTTCTAGGAACCAAAAGTGAACAAAGCCCGCAGAAGGATGCACAAACTATTCAAGGATCATGACAACGACACTTTTTGCCGCGCTCGCCCTCGTCACTGGAGCACCTAACGGCGCCCCGGAGTTGACAATCTACAATCAGGGCTTTGCGCTAATCAAGGAAAATCGGACTTTTCACGTTCGAGCCGGACGCCAAACACTCGCGGTTGAGGATGTGGCGGCCACGATCGACGCGACGAGCGTCGGATTCAAATGCCTCGACACTTCGAACCCGTTCGAGGTGCTTGAGCAAAACTATCAATACGACCTCATCAGCCCCGCAGCGATCCTGAATAAGTCCGTGGGAAAGCGCGTCCGCTTCATCCGCACCATTGGAAATCAGCGTGACGTGTTGGAGGGAGTACTGATCTCCGCTCCAAACGCAATTGTGAGCGCACAGGGAGGTAGCCAATCCACGTACAACGGAATGGTCATCCGTACCGACGACGGACGAATCGTCCTCGACCCAACTGGGGAGATTGAAGTGCGAGAAGTTCCGGCCGGTCTCATTTCTAAGCCGACACTTCTTTGGGAAGTCGAATCAGCTCGCGCTGGCGACTTTCCCGTCGGTCTCAGCTACATCGCGAATGGGTTTTCTTGGAACGCTGATTATGTTCTAACCCTCGGCGCCAATTCAAAGGCTGACATGCAGGGCTGGGTCACAGTGACCAACGGCTCCGGCACACAGTTCAAGGACGCCAAGCTTAAGTTACTTGCCGGAGATGTGAACACCGCTAGTCGTCGTTCACCGGAAATGGCGAGGGGAGGGGCTATGGCCATGATGAAGGCGGATAACGGCTTCAAAGAAGAAACGCTTTTCGAATATCACCTCTACACTCTGCAGCGACCCACCACCCTTTCCAACCGTGAAACGAAGCAGGTTATGCTGCTGGAAGGAACTGATATTCCGACTCGGAAACGCCTCATCGTTGACTCGCTTCAGGGAATCGGAACCTTCTATCCGAACGAAGGCGAAATCGGGACGGGCGCGATCGTGCCTCAGGTCCGCGTCGAGTTTACGAATGACAAAGCGAGTGGTATGGGAGTGCCTCTTCCGAAGGGTCGTGTACGCGTGTACCAGCGAGATGCGAGCGGTTCCGTCCAAATGCTCGGCGAGGACAATATCAACCACACCCCGCGCGACGAGCGCATATCGCTAGTCGTAGGTCGGTCTTTCGACGTGCGCGCCAGTCGGAAGCGCACAAACTTCACGCGTGTCTCCGATCGCAGCGTCTCAGAGTCATTTGAGGTCGAAGTTAGAAACCGAAAGGAAGTTTCAGAAACGGTGGAAGTCGTCGAAAGGCATTGGGGCGACTGGAAGGTAACCAAGAAAAACGCTGAGTTCGTGAAGGACGATTCAAACACGATAGTTTTCAACGTGAATCTCAAGGCGGGAGAAACGCGCACCATCTCGTACACCGTTGAAACGCGATGGTGATAGGCACTTCAAGTTGTTGCAGAATAGTTAGATGCGACGCATTCCCGTCATCCTCGATACCGACATCGGATCGGATATTGATGATGCGTTAGCCCTCTCCTATCTACTCGGCCAGCCCGAATGCGAGCTCGTGGGTGTGACGACCGTTACGGGCGACACCGGTCAACGAGCGGCGCTCGCTCACTGGCTCTGCGATGTACAAGGAAAACCGCACATGCCAGTGGTTGCGGGACTTCGCGGACCATTGCTCCACGGTCCAGGACAGCCGAACGTGCCTCAATTCGCCGCGTGCCCCGAAACCGTCAAAACAGGTTTTGGGGACCCGAGCGGGCATCAGGCAATTGAGTTCCTACGGACGTCGATTCGCAAGCGTCCGCACGAGATCACGTTGTTAGCGGTCGGCCCACTGACGAATATCGCCGCCCTGTTTCTGGCCGATCCAGAGATTCCGAAACTTGTGGATCGCATCGTGCTGATGAGCGGGGTATTCGGGACAACAGACGTGGGCAAGACTATCGTTGCTGAATGGAACGTGAGATGCGATGCCCTCGCAAGTGCAATCGTGTACCACCACGCCCGCCCAGGATCGTTGCTCGCAGTGGGCCTTGACGTCACTCTTCATTGTAAAGAGTCGGCGCAACGGTGCCGAGAACAATTTGGCAGTGGCTCCCCTGCGCTACAGGCAAGCCTCAAAATGGCCGAAGTCTGGTTCAAGAATGCGGGTGAGGTTTACTTCCACGACCCGCTGGCGACGGCCCTGATTTTCGACTCCACTATGTGCGACACCCAGCGCGGCACAGTCACCGTTGATGTGTCGGGCGGCCCAAGGGACGGCGCGACCCCCTTTATCGTCTCTTCGGACGGACCTCATCAGGTGGCGAGCGCGGTTCGGCCAGCGTCATTTTTTGAGAACTACTACCGGTTTACGCGTCCGTCGAAACCCTGATTTGCGAATGCGAGCACCTCTCTTAATTTCAATTCTCTTCTTCGCGACTGTGGCGCACGGCGAACTTACGATTGAGAATCTCAAGCCGGGCGAACTTGTGCGGTATCCGGTCATCTCCGTTCGAGGCACGTTCACGGGAGCGGTGCCTGACGTTCGAACCGCGGTGGGTTCGGTCAACAAGGCCGCGGTCGCGAACGGTCGCTACGTAGGCTTGGTAGAGCTAAAGCCGGGCGTCAACTTTGTTAAAGTCACGAGTGGCCCTGAGTCGATCCGAATCCGAGTGGACTACCGCACTCCCTCCACACCGTATCGTTTGCACGCCATCTGGTACACCTCAGCCGACGAAGGAGTTGCCTATCCATACGAAAAAGCAGGCAACCGGCAACGGCTGAACGATAAGTTGGATACTGCGATGAAAATGCTCCAGACATTTACCGCGGAAGCGATGGACGCCGCGGGATACGGAAAGAAAACCTTTTCCTTGGACACCGACGCTGCCGGTCGAGTGAACGTGACAATCGTTAAGTCCAAACACACCGCCGTCGAATTGCGACAGGCGGATGCGAACATGACGTGGGGCGAAGCATACGAGGACTTGAAACCAATTTATTCCGAGGCAACGAGCAAGTACGCGACGGTCATGGCGTTCTCTCGGTGGGACGTCGGAACGCGCAAGGCACAAGGGGCGTTTGCGTTGGGCGGCGGTGCGCTTGCGATGATCTATGGCGGAACTGTCGCGTTGTGGCCGAACGCGATAAGCGAAGTCCAAACCAAATTTGCGGACGATAGCTTCGTCGATCCCCTCACGAGCTATGAGGACAGTGCGGGACGCAAGACTGTTTGGGCCAACGTGTCCACCGCGTACGGCGCCCTCTTGCATGAGCTCGGTCATACGCTCGGATTGCCGCATGCTGCGGATCGGTTTTCGATCATGTCGCGAGGTTTTGATTTTTTCAATCGGCGATTCATGCTCGAGGAGCCGCCGGTTCACAGTGCCGCCAAGGGCATCGAATTCACGCCCGAGATGGTTGCGCGCTGGGACAACTATCAGGCTGCGAAGTTGAACTACTCACCTTGGTTTCAGCCTGACGGGAAGGACGGCAAGGCGTTCGACACCTCTGAGGCGCCAACCATCTCCCTTGAAGGTGACCGGATAACGGTCGCATCAAAGCGTGGTATCCGCGTGGCCGGCGCCGACCTCGACGATAAAGTTCCCTACTTTAAGGCCTTCGCAGAGGCACCGCCGGCCGCGATTGATTTCTCGCTTGCTGATTTACGCACCCGCATTAAGGCGGACGGAAGAGTGCGGATCACGGTTGTTGACACGGAGGGGAATCAGATCACAAAGGAAATTGGGTAGCTATCGGCAGATCGGAAGTCTGCTCTTGGGACCAAAATCTTCGCAAACTTAATGCCGCGGAAGCGCCTTGACGACGACGATCGCAATCACCGCCAAAACCGCCGCTGCCGCGTACAGAACCAAGACTGTTTGTCGCTGCGACAATCCCTTGCCTAACAGCGTGTGATGCACGTGTCGCTTATCGGCGGCGGTGATAGGCACCCCGGAGCGCAATCGCTTGATAATCACGAAAAAAGCGTCAAAAATTGGTACACCGAATACGAGCACCGGCGTGATGAGGGCGACGGCTGCCGCTGTCTTGAGGGCCCCGACGATCGACAAGCAAGCTAGAGTAAAGCCCAGAACGTACGCGCCGCCTGTGCCCATTATGATTTTGGCCGGGTTGTAGTTATGCTTCAGGAACCCGATCGCCGCGCCTCCGACGGCGGCGGTAAACAGGGCCACCTGTGCTTGCTTTGTGTACACAGCGATCACGGTGAGGGTGAGGGCGGTGATCGTAGCGATACCGGCAGCGAGGCCATCCACGCCATCGATAGTGTCCATCGTTTTCGTAACGACGAAAAGATAAATTGCAGTCAAGGGAATCGCCCAGACGCCAAGCGTTACCCAGGTCGGTTCTGACCCAAACGGCAAAGCAAAGGTCTTGATCTGCACCTGCAAGCCATTTCCATGAAAGTTCTGGACCGCGACCCCTGCGATCAGAAGGATCAATGCCTGTATCTTCGCCGCGTACTGATAGAGGTCATCCAACGCGCCAACAAGCACCAACATCAATCCTATCCCGAGGACTCCGACCACCCATAGCGGGTACGGCTTTGATGGCGCCGCGAATGGCATGATCACCAATACCGCAACGGCAATGCCGGAATAGATGGCAAGTCCACCCCACCTTGGCAGCGGTTCCTTGTGAATGCGGCGATCATCCCGCTTGGGGTCGTCGACCGCTCCTTTGTTGATTGCTAGTTGGCGAATCCATGGCGTGAGCGCCCAGCTCACGGCTAACGCGAGGACTCCCGCAAGTAGCGGCCACCGAAAACCAGCGGGCAGGAGACTGTATTCAGCTAGCAGCGACAGAATCATGAGCGTAAATCCACTACGTGCAACGTCCCGTCAACATAGCGCAGAACTTCGAGTTCTGCCTCACGAAAAAGGTCGCGAGCGAAGTCGTCCGGATAGTCTCCTTCATAGATCACACGCACGATTCCGGCATTAATGATCATCTTTGCGCAGTTGTGACAAGGCTGACACGTGACATATACGCTGGATCCTGCGCATGGGATGCCGATCATTGCTGCCTGCAATATCGCGTTTTGCTCAGCATGAAGGGCACGGATACAGTGTCCGGCCCGCATACAACCGAGCGGCCAGTCGTGGTGTGGACCCTCGTCAGGGCAGTGCGCCAGGCCACGGGGAGAGCCGTTATATCCCGTTGCAAGGATCCGTTTGTCTCGCACGATTAGGGCACCAACGGACCGGCGCGAGCAAGTCGCCCGACTCTTGACTAAGTGGGCGATCTGCATAAAATACACGTCCCAACTTGGCCTTCCTTGCATGCTTGTCATTATGGCCACCAGACTGGCTGTTCCGACATTTGAGATAGTCGGTGCGCCACAATTACGCCATGAACACCCTCACGCAGCGATTCGAAGACCTGTCGTCGCGCGGAGAAAAAGCCTTGATTCTGTTCTTCACGGCCGGCGATCAGCCCTTGGAGCAGCTTCCCCAAATCGTCGACGCCCTCATCGAGGGGGGTGCCGATGCCGTCGAGGTGGGAATTCCGTTCAGCGATCCCTTTGGCGAGGGACCCATTATTCAGGCGTCTAGCCAGCGGTCACTGGATCGCGGCACAACTCCTCTAGCCATACTGCAGCAACTCGAGAAACTTGAAGTAAGCGTGCCCATCGTGACAATGGGCTACTACAACCCTATCCTCCGGATGGGACTTGAGGTGTTTGCACAAGAGAGCGTCAGGGCCAATTGCACGGGGACTATTATCAGCGACTTGGTTCCTGAGGAGGCGGACGAGTGGTGCATCGCAAGCACAAACGCGGGGCTTGAGACCGTATTTCTCGTCGCACCGACAAGCACGCAATCGCGAATCGAGGAGGTCGCCCGACGCACGACTGGATTCGTCTACGTGGTCTCACGAACAGGCGTAACAGGCACTGAGAACAAAGTTCCGGCTGACGTCAAGAAGTTAGTCGCGAGAGTTCAACGCCTCACCGCGAAGCCCGCGTGCGTCGGCTTCGGCATTTCATCGCCAGAGCACGTGCGAATGGTGTGCGAGGCATCGAGCGGTGCGGTTATAGGTTCGGCGCTCGTTCGTATGCTTCATGATCAGTGGGACGACGGTCGTGGTCGGCAGCGAGTGATCGACTACGTCCGAGAGCTAAAAGCTGCAACGCGATGATCCTCCTCACGCCCGGCCCGTGCATGACATCTGACTCAGTGCGCGCGGCGGCGGCGGCACCGGACCAGAATCATCGTGAGGCTGAGTTCGAGACGATGTCCTCAGACGTGCGCCGAAGAATTCTGGACCTTTATTCGTTGCCTTCTACGCAGTGGCGGCCGTACATCCTCGGCGGTTCTGGCACGGCCGCAGTTGAGGCGATGCTGACCTCATGCATTGACTCGGGGCCTGTTCTGGTTATCGAGAATGGATATTACAGCGGCCGCATTGCGGAGATTTTGGCCGTTCATAGCATCCCCCACGATGTAGTGAAATTCGATTGGGAGACACCCATCGATGTCGCCCAGATCGGCGCAGCGTTGCTCAGCACTCGGTACGAAAGCGTCGTCATGACTCACCATGAAACAACTCTAGGACATCTGAATCCGATCAGCACCATCGGTGCGCTTTGTGCTCCGCTAGGCGTCCGACTGCTTGTAGATGCGATGAGCAGCTTTGGATCGGAGACGATCAATTTCGACGTTTGCGACGCCGTATGTTCGTCGGCGAATAAGTCGCTACGCGGACTGCCCGGAATAAGCTTTGTTCTCGTGAATACAGAGTTGGCGTCACAAATGGCGCGGATTCCACGTCGGAGCTACTATTTGCACCTGCCGATGTACGGCTCCGAATCGGCTCCCCTCACGCTGCCCACCGCCATCTTTCGTGCGTTCCATCAGGCCCTGGTCGAGATGCCAAGCGTCGCGCAGCGTCGGTTGGACAATCTCGACAATGCGCGGTATGTTCGGGAGCGGTTGACGGTCATGGGTGTTGAGTGGTTCGAGCCCGGTCCGATTGCCAACTGCCTTGTTTCGATCAAGTTAGAGCGCTTCGGTTCGTTGGCGAAGCTGTCATCCCACTGCCAGGCAAACGGATTCTTGATCTATGGATGCAAGGCACACCTCGCTGAGCGGTACTTCCAGATAAGTTGGATGGGCACGATCACGAGAGGCGATCTCGCTCAGTTTCTCACCGAAGTGTTAAAACCGGACTAGGTCGTCAGCCGATCTTGGATCGACGCTGGCGCTGGAGGCACACTCGTTCGCACGTGGGTCAGGTTATCGATCGCAATTGCCTGCTGGTACATCAGTTGCTTCAGCTCGCGCATTTCGTGCTGCAAGGCAGCGATGTCGGTGCCTGCTTGCTGGTCATTGCCCTTTCGCGTGTGTAAGATTTCGGTCATCTTCCGCTGGTGAGCGGTCAAGATTGCGACGATGGGGATCATGAAAATGATGATCGGAATAACGAGGGCCATCATGTCCTCTAGATTCGCCAGACCATCGCTAAAGTTAATAAAGTCCATCGTCAACTCGTCCAACACTTACGGCATCTTGCACCGAAAGGTTGCCTTCATATATTGCTTTCCCAATAATAACGCCTTCTGCGCCCGCCCGGCGCACGGCGGCCACATTTTCTAGCGTTGCAATGCCGCCACTCTGAACTATGGGACGGCGTACCGCCGAAATTGCGCACGCTAACAAGTCCAGGTTTGGACCAACGAGCATGCCGTCGCGGGAAATGTCAGTGAGCACAAACCGCGCGGCACCGATTTCAACCATCTGCAGCATGAAAGCGATCACTTCAAGCGCGGAATCTTCGGTCCAGCCAGCGATCGAGACCATGCCGTCGCGTGAGTCGACCCCTGCAACGACGCGCTCGCCAAGCTTTGAAAAGAGAAGAGCAGCGAGGGCTCTATCTTGGACCAACTTCGTTCCCACGACCACGCGAGCGACGCCCGAATCGAGCATGGATTGAGCCGCATCAAGGCTACGCACTCCGCCGCCATATTCGATTGGCACGGGAACCTTACGTGCGATTTCAGCCACCAATTCACGATTGACTAGGTCACCAGACTTTGCAGCGTCGAGATCGACGATGTGAATCCACTCTGCCCCTGACGCCGCAAAGGAAGCCGCCACATCTATCGGGTCCGCCTCATAGACCGTTTCTCGGCCGTAGTCGCCTTGCGACAGGCGCACACAGCGTCCACCCCTGATGTCAATTGCCGGAAGCACGATCAACGGTCGCGGCTACCCTTTGTGGATGTCCCGGCTCGACGCTCACCTCGGCGGGTGGCGGCATGGAAGGCAACACCGAACGCCTTGAAGACCGCTTCGGCGATGTGGTGATCGTTTTCGCCTGCGAGAAGGTGTATGTGAATCGTGAGGCCCGAGTGAAGCGCGATGGCGCGAAAGAATTCTGAAAAACACTCGGTCGCAACTTCCCCGATCATGGGTCGCTTGAACGGGACATTGAAGTGCAGACTGCCGCGACCACTAACATCAATCGCGCACAGAACTAGCGCCTCGTCCATCGGAACGTGAATACTCGCGTATCGAACGAGCGGCTCGCTGCTCTCGAGTGCAATACGTATCGCTTGACCCAATACGATGCCAACGTCTTCAATCGTGTGGTGATCGTCTATGTAGAGGTCACCTTCCGCTCGCAATCCGATGTCCATCATGCCGTGGAAGGCAAACTGCATGAGCATGTGGTCGAAGAAACCGAGGCCCGTCGTGATATCGCGGCGAGAACCTCCATCGAGATCGAGCACGATCTCGACTCGAGTTTCCGACGTCTCCCGGGTGATTTCGGCATATCGAACGCCCGGTGTTTCTTTGCTCATAGCGTCACTTTATACCGTTTTGATGCGCTTTGTGTACCGCAGGCGGGCTGAAGCACGCTCAATTGCCCAATCTCAGAGCGTGTTTGGGACTTTCACGCGCTACCAACGCGAACAATATGAGTGCCCATTGAACGGGACTCGCAGCTAAAACGTTAGAATAGTTAAGCGGCCTCCGCGCGACAAACTACCATGGATTCAACCGGTTATTTTGGAAGTACGGTCTACGAAGCACCTTTGGACATAAGGCTCGGATTCTTGCGCCGAACTTATGCCCACTTGCTCGGGGCCTCGATTCTATTCGTGCTCGCCTCAACCGGGCTCTATATGTCCGGCGTGAGCGCATCCATAGCGGATCTGGTGATGGGCAACGGGCGAGGCGGGTGGCTCCTTGTACTCGGAGGATTCATGCTCCTGAGCTGGCTCTCAACCGCCATGACTCGAGTGGATAATCGGGTAACCAACTACGCGGGACTTGTACTGTTCACACTCCTTGAAGCCGTGATTTTCGCGCCGATGATCTTCATCGCAGCAAAAACGGCACCAGGCGTATTGCCGTCGGCGACGATTGTCACCCTGCTTGGATTTGGTGGGCTTTCGCTTTACGCGCTGACGACAAAGCAAGATTTCTCGTACTTGCGTCCGATCCTAATCATCGGCGCCTGCACCGCTTTCGGAATGATCATCTGTGGTGCGCTCTTCGGATTCGACCTTGGCGTCTGGTTCAGCGGATTGATGATCCTATTCTCGATGGCATCGATTCTCTACACGACTTCGCGGGTCCTGCATCAATACCGAGCCGATCAGCACGTAGCGGCAGCCCTCGAGCTGTTTTCTGCGCTTGCTCTCATGCTCTGGTACGTTTTGCGTCTCTTCTTACAAACCAGTCGCCGGTAAGCCTTACCGGCATTTCACGAGTTCGGGAACCCCAGCCCAGGTAGGTGGGGTAAAAACCTTTCGTGAACATTGCACTATTGCGTGAATTGACCGAAGCCCATGGCGTTTCCGGATACGAAGATGCGATTCGCGACATCGTGCGTCGCGAGATGAAAGACATCTGCGACGTCTCAGCGGATTCGATGGGCAATCTCATCTGCCGGAAAGAAGGGAAAGGCTCGAAAAAGGTCATGATCGCCGCGCACATGGACGAGATCGGGTTCGTGGTCAAGCACATTGAGAAGGAAGGTTTTCTTCGCGTTCACACGCTAGGAGGCTGGGATCCCCGCCAGATGAACAGCCAGCGTGTCATCGTCACAACGCCCACGGGTCCAATGCGGGGCGTTCTCATGTATGGCACGAAGCCAAAGCACTTGCTCACGGACGCCGAAGCGGGGGCCGCGCAAAGCATAGAGAATTTCTTCGTCGATCTCGGCATCTCCGAACAAGAGGTCCGGGCAAAGGTTAGTGTCGGCGATCCAATCACGATGGATCGCAATCTTTTCGAGATGGGTGAACTCATCACATGCAAGACCATGGATGACCGGGTCGGGGTGTACGTGATGATTGAGGCCATGAGGACGCTGAAGAAGCATAAGGTGAGCATCTTCGCCGTCGCGACCGTCCAAGAGGAAATCGGTCTGCGAGGAGCCGCCGCTGCGGGGTCGGCGATAAATCCTGATGTCGCGATCGCGTTGGACATCACCCTAGCGAACGACATTCCGGGTGTGCCGGAGGCGGATCACGTTACGCGACTTGGCAAAGGCACGGCAATCAAGGTGATGGACAGTTCGCTCATTTGCCATCCCAAAGTGGTCGCGCACTTCAAAAAGGTCGCCGAGGCAAACTCCATTCCTTATCAGCTGGAGTTGCTCACTCGGGGCGGTACGGACGCGGGCGCAATACAGCGGCTCCATGGCGGTATCCCTTCGTTCACGCTCTCGATTCCGACTCGATACGTACATACGGTGAACGAAACGATCCACAAAGGGGACCTCCAAGCGTCGGTTGACTTGCTTGCGAAATACCTTGAAGACGCACACCACGGCGACTACACGTACTGACGCAATCCCACGCGGCCGGGCGGCATTGCAACTCCCGGTCGCGCAATCTCTGAAATCTTCCCTGAGGAAATTGCGAGGAATGCCAATACCAAAACTGGTGCAATTGCAAATGCGCGCCAGGGTTGACTAAGTGTCGGACGTACTTTCGAAAGCAGAGATTGAAGCGCTACTTACCTCGCTCGGTGACGGAACCGACGGCGAGGCGACGCCCCCTCCCGCCACGGTCACTCCTTCCTTGGCAATTCCGAATTACCGGGCGGCGAGCAGGCTCGCCGGAAGGAACGCGGTCGCCTACGAAAACTATGACTTTCGGCGCCCCGACAAATTCAGCAAGGATCAACTCCGCACGCTGCAAATGCTCCATGAGCAGTTTGCTCGCATCGGTGGTTCGCTACTTAGCGCCTTTTTGCGTACGCCGGTATCCATTGACCTGATCTCAATCGAGCAGGTTCCGTTTGATGAATACCTGCGTAGCATCGAAAACTCCGTTTTCACAATCATGTCCCTTCCCCCGCTCTCGGGACAAGCGGTGTTGGAGCTTGAATTCGGCCTCGTCTTCACCGTCATCGATAGAATCCTTGGCGGACCAGGACGAGCAATAAGCCGACAGGTTCTGACTGATATCGAGCGCCCCCTCGTTCGACAGATCATAGACCGCACCTTCCAGGCACTCAAAAGTGCCTGGGAGCAGATTATCATCCTCAACCCTACTCTGGAAACTATGGAGACAAGTTCTCAGTTCGTCCAGATCGCGCCCGCCAATGATATCGTCGTGACGATGCTGTTCGAAGTGGTTGTTGCGAATCAGCGGTACGCAATGAGCCTCTGTATCCCGTATCTTGTGCTCAAGCCGATCGCCCAAAAACTCAGCGCTCAAAAGTACTTCAGCGCATCGAGTCGTAAGCAAACCAGTCAGCTACGCCGGAATGTCGCTCAGACGATTTCCCGGTCAAGCGTCAATTGCAGCATTCACTTGGGTCGCGCAAAGCTCACCGTGAGACAGTTCAATACGCTAAAAACTGGCGACCTAATTAAGCTCGACCAAAAGACGGCGGAAGACCTCATCTTCATGATAGGTGTCCGCCCCAAACTCCTTGGCCGCCCCGAGCTCAGCGGCAAGAAAATCGTTTTTACTATCACCGCTCCCATACAGGAATCATAATTCATGGCAAAGATCCCGCAAGACGTCGTCGAAACTCTCCAGCAACTGCAGCCGCAGATTTGGCAGACCGTTTCCCTCACTACGAGCGAAGCTTTTGGTCAAGCTGTTAGTTTTGGCAGTCCGACGACATCGGCAATCAAGTCGTCCACGCTGTACAGCGAAATATCTTCGCCCATGATGGTTGCGCAGTTTGCGTTTGCGGCCATGCCTGGCAATGTTCAAGTCGTACTCGTGCCTCAAGAGACGCTGCTCGGACTGCTCGGCCTCGTTCAAGGCTCGGCCGTAGAGGAGCTAGACGAGAACGTGGTGAGCGAGCTTCGCGCTCCGATGGAAGGAATCGTTCAAGGGCTTTGCCTCTCGGTGGGCAATCTCCGAAATGAGCCGATGACGGTGACCGGAATGTCCCTTCGGTATCAAGTTTTCAACTATCCACCAAATCTGCAACGATCAGAAGAGCTCGTTCGATCGCAAATCACGATTACTGGCGACGGTCTCAGCGGTTCCGTCTTCTGGATCTGCGATTCAGAGACCGCGCACTATGTTGTCAGCAAAGAGCTCGTCCGTGAAGAGATTCTGGCCAGCCCGACGGCTCCAGACCACCTAGCGAACGCCTTCGGTCGACACTCCGATTCCCATTCTTTCGACGAAATTGGCCACCTCGACATTCTCATGGACGTCCCCCTTGAGATCACCGCAGAACTCGGCCGCGTTAAGATGCAGGTTCGCGATATCCTCGAGCTTACTACCGGCTCCGTGGTTGAGATTGACCGAATAGCTGGCGAACCAATCGATATTCTCGTCAATGGACGCGTCGTTGCGAAAGGTGAGGTCGTCGTCGTTGAAGACAACTTCGGCGTGCGCCTGACGGAAATCCTGAATCCTCTAGATCGAGCGAATCGAGCGCTGGAGGCTGCTTGAAACGCGCGTTCATTGGCTTCGTGATGCTGCTTGCTACGTGCGGCCTCGCCGACGACACACTCTCACTTGGCACCAGAAAAGACCCAATGTTTGGCTCGATGCCGACAACGGGTGGTGCGGTCAGCCCCCTGCCGGTGCTCCAGCTCCTCATCGCGCTGGGGGTTGTCCTCGCTCTCGTCAAACTTGTCATGCCTCGACTGATCGGAAAAGTTCATAAAAAGCTCACTCCGGGTTTGGGAAGCCAGATCCAGATCGAGGAATCTGCCCAATTCGCGGGCGGCACCCTTTACGTCGTCAACGCGAAATCTAAGTCTTTGCTCCTCAGCGTCACCGCCCAAGGAGTGACCTGTCTTGCCGACATTACGACCGAAACGAAGCCGGAACCAACTTTTGATGAGTTGATCCATAGCGCGCCCGCCATCCCAGACTTCGTTTTTACGGCTCAGGGTCGTCCTGAAGCGTCGCCGGACTCTGTCGAACAGACCCTGGCACGCCTCGCAATTCTCGCTGGTTGATCCTTATGAAGCGCACTCTCTTTGATAGGAATCTGAAACTAATCCTAGTAAGTTTACTAGGATCGCTCGCTTGCTTCGCATCTGCGCAGATCTCGATTCCGTCCGTCAACATCGGCCTCGGGCCGTCGAAGGGCCAGGGAGACGTCGCCACTTCGCTCCAGATTCTCGCGCTCCTCACCGTGCTGTCGGTTGCGCCAGCGATCCTTATTCTGACTACAGCGTTTACGCGCATCACGATCATTTTCAGCTTCGTCCGCCAGGCGATCGGTACACCCACGATTCCACCGAACCAGGTGATCGTCGGGCTGAGCCTCTTTCTGACGTTCTTCGTGATGGGACCGACTTACTCAAAGGTCAACGACCAGGCCATCAAGCCCCTGATGACCCACAAGATCACGCTAGAGCAGGCGGCAGAGCGAGCAAAGGTACCGATGCGCGACTTTATGCTGAAGTCCACCTACGATCGCGACCTGAGCATGTTCCTCAACATGCGTGGCGAACATCCGAAGAATGCGAGCGAACTTGAATTCACGACTCTCGTACCCGCATTCATTATCAGCGAGCTCAAAACCGCATTCATCATCGGGTTCTACGTCTTTATCCCATTCTTGATCATCGACCTCATCGTCGCCAGCTCGCTCATGAGTATGGGAATGATGATGCTGCCACCAACCGTTGTCGCACTCCCCGCGAAGATACTTGTGTTCGTTTTAGCTGATGGCTGGAGCACATTGGTATCCGCGATAATGTCGGGGTACCGCTAATGGAACAGGCGATGGCCCTCAATATGGCGCGACAAGGGATCGAGGTCGCGATCATGGTGCTGATGCCCATTCTCTCAATGTGCCTCTTCTTCGGCCTGCTTGTCAGTGTTTTCCAAGCGCTGACGCAGGTGCAGGAAATGACGCTCACTTTTGCCCCCAAGTTGATCGGCATGGCGATCGTCCTTGCCGTACTCGGAAACTGGATGCTCGGTTCGGTGGTTTCGTTTACGCACGCTTGCTTCGAACGCGTTGGGATGGTTGGAGCACACCAGTGAATATGAGCGGACCTCTGCTCTTAGCCTTTTTCTTAGTCTTCATCCGCTGCTCCGCGTTACTTCTAACGTCACCTGTCTTTGGGGCGCAAAGCACTCCCGTGCACGTACGAATCATGACGACGCTCGCGATCTCCGCGGCGATTACCATGGTGGTCAAGCCGGACATGGGACATGTGCCGACCGATCTCTACTCCTTAACCATGGCGATCGCTCAAGAAGTCGCCGCCGGAATCTTGATCGGAACCTTCATGAGCCTGGCACTTCAAGTGGCCCAGATTGCCGGCGGAATCATGGACCTCCAGACAGGTTTAGGCTCCAGCCACGCGTTGAACCCAATCAATGGCGTTGATTCGACTTTGCTCTCGCAGTTCAAGTTTATGCTTGGCGTCGTCGTATTTCTGTCAATCGACGGTCACCACCTTGTCCTTCAAGCGATGGTCCGCAGTTACTCCACAATGCCCGTTTTATCGGTCGAGTCCATACCGGTTATCCGTGAGGGGCTTTTGACGCTGTTCACGTCCGTTTTCTTACTTGCCATTCAGATTGCCGCGCCGGTCCTAGGTGTATCGCTCGTTGTCGATACCACCCTAGGGCTCATCAGTCGAGCGGTTCCGACGTTTCAAGCGATGCACGTCGGGCTTCCGGCCAAGATCGCACTGGGCTTGATCGCGGTTGGCGTCGGCTTACCCGCGCTAACCGGTGGCATTACGGCGGCCACTCACCTCGCATTGAAAGCACTCGCACCGATCCTACACGTGTAAGCCATGGCAGAATCCGGTCAAGAAAAAACAGAGGAGGCCACTCAGAAACGTCGCATCGATTCGCGAAAGCGAGGTTCGGTTGCGAAATCGGTCGACCTCACCAACGCACTCGTTATGTGCGCGATGCTTGCGGTGCTACCTTCGACCATCGCCCTCATGGGAAACAGCTTCATGACGATGATCAAAGGAGGACTCGAATCGATACCGGTCGACGGATCCTTCCAGCACATCCTGCGATACACTTCGCAGCTGCTGCGCGTGGGGATGTTGCCTCTAGGGATCATTCTCGCCTGCGCCATGGTGGTTGGGCTCGTTTCAAACTTCGCTCAAGTCGGGTTCACGTTGTCGCCAGAGGCGATGATTCCAAACTTCAAGAAGCTGAACCCTTTCGCCGGCGTTAAGAATTTCGTCTCCTTCAACAATCTCTTTACGGGCATGAAAGCCTTTGCCAAGGCTGGTCTGTTCGCCTTTCTTGCTTACCTCTCAATCTCCGCCAACTGGAATCGTCTTGGCAACCTTTCTCAACTGGGCGCGGCCCCGGCTCTTGCCGTCATCGGAGAACTCCTCCGAGCGATAGCCGTCAAGATCGCCATCGCCTGGATCGCGATCGCGGCAATCGACTACATTGTTCAGCGCAAACAATACGAGAAGAACATTCGCATGACAAAAGAAGAGGTCAAACGCGAGTACAAGGAATCGGAATCGAACCCCGAGATGAAGGCCCAACGGATTCGCCGAATGCGACGGCTCATCCGAAGTCGGATGCGCCAGGCAATTCAAAGCGCTGACGTGATCGTCACAAACCCCACACACTTTTCTGTTGCCATCAAGTACGAGGCGGGCAAAGGAGCGCCAACCGTCGTAGCGAAGGGTCAAGATTTCCTCGCTTTCAAAATTCGAGAATTTGCTAAAGAGTACGAGGTGCCAATCGTGCCGAATCCCCCCCTTGCCCGAGCACTTTATCGCCAATGCGAGATCGGCGACTACGTGCCACGTGAGCTGTTTCAACCGGTCGCAGAGGTTCTGGCCTACGTCTACAAGACGCTCAAGCAAGTTCGGGCCAACTCGCCTAAAACGACGGCACCATTCGCTGACCGGTCATCGGTAAACTAACTCAATGGCTGTTGAGATCTTGATGCCCGAGCTCGGCGAGTCGGTGCACGAAGGAACCGTGAGCCGGTGGCTGAAGAAAGTGGGCGACTTCGTCAAGGAAGACGAATCGGTCGTGGAGATCATGACCGATAAGGTGAATACGGAATTGCCTTCACCGGCCAGTGGAATTCTGACCAAGATAATTATTCAGGAAGGCGAGAACGTCGAAGTCTTTAAGGCAATGGGAATTATTGAGGCCGTGCCCGCCGACGGCGCCGTGCCTCCTACCCCGGCAGCCCCAAGCGAGGCAACAGCCTCCGAAAAAACTTCGGCCGAGCCCGTAGTGCCCCCAGCTTCGAAGACTGAACCTGCAACATCTGAGACTGGCGAGCGACAATGGCTAACGCCCGTTGTGAGATCGATGGCCAAGGAAAAGGGCGTGACCGACGCTGCTCTTGCTTCGATTCACGGAACCGGCGAAGGCGGTCGTATCACCAAACGAGACCTTGAGGATTACCTGACCAGTGGACCGACGGTCACCGTTTCAACGCCATTGCCAAAGCCCGCTATCCCGTCTGTGGCAGGACCAGACCAAGAGCTCGTTCCGCTCGTCGGCATGCGCAAGATGATCGCGGAGCACATGGTGCGGAGTTCTCAAATCCCGACGGTCACTACCGTTATCGCGTGCGACGTTACCTCGATGGTCAAGTTCCGCGAGCTCAACAAAGAGAGCTTCCCGACCACACATGGCGTCAAGCTAACGTATACGCCATTCTTTATCAAGGCCCTGGCCGAAGCATTGCTAGAATCGCCAATCGTGAACGCGGCCTTGATGCCGGACAACAAGATTGCGATGAACAAGGCAGTTCATATGGGAGTCGCGGTTTCCCTTGGGCCGAAGGGAGAGGATGGTCTGATCGTGCCAGTGATCCGAGATGCCCACAAAAAGGGACTGATCGAGATAGCAAAGGATCTTGAGGCTCTTGCCAAAGCGGCGAGAAGCAATTCGTTGAAACCAGCCGACGTCCAAGGTGGGACGTTCACTTTGACGAATCCGGGCACCTATGGTGCACTTTTTGGAACTCCGATGATCAACGCTCCGCAGGCGGGAATCTTAGGCGTATACGGCATCACGAAGCAACCCGTCGTGATAGATGACATGATCGCGATTCGGTCGATCATGCACATCGTTTTGACTTACGATCACCGCATCATCGACGGGTCGGTGGCCGGTAAGTTTCTTGCCTCGGTTCGAGACAAACTTCAGAAGTTTGACTTCTTCAAGTAGCCTGCGCCTGACAGGACAGGGTCACTGAATATTTAATGACGCACTCTTCGTCGCACACGATTACGCTACGAGACAAAGCGACTATTGGTGTGGCGATGCTCGTTTGCGTTGCCGCCGGCGTATCTAGTGGCCGAACAAATTCCGTCGTGGCGTTCGCTCTCGCGGCCGCAGCGCTCTCCCTTCTCGCGCTACTCGTTGGCCACGCCACCGACCATTTAGGGAATCGGATGTCGCCAGGCGCAACGGGCGTGCTGCAGTCCGCCCTTGGCAATCTCCCAGAGCTGATGGTCTGCATTTTCAGCTTGCGAGCGGGCCTAGTGGACGTCGTCAAAGGCGCTCTCATTGGATCGATTTTAGCGAACTCCGTCCTCGTCCTCGGACTTGCGATACTCTTTGGCGGCATCAAGCACGGTACGCAAAAGTTCCGGTCAGAGCCGCCGAGAATGATTGCTGTATTGATGCTGCTCGCTTGCGCAGCGCTCATCGTGCCGACGTTGGCCCAGCAGCTTCACACTCCAGCTTCTCGGCACCAGGACAGCTTGAGCCTGATTTGCTCGATCGTACTAATCGTGGTTTTCGTTAGCTCGTTGACCTTCTTCATCAAAGGTGCGAAGCACGTCACGCCGGACGATGTAGCGACGACCGAGCATCCCACTTGGCCAATGTGGTTTTCCATTGCAGTTCTCACTCTCGCCGGAGTCGGCTCTGCCTTTGTCAGCGACTGGTTCGTAGCAGCTTTGGAGCCTGCAACTAAAGCTCTCGGTTTGTCAGAAACATTCACGGGGTTTGTTGTTGTTGCGATCGCCGGAAATGCGATCGAAAATGTTGTCGGAATTCAACTGATGATGAAGAACAAGCCGGACTACGCAATCAGCGTGATCCTGAACTCTTCGCTTCAAATCGCGCTGATGGTTGTTCCGACCCTGGTTTTCATTTCGTTCTTGGTCGGAGCGGTCCCGTTGACGCTCGTGCTATCGCCGATGATGTTGATATCGCTTGTTTTGGCATCCGTGGTTCCGATGGTCGTAATCATGGACGGTGAGTCGATATGGCTAGAAGGGGCCGCATTGATCGGCCTCTACGTGTTGATCGCGAGCGCGTTTTGGTGGGGCTAGGCTAGAACGTCGGCTAAGCAGCTTGCATAGTGATCGATCTCGTCCTTAGTTCTGATTTCGGTCACAGCGACGAGCAAGTCATGCTCCATACCCGGATAGTACGCACCAAGCGGAAGCCCTCCGAGGATTCCTTTCTCGAGAAGCGCATCTCTGACTGCCTCTGCCGGTTTAGGCAAGTTCAGGACGAATTCGCCGAACACTTTCCCCGCGAACTTGACCGTGCCACCCGCCTTAGTGAGCACGTCCATGGCGTAAGCCGTATTCTGTACGCTCGATTTCGCCACGGATTGCATCCCGTTCTTACCGAGGGCGCACATGTAGACGGTAGCAGCGAGGGCCATCAACGCCTCGTTGGTACAGATATTGGAGGTCGCTTTTTCGCGTCGAATGTCCTGCTCGCGGGTGCGAAGGGTCATCACGTAACCCGGTCTGTCCCCGTGAACCTCTTTCGTCTTACCGACGATTCTTCCGGGAATTCGCCGGACATGTTCGGCCTTACAAGCGAAGAGTCCAACCATCGGCCCACCAAGGCCCATGGCGACGCCTAGTGGCTGGCCCTCACCCACCACGATGTCGGCGCCGTACTCGCCGGGCGGCTTTAATAGCGCGCACGCCACCGGGTCCGCAACGACGATCAACAAGCCTCCGATTCGATCTGCGGCGGCACGCGCTGCCGTCAGCGACTCGACTGTGCCAAAGAAGTTCGGATATTGGACGATCACACAGGCGCAACCGTCGGCAGCGGAATAATCCTTCGTTGCTCCGTCTTCCTGGGCCAAGGTAACCACTTCGATTCCCATTGACCAGCAGTAAGTCGCAAGCACTTCTCGGTAGTGAGGATGAACGGCTTCGCTAACCGCGACTCGATTACACCCGTGGATTCCCGTCGCGAGGATCGCCGCTTCGGCCATCGATGTTGAGCCGTCGTACATTGACGCGTTTGCGATGTCCATGCCGTAGAGTTCGGCGATCATCGACTGGAATTCGTATATCGTCTGTAGGTACCCCTGCGAAGCCTCGGGCTGATACGGAGTGTAGGCGGTGAGAAATTCGCCGCGCGAAATAACCGCGCCGACAACGGATGGAATGTACCGATCATAAATTCCTGCACCGAGAAAGCACGTCACGTCCGCAAGGTTGATGTTCTTCTTCGAGATATCGCGCAGGTGGGCATACAAGCGTTGCTCGTCGAGAGCAGGCGGCAGATCAAGAGCGCCGGGCTGAACCCGCAACTCGTCAGGAATCTCTCGAAACAACTCGTCTATCGTCGAAACACCGATGACGTCCAACATGGATGCGATATCGGCAGGAGTGTGCGGCGTGTACGGCATTGCTTAGCTGATCGATGCCTCGTAACCAGCCGCGTCAAGAAGTCGGTCGACTTCAGAACTGTCTGTTACCCGTACCCGAAGCATAAAGCCGCGACCAAACGCGTCCTCATTAACTAATTCGGACTGCGCGCCGAGCGCCTCATTGATCGCGATCACTTCCCCACTGACGGGTGAGTACAGGTCGGAGACCGTTTTCACGCTCTCCACTGAACCAAAGGCATCGCCAGCGGTCAGAATGCGGCCGACTGATGGAAGATCCACGTAGACTACGTCTCCCAGTTCGGACTGCGCGTGGTCGGTAATGCCGATCGTTGCGACGTCACCATCGAGCCGCACCCACTCGTGCGATTCCGTGTATTTGAGTTCAGAGGGCGTATTTGCCATGGTCGTTTCTCCCTCGATAATACCTTTGCTGACCCATTTCTAAGTCACATTGACCATGGCGCAGCGAATCGGTCGTGGTCGTCCCACCATTCGCGCTGTAACGATTCGACGGCAGTTCTGACGTCAACCGGCAACGCACTTTCCGTCTGCGCACTTGCAATAAATTCATTCAGATTCTCGATCCGGCTAGTCGACCCGACGGTAGCCAACACATTTGGATACCCGTGAGTGAAGCGGAAGCAGAATTCCGTCCATGTCTCGCAGCCGCTGTTGGTGTAGAGAGGCTGAACGGCAACGGCGCGCGATTTGAGATATTCCGGTGCGGTGCTGGCCGGATCGGCAAGGCGTTCGATAGACCCGCCGCACACTGTCCGCATTCCAATAAGAGGAAATTCCTTCTCTATCACGACATCCCAAAGTTCGTTCGAAAGAAACCGCTGTAGCGGGTTCAGATAGAAGATCAAAGCGTCGATCAACTCACCGGCCCAGCCACCTGAAATCGCGGCCAGAGGGACGGAACTTGTCCACGGCCACGTTTCAAGTACGAATCTGTCCACGATCCCTTCGTCCCGAAGCGCCAGAAGCTCTCGCCAAGCGGGATCGTTGACGGCAAACGCCTCCGCGAGTGCGCCTCCAAGGCAGAGTTGCCCGACCGCCATTGACGCCATTCCGACGGCGGAGAGTTGACGTTCAATTTGCTCTCGAATCTGGCTGACTGACTCCCAGCCGATCTTGAAAATCATCTTCGGTGTTCGATCACGATCAAGATCTAACGCTTCGTTCAGCACGGAGAGAGCAGAGCCGTACTGATCGCTCGTGTGAATCCAGAGATCGGCATCGATGGCGCGGCCAGCAACATCTACTCGCACTTCGCGCGGTATCGATTCGTCGCCAAGACGAGTAGTGCCAAAGATGTACGGAGTTGGGATCATGAGACACCATAGCCTTTTGCTGACCAAAGTGTAAACTCAGGATTGACCGCAGGAACCACCTTCCTTAACAATTGGTTCATGAATCGGCGACAGGCTAAATCTGATGGGAGTGATTTCCGACTCAAAAGGGCCGTTTAGTGCGTCTAATCTTAACATGGAAGCCGGAGGCTACGCTAGACACGCCTATCAGACGCAAATTGCTCAGCTGGAGCATGATTTGCTTGAGATGGGAAGTCTGAGCGAGCAAATGGTCGCCGATGCGATCGAGGCGTTGCGCACCCTCAATACCTCAGCTGCGGACGAGGTGATTGCCCGTGATGACACGATCGATCAACTCGACCTCGAGATTGAACAGCGCTGCTTACGCATGCTTGCTCTTCAGCAACCTACTGCGAGTGATCTGCGACTGATCGGTACGGTGATGAAGGTTATCACCGACGTTGAGCGGGTCGGAGATCTCGCCGTCGATATTGCGAAGATCACTTTAAAGGTAGACAAGGAATTTGGTCGCTCGGAAATCATCGACCTCCCACGAATGGCAAACGTCGCGCGTGAAATGCTCCGAAAGGCGCTTCAGGCCTTCGTCCGCCGAGAACTCGGGCTCGTGAGTGAGGTCCTGCAGCTCGAAAACCAAGTAGATGAGATGTACCGCGATTTGCGGAGCCAGGTTTTCGCCAATATGCGCACGACGCCGGAGCAGGTCGTGTCGGACGGATGGTTATTGCTTGCGGTTCACCACGTAGAGCGAATCGCGGATCACGCAGTGAATATCGCTGAGCGCGTACACTTTATGGTGACGGGCGACTTCGAGACTCTCGCTCATGCCACGCCGAAGACCGGATAACAATGCCCGCGCTACTGTTCACCCCCTACTTGCCCGTTGACCTTCTGTCCGAAATTCCCGTCTGGGTGATTGTCGACCTCGCAGCAGGGGCAGGAGAATCAGCAGTCGTGGGTGACATCGTGACGGTAGAGTTTTCCGCGGTTGTAAACCAATCGCGAGAATTCGCGTCCACCGACCGCAGCGGATTGCCGTACACGTTCGAATTGACGGAGAAGGCCGACGAGGCGCTAGTGACCGCGGTGCTTGGCATGCGGGCAGGCGGCGAGCGTTATGTGAGTCGACGCGGGCTCCTACTCGCAGTGGGAAACATTCAGCCTTCGGGTTCGGAGCTCAAGATGCAAGTTCGGTTGGTAAAGGTCCAGCGTAGCGCGGTCGGAAAGGGCAGGTAGACTCGCCCACCATGCTCGATGAGCTCAAGGAGCTTTGGCGGTTTCGAGAGCTGCTATTCACGATGGTCCAACGGGACCTCAAAATCCGCTACAAGAATTCCATCCTCGGCTTCTTCTGGTCGCTGATCAATCCTTTGATCACCGTGCTCGTGATGACGTTTGTCGTCAGCAACTTCATGAACAGCGGCGTGCCGAGCCAGAGCGCGTACATTCTCGCTGCTTACCTACCGTTCATCTTCTTTCAGGCTTGCCTAATGGACTCGGCGCAGACGATTCTCGTGGCCATGCCACTCATCAAGAAGATCTACTTCCCGCGGGAGATACTTCCGCTCGCGACTGTCCTCGCGAATTTTGTTCACTTTTGCGCGGCCTTTGGAGTGTTCTTCCTTTACGAACTGCTTTTTTGGGCGCTTCACCCAGGCATCTCCCCTTTCAGGCTCACCGCACTGTTTTTGCCGTTGATCCTACTTATCAATCTGGCTCTCTCGATTGGCCTAGCTTTCTTCATTTCGGCCCTGAACACGTTCTACGAGGATGTCAAGTACATGCTGAGCATCGCTTTGTACCTGTTGCTGTTCTTGTGCCCAGTGATGTACACGAGCACGAAGATCGCGGATAGCGCCATCAATGATCGGTACCACGGACTCGTGTTCAAGCTTTATCACCTGAACCCGATGGCGATGCTTTGCACGACGTATCGCCACATTCTGCTTGCTCCGGCCGACCCGGCACATGATTGGTTTGAGCTGAAGTACCTAGCTTTCACGGCGGTTGTCTCGATCGCGATCCTGATCACGGGCTATCACTTTTTCAACCGTATGAAGTGGAGGTTTGTCGAACGACCATGAACGCGATTGAGATTTCAGGTTTGAGGAAAACGTTTCGTCTGAGCAACTCCGGCGTTGCGTCATTCAAAACGCTCATCGCGTGGCGAACTAAGCGGACTTTTCGGAACATCGAAGTTTTGCGCGGCCTTGATCTGGCCGTACAGAAGGGCGAGTGCGTCGCCGTTATCGGACGCAATGGCGCGGGAAAAAGCACATTGCTTGCGCTCCTCGCTCGGGTGTATAAGCCGACGGCAGGCACGATCAAGATCAATGGGCGCACTGCGCCGCTTCTCGAACTTGGCGCGGGATTTCACCCCGACCTCACCGGACTCGAAAATATTTACTTCAACGCGATTATCCTTGGGCTCACTCGGCAGCAGATCGAAGAGCGCATTCAGGCAATCGTTGACTTTTCGGGGATTGGCGACCACGTGAATGCCCCAACTCGGACGCTATCCAGCGGCATGCTCGCCCGCCTGGGATTTTCGATTGCCGTGCATGTTGACGCAGAAATCCTCATCGTCGATGAAGTCTTGAGCGTGGGCGACATTGAGTTCGAGCGTAAGTGTCTGCGCAAAATCGCTGAGTTCAAGCAGTCAGGCGGGACCATCTTGCTCGTATCTCATATCGCAGACGCGATTCGCAGAATCGCGGATCGTTGCGTTTGGCTAAGCGATGGCGTGGTCTACAAGGAAGGGGATGTCGAGACCGTCCTTCGGGAATACGAGCTGAGCTACGATCTGTAAAGAACCGCGTCTGCAATCTGATTGATGGGCGTCGCTATCGGCCCCGAGGGTCAATATCTTGGGGTTTCGAAGTCAAGACGCGCCAGAACAGACTGACCTGGGGGCGAGTTTGACCGAGCGTGGGGACGAGCAGCACGATCCAAACCAACAACCGTAGAGCTGAACCTAGCCGGTTTAGAATTCGGCAAATTGTGGCGGATACGGGCCCTCGATGAATCCTGAAGTACAGTTCTTTTCCGCTGTTGTAGCGCGCAACGGCAAGCCAACGTCGATCTTTAGAGCTCAAACCCAATTCGTGCTCGAATTCAGCCTTTGGACAGTAAACAATACGGCCATGCGGTCGTAGACGTTCGCACAACTCCGTGTCTTCGCAGTACAGGAAGAAGCGCTCATCAAATCGGGCAAGCTCGCGGCGCGCGAGCAGGCATGCTCCCATCACTTGATAAACGGCCACCACGTGGTTGCCAGTTGGCGTTCGCCAGTAGGTTGGAAACAGCTTCTCCAGCATCGACTGCTCAAGAAAGACGTTCCACAAGGTTAGGGGGCCCGCAACTGATTGCTGCAGGGAACCATCCAAGTTGAGGAGCCGCCCGCCGGCGGCAACCGAGTCCGCGGCGTCGATCGCGATCCGGGCTATCGCGCCCGGCTTAGCGTATGCATCGGAGTTTAGGAACAGAACCCATTTTCGAGTTGCGAAGCCAACACCGAGGTTGTTCGCGGCCCCAAAACCCTCGTTCGTCGTGTTGCGGATGAGGCGAACACTCGGGAACGACGCCTCAACCATTTCCGGAGAGCCGTCCGATGAACCGTTGTCGACCACGATCACCTCGTGGTCGACTTCTATGCAGCACAAACATCGGCGAAGCTCGTCAATCGTGTTGTAGCTCACGACGACGACGCTCACCGATGACGGCTCAGAACTCAATCCCGGCTCGTTAAGTACGCTAAGACCTCCTTAGCACGGTCACCACCGAGCTCTGCGTGCCGGAACAATGGAATTCCGTGAGGCCCAAGCGCAGTTCTGAGGGCAGGGAAACTCTCTATCTCGGAGCGTACGGAATGCAGGTGGCCGAGCATCGCCATGGTGAAGATGTTCGGCCGTGCCCCATTGTCGATGAGGAACAGAGCAATATCCGCTCGGCCCATGTGACCCGCACCTTCAATTGCGGACTCGAAATCTCCGCCACCCCAGTCATGACTAGCATTTATCAGGCTCGGTTCCTGCTCCAGCAGCTCCTTCAGAAGTTTAAGGTCGCCATGGCCCGCGATTACAAAGGATTGCACCAACTCCGTCGTAATCGGAGCAGGACGCTCTGGGATTCGCGGCGCACGAGGAACAGGCTTGCGGTTCTCGGGTTCAGAGTACAACTTCACGAATTCTTCGTGTCCTTGATGCCGAGCCAAATCTAAAGGCGTGGCCCCCATCAGATTCGTTTCGTCCCAATTCGCGCCAAAGTCGGTCAGGATTCGGGCGGTAGAAATATTGCCGGCGTAAGCGGCAGCGTTCAACAAGGAACCGAAACCGCCATGCATGTTGATCAACTCTGGATTCGCTTCCAGTCGCTCCTGCAGTCGATCATTGAAGGAGCCCCAACTGGCGTACGTCATCATCGCAAACACCGCAGGTGTCGCTCGGAAGGCATAATCGGCGAGCTCGTCTGAGCCACCGCGCGCACGCAGCAAAGCGCAGAGTTTCGGATCGCCTGAGAATTCAGCCCATGCAAGGCACGTAGCACCCATGTATCCTCGCCAGTTTGGGTCTGCACCGTGGGCGAGCAACCACTCGGCGACATCATACCGACCGTGGCGACACGCCATGTAGAGCGCATCAGAGACCTGGTCGACCGGATTCACCGGCGGCCGTGGCAGTCGATTTCCGGCCTCGTCGGTGCGGCTTGACCCCGTGCTACTTGGTGACGAGACGAGTTTCCCACTCGGCCAAAATCCTTTTACGAGTCGAAGCGAGCCCAATCCCCCGGCGCAGAATAAATCGATTTTGCTTCCGAGTTCGGCCAGTTTATCCGCGGCGCGAAACGAGCCAACCGTAATCGCCCAAGACAGAGGGCTGTGGGCAGATTGGCCGTAAGTCGAGTTGAGCGACGCACCGGCCTGCACGAGAATTTCGACAATGTCGGGTGCATTACGCTCAGCGGCGAGATGCAATGGGCCGTTGCCATCCGCAAAGGTAAGTTTCGCGAGCCTTGGATTCTCGAGCAGGATCGAAGTGACCCGTTTCGGTTCGACGGCGTCGATCGCCGCTCTCAAGTTGTCTTGCTCAACCGAAAGCTTGAGTTTCGGCCAACTCGGAAACCCGAACTCGTTGGCGATGGCAAGCTGGGCTGCGGACAAGGACGCGTGCGAGGGCCGCAGTTCCTTCGCAAGTTTGCGCAATTGGACAAGGCTTGGCCTTGTCGGTAGTGAATGACTCAATGTAAACCTCCACGCCATAACCGGCGGTCCGCATACCGGCGGCGCTTTGGTAGAGAAGCACCTATCGAGATTGTTTAGGGTGGACTCTGCCCTTCCCGCGGACCCGGGTGCGCCCCTCGCGCAGCAACATTATAGCGGAAGGTCCGGGCAGTGCTACAATAGCGGTCCGATGGCGAAGGAAATTCACTTTACGCCCGAAGGCTACGCGAAGCTAAAAGCAGAACTTGAAGAACTCAGGGGACCGGGCCGAATGCGCATAGCGGACGCCATTCGGGAAGCAAAATCACACGGCGACCTCAAGGAAAACGCGGCGTACCATGAAGCAAAGCTGAACCAACAGCGATTGGATAGTCGCATTGCGGAATTGGACAAGGCTCTGCTCATGGCGAAGATCGTGCATCGGACGGCGGACGGCGAATCCGCTGGACTGGGTTCCCGCGTCACGCTGTTCGACACGGAGTATGAGGACGAGTTGGTAGTGCAGTTAGTCGGCTCTTTCGAGGCCGACCCAACCAAAGATTTGATCTCGATCGCTTCGCCCCTCGGCGAAGCACTGCTTGGAGCCGTGAAGGATGCAATCGTAACCGTGGAAACTCCGGGCGGCACGACGACGTACAAAGTTCTATCGGTCGAAGGATGATTCGAAAACTATGGTTGGCCGCTGCGGTCTTTATTTCGATTGGTTGCCAGTCGGACGCCTCGATCACGTCTAGTTCGGCGAAGAAAGACGAGACCCTTCCCGTAGAATTCGTCGGCCTTCCAAACACCTTGATCAAAACTGAGCTTGCAATCTTTCCAGATCGCGGTCACCTGAACGTTGGAGACAGCTGGGAAACGGCAATTGAAATCTTCAAGCCTCCGAAGAATTCGTTCGATTTCTCCGACTTGCCCCCTCGATTCAAGAATCCGCCGTATCGCGCACGGGGATGGGATTCTCGAACTGAGAGTTTCGGAGTAATCATGGCCCAAGGGCGAATTGCGGCGGCGATGTACCAACTGCCAAAGTCGGACTTGGACCAACTGAACGAACTGGTCAACAAACATAGGCGTGCTCTACTGCCGCTTGTGGCTAGCCACGTTCAAGGGCGTCACGCTCAGTATTGGATTTGGTCTAAGGGAACACAAAGACTTGCCATCGTTGGATTGGAATCTCAAAACACGGTCAGAATTACGATTGCACTCGGCGATAACATAGTTATGGACGCGCTGGAACTCTCGGAGAGAGATGCAGCGCGCGACTCCAAGCAAGTGGACGAGTTTTTCGACTCGAAGTTGCCAAAGGGCACGACCTCGCCCGGCAAAGACTTGCACTAATCCGAGAATTGGAATATCTTTAGGAAGAAATGACAGACTCCCCCTTTATTAATATCAAATGGCAACAGGGGATATCGAGCGAACACGGAGTCAACGGATGCAGGCCAGAGCAAGTGCTTGGCGAAGTCATCAACCGTTTGGTGGTTTTTCAGTCCGGCCCATTAGCCTGCGAGGAAAACGAAATTGCCATTGACCACGCGCGTTTGGCTCAGCAAGCGTTGATTGAACGAACCACTCGACGCGAGGCTCAAGGTGTCTTTCACACCGCCATCCAGCACGTGGTCCACCGGACAGAGGACCACGAGGAAGATTTCTCGGCAACGGGTTCCTAGGAACTACCAGGCCCTAGTCTTCGTCCACTGCGGTCGGGTCGGATTCAATCGGCTTCACGGTTCCGTCTGGCATTCCCATCATCATCGATGGCGATGCAGCGTTAGCGCGGGAAGCTTCCGGATGGTTTGCGGCGCATGAAGTGCCAAATTTCGGAGTTGCGAATTCCATGTGTGTCGCACCACGCGCCAGGATTTGGCTTGAGTTACCGCCGGACCATTCGGTAAAGCTGCGTGCGTTCGCATAGTGACAAACAAATGCACGCCGCGAGCGCGTCTCGGATCGATTGCGCAACGACCGATGAAATACATGACTGCCGAAAAAGACGGCGTCGCCAGGCGCCATGATCGCCGGAATCTCTGAGGCACCGTAACGTTCGGCAATCGGCTTTAGCGTATTTGAGGGATCGTCATCCGAGTTTTGTTGACCACCTACGTTCTCTACGTAAGTAATGTCGGCGATCTCCGTGTCGCCATATCCGTAGCCGCTTAGCGGCGGATATATCGGTTCGTGCTGGCTCCCAACGCTCATGTACAGGCATCCATTCTCTTCATCGACGGGCTCGAGCGCGACCCATGCACCGCAAAGGGTGTCCGGAAAGACAGGAATGTAGTATCCGTCCTGATGAAAGCCTTGCCCGTTCGAACCCGGCTCCTTCAGGAAAAGCATCGTCTGCATGGCCATCACGTCAGGGCCGATCAGCGCTTCCATCACGTCCAGCATCCCGGGATGAAGCAAATATCGCTCTTGAACCTCAAAGCTATGGTGAAGTTGGTGTAGTCGCAGGAGTCGTTGCTTTCGCTCCTCCGCTGAGACGGCACCGGGATCAGCGTGCTCCGGCAGTTCGACACGTGCCTCGACAATGTCGTCGCAATGATTGTTCAACTCAGCGACTTCCTCCGACGTGAATAATCCACGAACGATTAGGTAGCCGTCGCGCCGGAAACTGGAGTACTCAGCGACGGTAACACGGCGATGTAAGTGCAGAATCGGGAAGACACTCAGGTTCGAATTCGAAGCCATGGAACGCCTCAATTTAGCACGAAATGCGAATTACTCACCGCGTAGCATGGCGAAAATGGCCGCAAAAAACCGTATGCGAGCATGCTCGAACTGATAGACTTTGCCTATCCTCATGTTAATTCCTCTAATGAGCCTCCTGACGGGATTCCAGCCGATCGTGAGTGCTCCTCAAAACAATGAGCCACCGGCGGCGGAAGAGATCGCGATTGTAGGTGCTCGAATTGAGATCGGTGATGGGACCGCGATTGCGTCCGGCACTGTCGTGATTCGGAATGGCAAGATCGTTCAGGTGCTTTCGACCGACTCCGCACCCGATGGGGTCAAGTCGTACGATGCTCACGGAAAGGTCCTCTATCCTGGCTTTATTAACGCATTTAGCTCAAGCCATGTAAAGTCTCCTCCCGACTCGTCCGGTGATGGCCGACCAAGCGCGGTTTCTGGCCCTGTCACGGTGATGTGGGTCGGGAACAGGAAAGGAGTCACACCGGAATTTAAAGTTGCGGACAACCTTGAGTTTGACAAGGACACTGACCTCTTCAAGATGGGTGTCACAACGGCGATGTTCTCCGGAAGCCATGGCTGCCTGCGCGGCATCTCCGCGGTGGTTGACTTGCTGCCACCGGGTGCAAAGGAACGGGTTGTGTCGTCAGCCACAGGACAAGGCATCGCGTTTCGGGTTGGAGGAGGTGCGGGATACCCATCCAATGTTCTAGGCGGAATCGCCTTGCTAAGACAAGTGCTGGCGGACGCCAAATCGATGCATGACGGCGTCGAAATGTATCCCGCAGACAAGAAAAAGCCGGCTTGGGCAAACTCCCTTGAGGCTTTGCAGCCAACCCTTGATGGTAAGACGCCAGCGTTTTTTGAGGCAAGTCAGGAAAGAGAGTTAGAGCGAGTGATGCGGACGTCCGATGAGTTTGGAATCAAGCCGATCATCGTCGGCGGAAAGGACTCGTTCAAGGTGGCCGCCACGTTAATCGAGCGAAAGATTGCGGTGATCTACTTTGCAGACGCCGGTCCTGAGCCGTCCACAGACCCTCCATCGGCCACCGCGGCCGCGGCAGACACGATGCCCACTGAACTAAGAAAGGAGCGACATCAAAAGTGGGACGACGCGCTTCACAACCCGGAGAAAATGGCAGCGGCAGGTGTGAAATTTGCGTTTTCGAACGAAGGTGCTTCCGATGACTTTCTGAAGAACATCCGTACGTTTATTGCGCACGGATTGCCAAAAGCCGCAGCGCTCAAGGCCCTTACAACTGATGCAGCAGCGATCCTCGGAGTCAGCGACCAAGTTGGCTCGATCACCGAAGGCAAGCGTGCTAACTTTGTGCTGATGGACGGCGATTTCGAAAACGCCAAGACTAACGCAGTCAAAGTCTGGATCGACGGGCGACCCGTATATGAAACCAAGGAGACCAAGAAGTGAAGCGACTCATCGTATTTGCCCTCATGTCCGTATCAGCAGGCGCCATAGCCCAAACATTGCCGTTTGAATTGGAGGCTAATCGCAAACCTCAGACCGTTACCCACGGCAGTGTCTTGATTCAGGGCGGCCGAATCCTGACCGGAACTCACGGCAACCTGGAAAACATGGACGTGCTCATCGTCAATGGCAAGATCGCAAAAGTCGGTCGCGGCCTGAAAGCACCGTCTGGGGTTACGGTGATCAATGCGACTGGCAAAGTTGTTGCCCCTGGCATTGTCGACGGTCACTCACACAGAGCAGCTGATGGCACTAATGAGGGCGCAGATAGCATCACGGCAGAAGTTCGCATGGCGGACGTTCTCAATACTTCAGCCCTCTCGGTCTGGCAGGCGCTTGCAAGCGGTCACACCACGGCCCTCATTCTTCACGGGAGTGCAAACTGCATTGGCGGCCAAAGCGTGGTCATCAAATACAAATATCAACGGCCGAGTTCTGAAGCAATCGTGGCGGATGCACCTCGTATGATCAAATTCGCGCTTGGCGAGAATGTGACCCGAAAGTCTGACGGCAATACCGCGCGCTTTCCGCGAACGAGAATGGGACAGGAAGCTGTTTTCCGCCGCGGTTTCACGGACGCCAAGTCTTACATGGCAGCATGGGATGCTTACACCGCCCGCAAGACCACGAAGCCGCCTCGACGCGACTTGCGACTCGAGACCTTAGCCGACATTCTTCGAGGCAAGATTTGGGTTCAATGCCATAGCTACCGGTCGGACGAAATCTTGATGATGGTTCGGCTCAGCCAGGAATTCGGGTTCAAAATCGGTGCCATGCAGCACGCCCTCGAGTCGTACAAGGTCGCTCCTGAGCTTGCGAAAGCAGGCGTAGGCGTTTCGATCTTCGAGGACAGCTGGTCGTTCAAGGCCGAAGGATACGATTCGATTCCGTTTGCTGCGGCAATCAATATGAGAGCTGGCGTAAACGTCTCGATCAACACTGATGGCGTTTCTGGCACGACTGCGCTAAATATCGACGCGGCAAAGACCATGCGCTACGGCGGTCTGACCGAGCAGCAGGCTCTGCAGACGATCACGATCAATCCGGCGAAGGAGCTCGGTGTCGACCACCGCACCGGAAGTATTGACGTCGGGAAGGATGGCGACGTTGTGATCTGGGATGGTCACCCGCTCAGCGTGTACAGCAAATGTGCCATGACTTTGATCGAGGGCGAAGTCTTCTTCGAACGGCACGATGCCTTCGGCGTTGACGCTCGCTCCATGGTGAAGACAGTTCTCGACAAGAAAGTGTTCTACGGAGAGCAAGCGATCCCGGCGCATAGCCGCTCGTATGCAATTGTTGATGCGACGATCCATCCGGTTTCGTCACCCGTCATTGAGCGTGGAACCGTCGTTATTCGCGATGGCAAAATTTCTGCGGTCGGTGCTCAGGTCGCCATCCCTTCGGATTGCCGCGAAATAAACGGCCGTGGGATGCATGTCTATCCCGGCTTCATCGACGGATACTCGACGATCGGACTACGCGAGATTGGCCCCGTCAATGCGATGATTGACGACAACGAGCTCGGACAGACTCAGGCGGACCTTGATGCACAGTCGGCGATCTGGGTGGAATCAGCTCACTTTGGCCCTGCGCGGTATAACGGCGTGACTAATGCCTTCACCGGCCCTGCCGCCGGACAGATCAGCGGTCAAGGCGCGGTCATCAATACAGATGGCTACACGACGGAGCAATTCGGAGTGAAGCGCAAAGCGGCTCTGATCGTCAACATGGCTGGCGGATTTGGACGCTCGTTCGAATTCGACTTGTGTGACGGGGCGGTTGATGCTTCGATGTTGCTCGGCTTGGGAGGAGACGCAGGCGGACGAACCGACCAATTGACGCGCGCTCAATTGGAACAGTACTACGATATGCTCGGCGGAGCCCAAGGGTTTGGCCAGGGCTTCGGCGATCCAGGTCCGAGCGACTCCTCGGTCAGCGGTTATTTTGATCGAGCAATCAAGTACATCGCGACCAAGAAAGAGAAGCCGGAAACGCCGATCGACCTCGGACTCGAAGCCATGATTCCGTACGTGAAGGGCGAGCGGCTTGTCCTCATTAACTGCCGATCAGCGTCGGCGGTACGTACCTCCGTGGAGTTCATCAAGAAGTACAAGCTGAAAGGAGCGATCTGCGGAGCTTCGGAATCTTGGAAGGAAGCGAAGCTGCTTAAGGACAACCACATCCCGGTCATTATTTTCCCGGCGGGTAAGAGCACGCTTAGCGCGAACACGACGGACCAGTCATGGGACCCGTACGATACGCCTTACGCGGCCGCGGGCTGGCTGGAACGAGCGGGAGTTAAGTTCTGCTTTGCTTCCGGCGCAGGCGACGCGGTTATGAACCTGCCGGTGCGCGTCGGACAGTCTTGCGCGTATGGCCTAACTCAAGAGGGGGCCATCAAGGCTCTCACTCAAAGCGCAGCCGAGATCTTTGGTGTCCAGGACAAGCTGGGAACGCTTGAAGTTGGCAAGATGGCGAATCTCGTGGTGACGGACGGCGACCCGTTCGAGCTCACATCGAACTATCGCTACGTGTTCATCGACGGCCAGCCAAGGCCGCTCGTGAGCAAGCACACCTTGTTACGCGACAAGTACATGAATCGCAAGTAGGAAACTATTTGCGTTGCCCCTACCAAACGCGGTAGGGGCTTTTTTGTCTCCATACTTTAGCGCAAGGCGACCGGCGCACCTCTTCCGGAATCTAATTCACCAATCGCGTGCCGACGGAATCGCCTCTCGCGGCGGCGATTAACGTGTCAGGTTTCCCGCCGTTTACGAGATACACCGAGCCGACGCCAGCGGCCAACGCGTCGCAAGCGGCTTCTAATTTGGGGATCATCCCCCGGTCCGCCGTGCCGCTTGCAATCATGCCGCGTGCGTCGGCGGCAGAGAGTTCTCGCAGAAGCGAGTCGGGCCGGTCCTTGTCCAAGAACACGCCGTCGGTGTCGGTCATCAGTATCAGGCAATCGGCCCGCATCG
>JBBRML010000006.1:0-95606 GCA_038230855.1 Fimbriimonadales bacterium | reverse complement strand
ATTGAGCCTTCGACTTCTGACCAGAAACCACAGACTCGCAAAGACCTATCTTGAAAGCACGGTTGTACTTACGATTCGACACCATTTCATTTTCTCCTTTGGAGAGCAAAAAGGGTGTACACAATTTTCGGCGCACTCCAGGGATGGGGGTTACAACGACTAAATCGTAGTTGCGAATAGCCAATTCCACCTAAAACCTGAAGCGAACATTTAAGGTCTTTTGCGAAGTTGTCAGCTAAGCTTTGTAACCCCCGTCCTGGCGGGATGCTTGCGACACAGCAAATGTAAGGCCGAAACGGGCCTCAAGACCCTCTCCGTACCCGGACAGGGTCTTGCTTGGGTTTCACGCCTAGTACGCCTTTGCGAATACGACGCGTTGCGCGGACGGTTTGCCAGTCAGGATGCATTCACCGGGCATTGCATCGGATGCGGCCAGCGGCTCCAACGGGATACAGCGGATCGTGGCCTTTGTGAGCTCGGAGATTTTAGCCTCCGTTTCAGCCGTGCCATCCCAGTGGGCAAGCACAAATCCGCCACCGCCCTCACCCTCAAATTTCGCGGCGAACTCGTCCCACGTATCAACGCGGTAGGTGTGCTCATCGCGAAACTCAAGCGCGCGCCCATACATGTTCATTTGCATCGACTCGAGCCAAGTCGTGACCATGGAATGAACCTCGGGAAGAGCCACCGTCTCCTTGGTGCCGTCGTCCCGTCGCGCCATCACGCATGAGCCGGTATCCAGATCTCGTGGTCCGACCTCGATGCGGATGCACGCGCCGCGCATTTCCCAGTAGTTGTATTTGAAGCCTGGAGACTCCTTCTCCCGTTTGTCGATTCGAACCCGAACGTCCTTGGCCGCCAATTCAGCGGCGAGGGTTTCCGAAACGCCGATTGTCCGGGCACGCGTCTCTTCGTCACGTCCCATCGGAATGATGATCACCTGCACCGGAGCGAGACGGGGCGGACACACGAAGCCCTTGTCGTCACTGTGAATCATGATCAGCATTCCGATCATGCGGGTGGAAACTCCCCACGACGTCGCGTGTACGTAGTCGAGTTTGTTCTCCTTGTTCACGAACTGCGTTCCAAACGCTTTAGCGAAGTTCTGACCGAGGTGATGGCTGGTGCCGCCCTGAATCGCTTTGCGATCCTGGGTCATGCACTCGAACGTGAACGTGTGGTGAGCGCCGGGAAACTTCTCGCTCTCCGTCTTCACGCCCTTAATGATCGGAAGTGCCATATACTCTTCCGCAAAGCGTCCGTAGCATTCGTGAAGGATCGTGAGTGCTTCCGCCTCCGCCTCCTCGTGAGTGGCGTGCGCGGTGTGGCCTTCCTGCCAAAGGAACTCCGAAGTTCGCAGAAACTTACGCGTGCGCATTTCCCAGCGCACGACGTTCGCCCACTGATTGATCAAGAGCGGCAGGTCGCGGTAGCTCTGAATCCACTTCGTATACGTCGCCCAAATGATCGTTTCGCTTGTCGGACGAATGATCAGTTCTTCCTCCAGTTTTGATGCCGGATCAGGGATGAGGCCCGGCCCATTCGGGTTTTTCATCAACCGGTGGTGCGTAACGATCGCGCACTCTTTGGCGAATCCTTCGACGTGATCGGCTTCTTTTTCCAAGTAGGACCGCGGGATGAACAGCGGGAAATAAGCGTTGACGTGACCGGTCGCCTTGAACATTCGGTCAAGGGTGGCCTGCATGTTCTCCCACAAGGCATAGCCAAGCGGTTTGATTACCATGCACCCTCTGACGTCGGAGTCTTCGGCGAGATCGGCTTTGACTACAAGCTCGTTGTACCACTCGCTGTAGTTTTCGCTCCTTGATTGAATTCCTAGATTGCTGCTCATCGCTAAAGAGTGTGGCACAGCAAAACGGTTATGGGGCCGTTCGAAAAAGGCACGCCATCCCCTACTGAATGGCGGCTCGGTACCGATCATAAGGAGTGAGAAACCATATGTCGGCGACGTAAGTCCCGGCTGCCGGTGGACGGGCGAACTGGAAATGGATCAAGAACTGGCGCACGATCAAAGCCCATTCGACAGCTCATTCGAGCTGAACCTTGAGTATTTACAAGAGGTTTCAGGCGGCGATGAGGAGTTCGAACAGGAGATCCTTGCCACCTTCCTTGAGTCTGCACCAGACCTCATGGATGCGCTCGACCGGGCGTTGGAATCGCTCGATGCGCCTGCGGTGCGCCATGCGTCACATACGTTGAAAGGCAGTAGCCGGTCAATCGGAGGCCAGCCATTCAGCAAGATTTGCGAAATAATCGAGACAAATTCGAAGCAAGGTTTGCTTGATCAGTGTCACGTCCAAATTCCAGATCTCAAAGTCAGTTTTGCCCGATTGCAACGAGCCTGTCGCTGTCACATCGAAGCGGGAATCAGCAAAGCCGCTTAAATTTGCGCTCTTTTGTACTCCTAAATCGTAAGATCAAATTGGTGGAGTCGCAAACTATTTGCGCCAATTCCATCGCGTTGCTCTGGAGTTATTCATGAAGAAAGTCTTGACGGTCGTACTCGCAGTCGTTGTCCCGCTCGCCCTTATTGCCGGTGCTCTTGCCCAAGATGGCACGAAGCCAGCCATGGCAAAGAAGGACGCAATGGCTAAGAAGCCGATGGCGAAGAAACCGATGGCAAAGAAGGGTGCCATGGCGAAGAAACCGATGGCAAAGAAGGGCGCAATGGCCAAGAAACCGATGGCTAAGAAGCCGATGGCCAAGATGGGCGGCGCGGCCAAGTCCGCCGCTAACTAATCGTTCGGATATGCTCCGGCCCAGTTAGGATCGGAGCCTTTTTATGTTCAGCAGCTCAATTTTCACGATCGCATGTTTCCTCGGCGTAATCTCTCATGCCGATACAACGCAGTCTGTTACTTTCGGAAAGTTGCGTCGAGAGTACATCGCGCACGACGGCGGCCATGGAGCGAATAAAGCGCCACTGGTGGTGCTCTTGCACGGATGGACGAGTGACGCGCGGTCAATTCTTGACGCAACCAAATTCCGCGACGCGGCCGATAGCTTCGGGATGATCGTTGTTGCCCCGGAGGGGCTAAACGCGGGCTGGAACGCCGGATTCATGGACTTGAGTGGCAAGGCCGCAGACGATGTCGGATTCCTCAGCGCGGTTATCGACGACGCGTCTAAGAAGTTTGCCGTCGACTCCGAGCGCGTGTATGTTGTTGGCCATTCAAATGGAGCCATGCTCGCCAACACCTATGGCGCAAAGTGCTGTACGCGAGTAGCGGCAATTGTTTCGGTTTCGGGCACGATCGGAGTGCGGTCGGATAGCGGAAAATTAAGACAAGTGGGTGCTCCGGTGGGCCGAACTAACGTCTTACTCATTCACGGAATGAAGGATCCGATGGTGGCCTACAGCGAGACATCGTCGAGTTTGCTACGCGGTGTAGGCGCAGTCGAAGCGGCAAAACGCTGGGCCGATTGGCTAATGATCCACACGGGACCGAAGGTCACAGAGTTACCCCGCATCGGACGTGAGGATTCTTACCAAGGGCAGGGGGTAGAAGTACGGCTCGTAAGCCTAAATAATGGCTTTCACAACTGGCCTGGCGGAGTCTCAAATGGACGTCGAGAAACGAAGTCAGGTTTCGACGCGACCGCCTACATTTGCCGGTGGCTACTTACCAAAACGAGGGTGCCGCGATAAGTTGCAGGCATTCAGCGTCATAATTACATACAACGTATGAGTGAATCGAAAATTAGGTTTGACCAGTTAGGTCTCCCCGCACACATTTTGACCCAACTGGACACCCTCGGATTTACGATTCCGACTCCAATCCAACAGGGAGCAATCCCGCCCGTTCTCGAAGGAAGAGACGTAATCGGTCTCGCACAGACTGGTACCGGCAAGACTTTAGCCTTTGGCCTGCCCATTCTCGCCAGGCTCAACGAGTCGAAGCATGGCCGGCTCCTGGTTCTCGCCCCGACCCGAGAATTGGCTGCGCAAATCCTAGAGGCTTTAACTCCTTTTCTGGGTGCGCACCGATCCGCGCTTCTTATTGGCGGCGCGAGCATTCGTCCGCAGGTTGAGGCGTTGCGCCGTAATCCTCGTGTGATTGTGGCAACCCCAGGCCGTCTACTGGATCATCTCAGCACGAACGTTTTGCGACTCGATGCGGTTTCCGCCGTCGTCTTGGACGAAGCTGATCGCATGCTGGATATGGGCTTTGCCCCGGCGATTAACCGAATTTTGGAGCGTTGCCCGACCAATCGGCAGACGCTTCTATTCTCCGCCACGATGCCGAAAGAGATTCGCGCGCTGTCAAACAATTACATGCGCGATGCCGTCGAAGTCGCGATCAAGACGAACACGGCCACCGCAGAACTGATTAAGCAGTCCGTCATCACGGTCGACCAACCAGACAAGATCGCCCTGATTAGACAGACCGTCGAGCGACGATCAGGTTCGATTTTGATTTTCACTCGGACCAAGCACGGCGCGCGCAAACTTGCGCGAGCGCTCGGTGGTGTTGAGAATCGAGTCGCGGAGATTCATGCGGATCGAACGATGCCTCAGCGGCGTAGCGCGATGGATGCATTCAAGTCGGGTCAGGCGAGAATCCTCGTAGCCACGGACATTGCCGCGCGCGGAATTGACGTCAAGCGAATTGAACTGGTCGTCAACTTTGACGTTCCCAACGCACCAGAGGACTACGTACACCGCATCGGCCGAACGGGTCGAGCGGGAGAAGTCGGCGAGGCAATCACTTTTGTGACTCCTGAGCAGAACGACGAGATTCGACGCATCGAGCGCCTGATCGGACAGCGACTTCCGCGCCGTGGGCCGAACAACGAAGTGACGAGCCGAAGCGACGAAAGCCGCGTGCCGGTGGTCGTAGCTCATACTCCGCACGCTCCGCATTCGAGTTCGGGTTCGGGTTCAGCTTCGCCGCGCCGCGCGCCGCTCGGCACAAAGCGACCCCCGTTTGCGACGACGCAGGCTCTGCGAAATCGCGCGAACCGCTAGTTTCGGTTTCGTGCGATCAGCTTTGCGAGGCTGTTCGCGGCGGATTTGTCTTCGAGAATTTCAATATTAGCGAAGAGGATTCCCGCCCCGCTCGTCATGAGCAAAAGGAGCACCATGGCGGTCCAGTTGATAGGTGTTGCCGTGGGGCGCATCAGCATAACTGAGCCAACCGCGAGGAGGCCGGCGCTGCCGCCGGCGATCGCACATACGGGCAGCCAGCCGCGCGCCAACTCACGCCGCGGGCCAAGCAGGGGCGGGAACAGGCTCTTGCCGTTGCCCGGTTTCATGCGGTTCATTTCGGCCACTAGTGCTTCGCGGCGGATTTTCCGCTCAGCACGGTTCGCGATCAGCAATTGCAGGGTTATGCTCTGGCGCGGACCCGATGGGTCCTGTGTTAGATGCAATCGCAACATCCCCTCGACGACCTTAATGCGTTCGATGTCTGCTTTGTAAAGATTGAAGCTGTAGTCCTCTCCGGTAAACGTGACTGACTCGCGATTTACGGCGATTGAGCCTGATCCGCTGACGGAGGAGAACGCCGTTCTGCAGACCATGCGCACTGGGAACTTCTTTGGGTCGGTGATCACCGGGGCAACGCGTGATTGTCGCAGTGCCAGCCACAGCAAGATCCCAACGTACGCGATCATATTGGCGAAGGCGGTGCCCGCAAGGATGCGCAGCAAGAGGGTCAAGCCGTGAATATCACCAATTGCGCCCATATGCTGCGCTACGCGCCCGAGGCCAACCGTTGCCGCGCAGCACACAATGGAAATGCCGATCAATTGCCAACTGAGTTTGCGGTGGATGACAATGACCCGGTCGTCAACGGCATAGGTCCGGCTCCCGATCTGCATCGTTTGGTCGGTTCTCAACGAGTTGATTGTGTCGTGGCGGGTGGGGTCGTCGGTCCTTAGGAGGAGGAAATTCATCCTGAGCTAGCAGTGACGTGGAGTCGCGCCTTTCTACTGCGCCGAGTGAATCTGCTTCAAGGTGCTCGGCGGGTCGCGCGAACCACGTCTGTTCCCGAACTCGCTCTATAATGGGTCATTGATGAGCCGGTTTTTCGCGTATGCGATGGTGGGTGTGGGGGTTGCGGGCTTCGCTTTCGCGCTCCAAACTCCCACCAAGGTCGACTTTGCCCGTGACGTGCAACCGATTCTCCGTGCGCGGTGCGAATCGTGCCACAAAGGGAAGTCTCCGGCTGGTGGATTAGACGTCTCGAGCTACGAACTTATCGCGAAGTCGGGCACCGTGATCGCATTCAAAAGCGCGGAGAGTCGACTCATGGTCCGGATTCGAACGAACATCGGTTCGGGCCGAATGCCGCTCGGTTTTGCGCCTCTCTCAGACAAAGATGCGGCGACGGTCGCTGCGTGGATTGACGCCGGGGCCAAACCGCCCGCTGCGAAAAAGGCACACTGGGCGTATGTCGCGCCAAAGCGTCCGGAACTGCCCGTCGTCAAGGATCGCGCCTGGGTCCGAAACCCGATCGATGCCTTCGTACTGGCTCGGCTCGAGCATGAAAAACTTCAACCAAGTCCCGATGCAGATCGCACAACGCTTATCCGCCGCCTAAGTCTGGACCTCATCGGCCTGCCTCCGACTCCTGCAGAAGTAGACGCGTTTGTCGTCGACAAGTCGCCAAACGCGTACGAGAAGGTTGTCGATCGACTCTTCGCAAACCCCCACTACGGAGAGCGCATGGCGTTGCCCTGGTTGGACGCGGCACGCTACGCGGACAGCAACGGGTTTCAGCAAGATGGCGACACATTTCAATGGGTGTGGCGTGATTGGCTCGTTCGGGCCCTGAACGCAAACGAACCGTTTGATCAATTCACGACTGAGCAACTCGCCGGCGATTTACTGCCAAATCCGTCAACCGACCAAATAGTCGCGACCGCTTTCAATCGAAACCACATGCTGAACGGCGAAGGGGGCGCGATTGCGGAGGAGCAGCGCAACATCGTGCTCTTCGACCGGGTTGACACAACTTCGACTACGTGGCTAGGTTTGACGATGACGTGCGCCCGTTGTCACGACCATAAATACGACCCGCTGAGTCAGCGCGACTATTACAGCATGATGGCGTTCTTCAACAACGTCCCCGAAAGCGGTGTTCCGAGCGGGAGCGTTCCGTACTATCTCGCCGAGCCAACGATTCCGGTCCCTAGCCCGATGCAGGCCGAAACTTTGAAGGGCTTGGAGAGCGAGATCGCGGCGTCGAAGGCGCAAGTTGTTCGGGCGAAGCAGAGCGATGAGTATGCGAAGGCTTTCGCGAAGTGGGTGGATCAAACGAAGGCTGATACGCAAGCACCGGCTGCGCTGCGGAAATTAGTTAATTCATCCAGTCTCGCTGACCTAAAAAAGGCCTTCGAGACGTTTGAGACGCAGGGTGCCGAGGGCGAGTTGAAGGAGACATTTGGGCGACAGCGAGCCCTGGAGTCGCAAATGACGGCACTCCGCACGAGCCTGCCCAAGGTGATGGTGATGTCGGACCGACAGCCCCGTAAAACGCATGTTTACACCCGCGGTAACTATGAAACTCCGGCCGAGGAAGTGACGGCGGCGACTCCTTTGACTCTTACCAAGCCAAGCGCTGCGCCACCAGTGAACCGCCTGGGCCTCGCGAAATGGATCGTCAGCGCGGATAACCCCCTTACCGCCCGTGTCCAGGTCAATCGCTATTGGCAACTATTCTTCGGACGCGGCCTTGTCAAGACCCCGGAAAACTTCGGCGTGCAAAGCGAGCCACCCACGCATCCTGAGTTGCTTGATTGGCTTGCCGTCGATTTTCGCGAATCTGGTTGGAACGTGAAACGGTTGCAGCGGCTCATCGTGACCAGCGCAACGTACCGGCAATCGTCAAAAGTGAGTAAATCTCTGCTGGCGCGTGACGCTGATAATCGGTTCTTCGCGCGGGGTGCGCGGTTCCGCCTTTCGAGTCTTCTTTTGCGCGACGTTGCCTTGGCCTCAAGCGGGCTGCTGAATGCGGAGATCGGTGGCAAGCCCGTCTATCCGTACCAGCCCGAGAACATTTGGGGAGGCTTGGCGATAACGGACGAGCGTGATTTTGCCTATCCACAATCGAAGGGAGCCGATCTGTTTCGGCGAAGTATCTACACGTTTTGGCGGCGCACGGTCGGGCCGGGAAATATGTTCGATGCTTCGTCGAGACAGGTTTGTACGGTGCGCCCGTCCTCGACGTCCACGCCGCTCCACGCGTTGACCATGATGAACGACGTGACGTGGGTCGAGGCGGGCCGAGTTCTTGGAGAGCAGGCAATTGCCAAGCGCGTGAGTGCGCAGGATCGGCTGAAGTTCGCGTTTCGGCAGGTTTGCGCCCGCAATCCGTCGCCGTCCGAGTTGGCCATCTTGGGGCGAGGGCTGGAGCGCGCCCGGCGCGCCTTCGCGGCCGATCCGCGCGCAGCCGCCGTGTATCTCAAGCAGGGTGCGACGCCACCAAATGCGAAGATTGACCCCGTCGAGGATGCCGCGTTTGCCACGGTCTGCGCCGCTATCTACAACCTGGACGAAGCCCTCTCGCGGGAGTAGGGATCAGGTCTTGGGATTATTTACGTAGCCGAGAAAAACGACCTTGTGCGTGGCGCAATCCTGAATCATCCAAGCGAACGGCCGGTCAAATTTGAGTTCCAAACGTTCGTGGTGTGGGCCTCCCTTCTTCATGGCAAGACCCGTAGCGGCTACGGCTTCCGCCCCGTCTTCATCGACGTGAATGTACGCTTTCTGCCAGGCCGATGAGAGAATGCCCGAGCATCCTGGTCCCATCGCGGTGAGGTCTGCATGGTTTTTCAGCGAGCCCATTCCAAGAGCAGTTATCGTTTCCATTAGGTCCCAGCTCGTCCGGAATTCAAACTTAGGCAAGGCAAGGCGCACTTGGTACTGTTGCGAGTTCGCCGCGGTGATGAGCGGCTCATTGAGAAACATTCGCCGATCCGAGCTCAGGGCCGTGTCGATCCGGAGCACCATTTCGAATCGCTTGTTCTTGAATGGAATCGCGATTGCCGTGTAAGTTGGGGTGACGGCGGCGGTCAGCACTTGGTATGCGTGCATCATCTGCACCGGCACCTCTTTGCCATCAGTCGTCTTGAATCCTTCGATATGCGTCTGCGTCTTGTCGAAAGGCTTGTCCCACCGACCGGAGAATGAGACGGCGTTCACGAGATACAGAAACTCCTCGCCGGGCTTATCGAGAAACTTATCAATTTTTCCGTTCGTTTGGGCTCGTACCCAGTCGTTGATGTCCGTAGGAGCCGTCGCCCACGTTGTCGTTTTCGCTACACCTCCATACGAGTCGTACAGGATTCTCGAGTACTCCGGTGAAATGACCGCTCCGCCGCCGGTCACCCATAACCCGTTGGCGATTCTTAGCTCGGGTCCCTGTTGAAGCTCGTGGAGATAGGCTTGGGCCACTTTTCGGCGGTCGTCAAGAGGCATTTTCGAGCGCAACCCTTGCGCGATCGTCGTGCGCGTGCTTCCGCTTGAGCCCTCCCACAAAAGTTGGAGGGCCATCTCTACTCCAAACGGTGAAAAAACAAGATTCTCGTTTTGGCGTTTTTCGACGGTTTCCGCCAATAGGTCGCGGTTGAACTTTGCCGTCTCAAGGTCGGCGGTGGCGCGGAGGTCTGCGGGGACCTTGATCTCCCTGACCGAAACGAGTGCGACGCGAGCGCTCTGCGAATCATCACCCTCAGCGGAATGACAACCGACGGTAATCGCGGTGAGTGCCGTGGTGAAGCACGCGAGCAGAGGCGGTGAGAGCTTGGGCATGTTGCGATCCAGGGCCGTATGCATTGTAATAGGTTTGTGATTAGCGGCTTGTTATAGGTTCAAGGATTCTTCCGGGGTGTCCGAGTCATCGCCCGCTGCGTGCGAATTGGGACGAAGAGTTGGTGCCGTCAGCCGACTACCTCGAGGCGGATTCGACCGAATATTTCAAATCCTGTGAAGAATGCCTCCTGAGACCCGAGCCGATGCAAATCAGCAAAACAGAAAGAGCCATTCAGCTCCTCGTCGGAATCGAAAAATCCTCGCTCCCGCGTGCAATCTTCGCTGGGAGCCCACCAAATCTTCGTCCTTTACATATGATATGGGTTGAGATGCTCGGAGCATCGCACGGGACGAAGCAAAATCCGATTACGCTCGACGAGAAAAGCCATTGCTCACACTCACCCATCTGACGCAGCTCAAAAGCCGACTAGATACCTATCGTCCGTTGCCACCCGACGTGATTCAGGAGCTGCGCGAGCGACTCGAAGTGCGACTAACGCACCATTCGACCGCGATTGAGGGCAATACCCTTACGCAGAGCGAGACCCAAATCGTCCTTGAAAAAGGCGTTACGATCGGCGGCAAGTCGTTGCTTGAACACTTGGAAGTGATCGGACACCGCGACGCGCTCGTCTTCATGCTTGAACTGGCAGACGCGGGCACTGCACTCTCCGAATGGAACATACGAGAGATTCACAACCTCGTCATGAAGGGTGTGGATTCGCCAGCGATCGGGGCGTACCGAAACTTGAACGTCAAGGCAGCGGGAACCGAGTATCGCTATCCTGATCACCTGAGACTGCAGGACCTCATGGCGGAGTTTGTGCTGTGGTGGAACGAAGAAATTGACCTTCATCCGGTTGCGTGGGCGAGCGAGGCTCATTTGCGGTTTGTGACGATTCATGCTTTCGCGGACGGAAACGGGCGCGTGGGCCGGTTGCTTCTGAATCTGGCGCTCGTCCGAACGGGCTATCCGCTCGCCGTGATCCCCGTCCAACAGTGCAGCGAGTACATCAGCGCGCTGACGCAAGGGCAAGGCACGAACGATCGAGCTGCTTTGGATGGCCCAGTCATGGAAGCAGTGGAAAGGTCGTTGCTTGAGGTTTTGGAGCTTTGCGAGCGCTAGTCGCGAGGCGGATACGTTTCAACGGACACTTTCGTCCAGCTCAATCGTCGCCCGAGGGAAGGGACGGGCGCTATCGGAAGTAGAATTCGGGCGTGAACCCATTCTTCGAACGCGATCTGCGCCTATCTCGGCGGCAGTTCTTTGGGAAGACCGCGTCGGGGTTGGGGGCGATCGCCTTGAGCAGTCTCCTCAGCGCAGAGGGGCTCGCGATGAATCCGCAGAGCAGCCAACTGAAGGCGAAGGCCAAGCGCGTGATCGTGCTGTGGCAGGGTGGCGCGCCGTCTCAAGTTGATCTCTTCGATCCAAAGCCGGGACTCAACGCCCACCGTTTAGAAGAACTTCCGCCAAGCGTGCGTGAAGGTACGCGGCTTTCCACGATGACGTCGTCGCAAGCCAAATTTCCGATCTTGCCCGCGATCAAGCCATTTCAGAAGTACGGCCATTCCGGCATCGAAATGTCGGAGATGCTTCCCCACATCGGCGGAATCGCAGACGAGCTCTGCCTCATTCGGTCGATGCATACCGACGCCGTCAATCACGCACCTGGGGTCACGTTCTTCTTGACCGGCAGCCAGCTGCCCGGACGTCCCAGCATGGGCGCGTGGGCCGTCTACGGCCTCGGATCAATGACCCAAGAGTTGCCGAGCTTCGTCGTGATGACTTCGGCCGACGAGAAGAAAACCTGCGGACAACTCTTTTATGACTATTACTGGGGAAGCGGATTCCTGCCGTCGCAGTATCAGGGAGTCCGATTCCGTGCCGAAGGCGACCCTGTTTTGTATGTCAATAATCCGCCAGGAATGTCGCCGGAACTGCGACGGGGAATCCTGAACGACATCCAAGACCTCGATCGCAAGCGGCATGAAGCGTACGGTGACCCGGAGATTGAGACCCGAATCACTCAGTACGAGCTTGCCTTCAAGATGCAGACCAGCGTGCCCGAACTAACCGACATATCGAAAGAGCCGGCGAGCATTCTCGAGATGTACGGGCCGGATGTCAAGAAACGCGGTTCGTACGCCTATAACTGCCTCCTCGCCCGCCGTCTTGTGGAGCGTGGAGTTCGGTTTGTGCAGTTGATGCACTCGGGTTGGGATCAGCATGGAAACCTCGACACCCAACTCGCGCTTCAATGCCGCGATACCGACCAGCCGAGCGCGGCCCTCGTGAAGGACCTAAAGCAGCGCGGCCTGCTGGATGACACGATTGTGCTGTGGTGCAGCGAGTTTGGTCGAACGGTTTTTGCCCAAGGGGATGTCACAAAGGCGAACGCGCATGGTCGAGATCACTTCGGCGCTTGCTACAGCATTTGGGCGACGGGAGGCGGATTCAAGGGTGGGCACGTGCACGGCGAAACCGACGACTATTGCTATAAGATCGCGAAGGATCCCGTCGGCGTTCATGACATGCAGGCAACGATCCTGCACTTACTGGGCCTGAATCACGAGCGCCTGACGTACCGGTATCAGGGTCGCGATTTCCGCCTGACGGACGTTGAGGGAAGCGTCGTCAGGCCGTTGCTCGCATAGTTAGCGACTCTAGCTGACCGGAGTCAGCCGGATCACATGTCGGACGGGAACGAAGGCGGAGTTCACGCTAGCGATTAGTCGCTGGCGCACGACCTCGGTCGAATTCACGACCGACTCCATCAGTGCGGCGTCGCGCACCGAATGAAATTCTCCTTTGATTTGGTGCGTTTCGTAAGCTTGCTTCGCGGCGACGACAGCGTCGACCGCATTGAAGGCTGCCGTAAATGGGTTCTGGTGGAACTCGGCCGCCAAATTGACCCCGTGCCGAAGTTGGTCGGCGCTAAACACGGCGGACGCATCGCCCCAGGTCACGGTGAGTCCTTTTCGCGGCGCGTGTGATACTCGCAAAATGAATCGATTTAGGTCGCTCTCGAACGGCACAAGCGAGAAACCCGATCGCATCGAATTGATGTCATCAAGCGGTCCTTCGGGCGCGCAGAAGGGGTACTTCGTGCTCACGACTTCGATCGTGTCTCCAGCGACGGCGCCGATCGTGTGGCCCGATGTCGCGCTCGCCCTGTGAGATGAGAAGTCGTAGTCGATCGTCCCAATGTTTCCATCCAGGCCGAAGCTCTTGAGGAACGCGAATGCCATGACAACGTGGCCCGCCCACCCAGGGTGGACTCCATCATTTCCTTCCAGCATGTAGTTCGGGCCGTACCGCTGCTTGGCGTCTTCACCCGCGATTAGCATTGGCCAAAAGACGTCCGCGAAGCCCTCATGATGAGATTGGGCGATCTCGAGCCCAATGTTTCGCAAATTGCAAAGGTTGAGATTCAGGTCCTCGCGATCCGTGCCGATTTGAGCGTTCCAGCCCCAATTTGGAAGCTTTCCAACAGTGCCGGATGAGCCGACGATAACGCGGGTGCCCGCCTTCTCAAACGCCTCGACGATCGATGTCATCGACTTACGAAATGCGTCCCCGAGCTCGCGTCGGTACCACCGATACTGGTGGTCGTTCATGCCGTAGCAGGTGGTCGCGATGGTCGGCTTGAATCGCAGCACGTCGCTTGCCTGGCGATTGAAGAAGCCCGGTGCCGTCTCGCCGCCCCACCCGTACTGACGCACGTCGACTTTGAGCTCAGGCGCGCAAACGGTGAGGTACGTCTCGATAATCCGCGAGTACATCCGTTGCTCGGTAATCGAGTCACCGCAGAGCGCAAGACGGTCCCCCATTCGCAACTGAAGGTGCGTCGGCAACGTAGCTTTGTTCGGATAGAACCGCTTGAAGTACGGCGAGGCCGGCTTCGCCTCTATTTCTTGTCCTCGGCTCGTAGCGGAGACGGAAACACAAAGGATTGCGGAAAGGGCAACAACGCTGGTACGCACCATGCTAACAGTTATAACCGCTTCGGGCACAGGAACGACGCCCGTAAGGACGTAGAATCAAATTATGCGAAAGGATTGGCGAATCGACATCGCGTGTCTCGGGCTGAGGATGGCGCTTGGCTTGGTCCTCCTGTACTTCGGGTTGCAGAAGGTATTTGGGCTCTTCGGGGGTCCCGGCTACGCCGCGACCGTCGATCAGATGGGCACGATGCACATCCATCCCCTCCTCGCCAACATTTCGATCATCATCGAATCCCTCGGTAGTTTCTTGCTCGTAATCGGATTGTTGACGCCGGCGGCGGCGGCGGCGATTGCCGGAAACATGGCGGTTGCGATGTTCTTTAACCTGAAAGCACCGGGCGCCCTTGACTCCTTGCGTACCGGAACGCCTCCCGGCGCCTCCATGGGCCTGTTCATCACGATCCTCATGACGGTCATGGCGCTGTCAATTGCCGCGATGGGCGGCGGGGCGTACTCTCTTGACGCGCGGCTCTTCCGGAACGTCAAGAAGAAGTAGCAAGACACTTCGGGCCTGGTGAACTGCGTATCATACAGTTCATGATTCGTCCGCATCTTTGTCTAGCGTTCGCTCCCCTTCTGCTTTCGTGCGCCGCTCGCGGGCAGGGAGACCCCAAAACCGTCGATGCGATCATCAACGAGGGAAAGAATCACAGCAAGGTCATGACGATTTTGGGGCAAATCACGCATGATATCGGGCCGCGGGTGACGGCTTCGCCCGAGCTGACGAAAGGTCAAGAGTGGGCGATGGCCAAGTTCAAGGAATGGGGCCTGTCGAACGTGCATCTTGAGAAGTACGGAGAGGCAAGTGTCGGCTTTCAACGCGGCAAGCGAAGGGTGGCGCGCATGGTCACTCCCGAGCGTAAGGAGCTGGAATACACGACGAATAATTGGGTCGAGGGCACAAACGGGCTCGTGCGCGGAGCTGCCGTAATGGCTCCTGGGACCGTCGCGGAAATCAAGTCGAGCAAGAATTTGAAGGGAGCTTGGGTGCTCTGCAAGGCGGCTGTCGGCATGCGCGGTCCGCGCCTGGATGAGTCGCCCGAGTACAAGAGAGCGCTCGACGCCGTGGGCATCGCGGGTCGAATCTACGGATCGCCGAAAAACTTGCTGTGGTCGCACGGGACATGGAAAGACAAGACCTTCGAGAGTCATCCGAAAGACGTCTCGGTTACGCTCACTCGGGCGGAGTTCGACGAAGTCAAGCAAGACGTTGAGTCGGGCAAGCGCACCGTACTTGAGTTCGATCTTGAGCACATCTGGATCAAGGGGCCGATGCCGCTGTACAACGTGGTCGCGGAGTTGCCGGGTACCGAGTCTCCTGACGAGTGCGTGATTGTCGGTGGCCACTTCGACAGCTGGAACGCACCGGGCTCCCAGGGCGCGCAAGACAACGGCACGGGCTCAGCGGTGACTTTGGAGGCCGCTCGGATTTTGACTTCCGTCCATGCGCGGCCGAAGCGGACGATTCGGTTCATCCTTTGGTCCGGTGAGGAGGAAGGATTGCTGGGCTCGAAGGCATATGTTCAGGCCCATAAGTCGGAATGGGACAAGATCTCTTGCACCCTGAATGACGACGGTGGCACGACATACCAGGGCGGTTACGTTGGGTTTGCAGGAATGAAATCCATGATGGAGCAGGCATTCGCTCCGACGGTCAAAGCGTTCCCTGATATGCCTCAGCGCTTTGAGGTCACCGCAAATATGCGGGGAAGCGAAGACAGCGATCATGCGCCGTTCAACAATGTCGGCATCCCGGGTCTGGACACGATTGAATCGGGAGTCGGCGATTACGAGCACGTGTGGCACACGCAATTCGATCGGTACGAGACCTGCAACTCCAAGTACCTGATTCAATCTGCAACAAACCACGCCGTTGTAAGTTTCAATCTGGCCTGTGCGGCGACATTGCTGCCTCGCAAGTAGGTTAGACCGCGGCTTCCCGGGTGCAGAACAGGATGGCGGCGATGACGCCGGGTAGCCAACCGATCAACGTCAGCAACGCCACGAGGGCAACCGGCCCGCATCCCTTGTCAAGCACGGCAAGGGGTGGGCAAATGACGCAAAGAAATACGCGGAAGCAACCCATATCTCTAATGTACGATATTGCGTGTTTCGGGTTCCAACGTGGGTCTTCTTTCGCGGCCCGTGGAGCCGGCCTCGACCAAGGACAGGTTACGCGCGCTTAGCGAAGCGGACCGGCCAACCACGGAATCCGAACCCTTTGGTGGAGGCTTGACAAATTCGCCGCTCACTCCCGCAACTTCCAGGTGACCGTCTTCGGTCAGCGTCATGAAGGCAAACAATGGCTTGGTGTACGCATGCATCCCGCTTGACCAAAAGTAGCTGGCCGAATTCACGCAATAGAACGGGATGCCCTCGTAGTATTCGAGCCGATCGACGTGCAGGTGCCCAAACATGCACAGGACCACGGCACCCTTCGGGTTCTTCTTCTTGGCTTCGACGATAACATCCAAAACCTGCTTTTGCTCAGGCGGCACCGCCTGACCGGGTTCGGCGAACCCCAGTGGTTGGTGCGAGATCAGAATGACGGGCTCGGCGGACGTTGCGAGCTCGCTTGCCAGCCACGCCAGTTGCTCAGGGTCCGCCCAGTTGTGCGTTGCATTGTCCGTGAAGTAGTTGCCGTTCACATACGACACGAGCTTTCCTTCCTTCTTGAAGTGGTTGAGATCGAGAATGATGAATCGGTAATCGCCGATTTTGGTTGAGCTGTACCGGCTCTTCATCCCGGTTACCGCCATCGCATGGTCCTTGTCGCACTTGTCCATGTCGTGGTTTCCCAACACGTTTAGGCGCGGCAGATTGATCGAGTGCCATAGCTCTACGCACGGCGCGGCTTCGGGCACGCCGTAGCAGAAATCACCCATTTGCATCGCGAAGTCGAGACCCTTACGCGCCTTGACCGCTTCGACAAACGTCTCGAACCGGGCGTGGGCATCCGGGGCGAGCCCATAGTGGAGATCGGTGATTACCGCAAACTTGAGGGCCCTTCGCGGCCTGGTCAGCAACGGCAACGCGATGCGAAAGCACGGCGCAGCGGCCGCCGCGAGTATGAAATTGCGCCTTGTCACAACGCCATTATAGTCGCCCGATTAGGTGCCGCGAATGTTGCCGAAAAGGTCCACGTGCAGCCGAGGACATAGCCGCCAGCCCCGGGCAATGACGGGCTCAACCAAGTTCCGCATCGCCACTTTCAGCGTGTAGGAATCCACACCTTCGGGCATGACGAGGATCGATGTGGCAGGAGGACGCGTCGCGCCCGCGGCGACGATTTTGTCTAGCCACGTCTCAATCTCTTCAAAGTCGGTCGGGCCAGAAACGACGAACTTTAGCTGGAACGCGTACTCGCGCATCAGTTGCACGATGGGCTCCAGATTCAGCCGCGTAGTCTCGTGGCGGTCCCGCCAACCAGAGGATTCTGGCGGCGCGGAGTGGGCGAGCTTCGGACTAATCGACATCAGGTCGCACGCCAGCGTGCGGTGGACGGTGCCTGCGGTTTCGACGGTGATTACTTTGCCTCGTGTGCGCAATCGAACGGCAAGATCCGTAATTGGGTCGAAGAGCATGGGTTCACCGCCCGTGAGCACGACATGGAAGTTGCCAAGCGCCTCTACCTGATCTACGATCACGTCGAGACTCATGATCGGACCTTCGGGAGACCACGATGCGTACGGCGTATCGCACCAAACGCACCGAAGATTGCAGCCGGAGACGCGCACAAACGTGGAAGGAACACCCATCCAAATGCCTTCGCCCTGGACGCTTGAGAAGATCTCGGCGATGCGAAGGCTGGCCACTACAAGATAAGTCCGCCGTCGACGGTAAGGGTTTGACCCGTGATGTACGACGCGGCGTCGCTCGAGAGAAATAGGACAGGTCCGACAATGTCCGCGGCCACGCCAAGGCGTCCGGCGGGGGCGGTCTTGATCACGTTTTCCCGCATCTCGGCGGAGAGTTCTTCCGTCATGTCGGTCTCGATGAAACCGGGCGCGATCGCGTTACACGTGATTCCGCGGGAGCCAAGTTCTTTGGCGATCGACTTGGTCAGCCCAATCACCCCTGCCTTCGAAGCTGAGTAGTTCGCTTGCCCCGCGCCACCAGAGAGCCCGATCACACTGCTGAGATTGACGATGCGCCCGTACCGCGCCTTCATCATGGCCCGCGTCACCGCGCGAATGCAGAGAAAAGTGCCCTTGAGATTGACGTCCATGACCCGGTCCCAGTCGTCGTCCTTCATCCGCATGAGGAGAGTGTCGCGAGTGATCCCGGCGTTGTTCACCAGCACCGAGGGCGTGCCCATCTCACCCTGGATCTTGTTGAATGTCTCCTCCACGGCTAGAGCATCGCTCACGTCGCAGCCGTAGCCGCGTGACCCTCCTCCGATCATCTCAGCGGTCTTGTTCGCGCCGGTCTCGGTGGTCGCGAGGCAAGCGACCGTCGCCCCTTCGTCGCCAAATCCAAGGGCGATCGCGCGACCAATTCCGCGACTTGCTCCGGTCACGACGACAACTTTTCCTTCAAATCGATTCATGAACTTAGGATCTCCGATGCCTTCTCCAGCGAGGCGGTGTCAAACACAGCTAGGGACTGAACATCGCGGCTGATGCGCTTCATCAGGCCGCCCAGCACTTCGCCCGAGCCGCACTCGATTATCGTCGTCAATCCTGCGTAGACGAGGAATTGCATAGACTCGGTCCAGCGAACCGCATGGCGCAGTTGAGTCTCAAGTAGATCGGGCCAATCTGCGCCCGGCGCGGCGAGAACGTTGCTGATGACGGGCGCGCTCGCCGTCTTAAACTTTGCCGCTCGCAGCGCCTCACCCATCGCAACCGCGGGTTCAACCATGAGAGGGCTATGGAATGCGCCGCTGACGTTGAGCACCATTGCGCGTCGCGCTCCGGCCGCAGTCGCAGCCTCGCAGGCGGCGGTAACGGCCGCGACTTCGCCGCTGATGACCAATTGCCCGGGGCAGTTGTCGTTGGCGATGACCACGATTCCAGGCACGCCTTCGCAGACGGCTTGCAAGGCGTCTCGCTCGAGACCGAGGATTGCCGCCATCGTTCCCGGATGCTTGGTGCCACTTGCCGCCATGAGCTCACCACGTCGCTGCACGAGGCGTGCGCCGTCGGCGACGGTGAGCGCGCCTGCACAGGTGAGAGCAGCGTACTCGCCGATGCTGTGGCCCGCGAACGCGCCGATGTTCAGCGTTGGAACGACGGTCTGGAGCGCGGTGAAGGCGGCGACGCCGCACGTAAAAAGCGCGATCTGGGCATTATCAGTCTGCCGCAGAGTCTCTTCGTCGAGTTCGAAGCAGATGTGCCGAATGTCCAGGCCCGTGGCCTGGGAGGCATCGTCAAATACGGCGGCAGCGACGGGGAACGACTCGGCGAGCTCGCGTCCCATACCGGGCTTTTGCGAGCCCTGGCCGGGAAAGACAGCGGCGATCATTGCCGATCAGGGTACCTCCTCAGGTCGGGTTATACTTTCGGTCAAATGGCACCGACACCCGAAGAATCTCTTGCGAAAATGATCGCCTCCCTCCCCGAGAAGACGGGCAAATCGCTTGAGGAATGGCAGGCGTTGATCGCGGCTAAGGGGCTCGGGAAGCACGGTGAGGTGATGGCCTTTTTGAAGGGTGAGCATGGTTTGAGTCATGGCTTCGCGAACCAGATCGCCTTGCGGCGCGTGGTCTCAGTTCATGTCGCGCCGGGGGCGGAAGGGGTCGATGCGGTCTTAGCGAGTCGACCGGAGATTCGTCCGCTTTATGACCTGGTTGCCGCAAAGATCTCGGAATTCGGTGAGTGCGAGTTTTCGCCGAAGAAGGCTTACGTGAGCGTGCGGCGGAACAAGCAATTCGCGATTCTGCAGCCCGGCGCAGGGCGTTTAGATGTCGGGATCAATCTGCCCGGAGTCGCGCCTGCGGGCCGACTGGAAGCTTCGGGGAGTTTCAATGCGATGCTCTCCCATCGAGTTCGCGTGACTTCGGCGGCGGAAGTTGACGCTGACTTGGTGGCGCTGCTGCGGCAAGCGTACGACCGAGCTTAACGTGTTGTCGCGTGACTGAAAATGACAACCTCCGGGAACGATGGGTGGCACGGGTGCAGACCGTGATTCTCGGTCGTAACCCGTGAATCGTAAATCTTGCCCAACCCGAGTGGACTGGTGCAGACCGCGATTCTCTTTACTTCTGGACGAGGGGTGGCACGGGTGCAGACCGTGATTCTCGGTCGTAACCCGTGTTTCGTAAATCTGCTCCAACCCGGATCGCACCCGTGCAGACCGCGATTCTCTTTACCTCTGGACGATGGGTGGCACGGGTGCAGACCGTGATTCTCGGTCGTAACCCGTGTATCGTAAATCTCGCCCGACCCGGATCGCCCCGTGCAGACCGCGATTCTCGGTCGTAACCCGTGTATCGTAAATCTCGCCCAACCCGGATCGCCCCGAGCAGACCGCGATTCTCTTCACCTTTGGACGAGGGGTGGCACGGGTGCAGACCGTGATTCTCGGTCGTAACCCGTGTTTCGTAAATCTCCTCCAACCCGGATCGCCCCGTGCAGACCGCGAGCGAAGCCGGTTTTCGACGGAGCAGACCGCGATTCTCTTTACCTTTGGACGAGGGGCGGCACGGGTGCAGACCGCGATTCTCGGTCGTAACCCGTGTTTCGTAAATCTCCCCTAACTCGGATCGCCCCCGCCCCACCCTCGCGAGAAAATATTTCGAGCAAGAAATGCAGGATCGAATCCAAGCAGCCCCGCTCGGCTACACGCCGGACACAGCCCGGCGTAAAAAGCGGGAGTGCGCCAAGGTCAATTCAAACCGTCGTGCGCTGTCTGACCAGAGTCAGAAACTCCACGATGGCATCGACCGTTCCTGAGTCAAATAAGCCGTCAGGACCACCTGAGTGAATGTCGGTAAACGGCGATTCGTAGAGGGCAGACGACTCCATCACACCGTGCTCCGTCAAGTAGTCGACGATCATGTTCAGAAATTCGATCTGATTTGCCGCTAGATTTCGGCCCTTAACAAAGCCGTTCAGCGCGCGCTTCGCGGCCCCCTGATCGAGACCCACAAGCGATCGGACAAAGAGCCCTAGTCCGCTCGCTGCTGCCTGCCGGATTGCTTCTTTGTCGCCGACGCCGCTCGCAACAAGAATCTGTTCTAGCTCGTCAAGGTCAGACGCGGCGAGAGGTTCGTTCAGTCTTAGCTTCTGGATCGACTCTCGATCGAGGTGTTGTCGCAGGAACACTCTCGCTTTCTCACGAAATCGCTCAAGGCTTTGCGGAGAACTGAGGCCGGGCAGCGCAACTTCCTGCTCCTCTCCCATCTCGTCCTCAAAGTTGGTGAATATGGGACTACTTCTTTGGGTAACGATCAGCTTTACTAAGGAGCGAAGCCGGATCCTGACGACTTCTAACATCGGTAAAGTGACGTCTTTCCACCATTCTTCCGTCTGAAGGTCCTGGATCAAATCCAGGTGAGTCTGGATGGACGGGATACTTGCGGAAGCATCCAGTTGGAACGCGATTTGCTGAACTTGCTGCTTCAGTTTTAGGAATCCAGGTTTCATCTGAAGCGTAGCCAACTGCAATCGCAGAATTAAGAGGTCAAACTGTTTTGCCTCGACCACTTCGGGGTCTAGCTCGGTCGGCAGCCCGGCGATTTCGCTCGCGAGTTCCGTCAATGCGGCCTCGTCAAGCGACGCCCAAGCTTCCGCCGTTTTGAATTTCTCCACCGACCGGCGCTTATCTCGCACGATGAAATTGCTTGTATTCATCGCTTGAACTTCGGCCTGAAGTAGTTGCAAGACAGAGTCACGGACCTGGCGGTCGGTCTTCGGCTCGATGGCGATGGCACTGCGCTCACGAATGGCCAACTTGCCGCTTTGGGGAATCGCCCCGATCAAGGTCACGCGGGCGTCGAACAGTCGGTGGCTTAACGAAGCGGCGACCGTGCCCTCTGTGCCGGCGATGTCTTGGCTAAAGAACTCCAGGTTTCCGCAGTAGTCAAGAAGGTAGAAGCACGTTTTGTCTTGGCCGGGACCGAAGAGATCGGGACAAAGTCGGGTTCCTCGACCAATCATCTGCCAAAACTTGGTCTTTGAGCGCACCTGCTTGAAGAAGACGAGATTCACAACTTCTGGAACGTCGATGCCGGTATCGAGCATGTCAACGGAAATCGCGATCTGAGGGAGGGCCTGCGCAATGCTGAATTTGTCGATCAAGCTCTGCGCATATTCGGTTTGAAAGTCGATCACTCTCGCAAAGAAGCCCTTGTACTTGGGGAAATGCAAGTTGAAGCGCTGCTCAATAAAGGCGGCGTGATTGTGGTTCTTGGCGAAGAGATTGGTCTTACATAGCTTGTCACCGCCATCGACCTTGACGCCACGAGTCATCAGGTGCTTCAAGACCTTGTCAACAGTGTCCGCGTTGAAAAGCCAATGATTGACGGCAGAGGCATCAACCTTGCCCGTCTCGCGAACGCTCTCCTCGCGCTCTTTCCAATCGGTTAGCTCAAACTGTTCCTTGTCTTCTTCGGACAGTTGATCGTAGATCAGTCCATCGGTAGGTAGCTTCAGCGGCACGGCGACCGCCTTTGCCGGTACGAGAAATCCGTCGTCTACGGCCTCGTTCAGCCCGTAGACATCCGTAGGAACTCCACTTTCCAGGTTAAACAGCTCGTATGTATTGCGATCGACCTCAGCCTTCGGGGTCGCGGTCAGGCCGACAAGAAGGCAATCAAAATAGTCGAAGATTGCCCTGTACTTCATGAACACCGAACGGTGCGCTTCATCGATGATGATGAGGTCGAAATGTCCGGGGCCGAACTTGCGCTCATTCCCTTTCGTCTCGTCGATGAGGCCGATCATCGTTGGGTACGTGCATACGTAAACCCGACCGTCGGTGTTCTTTTCGGTGACGAGATTCACGGGCGCGGCATCTGGCAAGTGTCGCTTAAAGGCGTTAACGGCCTGGTTTACAAGAGCGGTCCGATCGGCGAGAAACAAGACTCTTTTCGCCCAATTCGCGCGCATCATCATATCGGCAAGGGCGATCACGGTGCGCGTTTTTCCCGATCCCGTAGCCATAACGAGTAGGGCTCGCCTCAAGTTGTCGGTCTCAAATGTCTCGCCGATTCGGCGGATCGCCCGCGTCTGGTAATACCGCTCAACTATCTGCTCGTTGATCGGCGTCGTTGCGAGTCGCTTGCGAGTCGTCCTTCGCTGAATTGCGAGTTCGAGTTCCGCCTTCGTATAGAACCCTTGGATGCGGCGCGGCGGGTCCTTCTGATCGTCCCAAATCCAGTGCTCGTAGCCGTTTGTGTAAAAGATGATAGGTCGCTGACCAAACTTGGCTTCCAGGCATTCCGCGTAAAGTTCTGCTTGTCGGTGACCTACTCGGGCGTCACGGCGGGTTTTCTTGGCTTCAACGATGCCAAGCGGTTTGCCATCGTCACCCCAAAGCACGTAATCGACAAAACCCTTTTTCTGGTTGTTCGCCATACCAGAAACTTCGTACTCGCGGTCTTCGGGCTTGTCGAGCGGCCAGCCTGCTTCACGCAACAGCAAGTCGATGAAGAGATCCCGAGTTTCGGCCTCTGAGTAGTCGTGGCTATCCGGGGTCGCCTCATTCGCTTTCTTGGCGGCGGCCACTTCGGCCCGAAGGCGTTTCAGCTCTTCGTCGAGGTTGCCTTTCTCGGAAAGGGCGGCCAAAAGCTTTTCACGTTCCGAAGCAAGCTGCTCGTTCAGTTGTTGAAGCTGGGCCAAAGTCTGCTTCGGAACGGTTGTCGTGACCGGCAAGGCATTGGGATCAAAGGTTGCGCCGGGTTGAGGCTTAGCGCCTTTGGCGTAGGTGCGAACGAGCCAGTAGCAAACGTGAAACAGTTCGCGGACCGCCGATCCAGAATCGGACGTCGTTAGTGGCTTCTGGCTATGGACGGCGTGGTTGCCCAGATCTTTGAGCGCTCGGCACTTGTAGAACACGGCTTCGCCGGCCGTGTTGCGGAATGTTGCTTCATGGATGAGGGCGGACAGGTCTTCCCGGTACGGGAGTTGAAGGGCTGCATCGTGCTCGTAGGCCCAGGTGACGGCGAGCTCTAAGGCGCGGCGAGCGTAGAAACAAGCGGCACGGGGATCGGAATTCGCCATCTCTTCCGCTCGGTGCGCGGCATCGTGCACGTCTGGAAACTCGGACTGGAGAAAGGCGAATTGTGCGGTCATGCCGTCGTTTTCTCAGTTATCCCTGTTTGCGAATTGACTTGAATTAGTCTGACGGTTCCTTCTGGCAGGCGCAAAAAATCTCGATCGGTGGTGAGGACGACGGCATCGACTGCGTTCGCGGCGGCGGCAATCCAAAGGTCGTTGTGGCCAATGTTTTTTCCCTTTGCGCCCTTCTCAGCAAGTTCGCTAGCGCCCTGGGAGTATTTGTGGAGATTGGAATACTCATCAATTACGTCATCTCGGCTTATGTCGATGACGTAAAGTTCGGCGAGAATCTCATTGAGGACCTTCATTCGCGCGGCGGGCCATTCCCGAGAAAATGCGCGAATTTCACCCAGCGTCACCGTACATATCATCGGACGAAACCGGGAGCTTTGGACACCGTAGTCAGCCTCAACCTGGTCGGCAACAGTGCTGCGGGTTCGAGTGAAGTGGAGCACGATATTGGTATCGAGCAGGTATTCGGTCAAGCTCGACTAAACTCCTCGACCAATCTCGCAAAGGCATCATCGTCAACTTGTCCGTCCAAAACGCCACCCAGCTTTTGCAGTGGATTGAGCTCTCCAGGTTTAAGCAGCGTTCTATGTCTCCGGCTCTCGGTGGTTTGGGCGCTAGGCAAATCACCCCAAGTTCGATCTCTCTCGGTCGCCTCCCGTATTCGGTCTGCCACGAGAATCTGCGGCGAGCCGTTCGGTCGGTATTGCAGCGCTCCCTCGATGAGAACATTCTTTCCAAAGTGCGGACTAACCTCCGTGAGGCTTTCCGGCTGCCAAAGGACGCGAAGCTTTTGCCCACTTTCCAGCCTCAATAAAAGACTTCTGTCTAAAAACGCCATTTGATCCAAAAAGCCTCTGATCTTAGCGATTTGGGAATTTGGAGTTTGAATAACCAGCGCCTCGGCACGGCTTGCTAATTCTTCGGAGACCTGCACGCGCTTTGTCGCAGAATATCTTTGGGTCTGAATCGTCGCTCGCTCCAGCCCGTGCTTTCCCGAGCTCCGGTATTTTGCAAGATGTCCCAGCAGATCCGCGTCCAGCCGGTTACTGTCCCGCTCTTGGTTCCAGACGGCCGCTGTAACATCTCCAAGCCAGTCGAGAACCGTATCGTTCGGGTTCAGGTTCTCGCCGAATAGCGACTTCTGATTGAATAATTGGGGTGCGGCGTCGCCGAGCCGAGGAAGGTACGCGGTGAACACTCGACCTTCAGTTTTGGCATCGTGCCCTTGGTCCTCGATGCGGAGGTCCCACGCGTCACTCAGTTGTCGGAGGGGACGACCGATCTTTCGAGACGCGCCGAAGATCGTGATTCTGGCCGCGTCAAAGAGTGACTTTTCCAGATTTCGCCAGAAGAAGCTGGCTGCATCTGGCTCGTAGCCCCGGCCTTCGAAGGCGTTTCCGGTTAGGTTGATTTGGTGTTCGACTGTAATGAAGGGTGCTCCTGGTACTTATTCTACAGGCGAAACACATTGGTTGCCGCAATTTCTACGCTTGGCGCAGAGGGTCTGGATTGACCGATTGCTAAACCAAGCTGGCGGGTTCGTAAACTTCCAGGCATTCCGGATAGAGAAAATGAACTGCGTCATTACTTTGCTGCTACGGGGGGCAGGATTGGTGTCGCTTCCGCAGGATTGCGAATGCGTAGAAAAAAGACCGGACACTGCTGAAGGTAAAGGATTGAATTTGACTACCATCCCGGTCGGAGACACTCTGTAATCGGTGCAGACCTCACCCGCATTCCAAGCAGGAAGTCAGCATCCATTAGAGACAGGTGAGAAAGCAGCTTTCCGAGATTCGCTTTGTTTGAGTAACGATCCGCCAGAAGCTGCGCATGCAAGTCGTACGTCTTGCAGTTGGAAGCTCGAGTCGTGACCGTAGGCCCAAGTGACGGCCAGATCCAATGCTCGGCGTGCGTAAAAGCACGCCGCCCGGGGGTCGGAGTTCGCGAGCGCCTCCGCCCGGTTGGCGGATTCGAAGACCTCGGCAAACTCGGACTGGAGAAAGGCGAATTGCGACATAGATTAGTTCAAAAGTGTGGCAGGAAAGGCCCTATTCCATATGCAAAGAGCAGGAGGTTATGGGAATACCATCGTACTCGTTGCAAGAGGTAGAGCAGGCTGACCCAAGCTGGTAACAAAGGAACTGACCGTGGTTCGATATTGCCCACCTTGCCTGGAACCAGGCAGTTGATAGCCGTACGCGAATTGAAGATCCACCAGAACGGGAGAGCAAATCAGCATGTACTCTGTGCTGCGAGTCATCGCGACGTAGAACAGTCTTCGTTGTTCTTCCGTGTGGTCCGATGCAGTCAAGAACGACTTCTCAGCATCATAAGGCCGTGGGATCAACCCTTCCACTGCGCCAGCAATAACTGATGCCCGAGCCGTTAGGCCTTTAGACTTGTGAAGGCTCATGACCCTGACGTGCGACACCTCCGTCGGCATCACAGGCTGCGTAATTGAGTCAACCAGGGTCTCGTGAAGCTCCGCTGCCGTAGTTTCATCAGTCAGTGAATCAGTGGCAAGTACCCGAATGTCTTCGGCCCACTCCGCGTCCGCTGGAAAGATCGCATGCAGCAGGGGCGTGCCCTTGAGGTCTTTTAGCTTGTCCAGCTCTGCAAGCAAGAGTGTGAAGGAGGTTGTTAACGCGGTGATCCCGGCTATCTGAAGCTCACCTTTGGATACCGCTTCGAGCGTGCTCCAAAGCTCGGTGTTGTTCGCTTCACAGAATTCACGGAGCTTCTTATAGCTGCCCGATCGATGGTTCGTGCTCCATGCCCCAAGCCAAGTTCTAAGCGAAATTCGGTCATTCTTGTTTGCCAGGAGGGTAAGCAATGTGAACGCCTTTTGAGCACCTTCATCTTCCAGCTGCTCCTCTGCAAAGTAGCTCTGAGCTTCAACTCCTGCCGTGTTCAATGCGCGACGAATCTCTTTTCCAATGACTCTGGAAGGAACCATGACGAGAATCTCTCCAGCCTCGACTCCTTGAGCTGTACAGTGCTGGACAAAGGAGACCACTCCGGCGACCTCCGTTTCACGATCCGCCCACCGTCGAACCGAAATCTCACCTGCTTTCGCATCGGGCAGTGCGGTCGGATATTCAGGCGCTTTCTTCGTGTTTTGAGCGATCAGGTTCTGGGCTGCAGAAAGGTGAGTCGTCGGGCAACGACGGCTCTTTTCCATAGTTCGCGCTTCAACACCGTCTTTGGCCGCATACTCCTGCAATCCTTCCGGGTGTGCGCAACGAAACGAGTAGATTGATTGGTCCAAGTCGCCAACGACTGAAGCAATCGTGTCTGCTTCTTGACATAGCAAGTCGATGAGGGATTGGTCGAGCTTATTGAGGTCTTGGTATTCGTCCACAAGAATCGCCTTGAACTTCTTCCTCCAAAGGCTATCCGGCTCAGCTGACATGAACTCGTAAGCCTCTTTGACCAACTCGCCAACGAGCATGCCCTTATGAAACTTGAGCCAGTTCAGCAGAGACGTGCCGTAGGCAGCCACAAGACCATCTCCTGGCGTTCCCAGCAGGTCAGCTTGCTGCTTTGCCCACATCGCCTCATACTCTTTGATTTGCTTCGATTGCTCCCTTGCGCCCTTGTAATCAGCGTTCTCTGCCTTGAGGTCGGAGAGCATGGGTGCAGCTTCAAAATTTAGGCAACCTGCCTTGGTGACCGTGAGTAGGAACCTGGGGTTACGCTGGCGCACTTCGAGGAATCGCTGCTCCTCTACGATGTTGAAGCAAAGGCTGTGAAGAGTTGAAGCACGGAAGCTGCGGTAGTTTTCGCCAAGTGTCCCTTCGAGTGCCTTTCGCAAGTCAGTGGCAGCAGTCCTGGTGAATGTCACGGCTAAGATTTGGTGTGGTTGGACACGTTTCTGCTGAATTAGCCTAAGCAGCCTACGAGTCATGCAAAAGCTCTTGCCCGTTCCCGGCCCAGCCTGAATACACAGGCGGGGTGACTCTGATTCCACAATTTCCTTAGCTTGACCTTCCAGGCTATCGCCCCACGTTTCAACGAGCTCTTCTTCAACCAGTTCTACGATCACTTCATCTTGGTTCATATGGTTAACTCAGCCCGGTCTTGACGCACCCGTCAAGCCGACGGTGCAGTAGCGAAATCAGTGAAAGGTAGTCGGCAGCATCTTCTTCACCTGTCCAAAGGAGTTTTGGCTCGTGCGCGAGCGGGTTGCGGATTGCCCCAAAACACCCTTTGAGGAGCATTGCGAAGCCCTTATGCTCGGACTTTTCTGTCTCGGTTTGAAGGGAACTGAAAGCAAGAATCGGCCTATCAACTGAAAACACCTTGTCAACCAGGGCTGCTCCATCCAGCTGCACGCCTGAAATGTCTCGGATTCGTTGAGCGAGCCCTTTGGATGCCTCGAACACCGCATGGAAGTAATTCTCTTGAAGAAGCTCGGCTTTACAATACTTGAGCACCTCCGAATGGATGGCTCGGCCCTGAAACTTGGAGCGAAGTGTGTTGGCCCTCCTCTCGGCTTCATCGATGGTTGTGGCTTGAGCAATCTGACGAAACTGACCATCTTGACCATAGGCCATCCCTGAAAATGCCAGGATTGTATTGAGTTCGGTTAGCAAAGCATTGAATTGATCAGCCTTACCAACATATCGAGCCGGGGCTAGGTAATGCTGGATGAACGCCATGATTCCGTTCGCACACCCGTCCCTTCGTTGAAAATCTGTGAATACCCATTCAATTCGACTCTTCTTGGATGCGGCTGGAATCTCTTGGTTAACACCTCTACTCGCAAAAGCCTTGTTCAGGTCCGTATGCGTCCCGCAACTTTCCAAGAGGTCAGCAAGTCTATCGACCTGGGCAGCACTCAGAGATGGAATCGCAGCCATCTAGAACTCTCCCTTGAAAGCAGTAGCCTGGAGCGAGGCGATAAGGCTGTCAAGTTTGCCAAGGGCAGACTGATGAGCGGCTTTTGCACGGTGAATCGCTTCGACTTTTGCGCCGAAGCGTCCTTGGAGGTCTGTTGGTGGAATAGAGAGAGGAAAGTCTCGGAGATGTTCTAGGGTGAGCCCCTCGGTGTTTATGCCTCGGGCCCTTTCAAGAAGCCACCTCTCTCCTGCTTTGAGGGAATGAAACAGAAAATGGACGGCCTCTGGATTGGACGGGACGATCCCTTTTAAATCCTGTCCAAAGCAGATTGGAATCTGTGAAATTGTAAGGGGAAGTTTCCGAGCAAGAATCTTGCTCTTCACGACAACCAACAGCGTTCCCTTCGGCACAAGCTTAGTCGCGCTTTTCGCCACTGCCTCGGCGGTGACGTGCTCTTCAGTGTCCCATATGAGCTCTCGCTTGATATCTTTAGAGGTTGCCCAGCAGATTTTCCCTTCAAAATAGGATGGAACCGCTCGACTTGGTGTACCACCTCCGAAGATTACGGAGATCCTTGGGTCGGTCAGTGACCCCACTGGCCAGCCCTTAGGGTTCGATACTGGGTCGCCGAACATTTCTATGAAAATGGCTTGGGGGAGTTGGTCGAGGAGGGCGATGGCGGCGCGGCGTTTGGCGCGGAGTTCCTCTGCCTTATCCAAAATCGCCGCGATCCGCCGCTGCTCACCGAGAGAAATGGCCGGAACAGCGAGAGATTCCAGGAACGCCTTCGGGACGCGCCTTTGACCCGCACTTCCAGTCATGCGCTTTGTTCCGCTCAATCGAACGGTACCTAGCCTTAGGAAGTGATGCAAGAATCGCGGGTCAGCTTTTCCGGGTTTAGCCCTAATTACATGAAACTCTGTTGATCCAAGTCCTACATCGCGGCTTAGTTGTGCGAGTCCAATTTTTCCGTTCTCGAAGCACGGCGTGATCTTTGCGAAAAGCACATCTCCATTTTTGAAGCTCGTAAAGCCCTTCTTCACGTGACCGTACTGGCGCACCTCTTCTGTAACGACGGACGCTGAAATTTCAGAGAATGCTGCCATTGGAACGAAACTAACTTCATCGGTGTCATTCAGAGAAACTCCCAGGGGCGGATTTACATCAGCGATCTCAGATAGGCGCCTGGTTTTCATGATTGTTCGACCTTTTCCTTTTCAGTTCTCGCAGCTAGGGTCTCGAACAGAAACATCACTAAGGCTGAGGTCGCATTGACGGCTAATCGAGCATGGCGGGGCTTGGGCCCATGAACTCTACCATCCGGTCCGTGACCAGTACCGACTGCGTTCCTCAACTGAGCCATGTTTCCAGCGATTGACGCGAGATTTGACAGCATCATCTTCATTGCTTCGAATGCCTTTTTCGCATTCGCGGAGTCTTGCTTCGGTACTGGAATATCGTCCGGAGTAAGTTTCAGTTCTTTGACCGTGGCCTTCACCAGTTGCGGTACATCCCAATTTGAGTCTATGGTGGCACTTCTCTCGCTGAGAATCGTCTTGCAACAGGTTTCAATTAGCTCCTTAGCCGAACCGATCGCAAGCGATGGATCTGAATCGATTGAAGACTCGATTCGCGACAGCTGGGCGCGCATAGTGACTAGATCAAATTCCTCTGCAACATCTCGAAGCGCTTTTCGTGACGTTGCCTCTTGTGAATAGGCAACATCGTTTCCGCTAACGATAAACCCGTCCCGTTGAAGCAAACCCATAAACTTCGGCTTTGATAGCCAGTCATCCATTTCGCTGAGGGCCTTTTCGATGATCGGGCAAAGTCGCCTAATGTTTTCGACTAAAGTAAAATCTAAAGATTCCTTGAAGTACTTCCAGTAAGCAAGGTTTTGGTATTCAGCCCTCTCACAGTCGTCCTCGTCGGTTGGCTCATCATAACCGTAATCTCCAAAGCCTGCGTCCACAAACTCTTCGTGACGCTCACCGAAATGCCACCGCTCGACCCAGTAGAAGAGGCGGTTGTGGGTCTTTAGTGACAAGAGGGAATTACTCATTTTGCACCGCCCTGTATACGCTTCACTTCACGGTCAAAGTCGCTCTCGAATGCCTGATCCTGTTTCACCCGGTATTGATCATATTGTGTTTCAGCAAGCGGCTGAGCCACTTCCATGGAAACCGTCCCCGGATTGGTGAGAGCATCGCGTTCGCTGAACTTCAGAAAGGCGTCCAGACGCTGAACCCAGTCGGCCATCTTCATGGGGATCTGTCTTGCGGCCTGGTCCTCGGCGTACAGCAAGTATTGCTCCACCACCCGGTTGAGGTCTTTGATCTCCAGTTCGATCAGGTAGTTCTTCGCCGTCCCCACATCACCCTTCAGAATCTTTCCCTCTGGGGCGTTTTTCCACGTGGTGAGGCCCATGCTCGGCTTATTTGAATCCGCTCGGTCGGCAATGATCTCGGCGGCGGTCTTTCCACTTACCGCCCAATGAAGCTTGTTTTGGACAACCTTGAAAAAGGTGCGGGTGATCTCTGCCTTCGCATCGTAGCCGATGCTGGCTTGCTCGTAGAGGTCCATAAGCTTCTGGTAGAAACGTCGTTCGCTCGTCCGAATTTCCCGGATGCGCTCGATGAGTTCATCGAAGTAGTCCTTGCCGAACCGCTTGTTGAGCTTGAGCCGCTCGTCATCGAGGACGAACCCTTTGATGATGAATTCCTTGAGCGTGTTCGTTGCCCAGATTCGAAATTGGGTGGCCTGCTTGGAATTGACCCGATAGCCGACGGCAATAATCGCGTCTAGGGCGTAATGCTTGGTGTCGTAGGATTTGCCGTCGGCGGCAGTTATCCGGAATTTCCGGATAACTGACCCTTCGTCGAGTTCACCACTTCCGAAAATGTTGAGCAGGTGCTCGCTGATTGTTCGGACGTCCACGCCAAACAGCTCCGACATCCGCTTCTGCGGGAGCCAAAATGTTTCCTCTTCATAGGCAACTTCAACCTTGGCAACTCCGTCGGGCGAAGTGTAAAGGATGATCTCGCTCATCGTTCGTCCGTGAGTGGCTCCCATACCCTTCTTTTAGGAATCGATAGCCTGATTAACCCGTCCAGCTCGAGGAGTTCAAAGGTAGCGAATTCGATACCTTTAGAATTCATAGCATCCCTTCGAGCTCCTTCATGCCCTTCTGAATCTCATCCTCCAGCTTCCAAAGGTCTTTGAGAATGTCCTTCGGATCGCGGTGCTCAACCGCTTCGTGAATCACTTCTTTGTATCTGTTGAGGCTGAGATCATATCCGTTGGCCGCGATTTCGGCCCTCGGCACGCAGAAGCTCTGATCGGTGCGGGCTCTCTTTTTTTCCTTCGTGTTTCGCTCAGACCACCGCTTGCATACATCGGGGAAGTTGTTCTTTGGATGCTCTTTCTCCGTTAGACTCGCAACAGGACCAAGCTTGTCCTCGCTCAACATTGGCTGTCGCTTGTCGTCAAGGCTCCACCCATCGGCCTTCACATCGTAGAACCAAACGTGATCGGTTCCCCCTGAGTTGGTCTTTGTGAAGAATAGGATCGCCGTCGAAACTCCGGCGTATGGTTTGAACGCACCGCTCGGGAGACTTACGACCGCATCGAGTTTTTGATCTTCCACGATCAATTGTCGGAGTGCTTTATGAGCCGTACTCGAGCCAAACAGAACGCCATCCGGAACGATGACGGCGGCACGTCCGCCAGGCTTCAGCAGCCGGATAAAGAGGGCAAGAAACAGCAGCTCGGTCTTTTTGGTCTTGACGATCTGGAGCAGGTCTTTAGCCGTGTTCTCGTAGTCGAGCGAACCCGCAAACGGCGGATTGGCGAGGACAAGGGTGTATCGGTTGGCGTCTGAGCCGTGCTCACTGGCTAAAGAATCCTTGTAGGTGACGTCTGGATTTTCGACTCCGTGCAACATCATGTTCATGCTTCCGATTCGGAGCATAGTGTTGTCGAAGTCGAACCCGTGGAACATCTTTGTGTGGAAGTGCTTGCTCAGCTTGGGATCGCGAAGGGCTTCCGGGTGGTGCTTTCGGATGTATTCGCCGGCTGCGACAAGGAACCCGCACGTGCCGCTCGCCGGGTCGCAAATGATATCGTCGGTCCTTGGCTGGGTCATTTCGACCATCAACTGAATGATGTGGCGCGGGGTCCGGAATTGCCCGTTTTGTCCGGCGGTCGCGATCTTTCCGAGCATGTACTCGTAGAGATCGCCCTTCGTGTCCCGGTCATCCATCGGGATCTTGTCCACCATGTCAACGACCTTTACGAGGAGCGCTGGGGTCGGGATCGTGAACCGCGCGTCCTGCATGTGCTTGGCGTGACCAGTGTTGCCGCCGAGAGTTCTCAGGAACGGGAAGACGTTGTCGCTCATCACCTCGTGCATCGCTTTCGGGGCCATGTTTTTGAAGCGACTCCACCTGAGTTCGTCGTATGGGCGTCCCTTGCTGTCCTTGCCTTCAGGATAAAAGCGTCGCTCGATGGGCTGGCCAGAGTGCCTCGCTTTGTTTTCAGCCAGGTGCTCGAGCTCGTCCAGTCGCCTCAAAAACAGCAAATATGTGATCTGCTCCATGACCTCGAGCGGATTGGAGATTCCTCCTGACCAGAACAAGCTCCAGAGTTGGTCGATTTGATTGCGTAGATCGCCTGTAAGCATGCTATTTCACGGCGTTGAGGTGCGCCGAGTACCAGCATAACGGTTTGCCTTCAAGATTTTGGATCAAGTGCGAAAAAATCGCGGCAGGTTCGGTTGATTTATTCTCGGACCCGCTCGTCCGTGCCAGTTGTTCGTTAGCAGCGGCGAAAAAACAACCTCCGGGAACGATGGGTGGCACGGGTGCGGACCGTGATTCTCTTTGCCTTTGGACGAGGGGTGGCACGGGTGCAGACCGTGATTCTCGGTCGTAACCCGTGAACCGTAAATCTCCTCCAACCCGGATCGCCCCGTGCAGACCGCGAGCGAAGCCGGTTTTCGGGAGGGCATTTATCCACGGGTTACGGGCAAAAGCATCCCTGCACCCGTGCCACCCATGCTAGGAAATATTTAGAGCATCAAATGCGGGATCGGGCCCAAGCAGGGTGATGCAGCCCGGTGCGCGTGGCCATTGTTCGCGCGAGTGGACTGGTGCAAACCGCGATTCTCTTTCCCTCTGGACGAGGGGTGGCACGGGTGCAGACCGTGATTCTCGGTCGTAACCCGTGAATCGTAAATCTCGCCCAACCCGGATCGCACTCGTGCTACCCTTTCGAGAAAATATTTCGAGCAAGAAATGCAGGATCGAATCCAAGCAGCCGCGCCCCAGCAGCAGGCCGCTAATTGCCCAATTGGCCGTAATCGACGTCGCTATTGCTCCAGCCGCCGTCTACGCGTAAAACGTGCCCCGTCATATACGGGATCTTGCCCGTCGCGAGGTTGAAGACCGACTCCGCGACCTCGCTCGCCTCCGCGATGCGCCGAATCGGAAGCCGCTTCTCGACCCGTGCCTTGCGCTCGCCAACCAGCGACTCGCGACTCATTTCCGTATACGTGAACCCCGGTGAGACCGCATTCACCAAAATCCCGCTCCCACCAAGCTCGCGCGCACAGTTGCGCGTGAACGCCTCGATCGCCGCCTTTGTCATCGCGTAGACCGCGCGATCGTAACCGCCGATGAGCGCGTGGCCGCTAGAAATGTTGACAATATGCCCCTCGCCCCGCGCGACCATGTACGGGGCAACGGCCTGCGTACAGTGAAAGACTCCGCCGACATTCACACGCCAAGTCCGCTCGAAGTCCTCTTCGGTTGTATCCAAAACGCGCGCGCGCAAAATGATTCCGGCATTGTTGACCAGCGCATCAATCTGGCCGAATCGAGCGATGACCGCATCGACGGCCGTATCCACTTCAGCACGATTGCTCACGTCGGCGATCAGCGGAAGCACACGGTCGCCGCCCTCTTGAGCGCAAATATCCAGAGCCCCGACGCTCCACCCATCCGCAAGGAAGCGCTGCACAATCGCCGCGCCGATGCCCTTTGCCGCACCCGTGACAACGACGACCTTTGACATGCCCTAGTAGATCACCTTGTTCAGCGGGTACTCGACAATGCCGGTCGCGCCGGCGCGCTTCAGCGCAGGAATCAAGTCGCGCACCTGCTTGTGGTCAATAATCACCTCCGCCGCCAGCCACTCGGGGTCAGAAAGGTGGTTGATCGTCGGCGTGTTGAGGGCAGACAACTTGCCCAAGACTTCGTCTTGCTGTGAAATTGGGAAGTTCATCTTCAGCCCGACCAGCTTCGATGCATTCATAGCGCCGATGAGCAGGATCTCCAAGGATTCAATCTTGTCGCGCTTCCAAGGGTCGGCCATTGCGGCGTGTCCCGCCACGAACCGGGTTGTCGACGTGAGCAGCGTCTCGACGATGCGCAAGTTGTGGGCGCGCAAACTGTTGCCGGTTTCCGTGTTCACGACGATGCCGTCAACAAGGGTCGGCACCTTTACCTCACACGCGCCCCACGAGAATTCGACCTGCGCTTTCACGCCGCGCTCCGTTAAGTATCGGTCCGTCAAACGCACATATTCGGTGGCGATGCGCTTGCCCCCGAGGTCCTGAACGGATTGGATTGGGCTGTCCTGGTGCACGGCGAGCACGACTCGAATCGGATTGTTCGTCAGCTTGCTGTAGCGAAGTTCGCAGATTTCGGCGACGTCTGCGCCCGTATCGGCGATCCAATCGGCTCCGGTCAATCCGGCGTCGATCACTCCATCCTGCAAGTAAATCGGAATCTCTTGGGGGCGTAGCAGGATCGGCTCGATGCTGTCGTCATCGGCCACGGGTTGGTAGGAGCGACTCGACATTTTGAACGAATAACCCGCTCGTTCGAACAGGGCAAACGTCGGCTCCTGAAGGCTGCCCTTAGGCAGTCCCAACTTCAATTTCATGGCTTAAGTGTACCGGCGAGGTTACAATGAAGCCGTGTCCCAGTTTGATGTGGTGGTGGTCGGAGCGGGCCATGCCGGTATCGAGGCTGCCCTTGCCTCTGCCCGCATGGGGTTGCGCACGGCGTGCATCACCCTTCGACTGGATCGAATCGGGCACCTTCCGTGCAACTGCAGCATTGGCGGCCCCGCGAAGGGACATATCGCTCGCGAAGTCGATGCCTTGGGCGGACAGATGGGAGTTACGACCGACTTCGCCTTGACCCACTTGCGTCGGGTCGGCACGGGGAAGGGTCCCGCCGTGCAAACGCTGCGCGCCCACGTTTGCAAAAGCCTGTACCCGCAGGTCATGCAGGAAGTCTTTGGCTCGCAGGCTGGACTGACAGTAATCCAGGGTCTCGTCGACCAAATCGCGACGCTGAACGGCGAGGTCACGGGGGTTGTTTTGTCGAGCGGTGAAACGATTGATTGCCGCGCAGTTGTCTTGACCACGGGCACATTTCTGAATGGCCTATGTCACGAAGGGAAGGAGAAAACGGTTGCCGCACGCCACGGCGACGAGGCGGTTTTCGGTCTCTCGAAATTCCTGCGCGACCTGGGCGTGAACCTGCGTCGATTCAAAACCGGCACCACTCCTCGCGTTCGCCTGTCGACCATCGACACCTCGAAAACAGAGGAGATGCCGAGCGAAACGGATGCGGGCGCGATGAGCTTTTTGCACCGGGAAGTGTCGCCGAAGCGCGCGATGCTCTCCTGCTGGCAAACGTGGACGAACAACGACACGCACACGTACATTCGTGAAAATCTCGGCCAGAGCGCGATGTATTCCGGACAAATCGAAGGGGTTGGGCCGCGATACTGTCCGAGCATCGAAGACAAGGTCGTGCGGTTCGCGGACAAGCAGTCGCACCCGATCTTCCTTGAGATCGAGGAGTGGGACACGGAGTCGGTTTACGTGCAAGGTGTCTCGACGTCACTGCCCGCCGACATCCAGCTCAAGCTGCTTCGCACGGTTAAGGGACTCGAGAATGTCGAGATGATCCGGCCCGGGTACGCCGTCGAGTACGACATGGCCGACCCGTTGCAGCTAAATTCCCAACTTATGTCGAAGCTGTTGCCGGGGCTCTTCCTCGCGGGACAGCTCAACGGAACGAGCGGATACGAAGAGGCGGCGGGGCAGGGGATCGTGGCGGGTATCAACGCGGCGCGCTACGCACGCGCAGAGGAGCCGATCTCTTTTGCGCGGAACAACAGCTTTATCGGAGTCATGATCGACGATCTTGTGACGAAGGGTGTCGAGGACCCATACCGCATGCTCACCGCGCGCGCGGAGCATCGGTTGCTGTTGCGCCACGACAATGCCGACACTCGACTCACGCCAATCGCTCGGAATCTCGGCCTCTGCACCGAAGAACGATGGAGCATTTTTAGCGACAAGCATGACGCGATCGCGCAGGGGATGGAGTCTTTGCGGTCGCAATCCGTTGTGCCCGCAGACACCGCGCTCTTGCAAGAAATGGGGACCACCGAAGTGGGGGAGCGGACGACACTTTTTGAATTGCTGAAACGGCCGGAAGTTCGCCTTGCAACTCTGGAACGGATCGCGGATCGACACGGCTTCTCTCTGGCGATATCGGGCGATTCGCAGGTGCGCGACCAGATCGAACTGGCGGGCGTTTACGACGGTTACATCCAGCGGCAACAGCGACTCGCGAATCAGACGGCCCGACTTGAGTCCATGCGAATTCCTCACGGTTACGACTTCCACAAACTCTTGGGGCTCAGTTACGAGAGTCGCGAGAAGATGACCCGGATTCAGCCGGAGACGATTGGGCAGGCTTCGCGTATCTCAGGGGTACGACCGTCCGACGTGGCTCTGCTTATCGGGCATTTACGCGGCGTCTTGCACGCCTAAAGCCGATCAACCGGCTGCCACGGGCTACACTTTCGAGCACATGAGCACGAGCATCACGCGCAGTGAGTGGGTATCAGATGGCTTGACTCGAAACACTCTTGTCAACTAGAGCTGAGTTCATCGATCCATACTCATCGAATCTCGGGATACTTATGTTCGTTCGGTGAAATGATGCTTGACTCAAAGTTAATACAGAAACGCTTAGACCTGACAGTTTTGCAAGGGCTATTAGTTATTCATGCAGCTGCCTGGTTTGGGATGCACCGAAACTGGTGGTGTTTACTTTTGCTCATTACGGCGAACACCGTTTTTGAATGCATGAAAGCTTCGTCGTTCAGGAAAAATTCACTCTCACACCTATTATCGAATTCTTACGCCCAATTTGCAAGCAAGTGCGATGCAACAAAGGATGTCTCGGAACAACACGACGCACTAATTCGAACAACCCGAGAAATATACGAAACGGTTAGCAGCTATTCGCACAGCGCAGAAGGCGCGCCGACGTACTTGGAATTAGCTCATACCGTCCGGACACTTTGCGAGAAGTTGAACAACGATCAATCGCGCTACGGTTTGCCGCCCAAGAGTGAAGACGCTTAAAGACGAGTTCTCAGGCTCGTCGTATACTTCAGAGGCGATTCTCATGAATCAATGCGCTTCTGGGCTGAGTTTTCTGAATCGAGGCTTGAAGTCCTCGTCAGACTTTGGGGGAGCGTGACGGATACCCTCTCCGACCCGGCGGCGTTGTCACAGCTGCGATGCTTGGGGAGCGGTGCGTTCGGGCTCTCCATCTGGTACCTGCCGCGACTGCGCAACCCTCGGTCATCTGCAGGACGACGAGCCTGGATTCAGCTACATGCGGGCAAGGTATTACGTGCTCCGAGTGGACGTCTTCTGTCGGAGGATCGACAACGGTCAGAACAGGACCTCTATTGCTTGACCCTACAACTTCCGTGGACAAGTCGGGCCATCGCGGCGAATGGTTTCAACTCGGAGAGTTCTGGGTTTGTTTTGGCAGGTTTTGCCAATCACCTCGAAGGCCGATGACTGACTTCAACTGGAGTTACGATGAAGGCGATATCGAAGGAGCAGTTTGCTTTACACGTGAGCAAAAAGGGGCACATGGCGTATTGCCATCGCATGAAGCATGTTGGCCTCTGAAGAAATGTGCAAAATTGCAAGGTTGGATGGAAAAGTGCAAAACTCACACTATAGGTTGGCCACAGGCAATGTGCGCGCGAGCATCGGATTTACATCTTTAGATGCCGCTTGCATGCAAGACCCGATCTCCATGCTTGAGTGTTGCAGAAATGTGGGCCATGGCTTTCGACTCTTAGCCAATGTGAGGGATTATGAATAGTTAGGACTGGAGAACATATGCGGAAAACGTAGAATGGCTAGATGTGCCTGCAGGTAACTATGTGGTTGGGTTAAACTCCGAAGAGAAGCGAACGATTAGCGACAGCATTCGAAGGTTAGCTATACCGGATAGTGATTCGGTTATAGAGGTGCTGCTATGTGCAATTGAAAGGAGTGATGTGTCGATATCCAGCTTTCAGATTGGTCGTACGTTGACGGAATCTTTCCGCGTGCCATTTACTCTAGAGCTTGACTTGACTCAGGAATATCGCTGGTCATTGCCTACCGAGTGCGAATGGGAAATCGCCACCAAGTACTTCGACATGACCCGCACCGCAGGCACTACGGAATGGTGTCTCGACGAGTTTTCCAGAATTGTCGGCCCCTCCGAGAATTGGAAAGATCCCCTTTTTCAAAATAGACTTACTAAATCAGTCGCTAATCAAGACGTCCGGCACGTGCTGAGATATGGGGATCAGGAGCACTATTGGAGTTCGTGCCGATATTCCGGGGCAGTTGACGACTCACCTTTTGTAAGAACTTCCTTTCGACCTGTCAGACGAGCCTGCGATTTGAATGTCGTAATGTGTAATAAGTGGTGGCAGTGATCCTCGACAGCTAATTAAACGGAACCGTCGGCAGTGGCCTGCCCCATTTTGTGTGCCAAGCAAAACTTTGAGGTCATTGATGACGACGGCGAGTTCTTTGAACGCAGGGAGGGCTACACTTTCGAGCACATGAGCACGAGCATCACGCTGGCGCGAGACACCAACCAGGCTCGCGGAATTGGCGAATTTGCCATCGACTTTCTCTCGGGCAAGTTGGGACCCGGTCCGAGTCAAGCGATTTTGGACCGGGTTAGCCTGTTCCACACGGATTCGGTCGTGTGCGGGGCGTCGGCGCTGGCGTTGTGCACGAACGCACCGGTGATTCTGCGCCATGAAGCGCTTGAGTATCGAGACGACACGGGAGCGCTCGTGTTTGGGTCAACCGTGCCGGTCAAGGCGGAGAAAGCCATCGTGGCGAACTGTGCTGCCGTGCGGGAATGGGATAGCAACGGCACGAACTTTGGCTACAATCCCGCCCTTGGTCACGTCGCGGGCGAGTTTGGGCACAACGACTTTTATCCCGTCGTCGTGGCGGCATGCGGGCAGCGCGGTCTCGATGGCATGACGGCGTTGCGAGCGATGGTTTTGCTCGACGAGATTCGCGGGCGTCTGGCGGAAGTGTTCAGCCTGAAGTCGTACAAGATCGACCATGTCGTGCACGGAGCGATCGCGTCCGCCGCCACGTACGGCGCGCTGATGGGCGCGACCGCGGAGCAGATCGAGCACGCGATCGGCATGTTCGTAGCGCACTACATTCCGTGGCGAGCCATACGCGCAGGCAAGCAGCTAAGCGACTCCAAGGGCGCGAGTGCGGCGATCAGCACGGAGGCAGCAATTCTCAGCATGAAGCGTGCGATGCACGGCTTTGTCGGGCCCAAGGACATCTTCCGCAATCCGGAATCGATGTTCCGACAGTTCGAGAAGACGAGTGGCGACTCGCCGTTTGACCTTGTGCTCAGCCACTCCGGAGACGACTTCGCGGTGATGGGAATGCACTTCAAACTCGGCTTGTATGAGCATCAATCAGCGGGCGCGTTGCAAGGAGTCATTGATCTTGTGTTCAAGAATCCCGACCTCCTGGACGCGGCGAATATCGCGAAGATTGTGATTCGGGCGTACGAGCCCGCGTTTGGCATCATCGGCGATCCGGCGAAGCGCGATCCGCACACGCGGCAGTCTGCCGACCACTCGATGGTCTACATCGTGGCGACGTTACTTCGCAAGGCGATCTCCCTGCGCGCAACCATCGAGATCGCCGAGGGCACGGACGCGGTTTGGGTGGAAACGATGTTGCAACCGTCCGACTATTCTGCCGACGCCATCCACGACCCCGTTACCCGCGACTTGATGACGCGGATCGCGTTCGAACACGGTGGCCCGGAGTACGACGCCCGATATCCAGACGGAATTCCGACTTCGGTGGAGATAACGGATGCGGCGGGCAGAGCCCACGACAGCGGCTTAGTGATGTATCCCGCGGGGCACGCACGCAACGTGACCGCCGACGTGATTACGATTCTGGATCGCAAGTTTGAGCGGTTGGGCGGCCTCGCATCTTCAGATGGGAGCTTCATCACACGGCTACGAAACATCGCGCAGGTGGACGGCATTGGCATGCGGGCGCTATACGATTTCCCGATCGTTGAACGACCGGGATACGAGTAGTTAGTCCATGTCGGAGGTCTCAGCGACCGCCGGTTCTTCGTCGGATTCTTCGACGATCTTCTCTTTCGGCTCGAGGTCGAGGGTCACGAAAGCGATGTTCTTCGTTTGTCGGTTAGGACAGTTATTGCAGACGAAGTCGACTTTGACGCCTTCCAGCCAAGCTGGCAACTTCTCAATCGGTTTTCCACATGCGCACTTAATCATTCTGTTGCTGCTCCTTCGATCGTGGTTGGGCCGCTCTTATCCTTCAGCTCGCCCCAATCTTTCACGGTCTGCTTGTGGCTGATGTAGCCATTCGCAAGCGCCACGAAAGAGGCGACGAGGTAGTAGATCCAGAGGTGGCCCTCGGCCTTTTGGCCGGGATCACGAATGAAAGAGTCTCCTTTCAGGAATCCTACGAGGGCCAAGATCAGGAACGCTCCGGCGAGCCAAAAGTAGGTGTTTTTCCACCAAACGGGCTCAGGGGCAGGATTCTTGACGCTCACAAAGGATGATTATACCCGCGAGGGTGTTATCGCTCTCAGACGCGAAGATCGAGGTTCTGGCCCTTGCCTTCGATCAATTTGGTGATCTGCGCGGCTTCGCCCTGTTGCGAGTCCAGGACCTTCCGCAAAAGCATGGCCTGTAGTTGGGCCCGCTTGTCCGTCGGCGCGGTTTCCGCGCCGCGAATTGCGCTGGTTGCTGCCGAGGGTCCGTTGACGTCCATACCGGGATTGTCGGCTGGATTGCCGGCAATCTTGAGGGGAATTCTGGGTCGGGGACGTAGGGGCGGAGGTATCGACACCTGGTGACCGTCCCTTCCGGCATGCACTCGTCTCGCAAACCCGGAGGCGCCGCAGATCGAGATCCTTGACCTTATTCTTTAGGGGAAGGACGGCGGGTTCTGTCCCGCCCAGAATGGGGGTCCGTATCGCGCTCTAACGGCAAATGCGTCTGTCGCGAACGTACGCCCCGGGCCGGCCGAGCCGTGGCTCTTGCCAGTGCATCGTAGATTTCCGCGCGAAGCGCGTAGCCGAGGGGTGCAATTTCCCGTCGCTCTTGTAGTTTCAATAGGATAGGTCGAAGGGACAGCGAGATCAAATGGCAGTGTAGGCAGACCCTACAGGGCTGAAACCCGCTGGCTTTGGGTACCAGGGTAGCCGCCTCATGGCGGCTACCCTTCGCTGGAATCTTCAAACCCTCCGGGATAGAACAAGACAACGGCCGTAGGTGGATACCTTGTCATGGCAGAAGTGGATACTATGTCCTGGCCTCGGACATCCGACACTGAGAGGGTTTCTAAAACGCTGCAGCCCTTAGACATGGCGCAGGTCGAAAACCAAACGAGCAAGGCTCAATTCACTTGTTTAGGAATATCGCCTTAGCATCGCCGATGTTTCGGTCACCAAGGCTTGGTTTGATCAAAGAACCGTCGAGGTTCACTCGAAAAACGGTTCCACTGACCCTCGCGCGGAAGCTGGGTTGGGCCTCCACGCTGCCCATCCACTCGTTAACGAGCAGCCCTTCATTCGGCGTCACCGCCACTTTCGGAGCGTCGATTCGTTTGAATTCGACGAAATTCCAGAGGTAACTGTCGCTCACTCGGTTTGGTGTGTTCTGCTTGCAAGAAAGCAAACCGGGGTCGATCGGAAAGGGTCCGGCTGCGCTCGCGAACGGGTCGCGCTTCGACACAAGTAATCGCTCGTCGCCGACTTGGAATGCAGCGGCCGGCAAGTTTGGCGCGGGGTGACCCGAAAAATCACCCTCGTAAAGCATCAAGCCAACAAACACTTGACGCATCCGAGAGCCTTCGGATCGATCCGTTTGTCGGTTTCTCTGCTGAACGAACAACGGCAGGATGATAACCGTGAAAAGGCAAACGACCATGATCGCGAGGAGGGCTTCTTTTATCCCGAATCCGCGCTTCATGCCTACATTCTGACTCAATCCAACTAGAACTAACCGGCGAAACGTTGCCGAAGTTAACATGCTGGAGGCGAGGAAGGCCCATATTTCAATCGCACCTCGGTAGGTACAATTCAGCTTCGAAAGCGCCAGAATTCTTCCGAATTCGCGCTGAGCAGAAATAGCATGGCAGCCGTTACCGACGTCCAACTAGTCACGATTTCGGTCAATGATATCGAAGTTCAGGTGCCCAAAGGGGAAATGATCGTCGAGTCGGTGAAGCGCGTAGGTTTCGAGATTCCGATTTTCTGCTACCACTCGCGACTCAAGCCGGTCGGAATGTGCCGAATGTGCCTGGTTGAAGTGGCGATGAAAGGGCCTGACGGGTCCATTCGGAAAATGCCCAAGCCGCAGGCGGCATGTACTCTTCCGGCAAGCGAAGGCCTGATTATTCAGACCGAAACGCCCTCGCTGCATGTCGATCGACGCGGGGTCCTCGAGTTTTTGCTCGTCAATCACCCCCTCGATTGTCCAATTTGCGACCGCGGCGGCGAGTGCCCGCTCCAAAACAACACGATTTTCTACGGCCCGTCCACGAGTCGATTTGTGGAGATGAAACGGCATGCGCCGAAGGCGTTCCCGCTCAGCGAGTACGTCACGCTTGACCTTGAACGGTGCATTCAATGCGGAAGATGCGTCCGTTTCACAGAAGAGATCAGTGGAGACGGACAGCTTGGATTTAGGTTCCGCGGCGCGAACATGCAGCCGACAACCTTCGAAATGCGCGACTTCAGCTCGAAGTTCAGCGGCAATGTGATTGAGATTTGCCCGGTCGGAGCCCTGACGTCGTCCAAGTACCGATTCCGAGCGCGACCGTGGGACTTAGAGACGAAGCCGGGCATCTGCACGCTCTGCTCCAATGGCTGCAATGTTCACGTGGACTATCGGCGCGACCAGATCGTGCGGATCAACGGTCGTGTAAATGAGGCGATCAACGAAGAATGGACATGCGATCGCGGCAAGTTTGGCCACGACGCGCTGAACTCAGATTCCCGGCTAACCGCCCCTATGGTGCGAGTCGGTAACACCTTGGCCACGACGGATTGGCCGACAGCGTATGCTCAAATCGCGAAAGTTTTCAGGGGTCCCAGCTGTGCGGTCCTTGGCGGGGCGAGCCTTTCCAATGAGGACTTGTACGCTTTGCACAAGCTCTGGCGGGGCCCGATCGGTTCAAAGAATATTGACCACCGATTCACCGCGACCCTGCCCGGGCTCGATGAAGAGCCTCCGTTGGTCACGTGCACTATCCAGTCGCTTGAGCACGAAAAGGCAATTCTCGTCTTTGGTACGTCGCTCGCGGATTCGTTGCCCATCGTTTTCCTGCGGGTGCGAAAGGCGTGGCTCAACCATGGAACAAAGGTCGTCGTCGCCCACGACTCGGAAACCGACGTCGATAGCTTTGCCCACCTGCTCTTGCGTTACAACCCGGGCACTGAGTCGGTCGTCGCGGCGGGGCTTGCGGGCACGTTGGACCCGGCAGAAGTTGAGGCCCAATCCGGCATCAAGGCGGCGGACCTGACCTTAGCTCGAGCATTGCTGGAAGGCGCGCCAACCATCACGACCCGCGAGGTTTACAACGCCAAGAACGCCCTCGATATCGTGCGCGACCTCGGAAAGCACGGACGCCTAAACGTCTTCGAAACCGCGTCAAACGGGCAAGGCGCCCGCGAAATGCGCGCCGCGATGATTTCGGCGACAAGGCTCGATGGTGGTCTCGACACCCACGAGATACTTCAGGGCTGCATCAAGGGCACGATTCGCGCGCTGTGGCTCATCGGTAGCGACATCCTGACCCAGTACCCCGATCAGGCGGTGGTCGCGAAGGCGCTCGAAACCGTTGAGTTTCTCGTGATTCAAGATCATTCAGCGTCGGACCTCGGTGCGTACGCGAGCGTGATTCTCCCCGCAACCGCTCCAACGGAGAGCGCGGGAAGCTACACGAACGTTGAGCGAAGGTTCCAGCAAATGGGCCAAGTTCTTGCTCCTAAGGGTGCAGCAAAGCCCGCGTGGCGCATCTATAGCGAACTCGAATTTCGGATTCGGCCTGGCGCGCCGAGCTTGAATCTGGTCGACAAACTTGCTGCACTCCGCTCCGAAGTGCCGGCTTTTGCGGCGGCAACTGACGGCGAACTTCTAGCTTAGCGGTGTAAATGCTGATCGCGATCGCCGTAGGACGCTGTTGACGAACTCCACATCCAGCTTCGTTCGTCATGGCAAATCGCCAATTTGCGTGGAAATCAGCGATTTGAACGCGACGCGACTTGGGCATTCATGCCCAACCGGAGGCTGTTGAGTTGATCAACTTCCTCCTTGCGTCGGTCGCCTTCTTTCAAGATCGCACGGCGGAGTTTGGCTTGGTTCTCGGAAGCGACGGGGCATGTTGCGCGGACTTCGACAACGACGGGTGGACCGATATTGCCACGTCAACCGGCATCTGGCACAACGACCACGGAAAGCGTTTTTGCAAGATCGCGGAGGGTGGCAACTTTGTAGCTGCAGATTTCGATAACGACGGGTTTGTGGACCTGTTCTCCTTCTCGCAAATGCGGCTGCTGCACAACAATACGGGCCGCGGGTTTACGGAGGTTCCCCTACCCAAACTCCCTATAACATCCAGCCGAGCGGCATGCTGGGGCGATTTCAATGGCGACGGATTCGTTGATCTTTACATTGCTGGCTTTGAAGATTGGGACAAGGGGATCACGTATCCCAGCATGATCTTGCTGAATCGGGGCGGCAAGTCCTTTGAGGTTTCCTGGACGTCCGCCGAGTATCGGGCTCGCGGGGTGACGGCATGCGATTTCAACCGAGATGGCAACCTCGATGTGTATGTGTCCAACTATCGACTTCAGCCGAATCAGCTGTGGTTGAACAAGGGCTTGGCGCACTTTGTCGAGGCTGCGAAGGAGTTCAATGTCGTCGCGACGTCGCCTGGATTCGAAGGCGGGCACTCGATTGGAGCGGCGTGGGCTGACTTCAACAACGACGGGCTGTTCGACCTCTTCGCCGGCAACTTTGCCCACGTGGACGACCGGGGCGATCAACCGAAATCGCGATTCTTGCGGAACTTAGGGCCGAAAGCCGGCTATCACTTTGAGGACCTGGGCACATGCGGCGTGTTCTACCAGGAGTCCTACGCGTCACCCGCCGCCGCCGATTTTGACAACGATGGGAACGTAGACCTGATGTTCACCACGGTCTACGGCACGGCATCGTTTGGCCGCCCGAATTACGCCGTGCTTTTCCACAACGACGGGAATTTCAAATTCTCGGACGTGACGGCATCGGCGGGGTTGGCCAAACTGCCGCCGACCTACCAGGCCGCGTGGGCAGACTTCGACCACGACGGACGACTGGACCTTTTGACCGGCGGCAAGCTGTTCATGAATCAAACGCCGCCAAAACCTTGGATCGGAGTACGACTACATGGCGATGGCCGCGAAGTAAATCGGTCGGCCATCGGTGCCCAGGTTCGGGTGAGCTCGATGCACCGTACCTTGACTCGGCAAGTGGAGGCGGGGACGGGGGAAGGTAACCAGAACGACCTCACTTTGCACTTTGGCCTTGGGGACGATCGTGGCCACGTTCGAATTGAAATTGCCTGGCCGAACGGCGAAACCCAAATCCTGCATCGAGTGCATACGAAGCAGATTCTTGATGTGACTTACCGTAGTCGGCGCCCTCACTAAGTTGCTTGCCCCATGGGCCAACCGCCACCTTAGGCCCACAAAATCTCGCTGGTGACGTACAGATTCCTCGTCTTGAATAAAAAGTGCTGAAAAATCAACACATATATTGCAATCCGATTTGAAACCTGCTAATCTTTCAGCATGTACTGTTCGGAGTGGGTGAAACGATGCCGCGAATGATTGGAATAGGAATGAGTCGTCGCGAACGAGAGATCGTTCAGATCCTGCATCGTCTCGGCAAAGCCACGGCAAGCGAAGTACATGAATCGATGCCCGAAGCCCCCTCCTACTCTGCGGTGCGCTCCATCTTGCGAATTCTGGAAGAGAAAGGGCATATCCGTCATGAAGAGGATGGAAAGCGGTACGTCTATCTGCCCGCCGAGTCGAGTTCTGACGCCGCGAGATCTGCCCTGCAGCAACTCATGAACACTTTTTTCGCCGGTAACCCCGAAGGCTTGGTTCGCACGCTACTGTCCGAGGGCGAAACCCGCGTATCTGATGAAGACCTAAATCGCTTTGCCGCGCTGATCGAAGAAGCAAGGAAGCGAGAAAAGACAGGTGAGAAATCATGAGCCTGAACCTTATAGACATCGTTGTCAAATCCGTGGCCGTGTCGCTTGTCGGCTTAATCTTGGCGGCTTGCCTGCGACGAAGCTCGGCCGCGACGCGCCATTTTGTGCTCTTGTTGACCCTTGCCGGCACCCTCGCCATTCCTGTGTTGGCGGTCGTTGTTCCGCGGTGGGAAGTTCCTGGCCTGAGTCGAAAGGTTGCTGCCGCTTCTCCCGCGGCGACAAATACTGTTGCGACGGTCGCCGCCGTCGAGGTCTCTCCCGCACCTGCTGCGTCGTCGATACCGACTCCCATCATCGTATGGGGATTGGTAGCGATCGGCCTCGGCGCCCATCTTGCGGTGCGACTAGCGCGCTTGAGCCGAATGGAGCGCCGACTCGCGATGTCGGCGGATCCCAAGTTGCAAGCCCTGGTCGCCGCTCAATTTCGTAGCTCTGGACGGCACGTGTTGCTACTCGAAGGTTCACCGGGGCACCCGCCCATGACTTGGGGCCACTTCCGTCCTGCTCTGCTCCTGCCCCGCGATGCGGACCGATGGCCAGAGGCGCGCCTACGGTCGGTGGTGCTTCACGAACTCGCCCATATCGAGCGGGGTGACTGGATCACGAGCTTATTCGCTCAGGCTGCATGTGTGCTCTGCTGGTTCAACCCACTGGCATGGCTCATCGCTCGCCAGATGGCCGCAGAAAGCGAGGGTGCCGCGGATGACCGCGCAATCGTTCAGGAGGGATCGGCGACGCAGTACGCAACCCAGTTACTGGAAGTGCTGAAAGAGATTTCAGAGCCACGTTCCGCTTCCAAGTCCGCCCTTGCCATGGCCCGGCCCGGTCGCCTTGAAGGACGCTTGCGCGCAATCCTGGAGGAGCGACGCTGCCGACGCCCAGTGCGCGGCTTTGCGGCTCTTGGCCTGCTAGCCGGACTCGGCGGTGCGATCACGCTGATTGGAGGGGCTTCGCCACGACTCGTACGAGAAGCTCAACTACATGCTGCCGTCGCCCATCATACGCCGCCGCTTCAGGAATCGGGACCTCTCGCACTGTCTCAACCCGCGGCTAAGTCCGTCACTCTTCCGAACAGGGCGGAGCGAGTCGCTCGCCGAGTCGCTCCTGTCACCAGATCGGTCGTCAAAGTTGCCACCCCGAAACCCACTACTGCCCGTCCCAAAGCGGCCCCGACCAGGCTCAATCCGACTTCTGGAACGGATATAAGCGCAGAGCTAAGTGCGATCCCGTCGGAGGTCACGAAGGCGTTGAAGGACGCTGAAAGGGAAGTTGAGAACGCCGTTGCCCAGAGTCGGAAAGAGATCGACACTGAATCGATGCCCGATTTTGCAAAAGGAATCGTTCGCGACTCCATCAAACTCGCCGAGAGCGTAACCAACGGCACGCTGAGCGAGATTAGAAAGGGACTCGCCGCGCTGCCGCAGAAAGACGGCAAGAGTCGCGGTCAGCCCTCACCCGCCACAAAGCCAAAAGGCACGGCCAAACAAAAGCCGGAGTAACCCAAGCCCCCAAATTGCATCACCTCTCCGACGCACATCGTGCGTCGGCCCGCCCCCCTACACCTAACTGAAGGAGATTCTATGATCAAAATTAGCCTACTTGCCCTCGCGCTTGTCGCCACGGCCACGACCCTTGTCGGTGCCCGAACGCTAACCGCTTCCTCCCAAAATGATCGAGCCGATTTCGATTCCAAGCAGACCGACCGAAGTGTTGGAACGAGCGGAGCCCAACGCATCAAGGTCCGCATTCCGCTAGGCGAAGTTTCGCTGCGCTCGACTAGCGGCTCAGAAGTGACCGTTCACATCGTACGTTCCGCCAAACGACCTCTGTCGGAGATCGGTAAAAAATGGTTGACGGAATCGAAGGTCGTCGCCGAACGCCGAGGTGAAGACGTGCTGGTGGAAGACCTTCCGTTTGGCCAGCACGACAAGGTGAACAGCCGGGGCTCCGACCAGGTGGATGTCAAGTACGAAATCGGAATACCCTCTTCTCTCGCCGTGGACCTCGATCTTACGGCGGGAAAGGCCTCGGCAACTGGACACTTCCGAGCTTTGAAATGCACGGTCCTCGCGGGCGAGTTGACCTTGAGCGGCGTTGCATGTGATGGCAATATGAGCCTCACCAACAAGGCCGGCGAAATCTCCGCGGACTTGAAGTCGGTGCCGGGTCGCGATTCATCGATTTCCGTTGGAGCAGGTGAGGCAATTCTGAAGCTGCCGCAGCACGCAGATGCCGTCGTCACGGCAAAGGTTGGTGTTGGCGAGATCTCTGGCCTCCCATCGACTCGCGCCAAGAAGGGTGACATGCAGTTGAGCGACAAACGCTCAGGAAAATTCGGCCGTGGCGGATCGCGCTTTAGCATCGATGTCGGAATCGGCTCCATTGCCGTTCACGGTGGCGGAGAAGCCGTTGCCACTCTTGAGAAAGCGATAGACTCCGACCGCGAGGCGGACGAAATGGACAGCTCACTGGACGAAGCCGACAAAGAACTGAAGGGTCTCGACTTGAAGGCTTTCAACATGCAAGGTCTTGACTTAAAAGCGCCGAAGGGCTTGAAGGGTTTGGAGCAGTTGAAAGCGCTTGGCGAGAAGCAAGACCTTGATGACCTTAAGGAACTGCAGAATCTGGACATCGACAAAGTAGTCCAGAGCGCTCTCAAAGAGGCGATGGTCGAAGTTGACAAAGCTTTGAAAGACGCGGATCGCGAGATGCGCGAAGCGATGAATGAGGTTAAGGCTCACGACGTTCAGATCGACGACAAAGAGATCAACGCTGCGGTTCGTAAAGCGGTCGCCGCCGCAATGAAGTCGGCGCATGAATCGATCGAGCTTGCCATGAAGGCAATGAGGGCAGCGAGCCGAAGCAAAGGCGGCTCGTAATGCGGTGGGCGCTCCTGCTGGTAATCGCTGCACTCTCGCCTCTGGGCATTGCCAACGAAAAGTGGCAGCGCACGGTGCGGCATATCGCGCCGGCTGGATCCGCGCCCAAAATTGACGGCACGCTAGACGATCCTTGTTGGAAGACGGCAACCCATGTGGATGGCTTCTTTCGCTTTCAGAGCAAAGAAGCCGTCCATGAGCGAACGGAGGCGTGGCTCTGCGCCGATAAGAATCGCCTGTACCTCGGGTTCTATTGTCACGACACTCAGCCGAACCTGATCCGTGCCCATGAGACGCAACGCGAAGGCGACCTCTCGCACGATGATCGGGTCGGAATCATCATCGACAGTCAGTCAACGCGTCGTAACTGCAGTCAGTTCTTCGTCTCTGCGCTCGGAACACAGCTCACACAACTGGAGGGTGGCACCGCCACCAACCTGACTTGGGCTGGAGACTGGAAGGCTGCATCAAAGCGCCTCCCGGACGGTTGGACAGCGGAGATGTCCATCCCCTTCTCGTTGCTGCGGTATCCAAAAGGCGCTAAGTCGTTTGCGATTGCGTTGTATCGTCAGATGGCGCGCGAATCAAACGGCATGAGTTGGCCCGCCGTGCCACCCGAAGGCTTTAACGACCCGTTGCACTTTTTGGATGACTTCGACGGCATTGAGCCGCCAACCTACGCGCCGCGACTCGTCGCTCTGCCCTATGTTCTCGGAACGGCAGGCGGCAAGGCAAGCCTGAAGGGCGGACTCGACCTCAAATATCCGATTTCGACAAGCATGACGGGCGTCGCGACCCTGTTCCCCGACTTTGCGACCGTGGAGCAAGCGGTGCAAGACCTAAGCTTTTCGTACACAGAAAAGTTCTTGCCCGATCGCCGGCCGTTCTTTGCGGAGGGCGCGGACTTCTTGAACGATCCGTACTTGTTTTACTCTCAGCGTATCCCTGGGGTCGATGCGGGCGCAAAAGTCACGGGCAAACAGGGAAACACGACCGTCTCGTTCCTCGGAACGACCGCCGACACAACCGGCCAGTCGGCCTTTGTCGGCGACGTCAGCCAAGACATCGGAAAGTACAGCAAAGTCGGCGTTGCCGTGCTGGGCAATAACACCGATGGAGTTCCCTCGAACCGGGTCTACCAAGTCAACGGTAACTACGGGTGGATGGAAGCTGGACGTCAGTCAAACGTCACGGGCAACTACACAGGCTCAACTCAGTCCGACGGCACGCAAGATCACGCGTCGTATCTTCAGCTCAACACGGACGGTGGTCGTGGCAACCTAAGCGGAAACGCCTACCTCAGCCATACTGGACCAAATTTTTCCAACCAACTGGGCTACGTGCCCGAGGTGAACGTTGACGGGAAAGGCATGACTCTGTTCTACTACAACACCTTGGACCGGGGCAGCATCGAACGTATCAACGGCGGAGTTTCAGCGGTGTCGGTCCAACACGACACGGGCGGATTCTTTCATGACTCCATGTCGCTATTTGGCAATGTTCGAACCCGATCCGGACAAGGCTACACCGTATCTGCGGACATCGGAAAGCGGGATGCGTTCAAGGACAACACGGTATCCGCTGGTTACGCGTGGAACCAGAAGAACTTGTTCGAGCGGGGCGGACTCAACTATTCGATCGGGCATCGGTCAAATTTGCCCTACAGCTTTCTGTCTGTGAATCAGGGCCTGCTTGTCATGAAGCGGTTCTCGTTGAACCTAACCCTTGGTCGGTCCACTCTCGGCGCGGCTACGAACACGCAAACGATTCTTACCGGAACCTACCGATTAAACGCCGAAGAGACGTTCGGAGCGCGCGCGCTTCAGCAAAACAGCGACGTCAATGTGTACTTCTCCTACGGTCGCCGGATGCCGCATGGCACCGATGTGTTTCTGATCTTGGGTGATCCGAACAGCACACGCGTGCGCGGCGTTTTGACGTTGAAACTGGTTCGACCGTTATGAGCGGGTAGAACTGAGCGCATGACTTTGCTCGGGAAGCCCAGTGCCGTCTACGTGATTGCCGACTCGAATCCTGAGCGGCTTTCCGCCGCAGATTCGGGTGTCGCTTGGGGCGCAGGCGGAACGGAAGTCGGGCTTGAGGGTGGTCTCGTCACTCTCCGATCTTCGCGTCCCGTGCAACGCGTGATCCTGCGATGGACTCACGATAACCGCCACCTTCGCAGCCTTTTGGGCGATCACTGGGAGCGCTCGTATGGCGACCTTGAGTGGCGAGGAATCTCGCCCTCGCGGCCCATGCCCTGGTACTGCCTCGCATTCGACGGCCAGACCACATTTGGCTATGGAGTCAAGGTGCGACCGAACTCCTTCGCGCACTGGCATGTGGATGAGCAGGGCATAAGTTTGTGGCTCGATGTGCGCTGTGGAACCGCCGGGGTGCGATTGGGCGACCGAACGTTGCAGGTTGCCGAGATTGTCACGCTGGCGAGTCAAAGCGGTGAGCCGAGTTTTGAGTTTGCGCGGACCTTCTGCACGCTAATGTCACCAACGTCTCGCACCCCGAAGTTGCCGGTTTTCGGCATCAACGACTGGTACTACGCATACGGCAACAACGATCCCGAGCTGATTTTGCACAACACCGCAGTTGCGGTAGGCCTCTGCCCGAGTGGTGGGAATCGGCCGTTCTCCGTCGTTGATGCCGGGTGGTCGCCTCACAGCTGGGAGTTCGGACCGTACGACGTGGCAAACGACAAGTGGAAGTCGATGGAAACATTTGCGAGCCGCGCTCGGACTCTTGGGGCGAAACCCGGGATTTGGGTTCGTCCGCTGACAACGTTTGACGGGCGTCCGGAAGGCTGGCAGTTAGGCGACCGAAAGAAAGCGCTTGATCCGAGCCATCCCGAGGTTCTGGAGTACGTGCGGAAGATGATGACCACGGTGCGAAAGTGGGGATTTGATCTCGTCAAGCACGACTTCTCGAGCTTCGATATTTTGGATCGATGGGGTTTTGACATGGGAGTTCAGCTCACCCATGGAAACTGGTCGTTTCAGGACCGCGGGAAGACGACGGCGGAGATCGTCAACGCGTTTTATGCGGCTATTCGGGAGGGCGCTCAAGAGATGGTCGTCATCGGTTGCAACACGTTTAGCCATCTTTCTGCGGGCGTGTTTGAGGTGAATCGGATCGGCGACGACACGAGCGGTCGGCACTGGGATCGCAATCGACGGATGGGGGTGAACACCCTCGCGTTCCGGGCGTGTCAGCAAGGCTCGTTCTATGCGGCCGATGCCGACGTGTGTGCGATTACGCCCGAGTTAGATTGGAAAATGGCTCGCCGATGGTTAGAGCTGGTCTCGCGTAGCGGCACGCCATTGTTCGTTTCGATGGACGAGCGCGCCCTCGGCGACGCCCAAAAGGATGCGTTGCGGCAGGCGTTTGCCGACGCATCGCGGGTTCAGCCTTTAGCCCAGCCGATGGATTGGATGCAGACAACTTCGCCACGGACCTGGAAGCTGGGGGCCGAGGAAGTGAGCTTTGATTGGGTCGACGAACTCGGTCCGTGGCCCCTGTCGGATTAGCGTGACCTTAGGTGATCGGGCCGTCAAAGTGTCTCAACTAACTGCACACGCTCTATTTCGGAGGGGCCGGTTCTCAGGCTTCCATGATCGCTTCGATCCTGCTCTGGGTAGTGTCCTAATTTGATCTGCCACAATGGAGGCATGGAAATTCTGAAATTAATCGGACAGTTCATCCTCTGGCTAGCGAACGGGCTAGCCCTCTTCAAACAAGCTCAGGGATATTTCGCCTGAAATTGGTCGCTCAGAATTGCCGCCTATCTGCTTCGGCGACTGACTCAGACCAACAATAACAAGAACGCGCTTGCGGGTGATCTATCAGGGTGAAGACGTGGACGATGCCCTCCCACACTGTCTGACCTTGGAATTTCTCCTGAACATGTTCCGCATGATCGAGGACCGCTTTACAGTCGTGCATCCCTTCGACTGCCTGTAGAAGCTGCGAGACCGCAACTTCTTCTGACGCTAGATTGATATCGGCCATGTCTTCAATGCGATGGTCGCTAACTTCTTTTGTCGCACTGCAATCTCATCCTCGCCCCATTCGTCAGGTTGTCCCGCAGATTGGGTAAGGATGAACGCAGATGCCAATAGGACCGGCTTCTTGACCTCATAAGGGCTGTTCGCGATAAGCGTGTTCTTCTTGGCTTGAATAATCACCAAGTTCCCCATCCGTTTATACAAAGCCCCCGCCATGTCGGCTGTAATGTTGGGCCAATTCTCCCCTGGATTCTCTGGAAGGACGTGCTCAAGGTTCACAACCTCTTCATCGTCATTTGCAATGAGTTCCGGCTCAGGGTCTTCTTTAACCTTTTGTTCGAGGGCACGCAATAAATAGCGAGCGAACCTTTCACCAGATGGACGAAATTCCTCAAAACTCTTTTGAAAGACTGCATCGGATGGGATGATCTCGGTTAAGGCTGCGGTAAGTTCCTTTGCTTTGGTGGTTTTACCCGTGCCAACTTCCTTTGCCTGAATGCCGTAGTTGCGGTCAAGCAGGCCACCACCACCCTTTCGCGTAACCAAAAAACGCACTGACCAGAAAACGAAGAACTTAAAGGCAAGCTTTGTTTCAGCGACAGAGAATTTACGCAATGTCGCGAACATAAGCGGACGAATCTGAACAACCTGAATGTCGCGATTGATTGTTTCAAGATGACGCCGCGTGGCATTGCCATAGTCGTTCCATTTTGGATGGCTTGGAGAGAACAGCGCCGCGTAGTCGTTCACGCCTACCGCAAGATCATTTACAAAATCCACCGCTTGGGATGGGCTCGTGATGAGTTGCTTAATCTTGTCGTACACCTCTCGTTCCTTCGTTGGACCATGTTGAGTAATGAGGTGGTGATGTAGGTAGGTCACAGTGATATCGCCCTGCCCCAGCGACTCCAAAACGCTGACTGTCTGAGACCACATCTTTTGTGCCTCTTCGCCACGGTCTTTTGCGTGTTGCAAGATATGGTTCTTGAGAAGATCCGCTTGAGATGCCCTTAATCCCCGGTCGTTCAACGTCTCGAACATCATGAACGCGTTAAGGTGATCTGGTACCCGTAGCAGGATGACCTGAGCACCCTCGCGAACAAATTTAACCCACTCAAGCAGCCGAGGGGTCTTCACATCCTCCGAGTAAGGCTTTAACATCGCGGTGATGTATTTGGACACGATCACGGCAGCGGCTTTGATCCGCTTGTGCGATTCCTTCGTAGGCTCTGCGGCTTTACGCGATGCGGAATTCGGAGGCTCTAGTACGAACCTGGTGAAGAACTCATTGTCGTCTACGTTAAGGCGAAGCTTGGGAACCGTATCAGTAGTATCAATATCGGTGGTCATTAGGCAATCGCTTTGAATCGAGTTCGAACGCGCCAGATCGCCCTTCCCGAAAAAGTAGTCGCGAATGCCAGCCAACAGGATCGTAGTCGTGGCTAGGCGTTGCTGACCGTCTGAAACCTCCGGTATGTCTTCGTCTGAACGAGTCAGTACTACCGTGCCAAGAAAGTAGGTGGCTTTATTGGTTGCAATAGCGTTGGCGAAGTCTTGCAGAAGATCGGTTACGTGTTCTTCCTCCCAGGAGTATTCCCTCTGGTTGATTGGGACCTTGAGACGGTTGTGGGCAAGCACGTTACCAATGCCCTTATGATCGAATCCGATTTCGTCGTTACTACTCGCCACGATAGTTAGGCCATCCTCTTGAGGAATGCTATTGGAAGGGCCGCGTCTTCCAGCTCGCGAACCGCTGCCCTCCGAAGCCGCTCGCGAACCCACATAGAGACGGGTATTCCGGCAAGCTCAGCAGCAGCCCGAAAAGCTTCTTTTTCGCTGGGATCGAGACGCACATCAAGGGATTCTTTCTTAGATTGCCCCTTCGGTGGGCGACCTCTTTTAGCTTCCATGCATTTATTGTACCGCAGACAGCAGGAAATTCACATATGGGCATTTATTGCCTATTTATCTGCGGTACAAGAAATGCATGGCTAACATCCTAAAGCGAGAAAAACAAGAGACAATCATCAAGTGCTTGGTTGATGGGTCCAGCATCAGAGCTACCGAACGGATCACTGAAGTCCACCGGGACACAATCATGCGACTCATGGTTCGTGTAGGAGAGGGATGCGCAAAGGTTCTTGATGAGGAGATGCGCGGCCTCACTTGCCAAAGGCTTGAGGTTGACGAGCTTTGGGGATTCATTGGCAAGAAGCAGCGCCACGATACAGGCGAGGATGATATTAAGCGCGTTGGCGACGTATGGACGTTCGTTGCGATTGATGCTGATACCAAGTTGATTCCGGCCCACCTGGTAGGCAAGCGCGACCGTGGTTGCACTCTACAGTTCATGGAGGACCTGGGAATGCGAGTAACGAATAGGCCCCAAATCTCCTCCGATGCGATGGGGCTATACCTAGAGGCTGTGCAATTCGGGTTTGGGCAAGACGTGGACTACGGAACAATCGTGAAATCGTACGAAGCAGAGCCTATCGGCTCTGGTCGCTACAGCGCTCCCAAAGTCACTGGAACGAAGAAGGCGGTTCACATTGGGGACCCGAACGAAGCGTTTATTTCTACTTCTTACGTAGAACGCTCTAACTTGACGATGAGGATGTGCATGGGGAGGCTAACGCGCTTGACGAATGGCTTCAGCAAGAAGCTGGAGAACCACAAAGCAGCTACCGCGCTCCACTTTGCCCATTACAATTTCTGCTGAGTTCATCGAACACCGAAGACAACCCCCGCCGTTGCCGCTGGTGTGATGTTTGAGCCGTTGAAAAATGTCCGACCTGCTAGACGCGGCCCTCGCGTGAGGGCCAAACCACATTAGGCCACTACCCTGCTCTGTAGGTGGTCGCGCTCGGCGTCGTTTCGTGCCACCAGGTGGGCCCTCTCAAAACTCGTTTTTGCCTCGCTAAGTCTCCCAGCGGTCGCCTGGAGTTCTCCTTGGGCCGCCCAATAGAACGGATATTCGTCGAGGCGGGACGCATTTGCCATGGCGAGGATCTCTTCGAGCCCGCGCTCGGGGCCGTCCACTTTGGAGACGGCGATCGCGCGATTCAGCGCGACCACGGGTGAGGGCTTTAGCCTTAGCAGCGCATCGTAAAGCATGACAATCGTGGCCCATCCCGTCGCTTCGGAGCTTAGCGCTGCCCTATGAGTCCCACGTGATTGACGGGTAACCGCAAGGAGAAGGGCTAGAAATGAGCGACCGCGATTGTCGCGGTTTCGACGTCGGGCCCGACCGGAATTAAGTACCTCATTCGCCGAGCAAGGGCTCGCGTGGCATTTCTTCGACCACATGCAGTGGCCAATTCATCCAGCGGTGCATCCCTAACTCCTTGACTCGATGCCATGCTTTGACTGTGCGTTCCTTCCAGCCCGGATCTCGGAATCCGGCGATTGAATCGACTTTGTCAACGGCCCAAATTGATGCCAACAAGCATGACAGCGAAATAACTGGACGCCTTTGCTCATCCCTAAACATCATGATCGTCGGCGGCGAGTAGTAATACTGATCTCCTTGGGGCCGTTCGAATGCGACTGCGTTGCCAGCAATGGTCACCTTTGTCACGTTTCCAGTTAGGAACTCGGCCTCCGGCATCACGAGTTCCGACACGATCTGCGTCGCCTGTGATCGCGTCACTTCAATTGCGGTCAGTTCCTCGTCCGAAAGTAGAGCCACGACCTGGGAAGTATCGTGGGTCTTTAGTGCTTGGAGCAGGCGGTAGCCCTCTTCGACCTTGTTGGGCACCCGTGTCTGGTGCAAATACGCTGCGGTCACGAATAGAAGGGCCCAAAGCGCGGGGAATCGAAGCCTTTTAAGTTGGTGATCCATGCGTTCCGTTACTCAACAGCCGAGTTCCCGCCTTTCGCGTTCGACCGCTCCACTTACTTATTCGGCTCCCATCGATCGTATTCAAAGAATAATCCGTAAGCCTTCTTGCGCATGAGTTGGCCGCTCAGATCGACGCCATATATCCGATTTGGCTCGTCAAAGTGCATAGCGCGAGAATGACCATTCACAAAGCCTTCGATCCAAGGGTCGCACACCAGCAAAGTGTGGTCGGAGTATTTCAGTGCGGCAGCAGCCCAGGGCGACTGGATGCCGCTGACAAAGGCGGGCAGCGGCATCCAGTAATAGAGCGGATAGGTGCTGGGATATATCGGCGGCGTCGGGATAAACGGGCCGTAATAGAGCTTCGAACTGGAAAACAACGTCTTGTACGATTCCGGCAGTCCCATCTCTTCCATCGTGCCAAATTCGGTTTGTTTCCAATCTTCGCGGTAAATCAGCGCGGCAATTGCGATTTGCTTCATATCCGCGACGGAACGCCTCTCGTAGGCCGCATGTTTAGCGGAAACCATGATTGGATATGTAATGCCCGCAATGACCGATGCAATACCAATCACGACTAGCACCTCCAGCAGAGTGACGCCGCGTGCTTTCATTTGCCCTCCGAGAACAACCGTAGCGGCGGACTGCCGAAGCGCTGAATTGCGGTTAGGATGCCATCCTCGATGCGGTATGTGCGGGGCGAGAAGAACGCGTGAAGAGTCCTTTTGTCGCTAGGACTTGCGGCGATGACCGTGATTCGACTCGAGCTGAAGCGTAGTCGCTTCGGCTCTTCAGCGTAAATCACGAGGCGGAATTCCGACGGAGCGGATGCAAGTAAGTCGGCTTCACTAACTGAGTGCAGTGCGCAACCTGGGCATGCTCCAATCCATAGCAACGCGACGTGCGGGGCCGTTGGTAACGTCTTAAGGTCGATCTTTGATCCGACCTTTGGTTCCGACTGCGTCAATTCTTCGACTCGTACCCTTTCGTCGAGCAATGGCGGCTTCACGACACGCATAGAGACTTCGTAAAGCAGCCAACCACATCCAACGACGGAGATGCAAAGCGATGTCGCCATGTACCTTGTTCGAAGCTTATGAGATTCGTACCGTACCGCCACCGTTTGCATTTACGAACCAAGCAGCCATAAGTTCATCTAGCGCAAGAACGGCGCTTGGCGCTGATTACGCCGAAATGTGACATTAACTCTTGGGCCGCGCGTGTGGCCATCGAATTCGCAAAACTGGTCAGCAAAGTCACTCGCGCTCGTTGTTGGCCGTCGCCCTCAGGCTTCCGCCATCGCTTCGATCCGGCCCTGTAGGTGGTTGCGCTCAGCGTCGTTTCGTGCCACCGAGTGGGCCCGCTCAAAACTCGTTCTTGCCTCGCTAAGTCTCCCAGCGGACGTCTGGAGTTCTCCTTGGGCCGCCCAATAGAACGGATATTCGTCGAGGCGGGACGCATCTGCCATGGCGAGGATCTCTTCGAGCCCGCGCTCGGGGCCGTCCACTTTGGAGACGGCGATCGCGCGATTCAGCGCGACTACCGGTGAGGGCTTTAGCCTTAGCAGCGCATCGTAAAGCATGACAATCGTGGCCCAGTCCGTCGCTTCAACGCTTACGGCAACACTGTGAGTCGCGGCGAACAGAGCTTCAATGTGGAACTCAGTGTTCACTTATCAGGAGCTAGCATTTGTCAGTAACTCAGTTCCCGATAGGATCAGGCCTTGATCCCACAACTCGCGGTCTTGATCCGCGAGTTGGGTCAGGTCGCCGGCCTCATTTAACTTGGCCGGGAGCCGAGCCGCATGCAAATGCATCAACGCGGCCAGCGCGTACGTCTCCGTCGTCCGACCATTCTCGTTCTCCAACAAGATCGACATCAGGCGCACCGCTTCACGGCATAACAGAGGTTGCACGGGCAACTTCGCCGATCCGCCGTGATAGCCTTGGTTGAACAGAAGATAGAGCGCGCGATGGATGGCAGGCAATCGCTCTTCAAATTCGGCGGCGTGCGCGACGTTGAAGAGTGTCCCCGAAGACGCCAGCAGTTGTTTGGCACGGGTTAGCCGTTTATCGACAGTGGGCAGGGAACTGAGATAAGCCTGACTGAGCTCTTTCACACTGAAACCGCAGAGGCAGTGCAGCATGATTGCGACCTGGGCTTCCTGCGCCATCCTTGGATTACAACAGGAAAACATGAGGCGCAGTTGATCGTCTTTGATGGCGGTCATCTCGGTCAGTTCGTCCAGCAAGGGTTCCAGCGTCCACTCACTGTGCAGGAGTTGGCCGTACTCGGCCGAAAAAGTTCGGCTCCGGCGTTCGCGCCGCAGGATGTCAAGCGCGCGGTTTTTCGCGGTGGCCATCAACCAAGCTGACGGATTCTCTGGCACACCCCGCACGCTCCAAACTTCGACCGCACGCTGGCAAGCGTCCTGAGTCGCATCCTCCGCCAAGTCTAAATTTTGCAGGCCAAAGAGCTTTGAAAGGGTCGCCGTGATGCGACCCGTTTCATGCCGAAAGAAGTGGTCGGGAAGGCCCATTGAATTCTATGCGCAGAATTCAACGGGTCTGACTTCAATCGAGCCACCGACCTGCGCCACGGGGCAGCTCTTCGCAATTTCGACGGCGGCGGCAAGATCCGCTACATCAACGATCGTGAATCCTTGAATGACGTCCTTGGCTTCGGCAAAAGGGCCGTCGTGGACGGCCTGCTGCCGTCCAACGACCGTCCGACCCGAAGATCCCAGCGGCACGCCAGGATCCTTGATCACGCCCTTCTCCATGAGATCTTTGAACCAGTCGAGGCAGTTCTGCATGTGGATCTGCTTTTCTTCTGGAGACAAAGCCTCGCCGCTATTTCGGTACACAAGGGCAAATTCACTCATTTGTAGACTCCGCTGCTCCCGGAAAGCCAGGTCGACCTGTTCCGTCGGTGATCAGTATAGCAAGGCTCTGCGCCAAGAAATAGTGCCAACCATCGCGGCACTGCCCGTAGCATTCCGAAGCAGCGTCGAGCCCCTTGTGACTTAGATTCACCTGAACCATTTCACCGTTTTGGTGAATCACCCAAATGACTTTGGTGCCGGTCCACTCGGTCTTGTTGTCGAGCCATTCCAGTTGGCAATTGGTGACTTCCCACACGATCCGTTCGCCAAGTGACATCTCGACGACTTTGAACTCAACCAGACTCGAGCTGCCGAAGCGCACCTTGAATTCGTCTCCGGGTGATTGCGATCGACCCTCGAATTCAGTCGTCCACCAAGCCGGGACACGGCAAATTGCCTCGAAAGCCTCGGCAGCAGTGGAAGGAACGGTGATCGTGGCGTGCATTCCGAGCGCCATCGGCGAACCCTTTCCGTCACGGACATATTTCAGAAGACTCTCGGCGATAAAGTGGGTCCAGCCCTGCGAGCAATTCTCGAAGCACTCGAGTTCGCTCCGGAGCCCGATGTGGGTCAGGGAAATCTGCGAGCCGGCCCCGCTTGGAGTGACGTCGAATCGCACGGTCGTTCCCGTCCACTCGGATTTGTTGTCCAGCCACGGTAGATAGCTGTTCGTGACGAGCCAGGAGACGGATTGCCCTGGAACGTAGTCCGTGATCTGGAAATCGACCGCGGTATCGGCGAAACGGACGGTGAAGCGGGCGTCGACGGCGTTTGTCGTTCCTTCGATGTCGTTCGTCCACCATTCAGACACGTTGCAAACGCGGTCGAACGCCTCCGCGCACGATGCGGCGACGGCGATGTCGATTTGGAAATCGGTGATAGTTTTCATTTGGTGTTCCCTTGCTTGGCCTTGGGGTGACCCTGTACCGGCAATAGAACGAATGCCAACAGACAAACACGGACAACATTTTTTGCAAAGGAAAATGTTTTTGCTCGCTCCGGGTTTCTACGTGCCCTTAAGAAGCCTCATCGGAGCTTGGAGCTGCCTATAAGTCCCACGTGATTGACGGGTAACCGCAAACCTCAGTGCTTCGGCGCAAGAAGTTGAAAGGCAAAGAAAAGAGTTGTTACGGATGCAGAAATGATAAGCGAAAACAGGGCTTTCTTTTTAGCGTCGGGGTTTTCGCACGTAATAAACGCGACGAGTGCGAACACAAACACCGGCAACGCGAGGAACGTTGAAATGAGAACCAAGAGCGCCATGTTGATGGAGGCATATTGGCGGTGAACCCATGGCACGGGAACGCCACTTGTGGTTACGCTTTGATAAGCAGAAGTCTTCGCCTTCGGGGCCGGAACAAGGTTCCAACTAATACCCGTGACGGTGCTCGCCGCGGACCGAACACCGGTTTTCGACGACTCTAGGATCGAGTGAGGAAACAGCCGATCCTGTAGCGCCCAGAGGGATAAAGTTGGCACGTCGGCCGGGCCATATTTCTGACCGTCGGCCATGATCACAAAGTACGTGTCCATTAAATTGACCTCCCGCGTTTACGTGACTAGTGAGTGGGCCGAGCCCCCGACTTAGAAGAGCCGGAGGCTTCGGCGAACCTTCAATTACTGCTTTTGCGCGGCCTTGGCGGCGGCCACTACATCGTCGCCTTTGAGTCTCACCTTGTAATCTGGATTCGAATGAACGAACACGATCTGTCCTTTCCGATCGAGGATGAACACTGAAGGAACGGGCAGAATGTGATGCGTTTCACCTGTTGCGCCCTCCATGTCGATATGGAATCGATCTCGGTACATCGTAAAGGTTTGGTCGTCGACCCGAAAGGCCACACCGAATTTCTTGAGGGCGTCCGCTTTCGTATCCGAGAACAGCTGATAGGACAGGTGCCGTTTTTCGACGGTTTTTCGCATCTCCTCAGGCTTGTCGGGCGTGATCGCGATCAGCTGATATCCGAGCTGTTTAAGATCGCCCTCCACTTTGGCGAGGTCTGAGAGGTGAGTGTTACAGAAGGGACACCAGCCTCCTCGGTAGAACACGAGGACCGTGGGCTTGCCGTCGAGGATCGACTTCAAAGACACTCTCTTGCCTTCGATGTTTTGCAGTGAGACTTTGGGGGCCATCACGCCGACCTTGAGCGGTTTCGCCTCAGCTGCGGATTTGGCGGCATCGTCGCTTTGCAGCGCTAACGCGAGTGCGGTCGCGAGGGTAAGAGAGAGTGTCCCGATTAGGCATGTTGCGGTTTTCATGAGTTCAGTTTGCCCTATTCGTGGTCACGCGATTTATGACGATAGAAAGCCATGGCCGTGCTGCACGGCAACTTTCAGACGCTGACTTGGACTCGTTGTTGCCTGGTATTAGGCTCGATCGAGTTCATTCTCCTCGTAGGATTTCATGCACTTGGTCCATCCGTTGCAGTCGCGCCAAAAGTGCTTAGCCGTACTCGGCAAACTTGAGACTCGACAAGAACTTTGACCAAGTTGATGTCTTTGATGCTAAGATGTAGGCATCATGAGCATTCGAACGACGGTGACGCTAGACGACGACGTCTTTTCCCGGCTCAAGGAGGCTAGCATGTCCAAGGGCGTTCCTTTCCGCCAGATGCTAAACGACGCAATCAGATCTGGCCTACTAGCCTCGACATCGAACCCCTCGCGGCAAAGATTCGAGGTGAAACCCGCGCGTCTCGGCGTCTTCCCAGGCGTCAATTTGGATAATATTGCCGCCGCAATCGAAGCTGCGGAAGGGGATGCCTGGCGGTGACCGTTCTCGACGCGAACATACTCATTTACGCTTGGAACGAAGATGATCCTCGCCACCGAGTCGCGAGAAATTGGGTCGAGACCCTATTTTCGCGCGAAGACTGGATTGGCATTCCATGGCTCACTATTTGGGCTTTCTTGCGCTTGACAACCAATCCAAGGGTGGTGCCTCGTCCATTTGGGGCGGATCAGGCGTTCGAGATCGTTGCCAGTTGGATTGAGTTACCTAACGTCGTAACCGTTCAGCCTGGATCTCGTCACGTAGAAATCCTCGCGAAGCTTGTCGTGGCAGCCCAGGCGTCTGGACCGTTGCTGACGGATGCCGTATTGGCGGCAATTGCCATCGAGCAAGGCGCCGTGCTCGCATCGACGGACCACGACTTTAGTCGATTTTCAGGTTTGTCCTGGATCAACCCTTTACTCGGCAAGGACTGACAAGATTGCTGATCGTGACTTGCTGTGCTAAACGCCGATTACGCTTAGGCCTGCATTAGCTGCGGAAACCGGTCAAAGTGCCGATCTCGGGTCACTAAAGTGAGATCGTTTTCAAGGCAAAGGGCGGCGATCCATAGATCGTTGATCGGAACCGGCGTCCCGGCATTCTTCAGCTGAATATAAAGCCGAGCATAGTGCTCCGCTGTCTCGCGAGACGGCAATAGAAGGCGCACCGTCAGCTTCGCCATGAACTCGGAGAGCACGGCTTCGTTGTCGCTCGTGCGTGCGCCGCCCAGAAAACCAGCTTTTAGTTCCGCCATGACAGGCAGCGGGATCCAGACTTCGTCACAGGTCCCGAGCCAGTCCGCGAGAAGGCGGTCGCCTACGAAGAGGTCAGAGAGTCGGTTAGTGTCGACTGCTACCCTCAACGCCAATCTTCCGGGTTGATCTCTCGCTGGCTTGCAAGGATTTGCTCAGTGGCCTCGTCCGGCTGCCAGCGCCCGACGAGATCGGTAAAGTCTGCCATCTGTTTGCGTCCGATCGTTGCTTTGGTCAACTCATCGATGATAACTTGGTTAATGCTTGTTTTTCGCGCCTTGGCGCGCTCCCTGAGGACACGGTCAACTTCCAATGGAAGGCCCCGGACGGTGTATTGGAGTGCATGCGTCTTCATGCATGCATTATGGCACATAGTGCCTCAAATCGGTGACGCAACCATTAGTGACCGAGCGAAATTGCCCGACGGCCTCTAGAAATCAAAGGAATGCTGGCCGCCTTCGGGAATCCTCGAACACAGGGCCAATCTTCAGCTCGTCCATAACGCGCTTGCGGCTTCCAGCGCGGCGCGCGTCAGCATTCCAGCCTAAGACGCGATCTGATCGTAAATCTGTTCCGGAAATTTTACGAACACGTCAAACACGACGACATCCTCAGACCGGTGTTCGCGGAGATGTCTGACACACATTTTCTGACCGTCGCAAATTTTGTCTGTGAGGTGCTGGGCGGTCCGAACCTGTACAGCGGTGAAGCGAATCACGGACATTCCTCCATGGTCGCTAAGCACTTGTCGAGGAATTTGACGGAGATTCAGCGCAAGAGGTGGGTCACCTCGCTTCTCGAAACTGCCGACGAAGAAGGGCTTCCTGATGACCCTGAATTTCGTTCAACTCTTGTCGGATACCTGGAGTGGGGTTCCCGGATCGCCGTGCTGAATTCGTCAGCTTCCGAAAATCCTATCGATGTTCACGCACCTATGCCCCACTGGGGATGGGGCGAAACCAACGGACCTCACGTGCCCCCAATTAAATGAATCGTTGGGATTCGCGTAGTCGAAGCTAAGCGGATCGCCTTCGAAGGGGCCGGAGACGACGAGAGAATCGGTGGCTACCTTCAACAGCAATCTTCCGGGTTGATTGCTCGTTGGTATGCAAGCAAATTGTAGTCAAGTCCTGGAATACGGGCGAAGGTGTCGAGGACAGGATTAAGCGTTTCAGCTGCCGGCTTGCCCTACCCAAAGGTCTTTCCAAGACGTCGGTACAATGGCGGCGAAATGGCAAACGGCGAACCTGAGGTTGAGCAGCTGAAGTGGAAGGACTACGCGGGAGAGAGTCCTCGCGAGTTGGTGGCCCTGAAGGGCCGGTTTCGCGTCGATTCGCTCGTCTGCGCGTTCGAAGAAGCCTTAAGCGCGAAGAGTGAGCTTTCTTGGCCCGAGCAAGTCATTTTGGCCGTCGAGGGTCTGGAGCGGGAGGTGAATAACGGCGGGTTCTCCCAGTTCTTCACCAACTCGACGTGGGAGTATGTTCCGACCATCGTGGAAGCTTTGAACGCGATCAACTGTCCAAATACAGCACTGATTACCAAGCAAGCGATCGAAAGTCTAAACCTTCTAGGCGAAATAACAGAGGATGCGATTCAAAACGCCCTTACGGACCAGGTAGCAGAAGAGCTAGCCCGATTCGACGAGGAGTTTTGTGAATATCCCGACCCGATCGCGGAGCGACTGTTCGAGTACATCGCTCTCCACGTGAATGAAATTCATTTTCCTTCTCCCGAAACGCGAGGCTTATGGCAACGCCTGAAGGCAACTGTTTCCCGCATCTTCGGACGTGGTCGGTGAAACTGAGCACGAAGCAAGAGTCGCGAGCTGTTGAATTTTGCGTCGAGTTCGCACGCGAAACGGCGAACGCGGTTTTGGACCACGACATCACGAACCAGCGCGAAGGTCGCCCTACTACCGCTCTGCCCACACTCAAGGATACTCATGGGTCCCGCCGGTATCGCTTTCTTAGTAGTCCTTGATCAGCGGGAGGTATCGGGACCGGGCCTCGTCCAGCAGGCGGCAATAGATGGATAGTCCGAAGAGCGCGGCGACGTCGAGGGGGGCATCGCGATCATGCTGATCCAGCTCCAAGGCGCCTACCAAAGTGCGATCCGTGCCCCAGAGTTCGCAAATGTGCCTGAGCGCCCAGTCGAGCAAACCAAGAGAGCATATCGGCACATCAACTCCACCAATCGTCTTACCGACGAACATGATCTTTAGGGCGGTGGGAATGAAGATCTCACCAAAAGCGAGCTGTCGTATGCGAGGGTCCGGTGTCCTCAATGCCGCTTGGTATGTTGGTTCTTCTTCCAGAGCTTTTGGCAGGGTTGCCGGTGGCGTTAGTTCCGGTTGCATCAAGTAGGCGTATTTGATCAGCAGTCCGTAATGTCCTTCCCAGGCTGGCCGATCGGTGACGTAATCCAATTCGGGCGAGTCGTTCCAGAGCGGCTCACCGTTTCCTTGGAAGTCTGTCTCTTTCTTGATTCCGTTCAGAAAGTCGCGATACGCTTTCTCGGGTTTTGGCTGGAATATCTTTGAGAGCGGAGAGGGCGTTGGTCGCACCACTTGGTACGCAATCCCATCTGCCTCTGCGGCCTGCTGTACGATCGTTTTCCAATTGCCTGCGAAGTAGCGCGAAGCAGAGCCCACATATATATCGAATGCCACAATCGCCAGTTTGGTTATTTGCGTTCTCGAAACGCAATGCCGAAGTCGACGCCGAGTTTAGCCGCTTGATCGAGCACTAACGCCGACGGAGAATCGCCAAATCAAAGCAAACCATTCCCGTGCTAGCGCGGCTGCGACTGGATCACGAACACTGCGCCGCTTGCCATTGCCTAAATTTCGGATGCGAACTCATCGTTCAAATTGACGGGTCCGGCCGACAAAGTTTCAAATCGGTCTTCCTTGGCTACGCCACAAACTTGACTTCAGCGGCTTGAAGATTTCAGCGAGTAGGTTGGGTTTGCCCGCAAGTGGCGCGACCTACCGACAATGTCGTCAAGCCTGATCTTACGGCTAAGGGCTCTCATAACAGCGCGCGAGTCCTTCGTAGACCCGGAACAATTCGTTGTCGTACCGCGTGCCGAAGTCACGTGTCGCGCAGCCTTTCGAGCGACCGAGTATGCATTGCCGTAACCCACAGGTCACACCGACCATCAGGCCAGCCAACTTTCGTCCAGGTCGACTTCAATCCTTCCGAGCTGCACGTTCTCCCGCATCCGCTTGAAGCCCGCCTTCACGGCGTCGCTCAGGGTTGAGAAGTCGAGAATGCGGTGGTAGTGGACGTAAATAGCCGCCTCGCGAAGCACGATGAACTTGCGGAGCACCGCGAAGTCAAGCGGGGCATCGCGCACGCAGCGATAGCCATCGATAAAGGCGTGCCAGTGCCTTCGGACCAGCTCGGTGAGCTGTTCGCTTGGCACCTTATTCATAAAGTGACAGAGCACACCGTCATAGAACACGGTTGCCAGGTCAAGCTCCGCGGGCGCGATTTCGCAGTTGTCGAAGTCGAATATCCAAAGCCTCGAACCTTGCAAGAAGGTGTTGCCGAAGTAGATATCCGCATGGACTAGCCGCTGCATTGCCGGCGTCGGCTCAAGATCGCCAATCAGCAGATTGACCGCCGACCGAAACCCTTTCTGATGGCCCACAAGTGCGTCGAGGTCAGCCGTCAACAGTCGCGATTGGTGTCACGGAGCACGACGAGGCTGAGGTGCCGGGTGGTCGAACGACGCCGTATGTAGCTTTCCCGTCAAGACTTCCAGCGACCTGTAAAGCGACAGGCTTACATCGGCACGCTCAACCTTGCGCCCTGGGGCGCGATCGAAGTGCACGGCGAGCAGAGTCTCGCCGCCAAATTCGATCTCCTCGCACCGTCGCCCGTTCGGTGATCGGCGCGGCTTGCAGGCGTCCACGCCTCGACCAGAAAGGTCTTCGATCCAGTCAAGTCCGGCTTCGATCTCCGGCAGCGAGCGGCCGCGGCCGTGCGAAACGCGAAGGATGGAGCCGTCGCTGCCCTCACCTCCAACCTCAAACACTTCGTTTTGAGAAACGCCAATGCGCTTGACCTGCTGTTTGATTCCCAGGCAAGCACATACGGCACTTACCTGTTGATCACTGAGTGTAGGTTGAGGGGGCATCGTGTCACCCGACCGGGGGTTGGAAAGAAAATTCTACCAAAACGTCCACATAAATTTGAGGCGACCGGCAATTGACAACGCAGATCCGAGGTGTCGCGATGCTGCAACTATTATCCTCGTGGAGCGGCAACATAAATCTCCAGCCTGTTCTCTGGACGTCCAAAATGGATCTTTGGGACCGCGCACGCTTAGAAACGTAGTTATATGAGCCAATGACACTCTCAGTAAATCCAAAGAATGAGGCTTTCTTCCTCACACAGCTTCAACCTCTATGGGATAGCTGTCGACCGGCGGGCGATCCAGGCCCGACTTTCATGAAGATCGAGCAGAGCGACTCCCCGGGCTTTTTCTTCGCAAATCTACTCCCACATCAGCTCGACAATGTGCAGTTCTTAGCCGCACGCCTCATAGAAGGTATCCCCAACTCAGAACTCCATGCGGTCGCAGGCTTTCTAACGTCTGCAATCATAAGTTGCAAGCGAGACGGAGAATTTCTCGTTCCCCGAGTGCTTCACCACTTAGGAAATTCACTTCAAGCCTATGCCAGTCTGCCAAGGGAAATTTACGACTGCTTCTTTATAACGGATTTGCCTTCGGCTTATCTCGACCAAGTCCAGCGTCCTGTATGCGGCGCTCGACTTCGAGCGTGTCAGTGGGCCGAGGCACTAGTGCGCCTCGGCGGGACTCCGCAAGAGGTTTGGCAAGAACATCGTTCACGAGTGGAATTGGCGGAGGTGTTCGCTTACCGGGTAGCTCACGTTGCCGTGGACGCCCGTCACGAGCAGGAAGCACTAGAAAGAGCCTGGCTCGCATTTAGCTTCCGACGAAGCATTGCTAATTTTGTGAGCGCCCAACTCCACAACAGATGGACCATCGGTGGGGCGACGCTCGAATCGCCTGCAAGGTTTAAAGAGTCGCCTTTGATGGCGGTTCGTCGAGATGGGTGCGAACCGCTTAATCGCGAGCTACTTGTCCAGATTAGCAGGGAACCAGCTGACGAACTCAACTGGCAGGGGCTGGAGGTGACTCAGAAGATCATAGATGCGTTTCCCAACGCAGAAACGTCCGCCGGGCACTCTCTGACCCGCCTATATCGAGCGTTCCAAATCTTCGGCTTAGCGCTCGACGAAGGTAGCCCAGCTGACCAGTTTCTAGGGTTGTGGCAATCCATTGAAATCCTTTCAAATCCCGTAAGTAAGTCAGGGAGGAGTGGCGACACCAGCGAGATTTGTCGGCGTATCGCCAATATGTTCACAACACCAGAGGAGATTCTCCCGTACTTGGACGCGATGGCTCCGATCCGCAACCGACTGGTGCATGACGGCGAGTTTGTCGACGAATATGCAGCCGCAAGCTATTGGATGCGACAGATCGCCTGCGACACGCTGAAGAGGTTTGCCGTTCTCGCTCGGGATCTACCAACGGATGAGCACTTTACGGAGTTCTTCTCACTCCGAACATGTGGCAATAAATTGCTTCAAATGGAATTGCACGATTCAGAGGCGAGGAGTCTGGCCAAAAAGTTTATCCTGGAGTTAAGGGGCGGCCGCAAGCCAGGGCATCCACTGCAACCGACGATTCTCAAGCCGCCAGGTTTGTGATAATGCGAGGTTGATCGTATGAGCACAGCCTCAAGCGTAATGTAAGCAATTCTGCGGCCGTCCCCGATCGCGATTCCGTGTTCGTAGTTATCAACAATCTGGTCATTGAGCCTAATTGGGATGTTCTACAGAAGGGTCTGAGGGACTCCCAAGGAGATCCAGTTGCTGCTGGTCTGCATCCATTCGTGCGGCTATCGCCGGGGGGCGATAGCCCAACGGACGAATGAGGTCTTACCTCGTTGTAATATCGCCTGTAGACGGCCGTCTTCACCAGGGCGTCAGCCAGGTTGCAGAACATTCGACATCCAAGTGGTCACGCCCCGCTCCATCAAAAAACGTGATCCCGTGACGGGTTCGGGAGCGGAAATCCGTTTTTCCGGAACGGCGCCCTTACCGTCAGATCGCATCAGAGCCTGGGTCATGCGGAACAAAACCCAGTTTAGCGGCGAGCGCAATCGAGGCGTAATTGTCCGAAACGCAGCTGTACTCTGGCATCCATTCGTTCGCCAAGCAGTGCTCGATGAAGGCTCGACAGACAACAGTCGCCAAGCCGCGACCCCTCGCATAGATTCGGGTAGAGACCTGAAGTGGCACAACTGCGTCCTTTACCCAACACGCACGGCAGTTGCAGGCGATTCCTTCCGATCCGACCGCCACGAACCCGAAGCCGTTTTCGACGAACCCTTTCGGACTTCCCCAGAGGTCGTCGAACCAAGGCGCTCCTCCTGCCGCCACCAGATTCTCTTGTAGTTCGATCGCCAGATCTAGATTCATCCTTTGCACGCTAAAGCCATCTGGGACTTGCTCCCGCCAATCGGAAAGTTGTAGGGCGGCCGAAGGGGCATAGCTGAAGTTGATCCGCGACACTTCCTGCAAGGACGCACCGCGATGTATAAAGTTCTAGAGCGCGAATTCATCGAAGCAAATGTGCCCCCGTCCGGTCGAGGAAGACAGCGCCCGGGCGTACGGTCTAATTTTCGCCACCGCCACATTGGTTAGCGTGGGACGACCGCTCTTTACTCGTAACGCGATCGACTTTATGGGCCAGGAAGGCCTGACCAAAATTGTATCCCTGCCATAGGTAGGGAGTTGCCAGACTAGCCCGAATTCCGCTCGTCCCTCGCTCCATTGCCCTCGCGATGCTCGGCGGGGTGTCGCTTCTCTACGGATTCACAACCAGGCAGGCGGCACCAACAACCGCGCTTAACCGCCAACGACATCCCATCCCACAATATCGTAGCGTTTCAAACCCAAGTGCCCGGCTCGAAGCATATGACCGCCTGTTTCGGACCACGACAGGGTCAGGCGGTCCTGAGCTCCGCGTTCGAAATCGAAGGTCTCACCGTCATCTTCGTACAATGCGAAGTTCGCCGGTTTCTTCCCGTACACCCGAATCTTTAGCTTGAAGACCGTGCTTTTGTCGATATGGCCAACCGGCTCGGCGAGGGGGAGAAGGCAGTCCGCCTTGACGTAGAGGGGCATTTGATCGAGTGATTTGGCGATATCGACACGCCGGCCGCCGTGGATCGATTCACCAGTGAAGAAGTCGAACCACTCTCCCGCAGGAAAGTATACGGAACGCTTCGCCTGGCCCTCAACCATCGGCGCGACCATCATCGAAGGCCCAAACATGAATTGGTCATCGATGCTCGTTACCGCCGCATCCCGCGGGTAGTCGAGAACCAGCGCCCGAACAACGGGAAGACCCGACTGGCGGTACACGTTAAACGCCGAGTACAGATAAGGCACGAGGCTCATCCGGAGCCGAAAAAGGTCTCGAGTGATTGCCGTGGTGCGGTCCGCCTCGGGCATCGCTACTCCCGCATTCGACTTATCGGCCCGTATCTGCTTCCATGGCGGCATCTTCATGTACCAACAGTTCACCACTGCGTAGGGCGAGAAGATGACCGTCTGAAGACGCCGCACTAGGTCTTCGATCGAAGTGGCGTCGCGAACCTCCGGAGTCCACAGGTGTCCTCCGAAACCGATTTTCGCCATCCCTCGGATAAAGCTGAGATGGTCGTAGGAATCGGAATAGACCGTATACGGCAGGGAAGCAGCTAGCGCACCAGATTCCCGAACGAGTCCCCAAGTCCGCTGATTCTTCTGGCGAAACGGCTCCAGCAAAGCCTGCTGCGCTAACGTTCCGAACAACGAGTGCATCTGCTCGCCGTCGAGCCCGGATGGGAACCGAGAGTAGTCGGGGAACGACCATGGATCAGGTTTGAACGGCTGATTGTCGACCTCGTCGATCTTCATCGAATCGACTCCTTTCGAGAACAGGGAGTCGTTCTGCTGCCTCACGAATATCTCGCGGCCTTCCTTCGTGGCGAAATCTGGCACCAACCCTCCCCACACGAGATCGCTTCCCGCGTGAGGCCGAAGTTGCTCATAGATCGGCGAAGTGGGATGAGTGAACGGCTGCTCCCAAAAGCTCATCCGGAAGTTCTTAGCATGCATCTTCGCGATGAAGCCTTCCGGGTCGGGAAATTTCGTCCGGTTCCACACGAACGAACTGGAGTAAGTCTGGGTTTGCCAGCCCGGTTCGACGCCGAAGATGTCACACGGGATGTCCTCTCGGCGAAATGTGTCCGCAAGGGCCAAGATTTCGGCCGCGCTGGAACTAAGCGCACCTCGGTAAGCCACGCCGAGGCCCCACAAGGGAGGTACCGGTCCTCCGCCGGAGAATAGGTTGTATCGCTGAACCGCTAACAACGCGGTCGGTCCGGCAAAGACGTAGACATCGACCCCTTGCGCCGCCGGAATATCAGCCACCACGGTTTTTCCATGACTCTTTTGGACCGGGGCCCTTCCGAAGATGACGGCGGCATAGCGAGCCGTGTCCAAATAAACGCCGTAACCCCGCGATGAAACAAAGAACGGCTCGGGGGCGTGCGACTCATTTGTCGTTTCTTCAGGACGGTCGGACGCAACGGACCAAGCCTTGCGCCCGGAAAGCTCGAAGGTCTTCGTGCTGAGTCCGAGCCCGTAGAACTTCTCAGATTCCGCCATCGGGAATTCCACTGTGCAGCCGCGCGGTGAACGCGCGAATAAAACATGGTCCAGATCAATGGGGAGGTCTGAGACAACCGGCACGGTCCCTGAAGCATCCACCATCGGCGGAGCGGATCGGTACTTAAGCGGCGTAAGTCGCTCGGGCGCGCCAAGGCGCAGCCGCCACACGCCCGGTGCAATCACCTCCGCCTTCATGCTTGGGCTGCCCCAACTCTGCGCCACCATCGCCGCCAGCACACCTAAAACAATGTGTAACCTTCTCATCCGCTTTCAATCATATCGTTTCCGATCGGATGGACTCGTTGATCCATATCTTCTCTCGAAAATTGAGTATTGGTGGCTTCGTCTCTTGGATTCAATGGCCGTCTTGGACACTTTTCAAACTACTGCCATACCGCGCACTCTCAAAACCGGTGACCTCTGCGGTCTGAGCGAGAATGTCGGGGCCCTGGAAGAGACAGGAGAGATGTGCGCATACGACCGAGAAACCCGCAACTTCCGACCCACTATCCACATTGACAAAGCCTCGAGTGTTGCTGCCGGGCAGAATAAGGGCATGTCGAGCGGTTTCCGCCACTTCCTAGTCCTTTGCCTCCTCATTGCGTCCTCACTCACCGCCGCCCAGATTGGCGCTCCATCGGACGTCCAAGGGAGCATCTACGTGCCCAACAATCGGTGGGCTCTCGTCATCGGAGTATCGAATTACGACAAGTCGGTCGGCGCGCTCCGCTACACGGCAAAGGAGGCCAAGGACTTTGCCGATACCCTCAAGAGCGACCTTGCCTTCGCGCCAGAAAACGTCCGCCTCTTGGCTGACGGGGGGCAATCTGACGTCGCGCCCACATCACCCAACATCCTCGCCGCGCTCGATTCCCTCCTTTCGGAGAAGCGTCTCGACAAAGCGAACCTCTTCGTGTTCTACTTTTCCGGCCACGGTGTTGGTACCTCGAAGGGCGACTTCCTGCTTCCTGCCGACGCCCTTAAGGGGGAGTTCGAGACGAAGGGCGTGCCAGTTGGCGAAGTCATCCGACGTATCGTGGGAGCCGGGCTCAAGAACGTTCTGTTCATCGCCGATGCGTGCCGTGCCGGCTCCGAGAACGACTTCGGCGAGGACCTCACCGAGCTTTGTCACAAGTCGAACATCGCCGTCATTCTCGGCTGTGCGCCCGGGAAACGGTCTTATGAGTATCCAGAACTAAAGCAAGGAGCCTTCACCCACTTTCTCTTGGAAGGGCTGAAGCGGCCGGAGCTTCGCGATATCTCTGGGGCTCTCTGGGCGTCGAGGCTTGGCGCGGACCTCCAAACTCGCGTCCACGACTTCACCGAACCTGACCACGGGAAATACGCGCAAACCCCGGCGCTCTGGGGTGAGCAAAGCACTTTGGACGTTCTACTTGCCGCTTACCCAAAGCCTCCGGTTTCCGACGAGGCCGTAAGGCAGTTTCGGGCCAAGGCGGCAACATTGTCGAAAGAGGATTACGCGGCGGCGATGATCTCCTACGCTTACGCGCTGTACGACAGCGACCGAACCGACGAAACGGTCGAGATGCTTAAGACCGTGGAAGCGCTAGGGCAACTCAGCGCGCAGGCCCGGGTCGTTCTCGCCGTCGCCCTCGACACCCTTGGGCGAACGGGCGAGGCTCAGCGGGTGTACGCGACCTTCGACGACCTGCCCAACAGCGTCTGGCGGGATATCGGACTCGCCACCAGTACTAGCCGCAGCCTCAGCCAGGTTGACCGTCTGCAGGCGGCGGAGAGACTCTTCGCGACCGGCGGATCTTGGGAAACGAAGTTTTTGGCCATCGGGATCTTCAAGAATTAAGGAACCTACGAACTGAAGTTGCGTTACGCCAAGCTATTCGCGTCCATGGACGCCGCTCCTCGCCGCCGGCTGTACGCTGCGGCGCTCCTTGCCAACTTGCAGGGACGGTGGGCCGACGCGACCAAGGCCTTTGAGGAGTCTCTCAAGAGTCCCGGTGCATCACCGAGCGGCACCGTGATCTTCACAGAAAGTCTGGCTCCGTTGCGAATTCAGGGTAACGCAAAGGCTTACGGCGCTCTCCTCAACCGCGGAATCGCGTCGGGAATCGCTACGGGGCTCTGCTACCTCGAGCGTGCCCAACTCGCGAAAGACGCGAAAGATCCGGCGGCACGGGTGGCGGCGTTGAAGGCGGCCCTCACGGCGGATCTATCTCCCTCGCTCATGCTCCGAGCGGCCTCCATTGCCGGGCCGTACATCGGCTTGCTCAAGGGAGAGTTCATGGCCGCCGCAAAAAAACACCCCTATTCTTGGCGCGCCCGAATGGTCAAGTACTTCATCAACGAGATCTCGGGCGACAAAAAGGCAATGGAGCAGGACGGCTATGCAACTGACCGATACATGGACGACCGCCTGACCGTCTTTTCGGCCCTGTTCGAATTCATGGACGGCTTCATGACGGAGGCCGTGCTGATGGGCAGGATGGACCCGACGCTCTACCGCTCTCAACTCGATTTCTACTTCCTGATGATGAGGGATTACTCCGGAGGCTTCGGCATCGATGCCGATCTTTGGATGCAGTTGGTGAAGTACGGAATGTTCAATGAGCGCAACGGGCAGGTTCAGCAGATCGTCGCCAAGAAGCTCGCGCTGCCGGCCGGCTCCATGCCGAAGAACCTCAAGCCGATGATGTTCCTCCTGGCCGTCAATCGTGGGGACGCGACCGCCGCCAAAGCGCTCGGCGTGAGCGCCTTCGAGCCCACCGAACGGACCGATCCCCAGTGGTTTTACGCTTGCTACGAGGCTACGCTGGGCCGCCGGAACGAGGCAGCGACACGAATCGCGGGACTCGCTGCGCCGAGTGAAGAGATCGCCGAGCCGATGGAGGCGCTGAAGACTTACCTTCTCGCCGCGAATGGAAAGTTGGCCGAATCCAGAAAACGTCTGGGCAAGAAGCCGACCTCGGTGGTCGTAGATGCGCTGGATGGAATGACGTGGGCTCTCCTAGGGGACTGGAAGCGCGCCGAGCCACTGCTCGCTCGTCAGGCGGTTGAGGTGAACTGGGCTTTCCTTTTCCTCCAAGAGTACGCCGTGCGTATCCTTGACGCCCGGTACCGGGCAACCGGGCGACTGGCCCTCGCGCGGGATCTCGCGAACTTTGCCTCGATCTCCCAGCCTGGAAACCCGCTGTTCGACCGCTACTCGTACGCGGCCTCCCCCGGCATCGCGCAGTTCACCGGGTCGATCACCTTGAAGGGAGGCACACTAGACGACAAGGATCCCAATGAAACTGGAACGATCAGCTTTAGCGTGTCTGCCGCCGGTTCCTTCAGGGGAGAGTTTAAGCCCGATGGTGGGCAGGGCGCCAAGCTCCAAGGGGCGGTCGATAAGTTCGGAAACGTAAGAGGAACCGCCGCATTCCACGGCAAGCGCTACTCCCTTACTGGCAAGATCGCCTCACCCGCGCTCTACGGCAAGTTGCCGAAGTTTCACACCAACGGACAGGCGCTCCAACTCATCGACGAAGAGGGCTTCAGGGTCTTCCTCATCGGACGCACCTGAGGCTCGGGGGCTGCGCCAATGCGGTGCCCCCGAGCTGCCTATTCGCTAGCGACGGGGGAAACCGTGATCGACTTGACCTTGTCGTTTTCGATCAGCACGCCCATTCCCAGTCCTGGGAAGTAGTTCCACGACTCGACTTCGCCGCCGTGCGCGAGGTTCTTCATCTCCGATGCCTTCTCGTTCAAGATGCCGAACAGCTCCGCCTTCGTCATGCCTACCTTGATCTGGTATGTGTCCGAGGACGTTGGATCCACCGGCTTCAAGACGAGATATGCGCCTGGCTCGGAGGACGTGATCCGCATCACCTTTCCGCGCTCGGTGAACATGGAGAGCAGACCTCCGTTCCAGCGCAGCTCGCTCAGGTCGGGCCAGTCTTTGGAGAAGCGCAGCTCCTTTTCGGGAACGCCGAGCAGTGCCTGCACGCCGGAAACCGGCAGGAGAATCCCGAAATGCTTGTTCGACGTGTAGAGCGTCGTCACCTTGCAGATGGCAAGGGGCTTTGGAGCGATCTCCTTGGGCTTGATACCTGCGGCCATACAAATCTTGCCGAAAGTCTCCTTGACGGTCTGCCAGTAGGGGTTTGCTTGGGGAGTGTTGCCAAGCCAAGTGAACAGCACGTTCGCCGCCAGCGTGTCGTCTTCCTTCGACCGATTGTTAACGGTTACGCGGCCCAAGTTTTCCCCGAGCGCCGAGTTGAACAGATTTGTCGCCTTCTGCGCATCCATGATCGTGTGGTAAGCGCCGCTTAGGTCGCCATTCCGCTGCAGGCCCAGGCCGGCGTTGTTCGCGTAGCGGAGCTTGGTGGAGTCGTTGGTGGCCAGTGCCTGTGAAGCTTTGAACCAATCGATACCGCTCTGAACCGTCGCTTTCTTGCCGTTCGGCTCAAGGACCTTCGTGATCGCCAGCGTCTCGTAGGCTGAGTCGCTGCCTTTGTTCTTCTCCACCGCAAGTTGTGCCGCGGTCAAAGCTTCGTTCCAACGCTCGCGATCCTCGTCGGTGACTTCCGCTGCCTGGGGAGCCGCCGCGTGCGGCGTCGTGATCAGCGGCCCAAAATCGGGACGCCACCACGAGTTTCGCACCGCAGATGGAAGGTTGTCGTAGTAGAACAGCAGGGCGCACTTCGCCGAGTTGGTGTAGGCCTCGGTCAGATCGGGCCATTGCTTGACAGAGGCGGCAAAGAGCTTATTTGCGTATAAGTGCTCCCGCGCATCCTCGTACGCGAGCGCCGTGTCGAACAGCATGAGCGCGTTCAGCGCAGAAGGGTTGTCCGAGATCTCCGCCGCCCGCGCCTTCGGATCGGCGTGGTCCCCCGTCAGCTTCTCCAGCCAGTATCCATGCCGGTCGTTGTCGCTGTCGAGAAACATGAGCAGGTCTACCATGTCCTTCTTGGCGTATCCTGCCTTCACCAGGGCTTCGGCCCCAAACTTGTCGGCCTCAAATTCCTGCTGGCGGGTCCAGAGATTACTAAGATCTCGGGCACTCGGAGCGGCACCGATGACGTGGCCCCTCGAGAGGTGAGAGAGTTCGTGCGCGACGCAGGCCCGAATAAGCCGCGGATCGTTCTTCGTCCCTTTGGCGAGGCCGGTGAAGACCACCATCGTCGCACGAAGATCCTTTCCTTCTTCGGTCACCTTCGCATAGGCGTTGACGTCGGCCTTGTCGACGAGCATACACTTGATCGGATACTTGAAGTGCTCGTTATGCGGAATGACCGCATCGAGTTCCGAGACCATCTTTTCGAGATCGGCCTGTGTAAAGGACTTCGTTTGTGCCGACCACGAGGTTGAGAAAAGCGCAAGGCAAAGCGCGATGAGAATGAACGGACGCTGGATTTTCATTAAATTTGGCTACCTGGCCTTGTTTTCCGTTTTTGGACGAAACAGATGCTCGAGCGGTACGGAGCTTGTCAGCAGTTTGAACGAAACGCCCGAATGTGGGGTACTCCGACCCACTTGACCCCCCCCAGGCTCGAACCCTATTTGGCACAAGACTTCGTCGCAAGCTCAAAAACATCGAAGCTGCCGGACTAGCCCCGGCTCCGCTCGTTCCTCGCCTCATTGCCCTCGCTCCGCTCGGCGGGGTGTCGCTTCGCATCAGATTCTCACCTACGGTTCGAATTTACGAGCAAAATCAACTTGGAAGGGGACCCCCAAGCATGGGGTCCCCTTCCAAATTGATACTGGCTGGCCGTCTTGGACACTTTTCAAACCTTTGGGCGGCAACCGATGTGGGGCTCTACCCAGGAACGCGAAGATTACGGGTCGGAATCGGCTTCTTCCCGCAAGGCGAGTGCGGTCTGTTAACTGGTGCCGGGTTGCGCCCTGGACTTCAATTCTTTCAATGCCGACACGGCACGGATGTTTGCGGGATCAAGCTTAACCGCCTCTAGGTAGCAGCGAATAGCCTGGCCAAGGTTCCCATTGCGGACATACGCCTCGCCTAGGCTATCGAATGCGTTACTCGAGTTTGGATGAGCAGTTGTCGTAAGCTTGAAAATCGCAAGTGAGTCGGATGGTCGATGGTCACCATAGAGAAGTTGGTACCCAAGAGTATTCAGGTCACTCTCCGAGAAGTCGTAGTCGGTCGAACGACTTACCTGGACCTTGTTCACGAAAGAAAGGGCGGCCTGGATACCGCTTTTCATGATGATGGGATAGAGCTTTTCCGCGATCGAGACCTTTGGCAACAGGTAGAGTTTGCCGGAGATGATGGCTCGAATCGCTTTGTTAATGTCGACTCGCTTACTGTTTCCGCGGTTGGTAAGCATGATCACCGTCAAGCGACGGCCGGGGTGGCGCTCGATAAAGGCACGATAACCGGCCGCGTTTCCCGTGTGCCAGGTGTACTTTTCTCCATTTTCATTGCCAAGATTCCATCCAAAGCCGTAGGTGCATACACCGGTGGAAACTTTTCCGGGCGTATAAGCCTGTTCAAGTGTTGCTGGGCGGACTAATTGACCGCCGCTAAGCGCGGTATCCAACTTGTATAGGTCGTCTACTGTTGAGTAAATCCCGCCGGACCCAGGAAGCTGATTAGGTCCCGTGTCCTGTTGGTGCCCAAACTGATCGATTCCGGTTGCCGCCCGCGGATTTCTTCGTAGTGGGATGTCATAGACATAGGTGTTCAGCATTCGGAGAGGGGAAAAGATTCGTTGCTGCAGGAATTCGGCGTATGATCTGCCCGAAACCTTTTCAATAACAAGCTGTAAGAGAACGTATCCAGGGTTGCTATACCGATAACGATCCCCCGCCGTCCCGAAGCGCGATTGTTTTTCAAGTACTTGGAAAACGAAGTCATTTTTGGTGAGGTGACTATCATCGATACCCAGGTCCGTATAGTCCGGAATACCCGAAGTATGATTGAGGAGCTGCCGAAGCGAAATCGATTGCGTCGCTGGCGAAGAGGCGAACGGCTGGATGTACTTCGAAATCGGAGCGTCGAAGGAGATCCGGCCTTCATCGGCGAGCATCATGATCGCTAAAGCCGTGAATGGTTTCGTTACCGAACCAATGCACGACGGCATCTCCAGCGTCAGTTTGCGCTTCCCGCTCAAGTCCGCGTATCCGAACGAGTGCCGGTAGATGACGGACCCTCCCGAGGAAACGAGAATACTGCCGTTAAACTGGCCGCGCGCCTCTACCGTCTTCATGAAGCGGTCGATTGTCTTCGAAACGGGGGCTTGGGGCGCTTGGCCCTCTGCGCGTGCCGAGGCCCCGGAGGCAACCAGCAATGCACCCGCAGCGAGACGTTGAGTGATCTCCTTAAGCGCTTCGCAGAACCTAATCGACAGCGGACGTTTGAAGTATGCGCGCATCTCAGGACGACTACGCTCCACTAGCCACTGCCGTTCCACCGAATCGCGACATGGCTTCGGCACATAGGGACTTGTCGCCAAGACGAGTTCAAAAGGCGTGGTTGGCCGTCTTGGACACTTTTCAAACCTTTTCCGCCCGAGTTGGAGCTTGGGCGCGGTTTGATAGCCCTCCTTTAACCGGATGGATCTCTTAGGCTAACGCCGAGAACAGCGCAACTTCGTCAACAAGAGCGGTCCAACGGCGTCGCGCTTTGCGATCCACTTGACTTCTCCACCTATACTGGGATCGTGGTTCAGAAGGTCTTAGAAGCGGCTCGGGCAGCATTTGGAACCGACAATGTCGTGAGCCACCTCCAATTGCGAAACGGTCGCGTTCATGGTTCGATTGAGGTAAAGCAGTCCGACCAGTTCGACGCTCTCGATGATGTGCGTCCTCTGGCAGGAATCAAGCTTCGGGCAACAATCGCCTACTGGAGGAATGGAGAGCTACACGAAAGCATGCATCGACAAGCTAACCAAGCGAGGTTGCGGTCAGAAGTTCAAGAGTTATCACGACTTCACAAGCCAGGAAACTCCATGCGAAAAGGCAGAGGCGGCCAACGCTTTCGTTCAGATTGCTGGTCTCGACCATTACAGATCGTGGCTCGACCGCTGACAAAGTTGAGACTTGCGAGGCCTGCGTCACCCACGACGTACCCGCCAAGTGCGGGCGCTACTTTTTATGGGCACTCCGCTACTTTTGAATGAGATCTGTGGGTTCTGCTTTGAAACGACGGGGCACTCGTGATCCCAGGTTTCGTTATCCTGGCCCTCCCTGTGAGCGAGACAGACTCGGCTAGCCTCAAGCTCAGAGACAACAGCATCCTGAAGGTCAGATGGGTTTGCGGCCATCATCCTGGGCGAAACGGTTCGATGAGCCTATGTGTCCTTCACGCCAATCGCAAACGAACTGCCAACCTGAAGCTGCCTTCCGAGGCATGGCCCCAAGCAGATTATGCAGGTAGACCTGCCGCAATGCTCTCGCCTGACACGAGGGCTGGGCGGGCCGTGCTCGACCTTACGCTTTGTGTCGAGAGCGGTGTTTATGGGTATCGGAGGGTGATTTCCTATCTCATTCAGGTTTCCAAGAACAATCTCTTGGTGCCGCTCGGCCAACCCTTTGAGTTTTCTGATTTTGGCTCGTGGCGAAGGCTCGGCCCTCGCCGAGTCGAATACTGGGACGCCGACTTTCAGGAGCCGCTGGCCCACCGAGCGCCACATCACTACAAGTTAGTGGAAATAATTCAGGCGACTGCTGGAAACAGAGTTTTGAGTAGCCGAAAGACGAAGAAGACCTACAATTGCTCCTGGGAAAGCGACCCGAATTTACGAGAGTCGAATATCCGACGGGATTCCGATCCGCTGCAAGAATTCAAGAGTCAGTGGATCTGGTGGGGACTCTCACGGCACTGAGGCACTAATCTAATCAGCGGAGTTAAGTCGACTTCCTATTTTCTGCCATTTGAATAGCATGCGTATGCTCGCTTTACACGGCGCAATCAAGTGCCAGCGCTGCCATACCTGATCGTTGACTGCGGCGGTCGCCGCAATCTGTAAATCGTAAGGACCGATCATAGAGCCTTTGGCCGCAAGCTTGGCACTCTTGCTCGCGCTTAAATCAGCAACAGCTTGGTCGAAGGGGTGGCAGGGTAACGGGCTCAAGAATCGCTCGACTATTTCTAGCTCACCTTCCGAATTGCGACTTCGAAGCGCACCGAAAACTAACTTAGACCTGATCGTTGCGCATTTGGTCGATAGTTTAGGCGTGAGAAAGCCGAGTCGCTGCTGGCCAACGCCTTCAGCTAGTCTGGAATTGGATAGAGCGAATACCGGATGACATTGGACCAGCTTTCGTCGAGGCTCTCTTGAACAAGGACGGTCACCCATCTCGGATCATCGTCCGACATCGGCTTCGATAGGCGAAGCTCATGATTCCGCCCCGGCAGCACACTGATCATCAAGTCCGCGTTCGTCCCTTCGAGCCCACTTCGATACACTCTACCGCCGAGAAACGTATGTTCCGATTGTCCCTTACTCCGACGTTCTTCTGACAGTCCAAACGCGGCCATATCTCGTCTCGCGCTGATCAAAACCTCTTGCCAAGATTCATTCCAAGTGTAGACGCGTACCTCCTTCGGTCCGAACGACCCCGGGCCGCTGAATTTAGTCGCCACAGGACGGTGCCCGGTCAGAAACGGGTAAGGATCGCGGCGCGACGGGTGCGCGATGTACCATATCGCGACCGAGGGCACAGCGATGACGGCAAAGACGGTTACGTACACTGCTTTCGCCCGTCTGGTCATGCGGCCAGTATATGACAACTGTAGACCGGCGTTGACCAACCGGCTTGCGCAAAAATCGTCCTCAAAAACCAGAGCTACCGGACTAGCCCCGGCTCCGCTCGTTCCTCGCTTCATTGCCCTCGCGCCGCTCGGAGGGGTGTCGCTTCGCTTCAGATTCTCACCTGCGGTTCGAATTTAGGAACAAAATCAACTTGGAAGGGGACCCCCAAGCATGGGGTCCCCTTCCAAATTGATACTGGCTGCCGGACTAGGATTCGAACCTAGACATACGGCACCAAAAACCGTTGTCCTGCCATTAGACGATCCGGCAATCGAACCCAAATTATACTTATTTCACGTGGTAGAAAGCCGACAGGGTGTCGGTATCCAGGATAACCGTGCCGTTCTCGACCTTCCGGCCGAGTCCGAGAGCGTCGTCATAGCCCCAGATCACGTTCGAGAGTTTCAGTTCCGCGAAGATGCCCGCCATGTCCGAAAACCACTGCATGCGCGACTCCGCAGGGGACACCGGAGGGTAAGCCCCGAACTCGCCGAGCACGACAAACTTCCCGTGCTTGGTGCCCCAGTCGCTAACCTTCTTCAGTCGCCCGAGCAGGTAACTGCGGTTGAATCGCTGCTCGCCATACCACGTCGCAACCTTACGCTGAGCCTCCGGGATCGTCGGCAGAATCGCCGCGACCGCCTCCGGGCTTGACGGATACGGCAAGTTCCGCAGATTCTGTTGCTCCGGCCCCGCCCACGATGCGCCTTGATGGGTGAACTGGAAAGGATCGTAACAGTGCGCGCTGTAGATCAGGTTGTGGTCGGGCAGCACGGGTAGCTTCTCCAAACCCTCGATTCCGCCCCATTGGACGCCGCTCACCATGATTGTGCGCTTGGGGTCGACGCTCCGCACCGCGCGTACGGTCTGTTGCTGGAGGGCGTGCCACGCCGAAGCATTCGTCTGAAACACCGGCTCGTTCACCAATTCGAACACGAGATTCGAATAACCCTTGCCTCGATAGTGAGTCGCAATTGACTTCCAAAAGGTCACGAAGTTCCGGTTCTGGTGGCGTGGCGCGTCCAGCTTCATCTGCCCGTTGTCATGAAGGTCCCAAACCACAACCATTCCTTCGCCCTGGAGCTTTTTGATCGCGGTGTCAATGCTCGCGAGCTCCGCCGCCTTTGCGACGCCGTTGGCAAAGATGTACTCGGGAGAGATGCAGAGCCTCACGTAGTCGATTCCGAGGGTTTTCATCCACTTCGCGTCTTGTGCCAGCCAATAACTGCCCTGGGCTTGCGGCGCGCGCTTAGCACCTTCGTAGCAGAACCAACGGGTGACGTTGACACCGTGGGTCATGTGGGCGACCATCGCGCCTGGCACTCCGTCGATGGCAAAGGCAGCAATGAGCGTGGTCAGCATGTTGTCATTATCCGCCAAAACCGCCCCGCCGCGAATCATGCTCGTCTTGCCGAGGCATTCACTGGGAAAAACAATCGTTTGATCCCGGCGTACATGAGTAGCATATTCGCTATTCGCGATTCGCGAATAGCGAATATGCTATAATGAAGGCATGTTAGACTCCGCAGACATGTATGTGCTGCTCAAAGTCGCGTCGCTTCGCTCTCAGAACGACTGGTCTCAGGGCACTCTGGCCGCCGACATCGGGGTGAGCCCGTCCACGGTGAACCGCGCGCTAAAGAGGGCGGCGGAGGTGAAGCTGTACCATCCAGCAAGCAAGAGGATGAACCTACGATCCCTAGAGGAAGCGCTCGTGCACGGAGCGAAGTACTTCATGGCGCCCAAACGAAGTGGGGAAGTACGTGGAACTCCCACGGCTTGGGCCGCTCCGCCCCTGAACGCGGAGATTACTTCGTCCGACGCCTTGCCGCCCGTCTGGCCCGACCCCATGGGTGAGACGCGAGGATTGTCCATCGAGCCTTTGCATCCGAGTGCGGCAAAAGTAGCGCGACGAGATCCTAAATTCTACGCAGTTCTTGCCCTCGTGGACGCCCTGCGACTGGGAGAAAACAGGGAGCGCAATCTCGCACAGAAGGAGCTGCACCGCCTCTTCTCGGCGCAAGGCCGGGACTGAGATGAGCGTCTTCTCACCGATCGAGCTACTCAACCACGCGTCACAGCAGCTCGGCGAGCTCTGCCAAGAAGTGGTTTTCCTCGGCGGCGCCGTAGTCGGACTATTGCTGACAGAGAAAGGTGGGCAGCCGTTGCGGGTGACCAAAGACGTTGACGTCGCGATCGAAGTAGGTGCGAGCATCCTAGAATTGCACGCGCTCGACCGCCGCCTCCTGTCACTCGGGTTTAGGAACGACATGGAAGGTCCCACGTGCCGCTACCTGCACGGAATCACCTTGATCGACGTAATCCCCGTCAATCCGGAAACCACGGTTTGGGTGAATCCATGGTATCCGCTCGCCCTTGCCACCGCCTGGTCGCACACCTTAGACAACGGCATAGCAATCAAGGTCATCGACCCCGTCTGCTTCTTGGGCACGAAGATGACGGCCTTCCGTTCCCAGTCGCGCGAACATCACGACGACATCTTCCTCAGTCGAGACTTCAGTGACATGGTACGCCTCATCGACGGTCGAGCGACGATAGTCGCCGAAGCCGCAGAAGCCAACATCGACTTGCGAGCGTTTCTTAAGGAACAGTTCGGCAACGTCCTGAAGAGCGACTATCTTGACGAGGCTCTCCAGGCTTACGTCGAGCCCGGTCGCGAGGGTCTGGTACTCGAGCGGATCCGGAATCTAGCGAGCGATTTGGCTAAATAGTGCAATGGAATCGATCCGATATCACCTCTCAGCGAGGACGCAAAGAGTACCGTAACTCGCTACCAGGCGTTGATCACCAAAGTGGTGTCATTATCCGCCAAAACCGCACCGGCGCGATTCGGCGGATAAACTACGACTCCAAACATGAAAAAGCTTAGGATTGGTACGTCCGAACTCGAAGTATCCGAGGTCTCGCTCGGGTGCATGCGCATCGGCGGCATGGAGCCCGCCGCGCTGGACGATCTCATCAAACGATCCGTCGACGCCGGAATCGACTTCTACGATCACGCCGACATCTACGGCGGCGGCAAATGCGAAGAGGTCTTCGCGAAGTCGATCGCACGACTTGGCATCAACCGACAGGACCTTGTGCTGCAGAGCAAGTGCGGAATCCGCAAGGGATTCTTCGATTTCTCGAAGGAGCACATTCTAGAGTCGGTGGACGGAATCCTCAAGCGACTGGAGACGGACTACATCGATGTCCTGTTGCTTCACCGGCCCGACACCCTCATCGAGCCTGAGGAAGTGGCCGAAGCATTCGACCAGCTGCTTGCGAGCGGCAAGGTGCGAAACTTCGGAGTCAGCAACTTCAATCCGGGTCAGGTCGAGCTGCTTCAGGCAAGCCTGTCCATGAAGCTGCACGCCAACCAGCTGCAACTCAGCATTACGAACACGGGCATGATCGACCGCGGCATCACTGCGAACACCAAATTCGATAACTCAATCGACCACGACGGCGGAATCCTCGATTACTGCCGACTCAAGAAGATTACGATTCAGGCGTGGTCACCCTTCCAGTTCGGCTTCTTCGAGGGTGCATTTGTGGATCACCCCAAGTTCCCCGAGCTCAACAAAGTGCTGGACGACCTCTGCGCGACGTACGGCGTGACGAAGACCGGTATGGCGATCGCATGGATTCAGCGACACCCGGCGCGCATTCAGTCGGTTGTCGGCACGACAAACGCCGAACGCGTCGAGCAGGTCGCTCGCGCCTGTACGATCGAACTTTCGCGACCGCACTGGTACGAGATCTATCGGGCAGCCGGGAACATTCTGCCGTAAATAGGGGCGGCGCTAGCCGCTCTTCTTCTTCTTCAAAAGTCCCGCTTCGGGATATACGGTTTGGGCGTTCCACAGCAGGAAGTCGTGGTAGCCCAAATCTTCCGCCGCCTTGATCTGGGCACGAACTTGCGTTGGGCCGTAGTGGTTGCGAAGCGAAAAGCTTTGCAGCCATGGCCTAATGTCTTTCTTCGGCAGTCGCTTCTGAAAGTCCTTGAGCGACCTTTGCACAATGCCGTACGGCGCTTGGTCGGGGTCTGAGATTCCATACTCGCCAAGCGCGAAGTGTGACGGATAGATCATTGGCGAGATCACGTCGAAGGGCTCGGCGACCTTTTCCAGAAACTGGCCGATGCCCTGATCGGTTTTTGTCGAGGAAATGATGCCGAATATGTCGGCGGACAGTACCGCGCCTCGGTCGTGGACACGCTTTGCAATGTACACGGCAAAGGCCTGAATGACGTCGGCGGGGGCGGCCTTCTGATCCTTGTAAAACTTCTTTCCAGGGTAGACCTGCGTTGCCGCTTTGCCTTCGCTAGGGAAGCGCACGTAATCGAGCTGAATTTCGGGAAAGCCCATATCGAGAGCGAAGTCGATAGTGTCGCTCATATACTGCCAATTCTTTTGGTTGTACGGGTCGAGCCAGGCATGCTTAGAGCGATCGCGCCACACCTTGCCGTTTGCAAACTGCACGGCAAGCTCAGGGTGTTTGACCGTCACGTAGTTATCACGGAAGCACGCCACGCGCGCGATGGGCCAAATGTTGTGCGCGAACAGTCGGTTCATCAGCTTTTCCGGATTCACAACGGCAATCTGGTTGGCTTTCGACTCATCCGCCAACTTGATTCCCGTCTTGAAGTACATTTGCCCTTCATCGCGCACGTCGATCACAAACGCGTTGATCTCGGTGCGGTCGGCGAGGCCGAGGAGAGCATCCATATGCTTCTGCCCACCCGCCACCCATGCCGTTACGTATAGGCCGCGAACGTTTTTCGGACGGGCAAACGTGTGAAGTTTTGGAGGCAGTGGCGACTTGATTTTTGGCATCACCGAAGCCACGCCTTTCGTCACAGGTTTTGAGTTAGATATTTCGGCTTTGCGGCAAGATTCCGCGGTCAGGGATGTTAAAATGAGACAGGCAAGGATGGCCAATTTCTGATGACGGAATCGCGTGCTCGACATGGAGTGTTTGGAATTGTACTAGCGAGTTCGGGGCTTTTCTCGTGCCAGCGCGTGGATAAAGTAATTGATCCCATTTCGCTGCAAAAATTGGCGACTACGGGTTCATTTGTTGCACAAACGCCGCCCGCGCGAGTGACAAGTAGAAAGTCGAACCCAGACGGAAAGGTGCTCATCATGGAGTACCACAACATCTCCAAGAAGGAGGCACGTTGGGATCGGAGCGTGGCAAAGTTCAAGGCCGACCTCGAGCAGCTGTACGCGCTCGGGTTTCGACCGGTCACGATGAGCGAATACCTGGCGAACAAGATGCCACTCGCGCCAGGCGCGTCGCCCGTTGTTTTCACCTTTGACGATGCCGATCCATCCCAATTCAAGTACCTGCGCGACGGCAGAATCGACCCAAGCTGTGCGGTCGGAATATGGAGTGCGTTCGCAGAGTTGCACCCCGACTTTCCGATCAAGGCGACGTGGTACATCCTGCCGGACACCCTATTTACGCAAAAAGGTTTCGGCGAGAAGAAGGCGAAGCAACTCTTGGAGTGGGGCGGCGAACTCGCAAATCACACCATGTCGCATCCTCGCCTGCACTCCCTCTCCGATGCTGCTGTGAAGAAAGAGATCGGCGAGTGCGCGATTCGAATCGAAAAACTGGGAGCGACGATGCCAACCTCGTTCGCCTTGCCCTATGGCATCTTGCCAAGGAACACGAAGCTCCTCAAGGGATTTACATACAAAGGTCGAAAGGTGGAGATCACCGGCGTGGTTCTGGCCGGTGCGGCGCCCGCGCCATCACCGAATGATTCGAATCGGAACGTCTATCGCCTTCCTCGCGTGCAGGCCGTCGATATTCCGTTCGGCAGCAAGTACTGGCTCGCCAAAATGCGCGAAGGCGCTTGGAAGCCTTACGTCGCGCCATGACCGCAGACTCGCTCGGCCTCTGTCTCTAGCCGATTGATCTCGCTTTGCAATTGGAGGCGCGCAGACTCCATTTCGGCATCTGTCGCATTTGGCGCGACGTGAATCGGTTCTCCAAAGATCAAGCGGGCTTTCCCGAAGGGAAGCGGCAGCATGTACCGGTCCCAGGATCGCATGAGCTTTCGCCGCGAGCACGAGATCCCCACCGGGACCAAGGCAGCGCCTGTCTTGCGGGCCATCATCACGACGCCGGGTTGCAGTTCATGCGATGGGCCGCGGGGGCCATCGGGGGTCATCGCAAGCGAGTGGCCCGCTTTCAGAGCACGTATTGCCTCGACTAGCGCCCTCTCACCGCCTCGGCCGGAACTACCGCGGATGACCTTGTACCGAAGACGGCGAAATATCGCGGCCTGAATATCGCCGTCGTTTGAGTTGCTGATGATGACGCCGATCGACTTGCGGCGAAAGTAGTTTGCGAATAGCAGGCTGCGTCCGTGCCATCCGCAATAAATGGAGATCGGATCGGTTTCGGATTTGGCGAGGCCCACTATCGTCGTTGTCTGCAAGGCTCCGAGTGTTCGCACGAGGCCGTACGCGAAGACGCCAATGAAACGGCTCCGAAGGCTCGGGGCTTCGTTCACGAAATCCAACCTCGAGCTCTCGCTAGTTCAACCGCGGGATGCAGGGGAAATACGTCGCTGAGCTCTTGCAACAAGGCGTTGCTTCGTTCGAGATTGCGCTCGCGTTCGAAGCTCGCCAGCGCGAGGAGTGCGTCAGCGTGGGCCGGCGAATTTTTGGAGGACTCCAGCGAGACTTCGTAAAGCACGCGCGCCAATTCGGGATCTTTGCGCTGAACGTTCACGGCGAGTCGCATGCGCATGGGGTCAGCAATTTGAAGAACGGCGTCTAGTTCGACCACGCGGCGCAGAAGAGTTGGTAGGCCGACCGCATCGACACGCGGTAAGAGATCAAGCAAGACATGAATTTCTTCGGCGCGATCGCCCAAGTCTCTGTACGCTTCGGAGAGGTGTCGGAGTGCCGTCACATCGCCCGGATGGGCCTTAAGGTGCTCGCGCGCAGCGCGGATCATGGCGTCCGGTCCACGGTCGTTCATGCGCTTCAGCACTTCATGGCGGAGGTCGAGTTGGCCGAGGTCCGGTGAGCGGAAAACGAGCGCCAGCGCCGCGCCCGCGATGAGTCCGCCGATGTGAGCATAGAAAGATACCGCGCGGGGTTGGCCGAGTTGGACGAAGACGCCTGCTAGTTGCAGCGCCATCCAGAGGCCGGTTACGGTGAGCACGGAGGTAGAAAACTTCGGGGCAATCACAACCCGGAGGCTCATGTAACGCGCGTTGTAGTAAGCGACGCACGACGCAATGCATCCGCTAGCGCCGATGAGCGGCGCGGGCGCGGGGTCACCGTGTTTAAAGGCGTAGTGGAGGGCGATACCCGCTAGTCCGCCCACGAAGTAAACGATGGAGAATCGAAGTGACCCGGTCGCAAGTTCGACGGCCGCGCCGACCGCAGCGAGGAACACCATGTTGCCGAGGAGGTGCAGCAGGTTGGCATGTAAAAACAGACCGGAAAATGCAGTCACGAACGTTGGATGATCGGGCCGAAATCCGAGTTCTTGGATGAGATCAGGCGCGACAACGACGGCGAACGCTGCGACTAAATTTGCCGCTACGATAAGCACCGTCACAATCGGTATGGAGGGGCGGGCCTTCACTCTGCGTCGAGCATTTCCTCCGTGATATCGACGTTTACATGCGTCTGACGCACGTCGTCCAGTTCGTCCAGGCGATCTAGCAAGCGAATGAGTTTGGATGCGTCGTCGCTCGAAAGTTCGACTTTGTTGCTTGGAATGTAGACCAACTCAACATCGGTCGTCTTCACTCCTTGGGCAAGCATCGCATCGTTCACCTTGTGGAGGTCCTCCATTGCGGAATATATCGTAAAGGATTCCTCGTCAGCGACGACGTCCTCGGCGCCTGCTTCGAGGGCCAGCAATGTGAATTCGTCTTCGTCTTGGCCCTTGCGTTCCACGACCATTTGGCCGTAGTGCTTAAATTGCCACAGAACCGAGCCGTTCTCGGCAAGGCTGCCGCCATTCTTCATGAACGCGTGCCGGATTTCCGCGACGGTTCGATTACGATTCTCGCTGTAGCACTCCACGATGACGGCCGAGCCGTTTGGTCCATAGCCCTCGTAGGTGATCTCTTCGTAGGCAGCGCCCTCGATCTCGCCTGTGCCGCGGGCGACCGACCGCTTGATGTTGTCAGCGGGCATCGAGGCTTCGCGAGCTTTATCGACAGCTACACGCAGGCGGGCGTTCATGCTCATGTCGGCGCCGCCCATTCTCGCGGCGACGATGATTTCGCGACTCAGCTTTGTGAAAAGGTTTCCGCGCAGCGCGTCCTGCTTACCCTTTCGGATGCGGATGTTCTTCCATTTCGAGTGACCTGCCATTGAAATTCCATTTTGGCATGACGGGGTTTGAACGCGTTGCTTCGGCTCATTGGAGATTGCGTCCTTTGGCGCGGCGAAACGAACTCCCTGCATTTGGCGAAGTGCCAACCCGGAGCGTTTGCCTGAGCATCGCGCTTATTCCTTAGGGGGAAGGAAGGCGGGTTCTGTCCCGCCCAGGATGGGGGTCCGTATCGTGAACTGACGGCAAACGCAACTGTCCTCGCTGATGGACTCTTTCTCCGTTACTATCAACAATTGCCGGAGCGTTGTAGATTTCCGCGCGTAGCGCGTAGCCGAGGGGTGCTTTTCCCGTCGCTCTCGTAGTTTCAAAAAGTGAGTTCGAAGGGACAGCGAGATCAAATGGCAGTTTAGGCAGACCTTACAGGGCTGAAACCCGCTGGGCCGTTCGTACCAGGGTAGCCGCCTCGGGGCGGCAGACCCTTCGCTGGAATCTTCAAACCCTCCGGGTTAGATCAAGACGAGGGCCGTAGGAGCAGACCATGTCCTGCCGTCAAACAATCAGAAGAAACGGAAGGAACAGTAGGCTACGATCCCAATATCAACGAGAGCCTGCCACACGCAAACTATCCGCCGAAACCGGCGCGATCAATGGCTTTGCGCAGGCGCTCCTCATTGAATCCCGTGATGACATCGACGATCTTTCCATTTGTATCGACCACGACACTGCAAGGGAAGCCGAGGATGTGATAGTTGTTCACTGGCCCGTCACCCGCTGCGTCCAGCATGTTGGGGTACTTGATCCCTTTGGCCGATAAATAGGTTCGCACGGCCTCGGCTTTATCCCCGAGGTCGATGCCGATCACGATCAAGCCCTGACTCCTGTACTTTGCGTACAACTCCTGAAGCTTTACCGTGTCCTTCTTGCTCTGGTCGTTTGAGACAAACCAGAAATTCACGATCGCCATCTTGGCGTCGATCAGAGAATCACGAAGGCTAAACGACTCCCCAGAAACCGTCGTACCTCGAATCTCAGGCGCGCGATCACCCGCCTTCAGCTTGCCGTTGCCGCTCGGGGAGTCGTCTTCCTGTACCTTGGTGGGACCCTTGACCGGACCCTCATCTTGCTTCTTGGTCGGCTTCTTGATCTCGATCGGCTTTGCGGCCACGTTCTTCGTGCGGCCTGGCTCGTTCCACAGCGCGAAGTCGACGATCCCAAATAACATTCGGGTGCCCGGACGATGAACAACAATCATATCCACAGGTGAATCAGGTTGTGGTTTTGCGTCCTTCGCCTCGTATTGGACCTGCACCCATCCGAAGCCCACGTCCGCGGCATCCATCGCAAAGTGCAGCATGCGCGGTTGGTCATCATCCATAGGATAGATGCGCTTGCGCGGCGTCGGTGACGGGTAGCTATCCGAGAACTCGGTCCAAGGCTTTGCCGTGGTGAGCCCGCCTTTAGTCTTGAATCGCGGCGTGGAGCCGTCGACCTGAACAACCGCATCGTGAAAGAAGTACGCCGCTACAAAATCCGTCTTACGAATACCGTCCGTTGAGCGACCAACTCCGTACCAAATGGACTCGGTGACGTCGCCGTCAAGCTGCGCTTCGGTATTCGGCTTTCCCAAGACCTTGACGAGGGCTTCCTTCGTCATCCCGATCTTGACGCGCCCAAAAGAACGTCCGGGCACGATCATCGTCGTGGCCGTTTGACGAGTCGACTTGGCTTTCGTGCGGCCAATTGTCGGCTCTTGGGTCGCGGCGAGGCTTGCGGTCGCGAGGACGGCGGCGGTAACAATCCATTGTAACTTCGGCATCGCTCTTCCGTTTTACCTGCGCGGTCGTCCGGCAAGCTTGCGCTTGTCTTGTCCGATTCTTCCGTCGGAGGTGCCAAGAATCTTTCGCAAGCCGTCCATCTCGTCACGAATCTTTGCCGCCTTTTCGAACTCCATCAGCTTCGCGAGATCTTTCATTTCGCGCTCCATGCTCGCAATCAACAGCGGAATGTCCTCAATCCGGACCGCTGCTCCTTCCGCCCCGATTTTCGACATCGTGTCAGAACTGTACTGAGCGGCAACCTCGGCAACCGCGTCGTACGAACGAATCGTCTCACGCACGGCCTTGTGGATGGTGACCGGTGAGACATTGTTGTCCGCGTTGTACTTCAGTTGCACGTCGCGGCGTCGATCCGTTTCGCTGATCGCGCGTGACATGGAACCGGTGACGTTATCGGCGTACATGATGACCGTCCCATCAACGTTTCGGGCAGCGCGGCCGATTGTTTGGATGAGCGAAGTTTCGGAGCGTAAAAATCCCTCTTTGTCGGCGTCCAGAATGGCGACGAGGGTCACCTCGGGCAAGTCGAGACCTTCTCTCAGCAGGTTGACTCCGACAACCACGTCATAAACCCCGAGCCGAAGGTCGCGGAGGATTTCCGGTCGATCGAGCGAGTGGACGTTTGAGTGAATGTAATTCACCTTTACGCCGAGGTCTTGCAAGTAGCCGGTCAAGTCCTCCGCCATGCGCTTGGTCAGAGTTGTCACGAGCGTGCGTTGCTTGAGGCCGCAACGAATCTGAATCTCATTTATCAGGTCGTCGATCTGGCCCTTCGTGGGGCGGATATCAACGTGAGGATCGACGACGTACGTCGGGCGAATGATCTGCTGGGCGACCTGGGCCTGAGTTTCGCCTTCAAATGGGCCCGGAGTCGCGCTAACGTACACGATTTGCGGGACGCGTTCCAGGAACTCTTCAAACTTGAGGGGCCTATTATCGAGGGCGGACGGGAGTCGGAACCCGTACTCGACGAGGACGCTCTTACGTTGTTTGTCGCCGTTGTACATCGCCCGAATCTGAGGCAGAGTTTGGTGGCTCTCGTCAATGAAGACGATGGCATCGCTGGGAAGAAAGTCGAGAAGCGTGTATGGTGCGGACCCCGGTTCTCGGCCATCGAAATACCGCGAGTAGTTCTCGATTCCGTTGCAGTAGCCGACCTCGCGCATCATTTCGACGTCAAAGTCGGTACGTTGCTTCAGTCGTTGCGCCTCTAGCAGCTTGCCTTGCGAAGTGAACAATGCACACTGCGAATCGCACTCCTGCTGGATCTGCGCGATGACTTCGTCGATGCGCTCCCAAGGCGTGACGTAGTGGGTAGCGGGGAAGACAGAGATTTTGGTCGGCTGATCGATGACTTCGCCAGTGAGCGGGTCGAACAATCGAATGCGCTCGACCTGATCGCCGTAGAATTCAACGCGGGTCACGATCTCTTCGTCCTTTGGCTGAATCTCTAACGTGTCCCCACGGACCCGAAAGGTGCCGCGATCGAGTTGGATTTCGTTTCGCGTGAACTGCATTTGAATCAGTTTTTTCAGCGCGGCATCGAGATCGAACTCTTTGCCAGTCTCGAACGTGATGACCGCCTCGGCGTACTCACTGGGCGAGCCCAAACCGTAGATGCACGAAACGGAGGCGATGACGATGATATCGCGCCGTTCGAGGAGGGCTTGAGTGGCGGCGTGTCGAAGTCGTTCGATTTCGTCATTCACCGACGAGTCTTTTTCAATGTAGAGGTCGGAGCCGGGGACGTACGCTTCAGGTTGGTAGTAGTCGTAATAGCTGATGAAATACTGCACCGAGTTCTCGGGAAAGAAGGCTCGGAACTCCTGGCATAGCTGGGCCGCGAGGGTTTTGTTGTGGGCGAGGATCAGGGCCGGTCGTTGCGTCTCCTGGATGACGGAGGCCATGGTGTACGTCTTGCCGGTTCCCGTCGCGCCGAGTAAAGTTTGGTAGCGGTAGCCCGACTCCAGGCCGTCTACGAGGGTCGCGATGGCCGATGCTTGGTCGCCCCTCGGCGCAAAGTCGCCGGAGAGTTGTAAGGGGTTGTCGAACCGAACGATCGCCATATGTCTACCTATTCAGACGATACCCGACGACCTGCAGGTTCGTAAGGCGTTTAGGAGGCTGTTGATCAACTCAACAGCCTCCGCTTGGGCATGGATGCCCAAGTCGCGTAGCGCGGTTCTTTGAACCGAAGCGTAGCGTTCAAATCGCTGATTTCCACGCAAATTGGCGATTTGCTATGACGAACGAAGCT